>NZ_JBHSKD010000001.1:0-16244 GCF_042657275.1 Nocardioides taihuensis
GCGGGAACGGCGTGCGGCCATTCAGGCGCGATCAACCACCCACGGAAGCGTCAGATGAGCCAGAAATCTTGACTTCGATCATACGGTCGATGTCCGCCACGGAGCGACCACTGGCCTCGGCACCCTCAGCCAACGAAGGCATCAGCTTGTCGTTGTAGAGTTCCATGCCCTTGCCCGACGTGCAGATGAACCCGTCTCCCTCGAGTCCGACGTACTTCGCCATCTGCGGGCCCCCCGCAGCAATGTAAATGGGTACGGGTCGCCCGGGGCGGTCATAGATCTGCGCGTTGACCAGGGTGTAGTAGTCGCCCTCAACCGAAACGCTGTCCTCAGTCCAGAGTCGACGCATCAACCTGACCGCCTCACGCAGGCGCCCGTAACGTTCCTTGAAGTCCGGCCACTCGCGGCCAGAAACTGCGATCTCGTTGAGGGCCTCACCGCTGCCGATGCCCATCATGATGCGATCGGGCGCGAGCAGCGCCATGGTCGCGAACGCCTGGGCCAATACAGCCGGGTTGTAGCGGAACGTGGGAGTCAACACACTCGTTCCGATCTGCACGCGGGAGGTGCGTTCTCCGACCGCCGCCATCCACGCCAGGGAGAACGGTGCGTGTCCACCGTTGTGCCTCCAAGGAAGAAAGCGGTCCGAGATGACCACACTGTCGAGGCCCAGTTGTTCGGCAAACACCGCATACTCGACCAGTTGACGTGGCCCAAACTGCTCCGCAGATGCCTTGTAGCCGATCTTCAACATCGAACCCTTTCCTAGTTCCGTTCTGGCCTTCATGGGCGATGCCCGCACGCAGGATGACGTTGAAGGGCAGGCGCCGGGCCGAGTGCTCTGCTTGTCGGGGTGCCTTCGAGTCTTGAACTGCAAGCCTGACACCGTTCAGGTCGGAGGCGACCTGGAGGCGACAGTTCGCCCTTTCGCGTCCCTCCACTATCGACAACCACGGCGGCCAACCGCATCGGAAGAAGTTGAGTCCAAGGGCGTGGTGTACGACGGGCCCGACCTGAGCGTGGCGTCCTGACACAGCGACGGCCACCGCGTGATCCTTCAGAAGACCTGCGAAAGCACGACTGAAGGAGTCACCACGATGACCGTCGACCCCAACTCTATTGACCTGCCCACGTTCATGGCCGAGCACCTCCAGCGCGCCGAGCCCGACCTGCTCCGCAGCATGTTGTCCACGTTCGTGCAGGCGTTGATGTCGGCCGAGGCCGACGCGATCTGTGGCGCCGGCTACGGCGAACGGTCCCCGGAGCGGACCAACTCCCGCAACGGCTACCGGACCCGGGACTTCGACACCCGGACCGGCACGATGGAGGTCGCGATCCCCAAGCTCCGGGAGGGGTCCTACTTCCCCGACTGGCTCCTCGAGCGACGGCGGCGGGCCGAGCGGGCGCTGACCACGGTGGTCGCGACCTGCTACCTGCTCGGGGTCTCGACGCGGCGGATGGAGAAGCTGGTCGAGACACTCGGCATCACCCGGCTGTCGAAGTCGCAGGTCTCGGTGATGGCCAAGGAACTCGATGCCCACGTCGAGGACTTCCGGACCCGGCCACTTGACCAGGGGCCGTACACGTTCCTGGCCGCGGACGCGTTGACGATGAAGGTCCGCGAGGGAGGCCGGGTGGTCAACACCCACGTCCTGGTCGCCACAGGCGTCAACGCCGATGGACACCGCGCGATCCTCGGCCTGGACATCTGCTCGGCCGAGTCCGAAGCCGGTTGGCTGACCCTGTTCCGGGGCCTGAACGCCCGCGGCCTGAGCGGCGTCAAGCTCGTCACCTCAGATGCCCACAGTGGCCTGGTCGCCGCGATGGCCGCACCCTGGACGGTGCGGCCTGGCAACGGTGCCGCACCCACTACGCCGCCAACCTCATGTCCGCCACCCCGAAGTCGTCGTGGGGCTGGGTCAAGGCGATGCTGCACTCGATCTACGACCAGCCCGACGCCAAGGCCGTGCACGCCCAGTTCGACCGGGTCATCGACACCCTGGCCGAGAAGCTCCCCGCGGTCGCCGAGCACCTCGAGGACGCCCGCCCGGACATCTTGGCGTTCACCGCGTTCCCGAAAGAGATCTGGCGCCAGCTCTGGTCCAACAACCCCAACTGTGAGTCTTGGAGCAGCTGGTCTGGAACCGGCTGGCAGGGTGAGCGCCGTGTCGCTTCGTCCAGTGGTCGTGACTCGAACCCCAACTGGCTCCGTGAGGGTGCCTTTCGTTCGACTTGTCCGGCCGGGGACGGGGTGGCCGGCGCCGACCCGGCCCACTCCGATGGCTTGATCAGAAGACTGTCCGTCCCTGCCGCGTAGCAGGGTCGTGACTCCTCACAGTTCTGCCCCGAAGTGACTTCCATCCAGGCCTGCGCCGGCCCGCAGCGGCCGCACCATCATCCATGTCTGGAAGGAGTCACGAACCGCCGTGGCCATCGTCGCGCATTCCTACCCGTACGTCATCGGCGTGGACACCCACGCCCGCAATCACACCTACGCCATCTTGGCGGCAGGTACTGGCGAGCTGCTCGCCGCCGAAGAGTTCCCGACCACTCACGCTGGCTTTCGACGAGCGCTGGCGTGGGCTGCTCGCCTCACCGGCGGTGACATGGGCGCCTTGTGGGTCATCGAGTGCGTCGCAACCTACGGGACCCGGCTCGCACGCGCAGTGGCCGACGCCGGCTACGAGGTTGCCGAGGCCGCACGGATGGATGCACGCGGACACCGCAGTGTCGGCAAGTCCGACCCGCTGGACGCGCACCGCATCGCTGCTGCGGTGCTACCACTCGACGTCACCCGATTGCGCCGCCCCCGCGCTGACGACGGCGTGCGGGCCGCTCTGCGGGTACTGACTACCGCCCGCGAGCAGATGAGCACCGAGCGCACATCGTGCGTCAATGCGCTCACCGCTCTGCTGCGCGCGGTTGACCTTGGAACGGACGCCCGCAAGCCGTTGACCAACGCTCAGATCCGCGAGGTCGCCGCCTGGCGTACCCGCGCCGAAGAGCTCGCGCTCTCGGTTGCACGGGCTGAGGCCGTCCGCTTGGCCAAGCGCATCGGCGTCCTCGACGAGGAGCTCGCGGACAACCAGGCGCAGCTCAAGGCGCTGATCAAGCAGAGCCAGGCCGCGCCGCTGCTGGACAAGACCGGCATCGGACCCGTCACCGCCGCGGTCGTCTACGCCGCGTGGTCACACCCCGGACGAGTGCGCACCGAGGCCGCTTTCGCCGCACTCGCCGGCGTCAGCCCGATCCCGGCGTCGTCAGGGAACACCACCCGGCACAGGCTGAACCGTGGTGGCGACAGGAGGCTCAACCGAGCGCTTCACATGGCCACCGTGACCCGTATGACCCACCACCCCGAAACACGCGCCTACGTCGAGAGACGACGCGCTGAAGGGCGCACGACCAAGGAGATCCGACGCTGTCTCAAGCGCTACCTCGCCCGCCGGATCTACCGAACGCTGGAAGCCATCCATGCCGAACCATCCCCGGCTTGACAAACATAGAAGAGTCGAGCGGCTCAACCGCGAGATCCGCCGCCGCACCGACGTGGTCGGGATCTTCCCCGACCGCAACTCAGCGATCCGGCTCATCGGAGCCGTCCTGGCCGAGCAGCACGACGACTGGGCCGAAGGCCGCCGCTACCTCGGACTCGACGTCCTCGCCCGCTCCCGCATCGCCTTGATCAACACCGACGAGACCACCACCGAGAAGGAGGACCTGACACCCGCCGCACTCACTGCCTAGAGTGCAGCCACCGGATCACGCGGTGGCCTCTTCATCCACCACGACCGTGGACTCGACCTCGGAAGATGCCTTCGTCGCACGCACAGGCTCACATTCGAGAACTCCTCAAGCGTCCGAACGAACTGTCGAACCCGCGCGTAACGGGGTTGCCGGACCGGAATAAATGCGCGGTCTGCTCGGCGCTCGATAAGGAACTGGAGGCGAGCCTTGACGGCGGCAGTTGGAGGTCGGGAACCAGTTGGGTGAGCAAGTCCCGCACCCGGCCGTCGATGTCGGCGATGATGTCGCGGATGGTGTCTTCGTCCTGGCCGCCGTCGTCCTCACGCTCCTGTCGGGATGGAACGGGAAATGGCGTCCTCGGTGAAGAAGCGGCGGGTCCACAGGCTCACGTAGACCAGCCCGACCAGGACGGGGACCTCGATGAGGGGTCCGACGACGCCGGCCAGCGCCTGGCCCGAGGTCACTCCGAAGACGCCGATCGCTACGGCGATGGCGAGCTCGAAGTTGTTGCCGGCAGCGGTGAAGGAGACGGCGGTGGCCCGCTGGTAGTCGAACCCGAGCACCTTGGTGAGCAGCATCGAGCCGCCCCACATCAGGGCAAAGTAGGCCAGCAGCGGGAGGGCGATCCGGGCGACGTCGAGTGGCTGGTTGGTGATGGTGTCGCCCTGGAGCGCGAAGAGCAGGACGATGGTGAAGAGCAGCCCGTAGAGCGCAGCCGGTCCGATGCGGGGCAGGAAGGTGGTCTCGTACCACTCGCGGCCCTTGGCTCGTTCTCCGAAGGTGCGGGTGAGGTAGCCGGCCAGCAGCGGGATGCCGAGGAAGATCAGGACCGACTTGGCGATGTCCCACATGGAGACCTGAAGGATCTCCTGGTCGAGGCCCAGCCAGCTCGGCAGGACTTGGAGGTAGAAATAGCCCAGCACCGCGAAGGCGAGGATCTGGAAGACCGCGTTGAGGGCGACGAGGATCGCGGCGGCCTCGCGGTCGCCGCAGGCCAGGTCGTTCCAGATGAGGACCATCGCGATGCAGCGCGCGAGGCCAACGATGATCAGGCCGGTGCGGTACTCGGGAAGGTCCGGGAGCGTCAGCCAGGCCAGTGTGAACATCAGGGCCGGGCCGAGGACCCAGTTGAGCAGGATCGAGGTGCCGAGCATCCGCCGGTCACCGGTGACATGGCCCAGCTCGTTGTAGCGGACCTTGGCCAGCACCGGATACATCATCACCAGCAGGCCGATCGCGATCGGCAGGGAGACCGAGCCGACCTCGGCCGCGGCCAGCGCGTCGTCGAGACCGGTCACCCAGCGTCCGAGCAGCAGTCCGGAAACCATGGCGACACCGATCCACACCGGCAGGAACCGGTCGAGGGTCGAGAGCCGCTTCAGGACCGGGTTCTCCGCGTCGGCGGCCGGGGTCTCGCGCACGGTGTCACTCATCCCTGCTCCTCGTGGGTCAGGTTGGTTGTGAAGAGGCTGCCGAGGGCAGCCATTGCCTGGAGCATCGGAACGGCACCTGCGGCCTGCTCGTGACTGATCGGCTCACGGGCCAGGGGCACGCAGCAGGCCAGCGGATCTTTGGCGAGCGGCAGCTCGCGGACCGCGACAGCAGAGTTCGACATGGGTGCACGTTGACAGGGGCGATGTCGTTGGCCAAGTCGCGTCTCAGGACAGCGTGCCGTGGCTAGGCTCGAGGAATGAGCACGACGGTCGCGGACTGCCTCATAGGCACGAGTCGACCATATGTGCCGACCTCGTCTGCCGCTGATCGCGGCCGGCGCGGGTACGTCGGGCGCCGTGCACTGTCTTGAGAGATGACGTGACCGAGGAGATTGACGTCGCGGTGGTCGGTGGCGGCCAGGCCGGACTGGCCGTCGGGTTACCTGCGCCGCGCTGGCCTTTGTCGACGAGGGTGAAACCAGCCCCTGATCGAAAATGAACCCCTGCGTGACCCTGTGGAGGTTCCTGGTCGCCTGCCTGAGCGCGAGATCTCCGCGCGCGAGTCCCACGGCGGCGTGGGCCGGATCCGGGCCGCCCGATTCCCGGCCCGCAAGAGCCTGGAGGAGTTCGACTTCCACCCCGCCCGCGGGCTTCAAGCGCGACGTGATCGCCCACCTGGGCACCCTGGACTTCATCGCCGGCAAGCAGATCGTGATGTTCCTGGGACCGCCCGGCACCAGCAAGACCCACCTGGCCACCGCGGGCGTGATCCGGGCCTTGGCCATCACCGGGATCGACACCGCCGCGATGATCGAGTCGATCAGGTCTGGGTCGCTCATCCGGGGGATCCCGCCCTGCACGCGGATGTCGGCGGGCACCCGTTCCAGCGCCATCACGGCGACCGCTCCGGCGTCCTCGGCGATCTTTGCCTGCTCGGCGGTGATCACGTCCATGATCACGCCATACTTGAGCATCTCTGCCATGCCGCGCTTCGCGCGCGTCGCACCGGTGCTGCCGTCGCCGTTCACGGGGTGCTCCTCAGCATTCGATGAGGTTGACGGCGAGTCCGCCACGGGAGGTCTCCTTGTACTTCGTGGACATGTCACGCCCGGTCTCCCGCATGGTGCGGATCGCCTTGTCGAGGCTCACCTTGTGGGAACCGTCTCCGTTGATAGCCAGGCGTGCGGCATTGATGGCCTTGATCGAGGCGATCGCATTGCGCTCGATGCACGGGATCTGGACCAGTCCACCGATGGGGTCACAAGTCAGTCCCAAGTTGTGCTCGATGCCGACTTCGGCGGCGTTCTCGACCTGTGCAGGAGTCCCTCCCAGCACTTCGCACAGCGCCCCAGCGGCCATGGAGCAGGCCGATCCCACCTCGCCCTGGCAGCCGACCTCCGCCCCGGAGATGGAGGCATTCTCCTTGAAGAGGATGCCGACGGCCGCGGCGGTGAGCAGGAAGCGGACGATGCCGTCCTCATCTGCGCCGGGGACGAACTGGACGTAGTAGTGCAGGACGGCCGGGACAATCCCTGCCGCGCCGTTCGTGGGGGCGGTGACAATGCGTCCGCCGGACGCGTTCTCTTCGTTCACGGCCAAGGCGAACAGGTTGACCCAATCCATCACCCGAAAGGGATCGGCGGATCCCCGGCCGCTCGACAGCTCGCGAAACAGAGCCGGCGCCCTCCGGGGCACCTTGAGCCCGCCGGGCAGGACACCCTCGCGGCGGCTGCCCGCCTCGACGCAAGCCTCCATCACCGACCACAGGTGGAGCAGGCCTCGGCGTACTTCAGCCTCGGTGCGCCAGGCCAGCTCGTTGGCCAGCATCACGTCACTGACCCTGAGTCCTTCGCGGCTGCAGATGGCGAGCAGCTCGGCCCCCGAGGTGAATGGGTAGCGCACCTGGGTCTGATCCGGCACCACCCGATCGGACCCCGTTGCGTCCTCGTCGACGACGAAGCCGCCACCCACCGAGAAGTAAGTGCGTTCGGCCACGCTCACCCCGTCGGCGTCGTAGGCCCGGAAGATCATGCCATTCGGATGCGCGGGCAGGGACTTGCGCCGGTGCAACACCAGATCCGTGTCTGGATCGAACGGGATCTCGTGCGTGCCAGCGAGGTTGAGCCTGCGACGGGCATGGTTGCCAGCCACACGGTCGTCGGCCGACTCCGTGTCCACCGTGGCCGGGTCCTCCCCCTCCAGACCGAGGACGACGGCCTTGGCCGAACCATGGCCGTGTCCGGTGGCACCGAGAGAGCCGAACAGCTCGGCCCGCACCCGGCTCACGGTGCCGAGAATCCCTTCGGCCGCCAGGCCGTCGACGAACCGCTTGGCGGCCCGCATCGGCCCGACCGTGTGCGACGACGAGGGGCCGATCCCCACCGAGTAGAGATCAAATGCACTGAGCGTCATCGCTGCTCCTTCGGTTCATGGCCAGGTGGTACAGGCGTCCGGCGCGGTACGACGAGCGCACCAGCGGTCCGGACAGCACACCGGAGAAGCCGATCTCGTCGGCCTCGTCCTTGAGCTCGACGAACTCCTCGGGCTTGACCCAGCGCTCGACCGGGTGGTGGCGCGGCGAGGGGCGGAGGTACTGCGTGATCGTGACCAGCTCGCAGCCGGCCTCGTGCAGGTCGCGCAGCGCCTGCGAGACCTCCTCGCGGGTCTCGCCCATGCCGAGGATGAGGTTGGACTTCGTGACCAGGCCGAAGTCGCGGGCCTGGGTGATGACGTCGAGGGAGCGCTCGTAGCGGAACGCCGGGCGGATCCGCTTGAAGATCCGGGGCACGGTCTCGACGTTGTGGGCCAGGACCTCGGGACGCGACTCGAAGACCTCGCGCAGCAGGTCCGGCTTGCCGTTGAAGTCGGGGATGAGGTTCTCGATCCCGGTGCCCGGGTTGACCGCGTGGATCGCCCGCACGGTCTCGGCGTACAGCCAGGCACCACCGTCCTCGAGGTCGTCGCGGGCGACGCCGGTGATGGTCGCGTAGCGCAGCTCCATCTTCTGCACCGACTCGGCCACCCGGCGCGGCTCGTCGCGGTCCAGCGGCTGCGGCTTGCCGGTGTCGATCTGACAGAAGTCGCAGCGCCGCGTGCACTGGTCGCCGCCGATGAGGAAGGTCGCCTCGCGGTCCTCCCAGCACTCGTAGATGTTGGGGCAGCCCGCCTCCTGGCACACCGTGTGCAGCCCCTCGGACTTCACGAGGCCCTGGAGCTGCTTGAACTCGGGCCCCATCTTCGCCCGCGTCTTGATCCACTCCGGCTTGCGCTCGATGGGGGTCTCGGCGTTGCGCACCTCGAGCCTCAGGAGCTTGCGGCCCTCGGGCGCCAAACCGGCGGTTGCGGTGGTCATCTCACAGGTCCGGGTACAGCGGCCGCGCAGCGGCCAGCGCGGACACACGGTTCCGCAGCTTGGACGCCGTGCCTTCGTCGAACGCGGGTACGAGCGCCTCCGCGATCACGTCGGCGACCTCGGCGAAGTCCTCCACGGTGAAGCCCCGCGTAGCGAGAGCCGGAGTACCGATCCGCAACCCGGACGTGACCATGGGAGGTCGCGGATCGAACGGGACCGCGTTCCGGTTCACGGTCAGTCCGATCCCATGGAGCCGGTCCTCGGCCTGCTGGCCGTCCAGTTCGGAGTCACGAAGGTCGACGAGCACCAGATGGACCTCGGTGCCTCCGGTGAGCACCGACACCCCGGCCTCCGCCATGTCCGAGGCCGTCAGTCGACGCGCGATGATGCTCGCACCCTGCAGGGTCCGGATCTGGCGCTCGCGGAACTCCGGCGACGCAGCCAGCTTGAAGCCCACCGCCTTCGCCGCGATGACATGCTCGAGGGGGCCACCCTGCTGTCCCGGGAAGACTGCGCTGTTGATCTTCTTGGCAAGGTCCGACCGGTTCGTGAGGATGACGCCACCTCGGGGGCCGCCCAGCGTCTTGTGGGTGGTGGTCGTCACCACGTCGGCATGGGGCACGGGATTCGGGTGCTGGCCGGCGGCGACAAGGCCGGCGAAGTGGGCCATGTCGACCATCAGGTAGGCGCCTACCAGGTCGGCGATCCGGCGGAACTCGGGGAAGTCCAGCTGCCGCGGATAGGCCGACCACCCAGCCACGATCAGCTTCGGCTGGTGCTCGAGAGCCAGTCGCTCCACCTCCGCCATGTCCACGCGGTAGGTGGTGTCGTCGACGTGGTAGGCCACGACGTCGTACAGCCTGCCGGAGAAGTTGAGGCGCATGCCGTGGGTGAGGTGTCCTCCGTGTGCCAGGTCGAGGCCGAGGATGGTGTCGCCCGGCTGCAGGAGGGCGGACATCGTGGCGGCGTTGGCCTGGGCGCCGGAATGTGGCTGGACGTTGGCGTGCTCCGCGCCGAACAGCTCCTTTACCCGCGAGATGGCGAGCTGCTCGGTGACGTCCACGTGCTCGCATCCGCCGTAGTAGCGCCGTCCGGGGTAACCCTCCGCGTACTTGTTGGTCAGGACCGACCCCTGAGCCTCCATGACCGCGACGGGTGCGAAGTTCTCGCTCGCGATGAGTTCGAGGGTGGACTGCTGACGATCCAGCTCCGCACGGATCGCGGCGTGGACCTCCGGGTCGTAGGACGCCAGGGACTCGTCGAGCATGCTCATCTCAGGCTTCGGTCAGCTCGGCGTAGGCGGTGGCGTCCAGCAGCTGCGGCGAGCCCTTCACGCGCATGACGAAGAGCCATCCGGTTTCGAACGGATCGTCGTTCAGCAGTGCGGGGTCGTCCACGACTGCCTGGTTGATCTCGAGCACCTCGCCGTCGGCGGGAGCGAAGAGGTCACTGACGGACTTGGTCGATTCGAGCTCGCCACAGGTTTCCCCGGCGGAGATCTTGCTGCCGACGTCGGGGAGCTCGATGAACACCACGTCGCCGAGGGCGTCGGCGGCGTAGGCGGTCACGCCGACGCGCGCGGTGTCGCCGTCGAGCTGGAGCCACTCGTGCTGTTCGGTGTAGTGAAGGTCGGTGGGGATGGTCATGGAAGGTCTCCTAGGACTGGTGGATGTTCGCTCGGGGGGGGGGGGGGGTGCTGCCGCACGCGGATCAGCGATCGCGTCGATAGAACGGCAGCTTGACTACTTCGACCTGCTCGGTCCGCCCGCGGACGTCGATCTCCAGTGCGGCGCCCGGCTCGACGTCGTCCGCGTCGACGATTGCCATGGCGACCGCATGTCCGAGGGTCGGCGACGGAACGCCGCTGGTGACCGTCCCGATCCGCTCACCGGTTCCGGGACGCAGCACTGCGTGGCCGGTCCGCGGCGCGCGCCGTCCGACACTCGACAGACCGACCAGGCGGCGGGTGCGGTCGGCGTCACGGGCCGCAGCAAGTGCGTCGGCGCCGACAGAGCCGCCGGGCTTGTCAAACACCACGACCCTGCCGAGACCGACGTCGAACGGATTGACGTCGGAGGTCAGCTCCTGGCCGTACAGCGGCATGCCCGCCTCGAGCCGAAGGGAGTCGCGGCAGGCGAGGCCGGCGGTGACCAGCCCTCGCGGACTGCCCAGGTCGCTGAGCCTCGACCAGATCTCTACGGCGGCACCGGCCGCGCAGTAGACCTCGAAACCGTCCTCGCCGGTGTACCCGGTGCGGGCGAGCAGCACGTCGTGCGTGCCGATCTTCGCCCGGGCGACGGAGTAGTAGGTGAGACCCGAGACGTCATCCCCGGTCGCCTCGGCGACGATCTGCGGCGAGCAGGGGCCCTGGACCGCGATCAGGCTCCAGTCGGCCGAGGCGTTGCGAACCTCGGTCGTGTGGCCGGCGGCTCGTGTCACCAGCTCCTCGTGCACGGTCGCCACATTGGCCGCGTTGGCCACCACCAGGAACTTGTCTTCGTCGAGTCGATAGACGACGAGGTCGTCGAGGATGCCCCCGTCGGCGGACACGAGCATGGAGTAGCGGGCCTGTCCGACTCGCATCCCCGACGGCTTGCTGACCAGGGCGTAGTCGAGTGCGGCTCCGGCCCCGGGGCCGCTCAGCTCGAGCTCACCCATGTGCGACAGATCGAACAGGCCAGCCGCACGCCGGACCGCGTGGTGCTCGGCAACCTCAGAGGTGTACTTCAGCGGCATGGACCAGCCGGCAAAGTCCGTGAGCGTCGCGCCCAGCCGCTGATGAATGTCGTGCAGCGGCGTGGCCTTCGCGACGGAGCGTGACGTCATGACGGGGTTCCATTCGGTCCAGCGACGAATGCTTCGGGCGGCGGGCACGAGCAGACCAGGTTTCGGTCGCCGTGGGCGTTCTCGATGCGGCCGACGGGAGGCCAGTACTTGTCGGCATCCATGCCGGCCGGGAACACGCCGACCTCCCGTGGGTACGAGCGACCCCATGAACCGACGACATCCGCGAGGGTGTGCGGCGCCTGGCGCAGCGGACTGTCCTGCACCGACCACGTGCCCGCGGCGACCTGCTCGATCTCGGCGCCGATCGCGATCATCGCGTCGCAGAACCGGTCGAGCTCGGCGAGGCTTTCGGACTCGGTCGGCTCGATCATCAGCGTTCCCGCAACCGGGAAGGACATCGTGGGGGCGTGGAAGCCGTAGTCGATCAGGCGCTTGGCGACATCCTCGACGGTGACCCCGGTCTTCGCGGTGACCGGTCGGATGTCGACGATGCACTCGTGTGCGACCAGCCCCCCTGCACCGGTGAACAGGATCGGGAAGTGCGGCGCCAACCGCTGGGCGACGTAGTTGGCGCTGAGCACGGCGACCTGGGTGCATTCGGTCAATCCGGGCCCACCCATCATCCGGATGTAGGCCCACGGGATGGGAAGGATCCCTGCCGAACCGTAGGGAGCAGCGCTGATGCTCCCATCACTCGCGCGACGGGCGGCCTCCGGATGGAGGGGGTGGGTCGGCAGATACGGCACCAGGTGTTCCGCCACCGCGACCGGCCCCACCCCGGGGCCGCCTCCGCCGTGCGGGATGCAGAAGGTCTTGTGCAGGTTCAGGTGGGAGACGTCGCCACCGAACTCGCCCGGCTTGGCAATACCGAGCAGGGCGTTGAGGTTCGCCCCGTCGACGTACACCTGTCCCCCATGCGCGTGGACGAGGTCGCAGAGCCGGGTGATGCTTTCCTCATAGACCCCATGTGTCGACGGATAGGTCACCATGATCGCGGCCAGGTTGTCGGTGTGCTCGACGCACTTCTCCTCCAGGTCCGCCAGGTCGATCGTGCCGTCGTCGTGGGAACCGACGACCACTACGCGCATGCCGGCCAGGACAGCGGACGCCGCATTTGTTCCGTGCGCGCTGGATGGGATCAAGCAGATGTCCCGTTGATCCTCGCCCCGATCCCGGTGCCAGCCTCTGATGGCCAGCAGACCGGCCAGCTCCCCCTGCGAGCCGGCGTTGGGCTGGATCGACACGGCGGCATAGCCCGTGACCTCCGCCAACCACGCCTCCAGCTGGCGCACGAGTTCGGCGTAGCCGGATGCGTCCTCCGCGGGGGCGAACGGATGCATGTTCGCGAAGCCAGGCAGACTGATCGGCTCCATCTCGGTGGTCGCGTTCAGCTTCATCGTGCACGAGCCCAGCGGGATCATGCCGCGGTCGAGCGCGAAGTCGCGGGCCGAGAGTCGGCGCAGGTAGCGCAGCATCTCGGTCTCGGAGCGATGGGCGTGGAAGACCGGGTGGGTGAGGAACGGGCTGTCGCGGTGCAGCGAGGAGGGCACCCGATCCTGGGACTCCTGTTCGGACCCGTCGGCCACCGCACGGGAGCCGAACGCCTCGAGCACCAGTTCCACGTGGGCGCTCGTGGTGACCTCCGAGCAGCTGACGCCCACCTGGTCGGCATCCACGCGTCGCAGCCGCAGCCCCTTGGCGTTGGCGGCGGCGAGCACCTCATCGGCGCGACCCGGGACTCGCACGAGCAGCGTGTCGAAGTAGGCGCCGTGCACGACCGGGATGCCGGTCGCCCGGAGCCCGCTCGCGATCGCGGTGGCGTGCGCGTGGACGCGCTCGGCGATGCGCCTGAGTCCGTCGGGGCCGTGGTACACGGCGTACATGGAAGCCACGACCGCCAGCAGCACCTGGGCGGTGCAGATGTTCGAGGTCGCCTTGTCACGCCGGATGTGCTGCTCCCGGGTCTGCAGGGCCAGGCGGTACGCCGGCCTTCCGTCGCTGTCCCTAGAGACTCCGACCAGACGGCCGGGCAGGTGACGTTGCAACCCGTCACCCACCGCGATGAAGCCGGCGTGAGGGCCACCGTAGAACATGGGCACGCCGAAGCGCTGGGTCGATCCGACCGCGATGTCGGCGCCGAACTCCCCCGGAGGGCGCAGAATCGTCAGCGCCAGGAGATCGGCGGCGACGGTGACCAGAGCGCCGCGGTCGTGAGCAGCGCGGATGAGCTGCTCGTGGTCGCGGACAGCCCCGGAGGCGCCGGGATAGGAGAGCACCAGACCGAAGAAGTCATCCGTCGGCAGCGGCTGGTCGGGGTCGATCTCGACGACCTGCACTCCTACCGCCGTGGCTCGGGTCCGGAGAACGTCGAAGGTCTGCGGCAGGGTGTCGGTGTCGACCAGCACCTTGCTGGACTTCGACGCCGATCCCCTGCGCATGACCATCACGGCCTCCGCGACGGCGGTGCACTCGTCCAGGAGGGATGCGTTCGACATCGGCAGACCGGTCAGATCGCCCACCATGGTCTGGAAGTTCAGCAGCGCCTCGAGTCGGCCCTGGCTGACTTCCGGCTGGTACGGCGTGTACGCGGTGTACCAGGCCGGGTCCTCGAGCACGTTGCGTCGGATCACGGCAGGAGTGATCGTGGGGTGGTAACCGAGACCGATCATCGGCACCGAGACGACGTTGCGTCCGGCGAGGGCTGCGAGCTCCTCGGCTGCCTCGGCCTCCGTGACCGGGGCAGGAAGCCGAAGACCGGTGGTGGTGCGGATTCCTCGTGGGACGGCCGCGTCCACCAGGCTTTCCAGATCGGCAAATCCGATCTGGGCGAGCATCTTGGCGCGACCGTCGGCGTCGATACCAATATGACGGCCAGCGAAACCGCGGTCGCAGGATTCTGCATTGAATAATGCCATAGCGGGAGGCTCCTGATCGTGGTGTCGCTGACGCGACACCTCATGAGTGGCCTCCCCGCTCTGTCATCGGAAACCTGAGAGCTTCACCGCCGAGTGGGCGGTTTGCACCGTGGGTGCAGGACACAAGTCCTGACTTTCCAGAGTTCGCCTCACAACAGCGGTAACGGGGCCTGAGAGATTCTCGGGGAGAGTTGCTCCTTCGGCGCCTCGCTCGTGTAAAGCGAGGACTCTCCCGCTGTTATTCAAGCGGCGAATGGTCTTCAGTTGTGTAGGTGAAACGCTAGTCGACCAAGCAATCTTGGTCAACCATGAGGGCCAGGGGTCCATTAGGATCCGGCCGCTGACCACGTTCTTGGCGGACATCCGCTATGCCGCACTCCGCGCACCAGGGAGGTTGCGTCATTCCAGCCGCAACTGCGCGCCCTTGCCGCCCGTCCGGTCCTGAACCGTTTGCCTGAGGAACTCATTCGGCGAAGACGCGGCTGGGTCACGGCCTCGGGCAGCTTCACTGTCCAGGCTACTCGGCAGGCGGCTCACCGGGTCGTGGGAGACGAACCCGACGGGTTCCGAGCCCTTCTACCTGGGCCTCGAAGCGACGAGGTCGGCGTGTTCTTCGGCGAAGGCCCGCGCTGCAGCGATGAATCCGTCGAGGTGCTGCTCGGTGAGGGCAAGGCTGAGGGCCAGGTAGCCGCGCTCTGCTATGTAGTAGCCCCGGGCGAGCAGGTCGTGGAAGAGCAGGCGGCGCCAGCGGGGATCGACACCCGCGATGTCGGACCACCGCTCTACGGGTCCCGGAGCGGGGCGAATCGTCATCATGGAGCCGACGCCCGTCACGCAGAATCCAACCGGGGCCATCGCCTGGGCCAGCTGGTCCCTGAGCCGGTCCCCGCGTTCGTTGAGCCGCTTGAGCGTGTCGGCGTCGAGCAGCTCGGTGACCGCGGAACCGACGGCCATCGTGAAGGCGTTGTTGTTGAAGGTGCCCCCATGGGTGAGACCACCCTGGGCTGGATCGAACGCGGCCATCACGTGCCGGGACCCGCCGAAGGCCCCGAAGGAAAGGCCACCGCCGAAGTACTTGCCCAGCACCGTCAGGTCGGCGTGGATGCCGTACACCTGCTGCGCCCCGCCGACGGCCAGCCGGGACGTCATCACCTCGTCCATGACGAGAAGAGAGCCGTGTGCGCGGGTGAGTGAGCGAAGAGCCGAGAGGAAAGCCGGCGAGGCAGGGATGCAGCCACCCGCGCCGAGCATCGGCTCGACCAGGACGCAGGCGATCTCGTCGCCGCAACTGGTGAACTCGGCCTCGACGGCGGCGGTGTCGTTGTAAGGCAAGACCGCGAAGTCAAACGGCACCCGCAGCGGCGCACTGCCGGGCAGGAAGGTCATCGGACCGCCGTGGTAGGCGCCGTCGAAGACGACGACCCGGTCACGCCCGCTGACATGGCGGGCGGTGAGTACCGCCATCAGGTCCGCCTCGCTGCCCGAGTTGGTGAAGCGCACTTGGTCGACCGAGACAAACCGCTCGACCAGCGCCCGGGCGAACGCCGTCTCGGGCTCCCCCATCGCGCCGTACCCCCACCCCCGGTCAAGCACCCCGCGCACCGCCTCCGCCACCTCGGGCCGACGGCCCAGCAGACCAGCCGAGTAGTCGCCGAGCAGGTCAACGACCTGGTCGCCATCGACCGTGGTGAGCACGGCTCCCTCGGCACCATCGACGCGTATGCCGAACGGCTCCGTGTGCAGCACGGACCTGGTGTTGCCGCCGGGCATCACCTCGGTCGCCGCACGCGCGAGCCGCGCGCTCTTCGGGTTGCGTTCGCGGTAGCGACGCGTGGCGTCGCCGAGGGCGACATCAAGGGAGTCGGTCATGCGGCTCAATCTAGGGCCGGGCCGGCAGCCGATCATCGGTGTGTCGCACGGTCACGATGCCGGACAGCTGTTAGGGTGCGTCTCCCTATTCGCGAAGCCAGATGGTGATGGCGCGTAGGACGACACCTCCCCTGTAGACCG
>NZ_JBHSKD010000002.1:0-496701 GCF_042657275.1 Nocardioides taihuensis
CCGCCTACGTCACGCAGCCCCGCCGTTGGACCTCAAACCCCACCACCACAGGGGACTCTCCTCTCAAGGGCACTCGGGGCGGCATCGGAGGGTTGTTGGTTCTAGTTGACCTGATGTGAGGCCCGCGGATGAGATTCGAGCCACGCCGCGTTTATGCCCCGAAATCGGGGTCGCAGAGGGGCTAGCGGGAGTGAATCGGATCAAGACCCGCGGGCATTGTGGCCACCGCTGCGCGAGCGTTTGCGCAGGTCAGCGCGCAACCGGTCAAGAGCCAGCAAGGGGCGACGAAGGGCAGTCGTCATCGCACTCTGAGTCCAGAGGTCGCAGGTTCAAATCCTGCCCCCGCTACGAATTTCAGGCTCGGAATCTACGGATTCCGAGCCTGAAAGCGTTTACGAACTTGATCAGATGTCCAAAAAGTGTCCAGAAACCCGGTCCACGAACGGCCCTCGGGCCCCTAGTGGACGGCGGGTGCGGAGTCGCCCCGCCCTGTGCGGAGTCGAGCGGTTCGGCCAGCACACCTGCTTGGCATGGACAGCACAACATCCACCTTGAGCGGCCTGGAGCCGCTGATGAGCATCGAGGAACTCTCCGAGTACCTCCACGTGCCGGTGAGGACGCTGTACGACTGGCGCCTGGCGGGCAAGGGACCCTGCGCGGTCCATATCGGACGGCAGATCCGCTACTTCGTGACCGACGTCCACGAATGGCTCCGGACCAATCGCGAGACCGAGCCCGGATGTACGCCCGACGGGCGGTGACGTGCCATGGGTAGGCCGCGCACGCCGATCGGCACCTTCGGCGACATCACGTATGTCAAGGTCGCAGGAGGTCGGGTGCAAGCGCGCACTCGGTACCGCGACGACGACGGTCGGCTCCGCCGCGTCTCTGCCACCGGCGCGTCCAACAAGGAAGCCGAGCGAAACCTGAAGCAGGTGCTTGCTCAGCGACCGAGTCACGTCGCCACCGGAGAGCTCACTGGCGACACGTCGTTCGCCAACCTCGTCGAGGTCTGGCTGGACGACCTCGATCTGGAGGGCAAGCTCGCGCCGAGCACGCGGGCCCTGTACGAGCGCAACATGCGCCTGCTCGTCGTGCCGGCCTTCGAGCACTACGTCCTCCGAGAGATCACCGTTCGCAAGGTCGACCAGTTCATCAAGACCTTGGCGACCACGAAGAGCTACAGCATGGCCAAGCAGGCGCGAACAGTGCTCAGCCTCGCCTTCGGGCTGGCTGTCCGGTACGACGCGATAGCGAAGAACCCGGTGCGCGACACGACCCGGCTCAAGAAGCCGCCGTCTCTGGCGATGGCGCTCACGGCCAAGCAGGTCGACGCCATCCGGGAGGCCGTCCGAGGCTGGCGTCGTGCACCCGGTACCCCTGGACCTCCGCCGGACGGGCAGTTGGAACAGATCATCGAAGTCATGCTCGGAACCTCCGCGCGCATCGGCGAGGTGCTCGCGATCCGGCGGTGCGATGTGGATGTGACGGTCTCTCCGGCCACCGTGCGTATTTGCGGAACGATCGTCTCCCCGTCCGGGAAGCCCACCCACCGACAGCCCCACCCAAAGACGACGAAGTCGACCCGGACGGTGGCGGTGCCGAGCTTCACCGCGGAAGTGCTTCGGCAACGGCTTGTCGCGGTGGCGAAGGACGAGCCAGAGCATCTGCTCTTCGTGACCCGCAACGGGACGCCGCTGACAACAAACAACGTGCGCCGGCGGCTCCGCAGCGTCATGGCTGAGGCAGGCATCGAAGGAGTCACTCCGCACTCGTTCCGCCGGACCGTCGCAACGTTCATCGATCGTGCAAGCGGCCCGGACCTCGCGGCCGAGATGCTCGGACACACGTCGTCCAAGATCACCAAAGAGCACTACATCGAGCCGGACGAGAAGGTGAACCCGGTGACCGCCGAGATCCTGGAGTCGCTCGGTCCAAGGAGGCGGAGCGACGATGCCTGAAGCAAGCCGGCGTCGCCTTCTCACAACGCAAGCGGGGGTCCGGCGTCGCCGGGTCGATGATTGATCGCGGCCTCGAAGTCGGCGCGACTCTTGGCGGCGGTGATTGGTGCAGTCAGCTGGATCGGCTCTGGGCGCAGTTCGTTGCGGGCGATCGCGATGAGGTCGGACTGGACGGGCGACGTGATCGGCATGTAGCGCTGTCGCCGTCCCTTGACGAGGCCCTCGGATAGGTCGTCGAGGCGCGCGATCGGTAGGCGGACGAAGTAGAGCCGTTCTCGAACTCCGTGCTCGATCGCGGCGCAGACGCGTTGATCGATGCGGGTGAAGAGGCGATCGAGTTGACGCAACGGCTTGGCGTCGGCCAGCGGTTCGCGGCCGAGCTTCTGCGCGCGGCTCGCGGCGATGGAACCATGGCCGGCCGCGTTGCTTCGGCCAAGGAGGCCACCGAGGTCGCGCGTTTCCCGCACGAGCTTGATGTAGGTCTCCTTGCGGGTTGCGCACTTCAAAGCCAAGTCGGGCACGGCCTCGCCGAGGCGGAGTGCGACTTCGTGTGTGACTACGCGCTGGGCGTCGAGGACGACGCGGAGGCTACGGGCGTCGGGCAACTCGTCGAGGCTCAGCAGCAGGTTGTACTGCGCCTGCATAACCCCGGCCAGGCCGGGCATCGCGCGGCCGGCAAGAGGTTGGGGTGCTGGCTGCCATCCTTGGCG
The DNA here is from genome assembly GCF_042657275.1 of Nocardioides taihuensis. Lineage (NCBI taxonomy): Bacteria > Bacillati > Actinomycetota > Actinomycetes > Propionibacteriales > Nocardioidaceae > Nocardioides > Nocardioides taihuensis. The sequence goes on from NZ_JBHSKD010000002.1 coordinate 2,672, forward strand.
GTCGACGGCGTAGTCGGGATCGTCGTATCCGGCGTGGGCGGCGCACGTCTCCGCGGCGCGGCCGAGCCACCCTTGGTTGTGGAGCTTCTCCCAGCCGGGCACGTTCGAGTAGCGGCGGTCGAGCGCGACGAGTCCGCGGACAACGTCGGCGGCGTCCTTGAGTACCGTCATGCACTCCTGGTCGGTCAGGTCGCTGTAACGAACTCCGGCTGGGAAGTCGTGTTCGCCGAGCACCGCAGCACGGGCGGCCTGTCGCCAGGCCTCGATGGTGGCGAACCGCTGTTCGGCGGTGAGTTCCACGGCAGGCGCTAGGTCGGCACTCGACGCCGTCAGTGCCTCCGTGAGTCGGAACCGCAGCTCTTCGGCTGGCCCCCGGCTGTGGACGGTGGTGCCTCCGAGGTCGGCGCGCGGGTTGGCGGCGCGGACGGCCTGAAGGCTCCAGGTCAGCACGCATTCGCGGTAACGGCGGATCTGCCGGCCGAGTTCCTCGCGTTCGGCGAGGGTGGTGGTCTCGGGCACGGTGTGGGTGCCTTTGCCGCCGAGGCGCTGCTGGATGCGGTGTTCGCGTAGGAGCGCGCCCATGGCGTCGCGGAGATGGCCGCTGTTCTCGCCGTACATCAGGGCAGGTCCTTCGCCCAGGCCACCTCCAGCATGTCGAGCAGCAGCTCGACGGAGAGAAGGTCGATCCCGTGCTCGCCGAGCTCTTCGATGGCGGCATACGCGACGTCGAACAGGACGTCGCGGCTGTATGCCGGGACGCGCGAGATGCCGGGGATGAAGTCCCCGTGGAGGAAGTCGAGTTGGAGCAGGACGCGCTCGTACTCGACCGAGGCGTCGAAGGTCAATGCTCGATCGGCGAGGGCCGCGAGGTATGACCGCGCCTCGGCGAGAGTGACCGCGTGGGCGAGCAACATGCCAGGTCCTTTCGTGGAGTGGATCGCCTTCCACCGTCTGGCCGGGTGGTGGGATGGCGGCGATCCGGTTGTGCGAGCTGTGGACAACTCGGTGGACAGGCGGGGCCGAGGAGAGTCAGGACGCTCGGACGAGCAGCCGAGCGTCTTCCTCGATGCGACGTCGAGCGGCAACGTCTTCGAGGACGTAGGCGATGAAGTCGGCGTCGCGGTCTTCGATCTCGATCTCGCTGCCGGACTCGGTCGGCTCTTCGCCGGGCCATGTCGTGAGCCGTGTGGGCCGGTCGCGGTCGAGCTTCGTGCCCGATGTCGAGACCCACTCGCGCAGCCGGTTCCGGGCATCAGCGAAGTCGCGGTGCCACGCCAACGGCGCCGAAGGACTGCCCTCCTGGTCGTAGGCGTTGAGCCAATGCGTGTGCAGGGCCGAGAGCTCCCAGACCAGTTCGTCGTGGCGATGCCAGTACGGCGGGACCACAGTCGGCGGAAGTCCGTACGTCGCCCGCAGCCAGTTCACCCATGCGTTGAGGTCGAGCCACTCGGCCTCGGCCTCCTCGGCGGTCAGGAGGTTCCAGTTGATCGGGCGTGGTGGCTCGTCGTCCGAGCCGGCAGCCCCGGGAGGGACGGGGCTGCCGCTCGGGTGGTCGCCACCGACGACGTAGTCGTCAGGCTCCATGAACGCGAGCTGGGCCTGGTCGATGTCGGCGGTCATCGCACGGCCTCAGAGACCGACGACCTTGGCCGGCTCCTTGGCCGCCGTCAGGTCCGCGCTCGGCGGGTCGAGCTGGCGCGAGGGGATCCGGTCGACGTCATACTTCGTGCGGGCGAGGTCGTGCCCGATCCGCCGGGCGACGAACTCCTCGCGGGCCTCGGCCTGGCCGTTGCGATCGGCCTCGTACTCGCTGATGTAGCCCGACGCGACGAAGTTGTCGCCGACCTTGAACTTGGCGTAGGCACGCTCGGCCGTCTTGGCGTAGGCGACCATGTCGTGGAAGGTCGAGTCCAGCTTCGTGAAGCTGCCGTCGGTCTCCTTTCGGTAGTGCTCGACCCCGACGCGGGCGTAGAAGCGCGCCGCGCCGTTGCCGGTGAAGTTGAGCTGCGGCGCGGTGGCGATGAACCCGTGCAGGCTCATCTGGATGGGAATCGTCATGTTGACTCCTGATGTCGTGCGACGCCTCGGCTGGCTGCCGCTCTCAGGAGTCAGGTGTGCGGCTCTTGCCGGCGCCGCCTGGCCGAACTCCTGTCGCATGTCGGAGGTGGCCAATAGGGTTCTCACGATTCGCATGAAGATTCCCGAACTCCGGTGGCCAACAGAGCCACAGCCGTATGACGAGGACCTGCTCGTCGACGTGCAGGCGGGCAGCGTCGTGCTACTGATCAGAGGGCGGAACGCGTGGCACAGCACTTGGGTTCGCCACTATCTGCGGAACGCGACTCTCTACACCGATCTCCAGAGCGCGAAGCATGGTGCTGAGAGTCAGCGAGGTCCTGGAAACGTCTTCTACATCGTCGAGGCGCCAGCGCTGCTCTTGAGTGGGCAACGGAGCAAAGTCGTCTTGTGCGATGCCCACCCAGACAACCCATTCGGCGCATTCAGGGGGTTCGCGTCTGCTGTTCGCGAGAGCCCTGACGGCGCTTGGATCGACGGGATCTTTCCTGGAGTTTCGGTTCGAGACGCTGTCATCGCGTTCGGCCACCGTTCTGGGCATTGGGCCGGCCCGACGCCAAGCGAGCACAGCCTGCGCACAGGGATGTTGGACACGGTCAACCTGTTCGACGCCAAGCGGCATCCGCTGCAGTCTCTGGTGTCCCGGCCGATCGGGAGTAACTACTACCTCCAGTGGGACCCGAACTCGTCGGGCAATCGCTACACGCGGCGCGGTGCGAACGCGGTTGCAAAGCGATGGACCGAGGTCGCAGTTGAGGCAACCAAGGGTCACGCGCAGGTGGAGGACAAAGCGAGGGAGCTTCAGCGGCACCGTGACGACGTGCTGAAGGCGATGCCGAAGTCGCAGTGGCTCGTGGAGAAGGCTCGCGTCGACGCTGAGAAGCGTGAGGCGAAGCAGGCAGCCTTCGAGCGATGGAGCGAGGTCAGTGATTCCGTCTCGGAGTTGGAGGAGGCACTGTGGGAGGCCGAGGCGGAGCAGGACGACGCGCGCATGGCCAGGATGAAGCCTGAATCGACCTCCGCTGGCATTCGAAAGCAGCGGGAACGTGTCGAAGCCGCGACGGCGGAGGTGGAACGACTGACCGCAGCGCTAGCTGAGGCGGAATCGAATGCCGAGGCCCTTTGGGTTCTGTACAGCCAATCCTGATGGGCCTGTCAGCGGCGCCGGAGCGAGGCCTCGACCGATGCCCGCTCCGCGCTGAGTTGCGCTGCCTCCTTGCGTGCCGTCCAGGGGCGCAGGTCGGTGACCAACGGCGGGGCACTGCGGAGCAGCACTAGCGCAGTGCCGAACGGCAGCGTCCGGATCGTCTCAGGTGGCATGACCGGCACGCGCCGTGTGGACCGCTGCAGCGAGCGGGAGCCGTAGTCGCCGACGGAGATGGTGTCCGTGCGTTCGTCACGCTCGCCAATGAGTGCGGACAGGTCCTGAAGATCACGCGCTGAGGAGCTGCCGCCGAGGATAACTTTGACGATGGAGGCGTCCCAGATCGCGCCGGCCGCGTGGTCGCCCCACTTGTCGCGGGCCTGCGACAGCGACTGCAAGACCGGCATCGTCGTGATCCCGGTACCGCCGCCTTCGGCCATGAGGACCGGCAGCGAAGGCAGGGGCGAGAGATTGCCAATCTCATCCAGCGCGAGCAGGAGCGGCGGGTCGAGCCGCGCGCCGGGCGAAGTTGCGGCCAGGTGGCGTGCAGTCTCGACGAGATCCTCGATGAGCGCGGCGACCAAGGACCATGAGGCGCCCGCGCCTGCGCCGGTTGCGAGCAGGTAGAGGGTGCCGTTGCCGGTGAGGAAGTCGCCGGGGTCGAAGTGCTCGCCCGGCCGCGGAGAGACGGCGTCGAGGACGCGGGGATCGGCAAGGCACGACAGGGCCAGCGAGACTCCCATCCAGATTGAATCTCGGGTGCGTGGATCTGAATGGATCATCGACTCCAACGAGCCGGCCCATCCCGGCGCGGCCTTCGGGTTGCTCGACAGAATGGCAACCGCGTCCGCTGCGGCTGATGGTGAGAGGGTCCAACCGAACAGCTCGCGAGGGGACCGATTGTCGAGCGCCGCGGCGTGAAGGAGCGATTGGAGGGCGGTGCGAGTCTTGCCTTCCCAGAAGCCGCCCGACTCGACGCCTCCGTTCGAGAGTCCGGTGGCGGAGGCGAGCCCGGTAGCGCGGATCATCGCTGTTAGCGGGTCCTCGCATCCACGGACGGGCGACCAGCGAAGGCCTGCGGGAAGCCCGTCTGCGAGGCGTTGTGGATCGAACACGGCCACTGGACCGCGGGCCTGCCGCGCAGTGAGCGTCGCGGCGATGTTGTCGGGTCGCGTCGCGGTGGTGATCACCGCCCCAGGCGCGTCGAGGATCGCGTTGATCACGACGTGCAGGCCCTTCCCTGAGCGGGGTGGGCCGAGCAGCAGGATCGAGTCCTCGACCGATGCCCACACCCCTTGGCCATGTGAGCGGCCCAGTAGGTAGCCGACGTCGGTGGGCATCGGGGCAACCATCGATGGGCGGAGCGTCCTGCCGCGCGACAGGAGTGCTCGGCGGGACGCGACGGCTCGTACGTCGCGCCCGGTGGCGACTCCAGCAAGGCGACACGGGTCGTGCGAAGTCTTGTGTTTCACGGATCCGATGCGGCGCCACACCACGAGTGCGAGGGCGACGGCCACGGCGACCATCAGAATCAGCACCAACCAGTAGGCCCATGGTGAGAGACCCGCGCTGCCGAGGGAGGATGCAGGGTCGCCCGGGTGGCTCAGCACACGGAATCCGGACTCCCAGCCGCCGCTCGGCTGGGACGCCCCGAACAGCCATGCCGCCGCCGACCCGGCCAGCCGCAGGACCGCGGCGATGGACCCGACAGCGGCGATGACGATGAGCCCCAGGTTGACCAGGTCTCCGTCCACGCCCTGTCCGCGCGGATTCACGCCGCACCGCCACTGAGCGCGACCGCACCCGAGGTTCGACCAACGAGGACGACGTCCGGGTGGCAGGCAAGCAAAGCAGGTGGCAGGCGCAGCTGCGTGCTGCCGTCGTCCGCAGCCACCTGCCGCGCGACGACGACGCAGACCTCCACCTCCTCGCCGGCCGTGAACCCATCGCCAGAGATGCCGAATGGAGAGGCGAGCACACGACGGGCGGCGGGCGCAGGCTCAGCATCGCGTTGCTTGGGGGTGATGATGTCGGTGAACGTGGAGTCGTCTGCCTCACGCACCTCGACTCGGATCGGCGTCGCAAGGTCGGAGGCAATATCGACAAGAGTGCGCCGTAGGTCCTTGCGTCGCAGGGCCCCGTCTGCCGAGTAGGGCTCTCGATCGAGTGTGACGGTCAGAAGTCCGTCCGCGTCGACGACGACCTCGACTAACGGCATCACGACTGGCACCCGCAGAGTCGAGCGATCGTCCCGGCGATAGGGCGCGGCAGGGTTGAGCATGCTCATAGTCCGACCGGCTCCACTTGTCGCTGGGCAGCCGTCTGCACAGGTGCGGTGGCGCGACCCGCTGCAAGCGCCTCCCGGTCGAGCCCCGGCGGGTTGCCGTCTCCGACCTTCGGGGTGTCGAGTTTGTCGAGGATCGTGACCGCGGCGCCGCGCACGCGTTCGGCGGTCGACTGGACGACCTCCACGGGCGTCTTGCCGGGAACGCTGCTCGCCCATGAGGCGACGTACGGAATCGTGTAGTCGTCGGTTGCAAGACCGTGGGCTGCGCCGACCATGACGGCAACGGACTCGGCCTCAACCTCCGCGATTCCGCGGTGCAGCGCGGCATCGGCGTTGTCGGGCCCGTGGAGCATGACGTGGCCGAGTTCTTTTCTGCACCAAAGCGAACCGGCTGGCTCATCGCGGCCTATCACGTCACTCAGGTGTGCCGGGCGGCCCCAGACGTGCTAACCCGCACTGGATGGTTGGATCTCGCATCGAGATCCTATCTCGGGCTGGGCGTCTCTTGTCCGACCGATCGCAGCGTGCGTCCTGCTGCAAGTTCCGCACGCGGGGGTCCATCCGCACTACGCCTAATAACTCCCATCTCGCATGTCGACGCAGCAGTTCCCAGACACTATTGAATCGAGGCGGCAAGATCCTTCATCGTCTTGATCTCTGGCCAGCCGTCGTCGCCGGGGGCGTACACGTTCGCCAACCCGGCGTCGGTCTCGATGAACAGACCCTGAGGTGCCGGTTCAAGGATGGGCTGGCCAGGATCGCCTTCTATGAACTGAACATCGGACGTGTATCCGAAGATCGCGACGTTATGGCCAACGGGAAGTCCTGCGCGGAAGGGTTCGACCCCGACGTTCTTTGCGCGGCGTACCACGAAGTACGTCAACTCGGCCGGCTCGCCTTTGGGTTCCTTCCAAACCTCTAGAGGTCGGACTCCTACAACAACTCCGCCTTGGCCGTCGAACTCGTTTCTGATCATCGCGAGCTCTACGGAGACCACCTCACCCATGATCGCGACGTCAGCGTCAGAAAGCATGTCCTTCGGTGTTTCGAACGGCTCGTACCGAGCCGAGGACGTGTCGCGTAGATGCGCGACCAGAGCAGCAGAAGGATCTGCGCGTTCCGAGTCCGCCACCGGCGAGTTCGCCTGTGAAGTGGCTTGAGTCTTCTCGTTCGAGCATGCCCCTACCCCGAAGAGCACGGCAATACTCAGCGTCGCGGCGAACCATCGCTTTGCCATGTCAACCGTCCCTTCTCGTTAGATCAGAACCACGGGTTGATGTGGTCATCGATGTGGTGAGCGCTATAGCGACGCCACTTGAGCGCGTTTGGTGGATTGGAGGTTGACACGTTCTCCATGCAGTCGTCCTGGGTCGAACCGTGCGACAGGCCTGCGGTGTGCCCGAACTCATGGCACGTTGTTATGGTCTGATCGATCTCGTCGTCCACCCCTTGATTGACCGTTGCCAAGTCGACGCGGACGTAATTCTGGTCGCACTGATTTGTCGGAGGGTCGCTTTCGTAGTCGTCGCAGTCGGTCCACGCGAGTGCCCCAGATGCGATATTCCCCTGAGTCCACACCACATCCGTCTCGCCCGCGCCCGTCAACTGGCAGGTCGAACTGTAATTGACGTTAACCTGCGTGGGATCAAGTGCGTTCCATGCTGCGGCGTCGATGTTCTCCTCGAGGTCAGCAGACACGGAACTCCCCAGACAATACGAGTGCGGATCCTCATCGGGGTGCGCACCAGTGTTGCCGTCTTGGGAACCCCACTCGTCAGCCATGGCTGGAGCAACGACGAGAAATCCTAGGCAGACAACGGCTGCCGAGCCGAGACAGAGACTACGCATTCTCAATGACCGTACTGGCGGACCCTCCCTCGCAACGACGCTTCGACCGACGCCATCGGATTCGCTCTTGGCCGATCGATAGCGACTCTACACCAGTGTGACGCGTGTCACCCTCGGCTGGTTCCGGGGTTGACAATGGATCCCATCGCGCGGAGTTCGAGACTCTCCCGCAGCTTCATGCGCCGCCTCAGCCGATCGACGACTGGGCCTCGGAGCGATCGCCACGCGGCAACGAGCGCAACCGCGATGGACTTCGCGTCGTCGGCTAGAACGGCGGTCATGGGGCGACACCCACCCCGGGTCTCCGCGGCCTGTTCGTGGCCTGACGGCGAGAGAGCTTCGCCTTACGCATCCGGCGACGGGTCGAGTCGGCTCCGGACGGTGGGCAGGCCGAGGTTGGTGGCGGTGCGCTGCATCTGGGTGAGTTTCTGTTCGGCGGCGGCGCGGCTGGTTCGCAGGCCGTCGACCTCGCCGAGCCAGCCCCGATTGCTGGCCTCGGCGATCCGGCCGTCGAGGCTGTCGATGATCTGCTGGAGCCGTTGGTGCTGGGCGGGGTCGGGACGGAGCATGGGGCAGCGGATGCAGGCGTGTTCGTGTTGGCAGCCGGTGCCGTAGGCACGCCCGCAGGTGCCGAGTTCGAGTTTGCGTTGGGCGAAGTGGCCGAGGAACTCGTCCCACTCGCTGTCGGTGGGTTCGCGGTACTCCTGAGACGGCCGCAGTGCTCGCCGGCGAGCGATGTAGGCACGGTGGTGCTCGATCACGTCCTGGTCGTAGACCGCCGCATAGGTCTGGGTCGTCGCGATCGAGTCGTGGCCCAGGATCTTGGCGGTGATGTGCACGGGCAGGCCGGACGCTACGGCCTCGGTGGCGAAGATCCTTCGGAAGTCGTGGGGGCTGAACTTGGCCGGTGTGCCGCCGTTGTTGGTGATCTTCGCGGTGGTGACCAGCTCGTCGAGCAGCTTGATGACGTAGGAGGAGCTCATCGCGGTCCTGCCTATCCCATAGGGCCGTTGAAACAAGTACGGAAGCTCGGGGCTGTGCACGCGTTCGGCGCTGTCGTAGCGGCTGACCAGCGGCAGCTGCTCGTTGTCGCCGCGGACGTGGGAGATGATCTCGGCGAACGCCACTGCGAGCTCGGGGCCGATGACCAAGAGCCGCTCCTTGTCGGTCTTGGACGGGGTGATCTGCAGCATCGGGATCACCTCACCAGTCGAGGGCAGCCGGTAAGACACGAAGGAACGGTGGGTGATCTCGAGGACTTCCTCGATGCGTGCCCCGGTGTGACGCAGCACCTCGACCAGCGCCCACGTCCAGAACGCCCGGTCGGCCTCAAGGCTTAGGTTCCGGCGATTGTCCTGCGGCCGGTCGCTGGTGCCGCCGGACTCCGGATTGTCGACGTAAACGTGGCCACGACTGACCTTCCGGCCGCGGCTCCCGTCGTCGCTCAGGGTCGCTCGTCGTAGCGTGTGACCATCCTGGGTGAACGACTGGCCGGGCGGGGTCGCTGCGGCGGCATCGAGCAGTTCCTTGGCTGCCGCTCGGGTGTCGCTGGCTGCGTCGACGAGCCGTGGAAGTAGGGGCGCGAGTTCCCGGATGCGCTGGTGGGTGCGCGACCGCGACTGCTTGAGCATCTTGGTCATGCCGGCCAGGTCGCGGGAGTTGACCGGGGAGGGTGCGGCCCAGGTGGCCCATCGGGCGGGGTCCTCCAGCGCCCAGTGGGAGAGGTCGGCGTAGAAAGCACGGACGGCCATGAGGATCGTGTAGGGGTCCTCGCGCTTCTTCCCGACGCGGTTGCTGCCGTACAGCACCGGGCCGCTGAGCCTGGTCTTCCAGCGACGCGCGACCTCGTCGGTCAGGTGCAGGGACTCGATGCCGGGCTCGTGGATCTCCAGGTCGCGCCAGAACAAGAGGACGAGCTTGGCCGCGAGGTAGCGGATGGAGTTGTAGTCCATCGCGGCACGGCGTTCGTAGAGGTAGGCGACGAACAGGTCTCTGACCGGACGGCACACGACGTCGTAGCGGTCGACCATCTCCTCGATCGTCAACTGCCCTCGCCGTGACGCGGCGAAGATGGTCGGCGGGCTGTCGGCCGGCAGGATCGCGGCCTCCCGGAGCAGCGTGTACCAGCGGGGGTGAGACCGGCCACGGTAGCCGTCTTGCGCACGGTGGGCCTCGATGCAGTCCGGCAGGGTGATGTCGCCCAACGTGCCGCCGTTGTGGACCAGCATCCTGGTGAGCTGGTTCAACGCCTGGCGCCGGTCGCTCGGCAGCATCCGCGCATCCGCGTCGCAAAGACGCTCCATGTCGGCGAACCCCGCGGGATCACGCAGCGTCCGGAGCCGTTCGTAGAGTCTGGGTGTGGCCTGGGTCGCGTAGAGCCAGGAGTAGTCGGGACGGATCACGTCCAGCAGCAGGAGCCTGCCCGCAGCAGCGACAAGGTGCCCGTGTCTGTCGGGCTCGGCGGCCAACGCGGTCCAGTCCCTTCCGGCTGCGTCCGCACCGGAGGCATGCCACCGTTGCTGCCACGACTCCCCGGGGAACCTCAGCAGCCAACCGAGGAGGGTTTCCGCGAACAACACCTGGCTGCGGATCTGCTTCGACAACGTGGTGCCGTTCGCGGATTCCAGGTCGCGGACCGCGGCGAGCAACTCCTCATAGCTCATCTGGGAGGCGGCCCACACTGTCGGCCGGGCGATCGCCGGCGTCGGAAGCGTCGGGGTCGGCGCCTTGGGGCGTAGGCCACCGTTGTTGGCGGGCACGTTGCGCGACGGGCGCGCGGCCTTCTGAAGGTGGGCGACCGGGTCGATGTGGTCGCTCATGGCCGTGTCCCGCCGAACAGCACCGCCAGCACCTCGGCGGAGTATCCCGCCGTGTCCACAGGCGGTGGTGGTGTGGACGGCCGTTCAACCCGGTCGCGGTGATGGGCCAGCACCCGGGCGACGACCTCTTCCTCCCGCGGACGCAGATAGAGCTGGGTCGTGGTGATGTGGGCGTGGCCCAGCACCCACTGCACATCGGTCAACGACATGGCGGGGTCGTCGACCATCCGCTGAGCGGCGGTGTGCCTCAGGTCGTGCAGCGTCCAGGCCGTGCCCAGCGACTCGTTCGCCCGTTGCAGCATTCGCCGGGCTGCCGAGTAGGTCAGCGGGCGCACCGGACGTCGCCGGGTCAGCCACAACGCCTGCTCGCCGGCCGGACGCTCGGTCTGCTGCTCGTAGAGCCGAAGCCACACGAACGCATCCGCGGAGGCGGGTAGCCACTGCAACCGGCCCGAGCCCTTCCGACGTACGCCGATGCGCTGGTCGCCGGGATTCACGAGGTCCACGGTGACGCCGAGGAGTTCAGAGGCGCGGGCACCGGTCGAGACGTAGAACGCCAGCAGGGCACGGTCCCGGTCCGAGCGCAACGTAGCGAACAGCTCGTCGAAGAGCCCGTCGGGCAGGTGGCGAGGAATCCGCTCAGGCATCTTCTGCCGCAGTGGCGCCCGCGGTCCTGGCGCGAAGGGCTGCATCGGATTGTGATGCGCTTGGGACCTCCGTCCGGCTCGATGGACGGCGTCGGGGACCGGGTTGACCAGTGGCCCGTCGCCGGCGCGGGTCCGGTCGGCGTAGAACATCTTGACCACCGCGAGGGCGTGGTTGATCGTCGCCGGCGCGTACCCGCCCGGCCGGCCTGCTGGGCCCACCAGCCGCATCCACAACACGAAGTCGCGTGCCTCGATCCGGCCCGCGCGCTGCCAAGGCACCTCGATGACAGCCAGGAACCGCCACCAAAGCAGCAGCGCCAGGCCATAGGACCGCAGCGAACTGAAGCTCGCGCCGCAGGCCACCATCGTGGCGAAGAACTCGCTGACCTCTTCGACCGGCTCGCCCGTCGCATCCAGCAGCACCGTGCCCGGCGCCGCGTCGATGCTGGCCACGGCGCCGATGGTCGGGACGACCAAAGCCGTCACGTCACGCTCCATCCCAGATGTCCTTCCGCTCGTCGTCGCGACGAACGGCAGCACGCAAAGCCTCGGGAACGGCGGACATCCCCATCGACCGGCGAGTCGTGCCGCACTGGTCGCCCGGGGACGGCTCAGGACACTCCAGTTGGTGCGGTCAATAGGTCGTGGGCGAGGGTCTTCACCTGGGCGGCATCGTCCATATCCATCCGCACCGACACCTCGCGAGTCATGTAGTCGGTCAGCCCGTTCGCGCCACCGATCGACTTCGCGTGCGACACCAGCCTCAGCCCAAAGCCGTGCGCAGTGATCTGGTCCGCGAGTCCGTCCCACAGGCCATCGGGTGCCCGACCCTGGAGCAGCGCTGGGCGAGGTGGCTCGGGGATGGGCTCGCCGTCGGTCTGCGAGATATCCCAGACGTAGGCCGGCTTCAGACCGATCAGCTTCGAACGGACGGCCTCTCCGAAGCCGGGCGTCTCGCCGCGGCCAAGTCGGTGCCAGGAGTCCGGGTCCGCGGGATTCGGCGACGCGAATCTGGCGGTGACCGGGGCGAGAATCGCGTACCCGGACTGTCCCTTCATTGCGGCGCGGTTGAGGCTCATCCACTGGCGGAAGCCGGCGACGTACGTCGGCATCGGCTCCGGCACGCGGCCCTGCTGGAACGCGGCGTAATGCTGGACGTAGATCAGCAACGTATTGTTGAACGACCGCGAGCGGAACTTCGCCGCGAACTCCAGTGCGCGCTTCCAGTCGTCGCCGGTGACCAGAGCGCCAACCGACTCCGTCAGCTTCTGTTGGAGGGCCTCGAGTTTCTCCTCGCGGGCCGCGAGATCGCGGGTCTGGACTCTCATCGGATGCCTCCTGTCTCGGAGGTCAGGTGTGCAGCCGGGGCCGCTGTCTCTAGGCGCTTAGGTTCGATCGGCGGCATTGGAGGTCTGGATCCGCGTTTGTGCAGGTGACGTGGGTTCCCTGCCTCCTTGGACTTGAAGTGATTGGTCGTCACTGTGACTGACGGTTTCGGTGTAGCATCGACGCATGCTCGGCTCCTGTGAAGTCGGTATCTGATGGGTCTGGTGGCGCTGCCTGGTGGCAGTGCCGGGGATCTGGTGCTGTCGAGTGCGCAGGCGGCCGAGGACTTCGAGCAGGAGCTCGTGGACCAGTACGCGCTGGCGATGTCGGCGGCCGGCCTGAGTGACGGGCACATTCGAGCGACCCGCTCGGTGGTGATCGAGTTCGCCCGATCGCTGACCAAGCCGCTGTGGGAGGCGACCTGCGCGGACGCTGACGCATTCCTGGCTGATCAGCGCCGGCTGGGCCACAGCGTGGCCACCAGGGCCGGCAAGGCCGGGACCTTGTCGCTGTTCTACGAGTTCGTGCTGGCCCGCTACGAGGGCACGATCCGCCGTGCGACCGGCGTGCTGGTCGAGCAGCCGATCGACGAGTTCAACCGCCAGTCGGGGGCGTCGCTGGCCAAGGTCCGCGTCCCGCCCTCGGATGAGGAGATCGACTCGCTGTTCACCGCGTGGCGCGGCTCGATCCCGCAGGCCCGCAAGTACTTGCCCGCGGCCCGCGACTACTTCGCCGCCTCGCTGTGGCGTCGGCTGGGGCTGCGGATCAACGAGACCGTCATGCTCGACATCCGCGACTGGCGTCCCGATCTGGGCGAGTTCGGCAAGCTCCACGTCCGGTTCGGCAAGGGCAGCCGGGGGCGCGGGCACAAGCCGCGGCTGGTGCCGGCGATCAACGGCGCGGACCAGCTGATCGACTGGTGGCTGGCCGAGGTCCGCCACCAGTACGGTCAGGACTGGGACAACCCGGACGCGCCGATGCTTCCCTCGGAGCGGTTCGATCGTGACCTGGGGCGTTGTGGCCGCGTGGGCAGCAACGCACTGCGCCGCGGCCTGGCGATCCACGTCGATCAGTGGCTGCCGGCCTGGTCGGACCGGATGACGCCCCACGTGCTGCGGCACTACTGCGCCTCGTCGCTGTACGCCGTCGGCATGGACATCAAGGCGATCCAGGAGCTGCTGGGCCACCAGTGGCTGGCCACCACCTCGGGCTACATCCACGTGCGCAGCGAGCACATCGTGCACGCGTGGAACACCGCCAACGACCGTGTTGAAGCCCGTCTGGGACTCCGGACCGACTGACTTCCCGCGATGAAAGGAGAGGATCAAGATGCAGTGGAGCCTGCGGCTTCGGGCCGCCGAGCGAGGGATCTGGAAGTCAGCGGAACTACGGCGCATGCTGGCCGATGCCGGCCTGGAGATTAGCGCCGGGAAGATGTCGTCGTGGTGGGCGGGCACCCCGCCGACCATGCGCCTGGAGGAGCTCGACGTGCTGTGCGCGGTGCTCGAGTGCACCCCCAACGACCTGATGACCCCCGAGCCGGACAAGGTCGCCGCCCGCCGTGCCCGCGACGCCGAGGCCGCCAACGGGGGCAACGGGAACGGCGATGACAACCCGAACGGCGGCGGGAACGGCCCGGTGGTCAGTCCGCGGTTCGGCCAGCCGCGTTCGACCCCGCCGCTGTAGACCACGGCGAGCTCGACGAGTACGCACGGGACAAGAACTGCATGCCGGGACCAGGACCTGAGGCACCGTTGCGGCTGCCGCCGCGGTGCAACCGGTGTCAGGCCAACCCCGTCGCGTGGACGGCTCCGCGGGTCGACGTCTGCTACGAGTGCTTGCCCGGCGGCCCGTTCCCCACGCCGCCGTGCCGCTGGTGCGGGACGACCAAGGACTACTTCAGCCAAGGCCTGTGCAGCCTGTGCCACCCCCGCAGCCCGCAACGGCCCGGGGCCTGCAAGGGCTGCCTGGCGTGGGGCGTCTACCCGCGCCTCAACTGGACCTGCGGACCCTGCCGCTGGTGGCGCACCCACTACCCCGAAGGCGTCTGCGACTACTGCAGCCGACACATTCCCGTCGGACTGTCGGGCGCCTGCCGGCTGTGCGTCGAGCAGGCCCAGATGACCCAGGAGCCCGGACGGGCCCTCGACTACGCCGGCGCCAACCGGCACAGCCAACAACTGTTCTTGGCCAACATGCTGTTCAAGAAGCGCGTCACGCCGCGCCTCGCGCCCGAGCCCAGCCTGCGACCCGGGCCACGGGCACGCAAGGCGGCCACGGCGAGCGTGCGCACCGGCGAGGAGCCCTGGAGAAGCCGCTACAAGAACCAGCTGCCCTACCCCGCGGGGACCGGCTTCGACGACGAGACCTCGATCCAGCTCGCCCTGTTCGACATGACACCCGACCCCGAAGCCGTGCGCCGACGGGTCCTGATCGAAGACAGCGAGCTCACCCGCTTGTGCGCCGCGATCGTCGACCAGCACGCCGAGCGCTACGGCTGGTCGGTGCGCCAGCGCAACGACGTGACGAGGTCCCTGCGGCTGCTGCAGACCCTGCGCGAGAACCCCACGGCCAAGATCCGTGCCAGCGACGTGATGCAGCTGCCGCGCTACGACGGCAACATCATCTCCACCATCGACGTCCTCGACGAAGCAGGACTGCTCATCGAGGACCGGCCCAGCCGCGTCGAGCTCTACTTCGCCAAACGCGCCGCCGGGCTGCCACCAGTGATGCGCGAGCACCTCGAGCTGTGGCTCCACGTCATGCTCGAAGGCTCCGAACTGACCCCGCGGCAGGTGCCCCGCGACTCCCAGACAGTCCGCGTCCAGATCCTCGGCCTGGTCACCGTGGTCAACACCTGGGTCGCTGCTGGCTACCACTCCTTCGCCCAGGTCACGCGCGCCGACATCGTGAACGCGCTGGCGTCGCTGCCACCCGGTCGACGCCACGCAGCCGAACTCGCGTGCAGGTCGCTGTTCAAGACCCTCAAGGGCCAGCGCCTGATCTTCGCCAACCCGATGCGCGGCATGAAGCACACCCCGCTCGCCCGGACGACTCCACTCGCGCTCGACCCCGCCGTGATCCGCGCCGAGCTCAACCACCCCGACCCCGTCGTCGCGCTCGCGGTGGCCCTGGTCGCCTTCCATGCCCTGAGCGGCAAGCAACTGCGGGCCGTGAGGCTGACCGACATCATCGACGGACGGCTCACCATCGGCGATCGCGTCATCCCGCTCGCGGCCCCAGTCCGGACCCGGCTGACGGCCTGGCTCGACCACCGCAACCAGCGCTGGCCCGGCTGCATCAACCCCCACCTGCTGGTCAGCAGACGCACCGCCCCACGGCTGGTCCCGGTCGGCCACAGCTTCCCCTGGCGTGGCATCACGCTGCGCCCCCAAGCACTGCGCGAAGACCGCATCCTGCACGAGATCCACGCCACCGGCGGCGACATCCGCCGCATCTGCGACCTCTTCGGCCTCAGCGTCGAAGGCGCCACCCGATACCTCAAGACCATCGAGCATCCCGACCTCACCGTCGACGGTGAACCGAGCCGAGGTTGAGCGCAGCAGCGACGGAGTGATGTCGTCAAACAAGATCATTGCCTCCGTGCCTTTCCCGCTCGGGCCGTGACAACTGGGCCAGGGACCTTGACTCCGTACCTAGGTCCAGGGTTCAGGATGGGGTCATGCGATCCAGTGAGCTGGCCCAGCGCGCCAGCGTGAACACCGAGACGCTGCGCTACTACGAGCGCCGCGGCCTGCTGCAGCCGCCACCACGGACTCCCGGTGGCTACCGCGACTACCCGCCCGCGGCTGTCGAACTGCTGCGGTTCATCAAGCGCGCCCAAGAACTCGGCTTCACCCTGGACGAGGTCGAAGAACTGCTGCACCTCAACGCCGGCGGGCCCGACAGCTGTGACGCCGCCCGAGAACTCGCTCAATCCCGGCGGGCCGACCTCGAGACACGGATCGTGGACCTGCAACGGATGCACGACTCCCTGACCGACCTGATCGCCACCTGCGAACTCCCGGCGGCCGACCGGGCTTGTGCCTTGCTGGACGCGATCGCGAAACCGACACCACACCAACGACCCGGAGCGGATCATGACTAGCTCGAATAGACAGCCCGCGGTGACCATCGAGGTCCTGCACGTTCCCGACTGCCCGAACCTGATACCGATGCTGGATCGACTCCGCGAGGTCACCGACATCCCAGCCACAACGCGCGAGGTCACCACTGACGCCGAGGCAGCCGCCCGGGGCATGACGGGCTCGCCAACCTTGCTGATCAACGGCGTCGACCCGTTCGCCCTGGGCACGTCTGGCGAATGCAGCATCGCCTGCCGGCTGTACCGCGACGAGAACAACCAGATCGTGCCCGCACCCTCAGCCGACCAGTTTCGGGCGGCCCTGACCCGAACCACCGACCCCGACGAGTCCGAACGCTTGTAACTTGTACCTAGGTCCGGATTTACCCCGGTCGGTCCCACCTGTCCGCCGTGCTTCTGGCCGGCCTGCTTCTCAACGCCACACTCGGTTGGTCCTGGGCCGACCCCATCGCCGTCCTGGTGATCGCCGCTGTCGCCGTCCGAGAGGGGCTGGAGGCCTGGCGCGGCGAAGGATGCGCCTGCCGCCCCACCCCGGCCAGCGAGAACCCCCTCGAGGCGACCCCCGTCCAGAACGGCGTCGACGACTGCTGCAGCGACCCCGCCGAACACCGATCGGAACAGAGCGCCACCGCCGAGCAGAAGGCCGCGCAGGTTCCCCGAACCTGAGCTCCCACGTACGCTCTGAGCCCCGTGAATGCTCAGGTTCGCGTCAAAACCGTCAAATTTCATGCGAACTTCTAACCTGCACCCCTCGCGCGCGCACCGGTTTCAAAGAGGTCCAGCTCAGCTGGGTGCAGCTGATGCTGGACAACGAACGACCTGTGCTTGATCCGCCACAGCCCCTGGCCGGTGCCGAGCGTGGGCAACAGCGACTGCTCGGTGCCGGTGAGTCCCAGGGCGGCAGCGGTTGTGCCGAGCTGGTCGGACTCCTGCCGGTACACGACGCGGGTCTCGGCGTTGGCGAGCAGGGATGAGGCGAGGGCGCGCATTGCAGAGCCCTGGTCGCCGACGTTGTCGAGGTCGGAGAGTTTGTGGAAGATCAGCATGTTCGCGATCCCGTAGTGCCGCGCGAGGCGCCAGTGCGCGTCCATGCGTCGCAGCAGGGCGGGGTGCGACATGAGTCGCCACGCCTCGTCGTACACGACCCATCGCTGGCCCCCGCTCGGATCGAGCAGCGCGGACTCCATCCAGGCCGAAGCGCAGGTCATCAGCACCGAGATCAGCGTGGCGTTCTCCGTCACGCGCGACAGGTCGAGCGACACCATCGGCAAGGTCGGGTCGAACCGCACGGTTGACGGTCCGTCGAAGAGACCCGCCAGGTCACCCGCCACGAGACGTCGCAGGGCGTGTCCCGCGAGGCGACCGTCCTCGGCGAGGCGGCCGTCAGTGTCTGTGGTCGGATCGGGAGCGAGGAGCCGGTCAACGACCATCGGCAGGACGGGGACTTCGGACGAGCGGACGGCGTCGGCGAGGGCGACATCGACCGCCGTGTGCTCCAGCGGAGTGAGTCGCCGGTCGAGCACTGTCTCCGCGAGTGCGCCGACGAGGTCTCGATGTCGAGCGGTCACTTGCGCTGCCCACTGGAGGTCGTCGAGCCCGTTGGGTCGGTGGCCCTCGTCGAGCGGGTTGAGCCTGTTGGCCATCCCGTGTCCGAGAGCGATCGCCTTGCCGCCCACGGCCTCAGCGACCGCTGTGTGCTCGCCCTTCGGGTCGCCGGGGACGTACACGCGCCGGCCGAACGGGATCGAGCGTGTGTACAGGCTCTTCGCCAACGCTGACTTGCCGGCGCCCACGATTCCAGCAAGGACGAGATTCGGCGCCGTGATCAGGCCGCGGGCGTAAAGCACCCACGGGTCGTAGACGAAGGAGCTGCCCGAGTAGAGGTCCTGGCCGACAAACACGCCTTCGCTACCGAGTCCGCCCTCAGCCAGGAACGGATACGCGCCCGCGAGCGTGGCAGAAGTGTCCTGATGCCGCGGGAGCCGCAGTCGCCCCGGTGTGCGGAGAGCCGCCGGGCCGGGCTCGCCTGCCTTGGGCAACACAGTGGTCGCGCGACGCTCGGCCGCCAGTTCGTCGGCCTTCGCCTTGGCTGCTGCCTTCCGGCCGTCGCGGTCGTCCGCGAGCAGTGCGCTCGCTGCGGCCCGACGCGTACGGCGGTCCCGTCGGCGCTCGCGTCGCGGGGAGACAAGGACTGCACTGTGCAGCCGGCCGTCCTTCCAACCGTTCACAACTGGAGCCCGTTGTGAGCTGACCGGTTGGTTGCCTCAGCGAACCCCGGGAAGTCGCGGTGGGTGTAGGTGATCCGCGACTCGGCGTTGTGGGCGCTGGCGATCGAGTCCGACACCTGATGGAGGATCTCGCCGGCCCGGTGGAGTTCCCATGACACCAGGAACGTCGCCGCGCGTCCGGCCCGGGAGTCACCCGCGACCCAGACGCCCTTCATAGCCGCGTTGTCATGGAAGGTCGCGAGCTGATGGAGCGACTGGCTCAGTGACGCCACCGCGGACGTGAGCGACCCGAGAACCGAATAGATCTGGCGCGGGTCCTCGATGGAACGGGTCGCGTGCGCGAGCGCGCGAAGCACTGTCTGGACTTCATCGGCGTCGGCCGCCGGGTTCTCGAACGTGGGCATCGGTGTCTCCTTCTCGACCTGTTCGAGACGCAGGTGAGCGGGTCACACCGTGCGGCAAAGAGGCAGAGCGGCAGCCGAGAACGCCTGTGCCTGCTGCCCCCAGAGGCGGCGGGTTTCGCACGAGGCCTGGATCGCTGCTTGCTCGATATCGGCGACGGCACGCTCAAGCTCGTCTGGGTCTTGGGCGCTCACCGCGATCAAGCCGGTGTTCCGGAGAATGCCGTGGCCGGCGGTGAGGTCGGCCTCCTGCTGAAGGACGTCGTTGTACTCCGCTGACTGCTGGGCGTCCTCGATCTGCCCGATGCGCTGACGTTGGGCGGCGTCCGAGATGTACTCGGTCTTCTTCTTGCGGATGTTGCGTGCGGCTTGGTCGGTGCGCATCGGCGTGTAGAGCAGCGTGAACGTCCGTCGTACCCCTGACGACAAGAGCACCGGTGCGAGGAAGCCTGGGTACACGAGCGACCGGGGCCACTCGCTGATCCAAAGGACGCAGTGGTGCGCGGAGTCGCTGCGAACGCTCGCCCAGCTTTCCGTAACCGCCACCGGGCCCGCCGTGGCCAGATCGCGCCCAAGGTCGCCGTGGCGTTCCAGAGCGCCGGCCACGACAGGGTCGTAGGCCGAGCGCAGAATCAGTGCGAGGTCACCCGGCTCCAGCCACCCCGAGGCCGCGAGGTCGGCTGCCCGGAGAGCCGCGGTCATCGTGGACATCTCTTGGCGGAGCACCGCGGCGGCACCGCGGTTGCCTCCGCCGGCGGCGCGGATTGCGCGACCGGAGGTCTTCATGTCGAGTGAGATCGAGACGGTGCTCGCATGGCGTTCTCCGGCGGGCCCAGCGCGATCGATCAGCTCGGCGTACGTCGTGGAGGTCCAGGAGTCGTTCTGGCGTCCGTGCTGGGACCACCACTCTGCGAGGCCCTTTCCAGAGTCCGGCAAGGTCCGCTCCATCACCTGTAGGCAGGCGATGCGGCCGGATCGGCAGGTCGTGGCCAGTACCCGACCCCAACTCGTCACACGGCGCTGCTGCTCGACCGGGTCGAGCAGGATGAACGCCGGGTGCGTAACGCCGACGATCGCCGTGAGCGTCGCCTGATGCGGGTCATGAACCATGACGGCCCGTGTCTCGGGGTCGACCCACTGGCGCAACCTCGCCGCGTCTCCAGGAAGAGACAGCGTTCCAGCGGGGCGCGGCTTGGCGACGCGGCGCTGGAACAGCAACTGGCCTCCGAGCCACCGTCGCGCCCATCGGCTGACAACCGGCACCCACTCCACGAGCTTGCGTCCGCCGACGCCAATCCACGTGAGCGCTGCGCAGAGCGTCAGGATCGGGACGACGTAGGCAAGCGAGGCAGCGCCGCCGAAGTACAGCGCGAAGACCAGGGTGATCGCTCCGGCACCAACCACGAACAGTTGAGCTCCTGAGAGACCTAGTAAGACGCCGCGTCGGGTCAGCCGGGAGAACTTCACCGGCGCGAGTTCGTATTCGCGCATGTCGGCTTGGTGGGTCATCGATCAGCCTTTCCGCCGGTCCGAGGCGCTGGGATCGAGTCGGCCACATGGGGTGGCATCGGGGCGCCAGCCGCGGGAGGTGTCTGGCTTGCTGCGTCCGTCTGCTGTGAAGCCGTCGCTCCCACGGGGTGACCCATGCCGACTCCTGCCGTCGCCGCCTCCTTCGCCACGACGAGACCGGCGGCAACACCACCCGCAACCGTGCCTCCAGCGGCAGCGGCTCCGCCCCCGGAGGAGGCCCCGGCCGACCCGCCACCCGCGGGAGCGGAACCCGATGCGGGCGCCGGTGGGGTCCGTGAGCCGCCACCCGACGCACCACTTCCGCCACCGCTGGTGCCGCCGTCGAGGATCTTGCTCGGCTCGGCGCTGGGGCGACGGCTCATCGGGATGGGCAACGGCCGGTTGAGAGCGGACTTCGCCTCTTGCTCGGCGGACATCGCGTGGTACATGTCGAAGCCCATGAAGCTGATCGCCTTGTATGTCAGGTACGGCGCGAAGCCGGCGATGAGCATGAGTACGACGCCCGCGATTGGGTCACTGACGGACTGGAGATCGCCATCGATGGGGGCTGAAACCTGGGCCGTGGCGAGCAGGAAGATCACGACCAGGACGACCTTCGACACGATCAGCGCGATCACGAACGACGCCCACTTGCTCACCCAAGCGCGGGTGTGGTCCCAACTGGACCCCGCGAGCGCGATGGGCGCGAAGACGATCGCAAGCAGTAGCAGCGCCTTGCGGATGAGGAGACTGATCCAAACGATCACGGCCGCGCCGATGGCTAGGCCGGCGACGAAGATCGTGACGATGGCGCCAGCGCCCGGTGCCGCGATGTTGAGCGTGAGCAAACCAGAGGCGAGGAGCGCGATTCGATCGCCCATCTGCTCCATGTTGGTTCCGGCGGCGTGGACGATGCCGATACAGAGCTGGTCGGTGATCTCCAGCGCGGTCGCCATGAGCGTGAGTGCGACGAAGGATCCGAGGATCGACTTCGCGAGGCCGAGGGCTGCCCGTGACAAGGCCGCGGGCTCGCGCCTGATCATTCCTCCAATGACCTGGAGCATGAAGAAGCCGAGCATCACGAACACCGCGACGCCGAAGAGGATGTTGTAGACCTTCGTGTACTGGCTGCTCGTGACGTCGACCATGGTGGTCGAGTCGAAGACGTTCCAGACGGCTTCGAACATCCAGCCGGCCGCGTGCCCCATGCTCTGGGCGAGCCAGTCGAACGGCGCTGAGACCAGTGCGCCAGCGGCGTCGCCTGCGACATCGCAGACTCCGGAAATGACTGGTACGTCGCACACGTCGACCATTGGCTTGTCCTCTCCCTAGTGGCGGGTCAGACCGCCTGGCCGACGTTCCAGAAGAAGTTGACGAGGGCGACCGAGGCGCCGGTGATGATCGCTGCTCCAAGGCCGACGAGGACGCCGAACTTGCCTCGCCCTGCGAGGTGCGGGTTCGACGAGTTCGCGCCGAGAGCCCACACGGCGGCTGACACGATCAGGGCGAGCACCGCGAGGATGAGGCCGACCGTCATTGACGCGCCGACGATGGTGCGGAGCTGGCCAATGCCGGGCAGCCCGTTTGAGTTCGGGTTGATGTCGACGTCCAGCGGCAGCAGCGCCGGGATCTTCGTGCCGAGCAGAATCACGGTTCCTCCTAAGTGAGTGGCGGGGTTGCCTCATCGCTCAGGTGTTCGCCCGAAGCCGACCAGCTAGCCGTACGATCGACGGGTGGCGATCATTCGGGACGAACAGGGCGCGGAGTACGCGTTGATGGAGTGCCCTCACTGCGAGTCGTATGAGATGCACGCACCGGCCGACGGCTACGCGGACACGTTCCAGTGCGCCCAGTGCTTCGCGATGTTCAGGCATCTCGACTGAGGCGGCTTCAGATCCTGAGGACCGGCCCCGAATCCGCGCGACACCGAATCGGGTCGACCGACACGGCCCGAGCTCGGCTCCGACGAATGACAGCTTGACTCGGCTCGACCGCCGTGTTCGAGATGTCGTAGCCACCCCACGGTGAGCGGCCAGGGACATGCCGGGTGCCGATGCCGCTCCGCTCGGTGATGACCGGCGCGCCCACGATCTGCATCGACGCCGGGTAGCGCTGCTCGACCCACTTCCGGGCGGCCTTCGAGAGTCCGATCTCGTCGGTGTTGCGGAGTCGAGCTGGGACGACGGGTAGGTCGCGCCAACCAGGAAAGGCGTGGTCGTGCCAGCCCTCGACGGCTGCGTTCTCGTCGCTGGCAATGACGCGCCAGGCGTGGGGTTCGCAGATCGCCATGTACGTCAGATCGCCGACGCAGGCGCAGTCGGCGTGAGGTTCGGGGTGTTTCCACGGGTCGCAGCGCAGGTCGACGGTGAAGAGATCGAATCCGTGCTCGCCAACATCCACGCCTCCTGGCACCGCGATCGCGCGGTGCCACATGCGGCTGTCCCGCCGCGATCCGTCGAGCCTGTGCAAGGACTGCCAGTGAGCGATGGCGGCGTCGAGATCGGACGGCGAGAGGTAGGCCGTCGTGAAGTGCAGCGGCGCCCCGCGCCACTCGGGTGCGTCCTCGACGGCCGCCTCGTGGAGCATCCCCTCGATGTCGAAGGCGAGCTGCTCGTCGGTCACAGCGTCGCGCCAACGTCGAGCAGCCAGTTGGCCCAAGCGAGCGCGCCGCCCGTCAAGGTCGCTCCGCCGATGGCGACGAAGAGACCCACCTTGGCCTTGCTCGCGGTCTGCCAGCTGCCCTGCGCCGATCCGATCGCCCAGGTCGCCGAGCAAACAACGATCATCAGTACGGCGGTGATGAGGCCGTAGGTCAGGAGCGCGCCGACAATCGCGCGGAGCTGACTGGAGCCACCAAGCGCACCGAAGTCAGGTCCGACCAACCGAAGGAGACCGGGGATCGTCATGGCGAACAGGTGCGCCTCATCCGCCGAGTCGGCGGATCGCCATCGTCTGGCCGGCGAACTCAGACACAGTCCCGAGGCGCACGTTGTCGCCGGTGTGCGGAGCTTGCAGGAGCTTGCCTTCGCCGACGTAAATGGCGACGTGATGGGGAGCTGATGCCCCCGCATGGAAGAAGAAGATGAGGTCGCCGGGCTGTTTGGCGTCCCAAGCCACGGTTTGGCCGAAGGCGAGTTGCGCCCCTGAGTAGTGCGGAAGCTTGAGCCTCCCGCCTGACGCTTGGTACGCGGCGTACAGCACGAGTCCTGAGCAGTCGAAGCCAGGCCCGCGGCCGTCGGACCCAATGCCGGACGGTCCGGTGTAGGTGCCGCCGCCCCAGACGTACGGCTTCCCGGTCTGCGATTCGGCGGCGGCAATGAAGGCTCCCGGGAACCCGGGCGGCAGTGGGACGCCAAGGCCATGAGCCTCGTCTCCGCACGAATCGCTCGACGTGCCGGTCGCGATCGCGTCGAGGATCGCCACGGCGACAGGCTCGTAGGCGGCATACCGGTCGGGGTAGGCCGACACCTCAACGGCCTGGGCCGCCACGCCCTTCGGAAGCAGCTTCCAGTCGGGGATGTCGAGCAGTCCGCGAGGCGAACCGTGGTTCGGTCCGTTGGGCCCACCGTAGAACGCCAGGGCTTGGTACTCGGCGTCCATGAGATTCTTGACGCTGCCCCACCCCGTGCTCGGGCGCATCTGAAACAGTCCGAGGGAGTCGTGGTCACCGCCGTTTCCGTCGTTCGGGTAGTTCGCGGAATCGGGGTACGCGCTGGTGTTGGAGAGCATCCGCAGGCTCGACTCGGTGAGCGCTGCCATGAGGGCAATGACGATGCCGTCGCGTCCGACATCCTTCGTACCTCCGCCCACACTGACGATGGTCGCTGCGCGGGTGAGCTGTGCCTTGTCGAGGGTGACCTCGATTCCGTCGCTCCTCGTGGCTGTCAGACTGGCGGGAGTCTGGCCGACGACCAGACCCGACGGCAGACACTGGGCCTGCGCGGCCGGGTTGAGCAACACAGCCAGTCCGAGCAGAACGGTGGCCGGCCCGAACAAGATGGCGGTCACCCCCGCGACGACGGCCTTGGACATTGATCACTCCAGCGGCTGGTCGGGCAATGACAGCCGCAGCAGATGGCACTCGGGGTACGACGGTCCACAGACGACGAACACGGTGAAGGACACGTCGTGCTCCGACGAGACGGGCGCGTCCTCCCAGACCCCTGCTCGATGGCGGACGCCGTCGATCGTGAACGCCGTCGTGCCGGGCAGGAGCGAGTCGCCTGCTTGGGCTTCCGCTTCGAGCCATTTGGTCGGGGTCGTGACCGCTTCGACGGAGAGCCACTGACGGGTTTCGTACTTCGCGAGCTCCTTCCAGGCGTCCGGGGTCGGAAGGTAGTTGTCGAGGTCCGAGACGAGGCCGGGAGTCGACTCACCGGTCGGATCGCCGACCGCGACGAGCTGCTCGACGTGGTCTGTGCGGGTGATGAGCGTCGCGGTATCCCACTCGAAGATCGCCTGGGCGACCTGTCGGGCGAAGGTCTCGGGATCGCTGATGTCAGGCAACGGTGCGATCTGGTTCAGGGGCGTCGCCCCGGCCTCGGGCCTTGGGCCTGTCCGGTGACCGACGTCCGGCTGGGAGGATCTGGCAACTGGCGAACGTTGGATCAGGACGACGTATGCGACCACGGAGATCAGCAACAAGCCAAACGTGATGCCGACGACGATGAGGCGGCGTCGACGGAGGTCGTCGGGAGCGGTCGAATAGAGCATCAGCTTCCACCTCAGGTCCTTTCTCAGGGATGGCGGAGAGGTGTGCCGGGCGGTCCGGTCAGGCCGATATCGGTGCGGACCGCAGCTCGCGGACCTCGTCGGCGAACGTGATGGTCTCGGCGAGCACTCGCTCAAACATTTCCCAGTCGTTCGCTTTGATCTGAGAGGCGATCTCGGTCGGGTTGTAGAACCGCGACCAGCCGTCGAGGTCGCCCCAGGTCAGGACGAAAGCTCGGAGGCTTCGGTGCGCCGAACTGGTCTTCTTCGGCTTGCTCTTCGTTCCGCCGCGTACACGGTTCTGGCGGAGCCTTTCCTGCGCCTCCCTAGCGAGCTGCTCCAGCTCCTCGGATGTCGGCGGGCCGGCCGGCAACGGTGTGTGGTCGACAGCGATGAGCTCCTTGGCTGCGAGGACCGTGAAGTAGGCCGGCTTCACGTCACCGCCACGTTCGATGTTCTCCAGCTCTGCCTGAGCGATCTTCCGAACGGTCTCGGGGAGACCTCGATCGGCTGCGACGCGCTCGATCGCAGAAATCTGTTGCAGCAGGGAGTACGACGCCTTGCCGGTGACCGCTACTGCTGCCTGGTGGCGACTATCGCCGTGACCACGCGGTGCCGGTGCGGCACCGGCACCGTTCGCTTCCCCCGAATCGCCATCGGCGCCGAAACGGCTCGCCTCCTGGCGCCTGGCACCGTCCTCGGTCATCAGCTCTTGCAGCTCCCGGAAGAGGGCTGCTTGCTCCAATGGGGTCAGCGGCTTGCGCTGTTCGTTCTCGTCCTGCTGCGCGAGCAGCCGGCTCAGTTCGTCGGAGATCCCGGACCGCACCCATACCTTCAAGGTGCGCCACCCCAACTGCTTGACGGCTTCGAGGCGCCGGGCACCGCACACCAGCACTCCGTCAGGCGTGATCGTGACGGGTTGGAGTAGGCCGAGCTTGCGGATCGACATCATCAACGATTCGATGCCGTCCTCGGGGTGCTGGCGATGCCGGACGCCCACGACGATTGAGTCAACGCGGCGTTCAAGCTCGATGTGCCCGTCGTGCTCAGACATGGTGGCGCCCTCCAGTCTCGAAGCGCACGGGCTGACGGATGCTGGCGATCTCGGCGACGAGCGACCTGTCCGCCAGCAGCGCTTCGGGATCGTCGCCGATCAGGAGCCGGAGCAGCATCCCGCGGCCAGCGGACGTCTGGCGGCGATCAGGGTGCTGGTTGCCGAGGATCACGCGTAGGAACACGAGCCACGCGCGCTGGTCCACGTCGAGCATCGCCTGCGCGTGGCGATCTCGACGCAACGCCTCGAACGCGGTGTGGCGGTTGCCTGCGCGGAGCAGCCGGGTGCAGATGTACTCGACCGCCGTCCGAGCCACTTCCTCGGGCCAGCGGAGAGCCACGAACACGGCGACTGCATCGTCGACCGCGATCCAGGCGTTGGTCGGTTCGTCTCCTTGGTTCTGGTCGCCATCGAAGTCGATCGCATCCTGAGGTGCGGGGATCGCGAACGCCGGATGGAAGTCAACCAACTCTGCGTCGCGGTCGCTGAACCGTTCGGCGTCGTGGCGCTCGCTGTCCACCTCGCGGCGCGCCTGCTGGTTGGAGCAGAGGAGCCCGTCGGCGCGCTGGTCATAGACGAGCGTGAGCTCGACGACCCGAGTCACCACGGCCCAAGGATCATCAGCAACACGTACGGCTCGCGTGTGCATGGCGTCGAAGGCTGCGATGGCTGCCTCGACCGGCTCGTAGCCGTACTTGCGGGCGAGGGCGCCGTACTTCTCCATCGCATAGCTCATGAGGTCGGATGCCTCGGGGTCGTGACTCCAGCCGTCGGAGCGGTAGCGAAGCCGGACGAGCATGAGCCGGAGGCCCTCAGCGGTCGTGAAGTCCAGGGGGGCTTCGTCGAATGCGCTGGTCATAGCCCCAACTCCTCAGTCGTGGACACCGATGCGGTGAGCGGTTCGGGGCGTGCAATCGCGCTCCGGCTGATCTTGTGGCCCGCCCGCGCTGCCTTGGCCGGCGCGCGTCGCGAACGGCGGACCAGCTCGCTTTGGAGATCGATCCCTCGGGCGGCCCACTTCGTGCCGATCAAGGAGGGCAGTTCACTGGGGCGTACCCAGGCGATTCCGCGCTCGGCTTTCGGAGCAGGTACGTCCGGCGTGGTCGGGATCGAGGGATCCCGATGGTGCGCGAGCGCGGATACCGCCGGGTCGGTCTGCGGCTGAGGCGTTGTGTGATCGGGTATGACCCGGTCGTCGCGACGCTCGTAGTGGTTGTTGTTGTTCACAGCGCCACCGCCTCAGCCGCGGTCGTAGGGCGAGCGTTGTTCACTGCTCCCAGTCGGGATGCGATCCGGTACGCCGACCGAATCGTTGTCATGGCCTCCTGGTCAGACAATCCGGCGGAACGGGCGGCTTCACCGAGCAGACCGGCTGTCGCGTCGAACGCATGTCCGTCCTCGACCATCCGGCAGGCAGCCCAGAAGAGTCCGTGGTTACGCGCACCCTCGGGGCGGGATGCCACCCAGTCAGCCAGCTTGTTCGGACGCGACCCCATCGCCGGCATCGAGGCTGGCGGGCGCGTCGGCCGAGGCGGGTCGAGGAAGGCGCGGAGGGCAGCCGCATCGACAGGAGTTGCCCGGTGTTGGGCAACCGCGATCAGGCCGTACGAACGGCCGTCGATCTGTGACGGCGGCGAGACGATGTAGCCACAGTCCCCACGGAAGTCGACATGCTGGCCTGGCACCTGCCACGAGCGTTGCTCGTCGGCCTGCCCGCGCAGGTAGTACGCGTGAACTCCGCCCGACGGGGTGCGGACCAGCCACGCCCAGCCCTCGGTGAGTCCGGCCGACGTTGCTCGCTCGAAAGCACCGAACCCGGTGCCGCCGGCGTGCACGTCGATGTCGACGACGTCCACCCCAGAGATCGCACCGGTCGGCATTCCGATGTTGGCATCGGGCCAACGCTGCCACCAGTTCCTCACTGTCGAGACGTCCGAGCTTGCGCCGCGAAAACCGTGGTTCGTGAGCGGCTGCTTCCCGCCTGGCGTGCATGGGAAGACCGGGATGTCCCGAGAGGCGAGCATCGTGGAAGCGGTGGCGAGGTCCGGCGCTTCGGACAAGAAGACGGGCAGCCGCGGATTCCACCGCGAAGACCGGGACTGCCGTTGTGCCGAGCTCATGCGCCCGACTTTGCGCCGTAGGGGGCACCAAGTTTCGCCCACGGGCGAGTAGTTCAGGGCGCCACGGGCTAGTTGAAGTCACGGCGTTTCTGCAGGTCAACCCCGCCCGTGGTGGTCTCAGAAAAAAGCTTCGGTGCAGCGGTTGCGCGAGTCCGAATCAGCGCCCGCTGGCGCGCTTCACGCCGCCCCAGGCCTTGTTTCCTGCCACCGCCTTCGTGCGCTCGGGGACGTCGATCGGCGGAAGGTGGTCGTCGGTGCGGTTGAAGACGTGCTCATCGAGGATCTGCTCAGCGATGGTGTCGTGCCCCTCAGCTTCTGCGACTTTGGCCAGGTCGAGTCGGCAGACCTCGTCGTACGGCGCAGCGGCGCAGCCCTTCTCGGCTGCCACATGGGCGCGGCCGAAGTCGCCTCGCGAGAAGGCGTCGGTGGCGACGATGTGGGCGACGTCGACCACGGCGAACGCCGCTGTTTCGTGGACGCGCTCACCATCGAGCAGCCAGCTCCAGCCCGGGGTGCGGAGGTCGCTGAACGGTTCGCCGCGGACGAGCTCCAGCGCTGCCACGAGGTCGCCCATCCCGTCGGCACCGCGAGCCTGAGCGCGGGCACGGAGGCGACGGAACAGGTCGAGGTCGACGAGGACGTCGGTCAGTTGGTAGCCGTTGGTGCCGCGGTCGCGGTGAGCGGGAGATGTTGTCGCTGCCGGAAGGTGCAGGTCGCCGGTCCGGGGGTCGGTGCCGAACCATGTGCGTATGTATCCGAGGTCCGTTCGCGCGCGGGACTGGGTGATGCCGAATGCCTCGCGGACCTGCCGTGACGAGACTCCGGTCGGGTGGAGCGCCAGGAAGGTGACGAGTTCGTTGAAGTAGGCCCGCCGCTCGGCAACCGCCGACGGCGGGTCGCCCGGCGCGATGACGGTCACGGGACCGAGGAGCTGCAACTTGGGCAGCGCGCTCTGCGGATTGCGCCACTCCGCCAGGTCGTCGTCGAGCCGTGGGTCCGACTCCTCGACGATCCGTCGGGATTGCTCTGGGACGACCGGGGCAAGGGTCTCGACGTCCTCCGCCGTCGTCGGCGCCACGGACTCGTAACGCTGTGTCGCCTCGGGCAGTAGCGACGTACCGCCCGCCTCTCCCTGCGGACGGGCTTCGGTCAGGTCAGTGATCAGCGCCCCTGCGTGATCCGCGAGGGCCCTCCATCCAGTCGCGCCCTCCTCGCGCGGCATCGGCACCACGACTGCCTCCCTGGTCAAGTCGACAATCGCAGCGGTGGCAGTTGCTTCGGTGGAGGTGAGACCGGCGGAAGCTAGATCGAGATCGAGGTGGGGCACCCGGAGCCGGCCGTCGTGGGTCAACTGGATGACCGTGTCATCAGGCTGGGGATCTCCGATGTCGACGACAGTGAAGCCCGACCGTGACGTCTGACGCCGTACAAGTTCGGCGAGTGCCCGAACTTCGCTGCTTGGGGCGCCGGCAACGAGCAGGGCGTGGAACGGCTCGGGGTCGCCGTGCCCGAGCGCCTGAGCCTGGACCAGATCCTGTTGGAGCTGCACGAGGAACGCAGTGTCGTCCTCCGCGTGGCATCGAAGGCGGCCGGAGTCCAGAGAAGACAACTCGGAAGCAACACCGATCGTGTCGACCGTCGAGATCACGGTCCATGGGCTCAACGCCAACTCGGCGGCGAGGTGGCGCGCGAGGGCCGTCGCCCGTTCGGGGTCTCCGGCGAGCACTCCTGAGCCAATCCGTTCGAAGTCGAGCAACCACAGGTCTCCGTCAGCCCCCTGTCCAACGCTGGCTAGCAACGGGTACGGCGGAAGGACGTCTTCGTCGCCTACGGGCGAGTCCAGGTTCGCCGTCCACGTGACCGACGATCCGGCCCACGGCGTCGGGAGGTCAGCCGACTCGGCGAGGTGCAGCGTGACCGTCTCCCTGCCAACCTCGGCTGCGTTGAGCTTGGGTACCTCGTCCATGACCGCAGCGAGGTGACGGAGCAGTCGGTCGAGTTGGTCAATCACCTCTGCGGCCGGCGCACCTGTGACCGTGGCGGTCTTCTCGATCGCTCGGACCTCGGCTGGGGGAGGAGCGATTCCGAACCCGGGGCGTCTGTGCCGCTGCTGGGTACGCCGATGCGCGCGCACCGCGAGCAGTACCGACCCGGCCAGAAGAACCCCTGCTCCCGTCAGCCCAGGCAGCAGCCACGTGACCGAAGCATGCTCTCCTTCGTCCATGTGATCTCCCGGCGTCGCTGAGTTCGACTCGTCCGGCTCGGCGGTGGAAGCGTCGTCTTCCGGGGTCTCTGCCGGCGGGGTGTTCCCGACCGGATCTGGACCGAGGTGCCGGCCGTCGGGGGTCTCCTCCGGCGAGCGGTCCACCGAGGGAGACTCGACCACGGGCGAGTCGTCGGCGACCGGAATCGTCAGTTCCCAGCCGGGACGGATGAGGTCGGGGTCTGTGAGGTGCTGACCGTCCGCCTGCACGGTGTCGTGCGACGCTTTGAAGATCTCCGGGTACCGCTGGCCGTCGCCAAGTTCCTCCTCGGCGACATCCCACAGCGTGTCGCCGGGCTCGACGACGTGCGTCTTCTCCGTTTGTGGCTCATCGGTCGAATCGACAGCTGGCGCGGCGTCACTGGGGAGCCGCAGGGTCAGCCCGGGGTCGATGAAGCTGGGTTCTCCATGGAGGACCGCTTCGTTCAGCGCGATGATCTCGCGGTAGCGCATGCCATCGCCGAGGTGTTCCTGCGCGATCTTCCACAGGCTGTCGCCTCGACGCACGACGTAATCGACCGTGGGCGTCTCCTCATGGGTCGCGGCTTCCGAGGCCGGCGCCGCCGAAGGAGCGAGAGACGCCTCCGGCTGGTTGACGATCGGAGGTGCCTCGATCACCGGCGTTGCGTGCGCCACCTGTGGGGCGAACACCGGCGCGCCGACCGGCGCAACGGCGAAGAAGAGGGCTGCCGTCGCGACGAGCCGCCCTGCCAGACCTTGCGGAATTGCGAGACCGGGCAACCGGGGTGCGGTGACGCCGCGGATGGCGGCCAGGATCTCGACGAGGAGAGACAGGGCGAGAACCACCCAGGCGACCCATGCAACGACGCCGATCACCAGCAGCGCGAGAGTGCCGTCGTCCGGACTGGTCAGCAGGGTGCCGAACTCGCCGAGGTCCTCGGTCCACGGGGTCACTCCGATCGCGAGGAGCAGCAGCGGAGTCCCGACCACCATCACGAGGATGAGCAGGGTGGCTCCCAGCCCGGCGGCACGGTTGCGTGCGGTCACTGTTCGGTACCTCCTAGGCTGCGGACGATGCGGGCGGAGGCATCGGAGGTCACGGTGAGGTCGCCGATGCCGATGAAGCTCAGGAACTTGGGCGTGTAGGTGTCGGTCACCTCGACGTGGACCGTGTCGCCGCCGGTCACTGTCACGGTTCCGGCGACGCCGGCCGCTGCGAGGTACTCCTGGGCGGCGGTTCGAGCCGCCGCGGTGTCGACACTCACGTAGCGGCCCTCGATGGCCGGCCCGGCTTCGACTTGTTCACCGCCGGCGCGGGCGGCCTCGGCGGCGACGTTGTGGGCACGCTGCTTGGCATGGATCTGTCCGCCGAGGTCGACGGCGAGTCCGACGAGGACCATCATCACGAAGCTGGCGGTCACCATCCACAGTGAGATGGAGCCGCGTTCGTCGCGAGTTCGTCGCATCATCCGCGTTCCCTCCATGTGTCAATAGGGCTGGTGCTGGTCGCTCGGATCAGGCGGCTACCTGGCACCCCGGGAATGGACAGATCTGACAGGTCGAGGCGGCACTGGACGGTGACGGAGACGGTCGCGGCCTCGCCGACCGTACGGCTGAACTGGCTGGCGTCGATGGTGACGTCGATGTCGAGGCAGTGGATGCCTTGGTTGGAGAGGCTGGTGGTCGCCGCTGAGATCGCCTGCGTTCTGGCCGATGCGCTCGTGCGCTCAAGGGATGCCGAGCGGGCAGCGTCAGCCGCGGCAGTCTCAACCGACTGGTGCGTCGTAGCAGTGCGCCCACCGAAGATGATGAGTCCGACGAAGAGCAGGAACGCGGGCACGCCGATGGCAGCCTCGATGGCTGCCGATCCGCGCTCGTCGCGCGCCCGCGGGCGAGTCATGGTGTCGTCAGCCTCTCGACGGGAACGGAGGCTTCTTGGCGGACGACGGGTGACCAGCCGGGGATGACGCTCAGCGAGTGCCCTCGGACGACCACGGTCACCGTTGTGGCCGTGCGGTTGGCCGTTGTGGTGGCGCCCGGGAGCACGTCGTCACCGCCGGCCTGATCGATGAATGCGTTAGCTGCCTGTACGCCGTCCGACTCGCGACCGTGCTCACCGGCGGCAGCCCGGGCGCCTTCTTGCGCAGCCGCGATTGCCGCGGAACGGGCGTGGTAGAACAGCGCCGCCTGCATCCCGAGGAACATCACGGCGAAGAGCGCCGGCAGCAGGATCATCAGCTCGATCGTCGCCGAGCCGCGTTCGTC
The DNA here is from genome assembly GCF_042657275.1 of Nocardioides taihuensis. Taxonomy (NCBI): domain Bacteria; kingdom Bacillati; phylum Actinomycetota; class Actinomycetes; order Propionibacteriales; family Nocardioidaceae; genus Nocardioides; species Nocardioides taihuensis. The sequence goes on from NZ_JBHSKD010000002.1 coordinate 35,435, forward strand.
CTGTCGGCGACGGCTACTTGATGTTGCCGGCCTGGCTCGTGACATATGCCTTCACCGCGGCTACGACGATTGCAACGATGGCGATCACGGCCACCGCCCAGAGCACATGCTCGGTGGTCACCGAGCCGCGCTCGTCACGGCGCTGGAGTCGTGACTCCAGTCCGAACGTGAGCGCGAGCAGCGCTCCGATGAGTCGTTCCATTGGTGGGCTCCTTTCCTTGGTTGATCTGTTGGTGGTCAGGTGTTGCTGAACATCCGCAGCAGCGACGGGGCGACGAGCAGCGCCATGAAGATGACGCCGAGGAGCGAGCCGGGGATGGTCATGCGCTCGCCGACGGCGTTGGCCTCCGCGATCTCGTCGTTGAGCATCGCCGTGCGCATCGCGGCGGACCGGGCACGGAGTGTGGTGTAGATCGAGGCCCCCTCCTCGCCCGAGAGCCGCATGATGTCGGCGAAGTCATCGAGCTCAGGCAGGCCGAACTCGTCAGCCAAGGTGTGCAGGGCGTCCCAGGGCGGGAGACCCGACCAACGCGAGCGCGTCAACTCCTCCGCGAGACGGCTGAATACCCAGGAGTCGCCCACCTCGGCAGCCGACTCCATCGCCTGTCGGACGCCGGAGCCGTTGTTCCGCTCCAAAGCGACGAGGTCGATGTACTCGCCGAGCGCTCGGGCGAACTCGAGCCGGGCCGTGCGGGCATCGTCGATGGCGTTGTAGTTCGGCATGAAGAACATCAGGGCCGCCAGCCCGAGCGAGGCGAGTGCGGGGATGGCGATCGGCATCCCCAAGCCGATGAGGTCGAAGAACCACGCGAGCAGCGGCGGGATGATCAGGCCGAGCCCAGCGAAGGCCAGTTTGTCGCCGTAGAACCGAGCAAGCGGAATACGGAGGATCGCGAGCTCGCGCGTCGGCGTACGCACCCACATCGCCGTGGGAAGGGTCTTCATCGCCCACACGCCAATGCGCTCCTTGCCCGAGGCTGCCGAAGCTGGGCCGAGTGCGGTCGCTCGCCCGCGGGCGGGTGTGAGCCGGCTCAGAGACTCGGCGAGATCCGGCTCAGCCGACATGAGACGTGTGACCAGGAGGACCACGCCGAGCGACACGAGCGCGCCGGCGGCGAGAGCTAGCTGGAGCCCGGTGGTCATGTCGCGCTGCCCTGCGTGCCGAGGAACCGTGGCAGGTTTCGACCCAACGCCATCCGCTTCATCCAGACCAGCGTCGCGACGTACGCCGCGAGGAGGCTCATGAGGATGACCTGGCCGAACGGGCTCTTGTACGGCGCGACGTATGACCCGGACACCGCCAGGATCACGAGCACGCCCGCGCTGATCAACGTCACCCAGCGCGCAGTCGCTCGTGGCTTGGCCCGGTCGGCCTCCACCTGCCGGCGTGCGCGAACGTCGGCTGCGACGGACTCGGCGAGCCCCTCGAGCACGCTCGACAAGCCCGCACCCCGACGTCGCGCGCCGAGGATGAGGTTGGCCGCGATGAGGTCACCCGTGGAGTCGTCAAGTTCGTCCGCGAAAGCGCGCAGTGCGTCCTCCGTGACCCAGCGAGCACGAAGCCGTGCCACCAGTCGGGTGACCTCCGGAGCAATGGGTGCAGGAGTCGAGCGCAGCGTTGCCACCAGTGCTTGCTCCAGCCCGACTCCGACGGTGAGCACACCTGCCAAGGAGCGCGTCCATTCCTCCATTGCTTCGAGGCGCTGAATCCGAGACGCCGCCGAGCCCGCCGACAGGAGCATTGGCAGACCGACGGCCGCGACCGGTACCGCGATGACGGCCAGCATCCAGCCGGTGACCAGCCACGCGATGACACCGGCCCCAAGTCCGCCGAGCAGGAGCACGCGGGTGGTGCGGTCGAGGTTGTGGAGTCGTCGCAAGCTGCGTAAGGAAGGGCGCTTCTCCGGCACCGGTGTAGGTCGGAGCCCGAGGATCACTCCGATGATGCCTGCGACGATCAGGGCGCCAGCGAGAGCAGGAACAAGCGCGATCATGTGCGCGCCTCCTGCTGCATCAGGTAGCTCGGGAGATCGAAGCCGTACGACGCAAGCGCGCGATACTCGTCCGGCAGTACCGCTGGGACCGCAGTGCCTTCCCTGTCCGGGCCAAAGATGTGGGTGGTCGCGTAGCCGGTCTCGCGCTCGCCTGGTTCCAGGGCGATGATCTCGGCGACCCAGCGACGGCGCTGTGAGACGCCGTTCACCGTTGTGGTCCGCAGGTCGAGCTGGACGATCAGGTCGATCGTCGCTGCCAACTTCGACGTTGCCAGGTCGTGGGTGACGTGGGGCCCGGCCTCCATTGCGCACGTCACCAGCTTGCGAACAGCGCCCACCGCGTCCGAGGCGTGCGTCGTGGAGATGGATCCGGTGCCGGACTCCATCGCCTTGATCATCGCCCAGATCTCCTTGCCACGGACCTCGCCGACGATCTGCCGGGAGAGGTTGAAGCGGAAGGAGTCGACGAGCGCGTCGTCAAGGGTGAACTCGCCAGCCATTCGGCCGTCCGGTCCACGCTCGCCCGAACCGGGACGCGCTTCCCAAGGGTGAACGATCTTGTGATGCTTCAGCTCGTGCAGGTGCAGTTCGTACTCGGTCTCGAAGGTGCCGATTGCCTCCATCGGGTCAATCTCGGCGCAGAGGGCGCGCACCACGGTGGTCTTGCCGGCGCCCTGGCTGCCCGCGACGACGATGCTCTTGCGAGCCCGCACCGCGGCCCGAAGGAACGAGGCGGCTACAGGCGTCATCATCTGCCGTTCGACGAGGTCATCGAGGGTGACCTGCATCAGCCGGTGGCGGCGGATGACGACCGACGGCCGCGGCGTCACCCACGCCGCGGCGGCGAGGCGTGAGCCGCCGTCGAGGCGGAGGTGCAATCTGGGCTGGGCCTCTGAGAACCCCCGAGCGTTGACCTCCGATCGGGAGGCAAGGAACACGAGGAAGTCGATCAGCTCCTCGTCGGAGTCGGCTACGGGTGGTCCGTCCACCAGCGATCCGTCGATGAGTTCGAGCATCACGTTGTCGTAGCCGGCGATGATGATGTTCTCCGTGTCGTCGTTGTCGACGAGTGGCTGCAGCCGACCGAGTCGGAACAGGGAGTCGAAGACGGCCCGGGCGAGTGCCTTCTGCTGCACGAGTGGCCATGCTCGGTCGCCAGCGTTGACCCGTTCGGAGACGGTCGATTCGATGAGGTCGAGCACGATCGAGCGCCCGAGTTCCTCTTGTGCGGTTCTGTCGAGTCGAGCTCGGTCAGCTGCGACCGCTTGACTGAGTTGCTCGGAGGCTTGGGCGCGGAGTGACGCCACGAGCGTCCAGTCGATCTCGACCACGGGCGAGTTGTCGGTCGCCTTCAACGGCGTGATCAGACGTGGGGACGAACTCGCCCCTGGCCCTGGTAGAGGCTGGTTGAACAGTGGAAGTCCGGCCACGTCCGGCGTCACGTCAATGCTCTCGCTGGTCACGGCCGAGCGCCTTCGAGAAGCTCGCTGCGATGGCGCGAGACAGTCGAGTGGATGGACGCGGTCGCCGCTTGGAGCCCACGGGCGAGTGGACCGGTCTCGAAACGCTTCGGAGGCTGCGCTCCGCGCGAGAAGACGGCGGCAGACTCGGGATCTTCGGGAAGGGCCGCGACCACGGGCGAGTTCAGGACTCGACTCACCTCGCGGGCACCGTACGGCTGGCCGTCACCGACCACGACGACGCCAGTCTGTCGCCACTCGAACGTGCCGCGCTGGACGGAATCGACCCAGGAGCGGACCGCCGACAACGCCGGCAGGTTCGTCCGCGTCAGGACCAGAGTTAGGTCGGCTTGAGCGAGCAGGGGTTCTGGTGAACCGACGAGCCCGAGTCGACCGGCGTCGACGATGACGTCCTGACCGGTGGACTCCAGTTCGGCAAGCTCGTTCGAGAGCGGTAGCCAGAGATCCCGCAGAGCCGGCGCCTGGCTGTGAGACCGGGTGCCCGCGACGAAGGAGACGTGGGTGCCGTCGATCCGCTGCGATACCTCGGCGAGCCCGTCGCGGATGCTGTTCGACGTGAGCGCGAGCTCGATGAGCCCGGCCTGGTACTCCCTAGTGCCACGGAAGTAGCCAGCCAGCAGAGCAGACCCGCCGGTGGGATCAGCCTCAACCAATAGGACGGGTCGCGGCCACAGCAAGGACAATCCGAGAGCCGTCGTGGTTACCCCGGGAGAGCCGGATGCCGAGGCAAGGGCGATGACAGCCATCAGCGTTCCCGGGAGTCCAGGACGAGGGCGACGTTGCCGGTCGCTGCGCGGGCAGCCAAGACGGCCGCGTCGGCGTGCGGCACGAGCAGGTCGACGATCAACTGCCCGGTCTCGCTGGACGTGCGTACTCCGGCGACGGTCGCCTCGCTGAACTGCGGGACGCCCTCAGGCATGTCCGCACCCTGCGGTGGTGTCACGACCACCCGGACGCGGTCACCTGTGGCGAGATCCAGCCCGGGTGCCTGGGCTGGAGTAAGAGCGACCCCGACGATCGAGTTGTCGGCGTCCGGCACAACACCCTGAGCGAACGACTCAGGAGTGAGCATCGCGCCCGCCGCGACGTCGTACGCCGCTCGCTGCCCGACCACCTCATCGAACTGGCTAGCCGGGACCGGTTGGAGTGCCGGGTCGGCACTGACTCGCACCCGGGCGAGGTCGCCGGCCTCGATCACTGCGCCGCGCTCGATCGTGTCCCGCGCGACGAGGACTTCCTGGGTCGTTGTGGTGGCTGTCCATGCCCAGGCGGCAAGGAGCGCACCGAGGCAGATTGCGATCAGTGCGGCGACGATCAGAGCTGGCCGCCGTCTGAGCTTGGGCGGAGGCACAAGCGGACTGGCGGCGGGACTCGACTCCTGGTCGAGCGTCCTGTCGTCTCGGGTGGCCGTCTTGCTCATGGACCTTGCTCCCTCCGCCCAGCTACTGCACGAGCACCTGCGCTTCTCCTATTGCGATCTGGGCTTCCCGGACGAGTCCGTTCAGCCGGATGGTTCCTGTCTGGCCCGCGCCCGACCACTCGATGACCCAGTCCGACGTGGCCGTGACCTTGAACTTGTCACCGGGCTCCGACGAGCTGGACGTCGTGTAGACGTAGCCGCAGTCGGGCGACTTCCTATTGCCGTACTCCGGCTTGTAGGGCGTTCCGGCGGTCCTGCACATGACCTTGTGCCCGTCACCCATGTCCCAGGTGATCTGGTGAACCCGAGCGGTCGCTGTCACCGTGATGCCGCCTGCGGTCGCCGAGGCGGTGGCCGGTCCCCATGTGTGCGCGTCGGGGTTCGCGACCCACATCCAGATCGGCATGCCGACGAGGCCGATGCGATCGTCCTCCGCCTTGGGAGCGATACCGATGTTGATGGCCGTGAGCTTCATGTCGGAGATGGCGATCTGCGCCACCTCTCGGGGCGTGGGACCGCTTCCAGAGTTTGGCGGCGGATCCGCCGACCACACGAGGATCATCAGGTCCGTCTGTGGCTGGTAGCACTGGTACACGCCCCCGTCGCCGGGCTCGTGGCCCTGCCAGCTCGGGTCACCTGCGGCAGGTTGCGGGTCGAGCAGCTGGATGTAGCAGTGATAGCCGTTCGACCAGTAGCCGTTCTCCGAGCTGCACGGCACCGGGCCGGGCGGTGGCTTGCTGATGCCCTGTGCGGTCCCATCCCAGTAGCAGGCCGCGCCCGAGCCCGTGTCCTTCGGGCCGTCGTCGCCAGGATCGCCAGGCGTGCCCGGGGTGCCAGGGACCTCGATCCAAACTAGACAGATCCCGGTGTCGGGGTCGGTCTGACCGCAGACCGTGTCGGCGTACGTCGGTGACGGCACCAGAGTAACCAGCGCGCTTGCGAGGGCTGCGACCGTGACCGCGATGGTCAGGAGCCGACGCATGGCTCTTTCTCCAGGTCCGAGCCGCCTGACACCCGCCAACCGTCGGTCGGTGCTGTCTTCCACTTGCCGTTGGTGACGGTGAAGCGCGTCCAGCCGACGTCCTTGCGGTCGGGTGTCACCACTGAATTGCTGCTGCGATCGATGACGTCCACGCCGCTGACGTCCCAGCACACGTCGATCACGGCAGTCGCTGGGTCATCCAGGCTGACGGATTGGACATTCAGCTTCACGACCTTGGTGATGCCGGTTTGGTGCAGCCCGTCTGCTCGTTGGCGCTTCAGCAGGTTCTTCTGCGCGAGAAGCTGTGTGCTCGACGCCACGGTGTCGAGGTCGGAAGCGGGACGCTTCGGGTCCTGCCGAACCAGACCCACCGTCTTGAAGTACTGCCGCACCATGGCTGACGCCGCCTCGGAGGCGATCTCGCTCTCGGAAGGCGGCGTCGATGAACTTGTGGTCGTGGCCGGCGTGCTGGGGGCGGACGTCCCAGGCGCCGCCGGATCATTGCCGTCGTCGGCACACGCGGTCACTGCGACCAGCAGCATGGCTGCGGTCGCTACAAGGGCTACTCCCCGATTTCGCGTCATTTCCGAGACCGTTCCCTTCCGTGGGTTTGGGTCACGGAAGTGCGAACGACGCCCTGCTGACGGACTGGCAAGGCACCGTCATGTCCTATTGAGACACCGGTGACCCACCAAGCGCAACTGTCTCTCATTCCTCACCTCTCCACCTTGCGGCCGACGGAGCCGCACTTCGTCCGGCAGGTGCGCGCCCTTTCCCGCGCCCCGTACATCTGCCTCTTCCAGCGTCCACACCTCTGGCACCGTGAGGTGGGCTCTGTGGCCGGGGCTGTGGATGGATCGCCGTCAACCCATGGCTGTGGAACCCGCCGTGCACCTTCATGCCGAGGAGGTGTGCGGCGATGACCGTCTCCATGCGCAAGATGTCGGCGGGCGAGGGCTACAAGTACCTGCTCCGCAGCGTCGTCGCTGGTGACAGCAACCGGAGTCTCTCGACACCGCTGACCCGCTACTACGCGGAAGCTGGCACGCCTCCCGGCATCTGGATGGGATCGGGTGTCGCGGAGTTCGGCGCCGGCGAACTCGCCGTCGGCACCACCGTGTCCGAGCCGCAGCTGGTCCTGTTGATCGGCCAGGGGCGTGACCCGATCACGGGCGATCAGCTCGGCACCGCATTCCAGCGCTTCGCCACCCACAAGCAGCGGGTGGACGAGCGTGAAGCCAGCCTGAACCCGCACTTGTCGGATGAGGAGCGAGGCCAACTTGTCGACGAGATCGAGGCCGAGGAGATGGCGAAGGGGGCGCAGACCGCGACCGCGGGCTTCGACTACACCTTCAGCGTTCCGAAGTCGGTTTCGGTGTTATGGGGCGTGGCGGACGCGGGCAGTCAGGCATTGATCGTCGATGCGCACCACCAAGCCGTCACGGAGGTCCTCGCGATGCTGCAACGCGAGGTTGCAGTGACGCGAGCCGGATCCAACGCACGAGACGGGGCCTCCGCCCACCACGACGTCGTCGGTGTCGCGGCGACGGCCTACGACCATTGGGACTCCCGCGCTGGCGACCCTCAGCTGCACACCCACGTCGTCGTCTCGAACAAGGTCCGTACCGTCTTCGACGGCAGGTGGCGGTCCTTGGATAGCCGGCCGATGTTCGCCTCGGTAGTCGCACTTTCCGAGCACTACAACGCGGTGCTCGCCGACATCCTCCAGCGGTCGTTCGGGTTGGAGTGGGAGATGCGTGAGCGTGGCACGAGCCGGCACCCAGCGTTCGAGATCGTCGGCGTTGGGGAGGAGTTGGTGAGCGAGTTCTCCAGTCGATCGCGAACGATCGAGGTCGAAACGGATCGCCTGGTCGAGCAGTATCTGCGTGACTACGGGCGAGCTCCCGACGCTGCCGCCGTCATCAAGATGCGCGCCACGGCAACCCTGACAACACGGCCCGAGAAGCACGTTCACTCGCTCGCCGAACTGACGGCGAGTTGGAGGGCACGGGCGAGCGGACTCATCGGGCGGGATGCCACCGGATGGGCTCGCGCGCTGCTCGCCCGTGGTGCTAGGGGCGACACCAACCGACTCGCCCGTGGCCTTCTGCACGCCGATGACATCTCGCCCGACGCGCTCGCCAAGGTCGCCCGGGCGACCGTGGGAGCGATCAGTCAGAAGCGCTCGACCTGGAGGCACTGGAACCTCTGGGCCGAAGCTTCTCGCCAGACGATGGAGTGGCGTTTCGCCACTGTCGGCGAACGCGAGCGGGCAGTGGCGAAGATCGTCGAGGAAGCCAAGCGCATCTCCATCTCGCTGACTCCACCGGAGTTGGCCTACAACCCGGACGTGTTCCGGCGCAGCGACGGAACCAGCCTGTTCCGACCGAAGCACTCGGTCACCTTCATGTCCGAGGAGATCCTCGCGGCCGAGGACCGGCTACTCGCCCGTGGTGAAGACCGCTGCTCGCCCGTGGTCGAACTGGAGACGGTTGAGGCGGTCTCTGAGAAGGAGGTGTTAGGTCACCAACTCAGCGACGAGCAGGTCGCGACACTCGCCTCCGTGGCCGTCTCGGGTCGTCAGGTCGACCTGCTGATCGGCCCCGCTGGCGCGGGCAAGACAACCGCCATGCGCGCGCTGCACAAGGCATGGACGAGAGTCCATGGCAGCGACAGCGTCGTCGGCCTCGCGCCGTCGGCCGCCGCCGCCGACGTACTGACACAAGACCTCGACGTCGCCTGTGACAACACCGCGAAGTGGCTGCACGAGCACGACCACGGGCGAGCCGAGTTCCGCAAGGGTCAGCTCGTCATCATCGACGAAGCGACCCTCGCCGGAACTCTGACCCTCGATCGGATCGCCGGTATCGCTTCGAGCGCAGGTGCGAAGGTGCTCCTGGTCGGCGACTGGGCCCAGCTCCAAGCGGTCGACGCCGGAGGGGCGTTCCCGCTTCTGGCCGAAGCGCGCGACGACACGCCCGAGCTGACCGAAGTGCACCGGTTCGTGAACGAGTGGGAGAAGGACGCCTCCATCGACCTGCGTCTAGGGCGCACCAAGGTCATCAGCACCTACTTCCGCCACGAGCGAGTTAAGGACGGCACCCACGCCGAGATGGTGGACGCCGCGTACCTAGCCTGGCGAGCCGACCTGCGTGACGGCGCCAGCAGCCTGCTCGTCACAGAGTCGACCGACGCCATGGTCGAACTGAATGAGCGCGCCCGGGCCGAACGGCTGCGCGATGGCGAGACCGAAGCGAGCCGGGAGGTCGAGCTCCGCGACGGCACACGGGCGTCGGTCGGCGACCTCATCATCACTAGGCAGAACCACCGCCGCATCCGCGGTCTGCGTGGCGGCTGGGTGAAGAACGGTGACCGTTGGCGAGTGACCGACGTGGCTGCCGATGGCTCCGTCGTTGCCGAGCGCCTCGGGATGAAGATCGGTGCTGCGGTTGTGCTCCCGGCGGAGTACGTGGCAGAGCACGTCGATCTCGGCTACGCCATCACCGCCCACCGGGCCCAGGGCATGACCGTCGACACCGCGCACGCCGTCGTCACCAGCTCCACCACCCGCGAAAACTTCTACGTCTCCATGACCCGCGGGCGACACACCAACATCGCGTACGTCGCTCTCGACCGGCCCGACGACTCGCACGCAGCGCCACCTCCCGAGGAAGTCACCGCCAAGTCGGTCCTGTTCGGCGTGCTCCAACACTCCGGCGTCGAACTGTCCGCACACCAGACGATCACCGAGGAGCAGGAGCGCTGGTCGTCGTTCGCTCAGCTCGCCGCGGAGTACCTGACCATCGGGGCCGAGGCTCAGCACGACCGATGGGTCGTCGAACTCTGCTCCTCGGGACTTATGGACGACGAAGTGGAGGGGGTCATCGCGTCCGACTCGTTCGGGCCGCTCGCCGCAGAGCTGCGACGCGCTGAATCGTCCGGCTTCGACATCGCCACGTTGCTGCCCAAGGTGGTCGCCCAGCGAGGGTTGGCCGACGCCGAGGACATCGGCGCCGTCCTCATCAGCCGAATCCGGAACGCCACCACCTGCAAGAGAGGCGGCCGACAACAGGCGCGGCTGATCGCCGGGCTCGTCCCGGTCGCCGACGGCCCGATGGCGGACAAGATGCGCCGCGCGTTGACCGAGCGCGAGGATCTGCTGGAGTCGCGGGCGACTGCGCTGGCCGAGGCGGCTGTGGGGCAGAATGCGGCGTGGCTGCGCAGGCTCGGCATACCTCCCGATGATCGCCGCCACCGCGACCTGTGGATGCACGAGGTTCGGGTGGTCGCGGCCTACCGCGACCTATGGCAGATCGACAGCGAATCGCCGGTTGGCCCCGGCGGGGACTCGGACCGTCAGCGAATCGACGAGTCACGCGCGAGGAAGGCCGTGAGGAGAGCTGCCGACATTGCCCAGCAATCGGGCGTCGCAGGGCAGAACGGACTCGTGCCTGAAGTCCGGGTGCTCGGCTGACCCGGTCCACAGGCCGCCTTCCTGACAGTTTCTCCCCAGCACACGGGCCTGGCGTGGGCGAGCACCGGTGCCCAGATGTAGCGATGAAGTGAGCCGACCAAAGGAGACCCTCATGCTCGCCGTCTCGATCCACCTCGCCGCAGCCATCCGCGGCTACCTCGCGTTCTACATGCCCACGAACCGCGTGATCGACTGGCTCCGCAGCCCGCGTGGCCTCAAGTGGGCGATCCCCGTCGCCATTGTCGCCGCGCCGGCGTACCTATTCTCGATGAGCGTCTGCTCCACGGTGGTCGAGCGGGGTGGCCCGGGCTACCTCAACCTGCTGGTGCTGCTCTTCGCTTGGAACGCTCTGAAGTTCGCTTCAGTAGTGCTCCTCGCGCCTCTCCGCGGACTTCGGCTTGCGATCGCGCATCGAGCCCGAAGGGCGGTGGATCATCAACGCTGGCGGGGTGATGGAGCGGTGTACCAGCCCCGGTGGCTTCCGGCTGTCGTTGGCGGATCGGCAGTCGATCGAGAACGGCTGCCGGGCAGGGTTCGGTTTCACGGTGATCGCGACGGTGATCGGTAAGTCGCCCTCGACGGTCAGCCGCGAGGTCGGCGGGCGGGCCGGTCGGGCCTGCTATCGCGCCGACCTGGCCCAGCTCCGCGCCGAGGTCCGGGCGCTGCGGCCCAAGGCAACCAAGCTGGAGGCCAACCCGGCGCTGTGTGAGCGGGTGATCACCGGGCTGGAGGCATTGTTGTCTCCGGAGCAGATCGCGGGAGGGTTGCGTCGAGAGTTCCCCGAGGACCCGGAGATGCAGGTGCACCACGAGACGATCTACCGCGAACTGTTCGTGCAAGGGCGCGGCGCGCTGCGCGAGGAGCTCAAGAAGTACCTGCGCAGCGGCCGGACTCGCCGGGTCACCCGCACCGAGGTCCGGCAACGACGCAACGATGGCCGCGGCCAGATCCCCGACATGGTCAACATCGTCGAGCGCGAGGAAGAGGTCGCCGAACGACGAGTGCCCGGGCACTGGGAGGGCGACCTGATCACCGGCAAGAACAACGCCTCGGCGATCGGGACCCTTGTCGAGCGCGTCACCGGCTACACCTTGCTGCTGCACCTGCCCCAGGGTCATGGCGCCGAACAGGTCACCGCCGCGATCACCGAGGCCATGACGGCACTGCCGGCCAACCTCCGCAAGACCCTGACCTGGGATCAGGGCAAGGAGTTGTCCCGGCACAAGCAGATCGCCCAGATCACCGGCCTGAAGGTCTACTTCTGCGACCCCCACTCACCCTGGCAACGCGCCACCAACGAGAACACCAACGGCCTGCTGCGCCAGTACTTCCCCAAGGGCACCGACCTCTCGGTACACAGCAAGGAAGACCTCGCCTGGGTCCAGGACCAGTTCAACGACCGCCCCCGCAAACGCCTTGACTACGCTGCACCCTCAGAGCTGATCAACGGACTGCTGTTGCATTGACCCTGTGAGCCCGCCCCGCCATTCACGCACTCGACCGACTGAGTGACTGGAAGACCGCGCTGCGCGCAGAGAACAAGGCACCCGGCACCGTCACCCTCTACGCCGACGGCGCCACCCGCTACTTAACCTGGTGCGCCGAGCACGACCACCTGCCCATGAGCCGCGCCGCGCTCAACCAATGGATCGCCGGCCTACTCGACTCCGGCGCAGCACCTGGCACCGCCCGCATCCGCCAACTCGCCGTCCGCCGCTTCGCCTCCTGGCTCACCGCCGGCGGCGAGATCCACACCGACCCGTTCCCCGGCGTCAAGGCACCACGCGTCGAACCCCCACTGGTCGAGCCGCTCACCGACGACGAGCTCCGCGCGCTCATCGGCACCTGCGCCGTGTCCGAATCCGACGCAGCGGCGGGGGACACGCTCCATCACCGTCGCGACGAGGCCATCATCCGGCTCATGTTCGAGACCGCGATCCGCTCCGGCGAGCTCATCGACCTCCAGCTCGACGACCTCGACCTCATCACTCGCCTGATCACCATCCGCCGCGGCAAAGGCGGGCGCGGCCGGATCGTCCCGATCGGCCAGGCCACCACCGAGGCGCTCCTGCGGTACCTCGACGGACGCGTGCGGCATCCCCTCGCTCACACGCCCGACCTGTGGTTGGGCAACCGCGGCAAGCAGTTCGGTCGCGAAGGACTCATGCGATCCCTACGCCGCCGCGCCCAGCGGGCCGGCGTCGATGGCTTCCGGCCCCACCGGCTCCGCCACACCGCGGCGCACCGCTGGCTCGCCGCAGGAGGCTCCGAATCCGGGCTCATGGCCATCGCCGGCTGGACCCGCACCGACATGCTCGTCCGCTACACCCGGGCCCGCGCCTCCGAACGCGCCGCCGAGGAAGCGAGACGTCTCAACCTAGGAGCAATCTGAGGACTGTGGCGACGGTCACCACCGGTTCCTTCGCAAAGGTGGGCAACATCGTGGTGACGACCGGGGAGGAGTCGCTGACGCCGTAGGCCGGCCATGGAACGGGTGGCGCTCAGCCGGGGTCATGCTGAGGGCTCGAAGCTGGCGGGGTTCTCGGCGAACTCCCGTTTGCAGCCTTCGGAGCAGAACCAGATCGTCTGCTCGCGCCACTTGAGGTGGGCGCCGGTGGGCTCGACCGACATCCGGCAGACGGGGTCGATGGCCATGGCGGCGATCTGGCGGAACTGACCGTCCTCCAGCCACAACACGCGGTCTGCGATCTCGCGAAGCCGGTCGTCGTGGCTGACGATGACGACCGAGCGGTGGTCTTCGTCGGCGAGCCGGCGCAGCAGTCGAGCGAGGTCCCGGCCGCGGGAGGCGTCGAGGTTGGCTGTCGGCTCGTCAGCGAGCAGTACGGGCGGGTCGTTGGAGAGCGCGCGGGCGACGGCGACCCGTTGTTGTTCGCCACCGGACATCTGGGACGGGCGCGCGGTCGCCCGGTGCGCGAGGCCGACCCGGTCGAGCAGCTCGGTGGCGCGGTTGTGGGCGGCGGACCCGGTGGTGCCGGCAAGGTTGGCGGCGACGGCGATGTTCTCGGTGGCGCTCAGCGCGTCGAGGAGGGCGTAGTCCTGGAAGATGAACCCGAAGGTGTGAGAGCGCAGGGCCGGAAGCTGCTTCTCGGGCGCGGCAGCGACGTCCACGTTACGGCCGTCGCGGCCGGTGACGGTGATCGAACCCGCGGTCGGGCGGAGCAGGGCGCCGAGCATCAGCAGCAGCGTCGTCTTACCCGACCCCGACGGCCCCATGACCAGCAGCACTTCACCGGAGGCGACGTCCAGGTCGACCGAGCGGACCGCGTCCACTGCGGTTTCGCCCGAACCGTAGGTCTTGGTGAGACCTCGAACGGTCAGCACCGGCACCCCACTGGGTGCGCTTGACGAAGCCGCGGAGCCTGAGGTGAGGCCCGGGGTCCCGGCCGTGTCGGCGGCGGTGGTGCTGTGGGTGTTGTCGGCGGTGTTCATCGGGTCTCCCGGAAGGCGGTCGCCGCGTCGAGGGCGGCGATGCGGCGAAGCGGCCACAGGGCGGCGATCAGGCCGACCAGAAGCGCTGCGGCAGTGGTCTGCGCGACGGCGGCGGCGGTGATGGATATCTGAACGGCGGGAGCGGCGGTCGGCAGCAGCCAGGCGAGAATCAATGCCGCGGTGGTGGCAACCGCCGAGGCGAGTACGACGGTCAACAGGACCTGCATGGCCACCGCCCTCGCGAGGCGAGGGGTCCGGGCGCCTAGGGCCTTGAGCACGGCGAAGTCCCGCAGCCGGTTCAAGGTAGCGGTCATCAGCCCGAGGGCGATGACGGCAAGCGCGATCACCAGCCCGATGGTGGACATCAGCCGAAGGAGATCGGCACTCATGTCGGTGACGATGCGCGCCTCGGACTCGGCGAACTGCTCCCGGCTCTGCACGGTCACTCCGTCGACCTCGGCCTGGATGCGGTCGGCCACGGTGTCCGGGTCGGCACCTGCGTCCACGCCCGCGAGCACGTAGGAGACCCGCTCGTCGTGGATGCGAGCGAACTCGGCGAGGTCCACGAACACGGTGGTGTTGGTGATGCTGCTGCCGCCGGTGGAGAACCCGACGGCACGCACCGGCATGCCCATCACCGTGAACCGGTCGCCCAGGCCGATGCCGAGCCGGTCTGCCGCCTGCTCGTCGATGATCGCCTCGCCGGCGCCTGGGAGGCGTCCGGCTACCAGGCCGCTCGGGCCGCCGCGACCGGTGCGGGTGTCGTAGCCGATCAGGTAGGTCAGCTGCCGCCCTTGTGCTCCGGCTACCGAGCCGGACGCGAACGCGATCGGGGCGGCCCAGGCGACGCCCGGCACCTGGGCGACGCGGTCGGGAGCGTCGGCCGGGAGCGTCGAGGCGGACATGTGCATGGTGCGCACCCCGGCCTGCGAGACGAACACGTCGGCCGGCGAGGTACGGATGTAGTAGGTCACCCTGTCGACGGCGCCCGCGAAGATGCCGCCGAGGACAAGCACCAGCAGCAAGGACGCCGCCACGCCGAGGACTGTCAACGTGGCGCGGCGCCGGTCGGCGAACAGGAAGCGTCGTCCCACGGGCACGGCCCCTGTCGGGCGTATCCCTCGCGCGGGGTTGGGGTGCGAAAGCGTGGGGTGGACCGACGTGGTGGTCATCGTCCGCTCCGGAATGCCGAGGCGGCATCGAGCCGGCTGAGCCGGTGTGCCGGCAGCCATGCGGCGAGCAGCGCCATCGCGGCGGCTGCGGCGGCGGTCTGCGCGATCGTGCCGGTAGTGAGGAGGACGGGGAACGCGGGCCGCCACCACTCGAGGAGCTCCCGGGTGAGGACCAGGAGGAATACGGCGGCGAGAGTGCCGAGCACCGTCAGCGCCACCGTTTCAGACACGGCGATCCGCCGCAGCCGCGCCGGAGTGGCGCCGAGGGCCTTGAGGACGCCGAGGTCGCGCTGCTGCTCGGTGACGCGCGTGTAGGCCACCAGCGCGACGATGAGGGTGCCCGCGGCGAAGGCGACGCCGACCATGAGGCGGACCGGGGAGCCGTAGATGTCGGTGGCGAGATCGAGCGATGCCTGGTGCAGCTCGGCCGGGGTGCGCACCGTGTACCCGGCGTCACGAAGCCGTTCGGCGACGCCCGCGGGGTCTGAGGTCGTGACGAGGACCGCGCCGGTCGTGCCGGTGGCCCGCAGCATCTGGTCCATCCCGGTCGTGGTGGTGAACAGCAAAGGGGTCATGAACAAGGCGGTGTCGTCGGTGAGCCCGACCACCTGCATCGGGTGTCCGAGGATCGGCAGCCGGTCGCCGACCGCGTAGTTGTGCTGGTCGGCCCACAGGGTGTCGACGGCGACCTCGTCGTCGGCCTGAGGGGCTCTCCCGTCGGTGAAGGCCCAGGGGCCGCCGAGTCCGCTGGTGGGGTCGAAGGCGACCGCGGCGACCGCGGCCTTGCTGGTCGGCAGCTCGAGGATCTGGTACATCGTCCGCAGCGGCGCCGCTGCGGTCACGCCGGGTGTCTGGGCGATGGTGTCCACCGCGGGTGCGGGGAGCACGCCGGGGTCGGCGAACAGGCTGCGGGTCCCGGCCGGGACCACCACCAGGTCGGCACCGAGGTGGTCGTCGTAGGTGGTGACGCGGTCCTGGACGCCGACCCACAGCCCGGCGAGCAGCAGCATCAGCATCAGGGCGAGCCCGATCCCGCCGGCGCCGGCGGCGGTGCGCACCGGCCGGGTGATGAGGAAGCGGCGGGTGATCGGGACGGATCCTTCGCTGCGGCCTGTCATGTCGGCTCACGTTCCTCGGCCGAGCGTTGGCTCGGCGCTCGTGCTACTTGTGGCCGCCGTGTCCCCCGGGCATGGCGAACATCATGGCCGCCATCATCGCGGTGCACACCAGTGCGGCGACGATGATGCCTGACCCGACAACCCCGGTGAGGACCAGCAGACCGGCGATCACCAGCATCGGGATGCAGCAGACGATCATCATCAGCCCGTGTCCGCCGTGTCCGCCGTGTCCGCCGTGACCGCCGTCCGGCTCATGCGGGGCGTGGGAGGTGTCGGTGGACGCGCGGCCCTCGGGCGGGTAGGTCCAGGGCTGCGGACCGGGGCGGGGCTCGCCTTCCATGCCGTTCGGGGTGCTCATGAGGTCCTTCCCTTCAGCGAGGCGGGCACGTGGCCGAGCCTGGCGTAGAGCGGGCAGTGGCCGAGCGCGCCGGTGACGACGAGGTCGAGACCGGCCAGCACGAGCAGCAGCTCGAGGGCGACGGCCAAGGTGGAGGTGGCTCCGACCAGCAGGACGATGCCGACCACGGCACCGGCACCGCCGATGATGATGCGAGCCGCCCGTTCGGCGGGGGTGATGTTGATGCTCCAGCGGTTACTCATGACGATCCTCCAAGTTCTCGCGGACCGTTTCCTGGTCCACTCTCAGCGTCCCGCCCATGGGTGAAGGTGACCGCGGGGGTCGTGTGAAGGTTCCTTGAAGGTGCGCCGCCACGGCCTCAGCCGCCGTGATGGCCCTCGTGGTCGTCGGGGCCCGGGGTCTGCACCGGGGGGCGGTCCGGGCTCGGGTTGTCGTTGTTGATGGCGGGGCCGATGACGAAGGCGGAGAGGGAGAACATCAGCGTGAAGACCGCGAGGGCGAGGGCGGGCGCCTTCCAGGTGCCGAATCGTCGATAGAGGCGCCGAAGTAGGGGCAGGGACAGGACGATCCCTAGAACGGCGAACACGACGTTGCCGGTCGCCCCGGTCACCAGCACCGCTCCGCCGAGCAGTCCCACGTGGTGCAGCAGGTGGGGGAGCAGACCCATGATGCCGCCGACCGCCGCGGTCACCGCACTCCAGGCAGTGGCAAGGACGCCCCGACGCTGGGAAGCCTCATCAGCTGTGTCGTCGGCGTGGGATTCTTCGAGGCGAGGTTTCACTGCCTCCCCGGCTGCGGCGTGATGGTCGGGCATCGTCACTCCTGGACCTGGTAGGAGAGCGTGGTCATCATGCCGCTCTCGGCGTGGTAGATGTTGTGGCAGTGAGTGGCCCACTGACCGGGGTTGTCGGCGTCGAGGTCGACCTCCAGGGCTTGCATGGGACGGACGATGACGGTGTCCTTGCGAGTCCCCCCTTGGGCGAGCGCGAACGTGTGCCCGTGGACGTGCATGGGGTGGAACATCATCGTCTGGTTGACGAACCGGAGGCGGACCCGCTCGCCCTGCACCACCGGCAGGGGTTCGGTCTCGGGGAAGGTCTCCCCGTTCAGCGTCCACCGGTAGGGCGCCATGGATCCGCCCAGCACCAGATCGTGCTGTCGGTCGGTGGATCGCCGGTCGAGCCGGACGGAGTCGCTCGGGGACAGGTCGGTGCCGAGAAGCGTCTGGCCCGACAGCTCGGGGACCGGGGTCTCGGCGGCCGGCGCGGGCCCCGCAGCGGTGCGGATCGCCGCAAGCCCTCGGCCCTTCTTCCCCTCCGCCGAGGCGACTAGCGGGAACACCCCGTCGCCCAGGGTGAGGGTGACGTCGAAACGCTCGCCCATCCCGATCAGCAGCGCGTCGGTGGGCACCGGCACGACGGGGAAGCCGTCACTGTGGGTGACGGTCATGCGGTGCCCACCGACAGCGACCCGGAACGCCGTGTCCGAGCCGGCGTTGACGAACCGGACGCGCACGCGCTGTCCCGGCTTCGCTGCGAGCGTGTCCGGGTCGGTGGCTGCTCGGCCGTTGACGAGGTAGTGCGGATAGGCGATGTCTCCTGCGCCGCCCAGGAGGGGGGACTGCATGCCTTCCATGCCGTGAATCCCGCCCATCGATCCGCCCATCATCGAGCCATGGTCCATCCCCTGCATGCCACCCATGGATCCGTCGCCAGCGGACTGCTGCAGGCCGGCGAGGACCTGGTCCGGGGTGCGGCCGGTGCCGTCGACCCAGTCGTCGAGGACGACGAGCCACTCCTGGTCGTAGCGTCCCGGCTCCGCGGGGTCGTCGACCACCAGGACGCCGTACAGGCCGCGGTCCAACTGGACGCCGGAGTGCGGGTGGTAGAAGTAGGTGCCCGGGTCCGGGACGGTGAACTCGTACCGGAACGACCCTCCGGCTGCGATCGGATCCTGGGTCATGCCGGGCACGCCGTCCATGTCGTTGCGCAGCGCCAGGCCGTGCCAGTGCACGCTCGTGGCAGCCGGGAGCTGGTTGTCGACGTCGACGCGCAGCACGTCACCGGCGGTGGCACGCAGCAGCGGCCCGGGCGCGGCGTCACCGTAGGCCCAGGTCTCCACGGTCCGACCGCCCAGGTCGAGGGTGGCCGGTCGTGGGGTGAGGCGGGCGGTGACCAGCCGACCCCCCGTGACCCGGCGCGCGGCCTCGGCGGTGGCCACGGCGTCAGATCCCGGGCCGATCACAGAGCCGGTGGATCGACTGCAGGACGCGAGGCCGCCCAGGGCGACCACGCCGGTGAGGCCGATGGCTCCGCGGAGGACGGCGCGACGGGTGATCTCGGGCAAGACAGTGCTCCTGACTGTGCGGTTGGCGTGACCAGAGGCGGAAGGAGGAGGGCGTACACCTAGTGAACCGAGGCGCGCAGCACGCTGCTGCGGGCGTGGTACTCGTCCTCGTCGATCTCCCCACGAGCGAACCGCTCGTCGAGGATCTGCATCGGGTCGCGACGGTCCGTGGTGGTGGACTCACCGGAGCGCTGCGTGCGGAACATGGCGAGGACGGCAAAGACCACCAACGCCCAGAACGCGACCATGGCCAAGGTCATGACGATCCAGCCGCCCCAACCCACGCCGTCGTGGTACCAACCCATCATCGTCCTCAGCTCCTTCGCCTGCTTGGTGACTCCACGGTGTCCCCGTCACCCGTGCCGGTTGATCGCGTTCGTGTGAAGATTCGACGAAGAAGCCGCCGTCACCGGGCCTGGCCCGCGGCTGGCCCGCGATCCGGACTGCCACCATGGCCGTAAGGGCGAGCGGGCAAGGCGCGGGGACGAGGGCTCGCAGGCCGCGGGCGTCTCGGTTGCTCGCCCGTCGGGCGCCGCAGCGTCGACCCGACGTGGTCCCGCTCGGCCTGAGCCTGCCAAGCCGGACGGCGTGACGGCGTAGGGCTCGGTCGGTGCCGACGACTACATGGCCAGGCCCTTCAATCCACGGATCCTGATGGCCGGGTCCAGGCCAGGGGGCGCTGCCCCACCAGCAGCAGAAGTCCCGCTACGTGCTCGAGGAGCGCGCACCTTCGGAGTACTGGTCATCGACCCGCTGGGGCACGATGCGGGGCACCCGCCAATCGGCGAAGTCAGGCCGGGGGTGCCCGCGCGATGACACGGGCCAACTCCGCCCCGTCCAGGCTCGCTTAGTACTATGCGTACTAGTAGGACGAGTCGCTGACGGCGCGATCGACCGTTGAACGTCGGCGATTCCTTCGTATCCCCAGGTGAAGAGGAGTGCTTGACCTTGCGCAGAAGACTCGCCGCCGGAACCGTTCTCGCGATCGTCGGGATGCTCGCGCTTTCCGCGTGTGGTGGAGATGACGACAGTGGCATGGAGGGCATGGCTGGGATGGAGTCGTCCTCGATGTCTTCGGCGAGCGGTGCGGTGTCGGAAGAATTCAACGCAGCCGATGTCACGTTCGCCACGGACATGATTCCGCACCACCAGCAGGCGGTCGAGATGGCAAAGTTGGCAGCCGGCCGTGCGCAGAGCGCCGAGGTGCAGGACCTGGCGGACCAGATCCTGCAGGCGCAGGGGCCCGAGATCGATCAGATGACGAGCTGGCTTCAGTCCTGGGGCAAGCCGGTGCCTGAGGCCATGAGCGGTATGGACATGTCCGGCTCGATGCCCGGGATGATGTCGCCGGACGACATGGACCAGTTGCAGAGCGCCGACGGCAGCCAGTTCGACCAGATGTTCCTCACCATGATGATCGAGCACCACCGCGGCGCCATCGCGATGGCGCAGACGGAGCAGTCGGCGGGGGCCAACGAGGATGCGATTGCGCTGGCGGAGCAGATCGAGCAAGCTCAGACCGAGGAGATCGCGACCATGAAGAGCCTGTTGCGGTGACGAGGCCAGGCCAGCGGCTTGGTGCAGGTGCGCCGTGCCGGTGATGTCCGCGGTCGAGGCTGCCTTCTGCCGCAGCGCCCTCTGGCGATGGTTCGCGTGGCGAGGTGTGCTGCCCTGGGCTCTGCGAGGTGATGAGCTCGCCGGCGACGTCCTCGAGATCGGCGCCGGAAGTGGTGCCATGGCTGCCGGGATCGTCGAATCGTTCCCAGAGGTTCGACTCGTGGTGACCGACCTCGACAAGGTGATGGTCGATTCCGCCCGGGATCGGTTTCAGGGCCGCGGGAGCGTCGAGGTCGGGGTCGCAGACGTCACATCGTTGCCCTTCGAGGCGAGCTCGTTCGATGCGGTGACCTCGTTCCTGATGCTGCACCACGTGATCGACTGGACGGACGCCCTGACTGAGTGCGCCCGTGTGCTCCGCCCCGGCGGCGCCCTCGTCGGCTACGACCTCACGGACACCCGAGCGGCCCGCCTGCTGCACCGGCTCGACGGATCACCACACCGGATCGTGGCCGCCGCTGAGCTTCGCGCCGGGCTTGCCCGCGTGGGGCTCGCCGAAGTCGACGTGCGGTCGAGCCTTGCCGGCCATCTGATGAGATTCCGAGCGGTCCGGCCGCACTGAGCCCGCGTCGCACCTCGCGGGCATCCCGGATGCCCGCGCCGAGCTCAGGCATTCGTGCAGCAGGTCCCCCGGTGTCACGGAGATCGAGATCGCCCGGAGTGACGAAGCGGCTTGTGTCGCGTCAGCCAGGTGATACCTCGGTGATCGCAGGACCGCTGCTGATGGCCTCGCCGCCGCCGAGGACATCAGCTGATCTGAATCGCGACCCCGCCGATCCTCGGGCCGGATGCGCGGTCCGCCGGTCCTCGATGCGGCTTGGGGTCGCGCACCACGGGATCCCTGACCAAACCTCGACGCCCGCCCGAGTCCCGAGGCGCAATGGCGGTCTCGCTCATCCGATGGTGAGAGTGCTCGTGACCGTGACAGGCACGAAGGCGTCATCCCCGCGATACGTGACCTCGACGGTGTAGGTGCCAGCCGGGAGGCGGCGGTACCTGCCGAAGCGGGCCGCGGCGTGACCCCGCTGCAAGGCGGCGATCTTCCGGCGCTGGCCCAGGGCGATCGAGACCGTTCCGCTGGGCACCGGCCGCACTTGATCGGGCGCGACGACGGCCACGTCGATCCGAGCCACTCGGCGGCGCGAGGAGGTGTTCACCTTGACCGTCGGCCGCGCCGTGCACGGACCAAGGGGGGGTGGAGTCTGGGTGACCGGCTCGAGTCCGTCGCGCGACAGCGTCACCTCGCAGCCCAACTTGTGTCCGACATCCCACGGTCGGACGTCGTACTCCTGCTCGCGAGCGCCCCGGATCGACCTCCCGCCGCGGATCCAGCGGTAGGTCACCGTTGCATCCTCGGGCGTGAAACGGCCCAGGTCGACCCTCAGCGTGCGCCCGAGCTGCGCAGCCCCGGCGACGTGAGCGGGCTGTGTGACCACGATGGAGGTGCGGTGAGCCTCGGCGATCATCCGTGCAGTGCGGCGGCGGATGGTCGGCAACGCATCGTAGAGGTGCCGACCCGGGCACGCGGTGTCGTTGGTGTCCCGGTGTCCGTCGATGACCGGGAGACGGACCTTGCGGCCAGCTGCGTACTTGTCGCTTCCCTCCGACTCGACCCGGATTGAGCCACGAGCGTCCCGCTCGAACGGGTCGAGCTTCCAAGCGGCCAGCGCGGCGATGGCCTGCAGCAGGCGGTCGCCGGGGCGAGCGGTCTCATAGTTGCCGATGGCCGAGATCCCCGTTGACTCGTGGTTGAACCCGAGCGTGTGCGCGCCGCGCACCGGCTTGGCCGGTCCGCCAGCGCGTCCGACCCAGCAGCGGCCGAAGCGGTCCACCAAGAAGTTGTAGCCAATGTCGGACCAACCGAGCGTCCGCGTGTGGTAGGCGTACATGCCGCGGAGCAGCGCAGGGACGTCGTCGCGGTGGTAGTCGTTGGAGCTTGCCGTGTGGTGGATGTGGACCTGCTTGATCGTGCGGATGTAGCTGGGGTCGCCGTCGCGGAGTGACTCGTCAGCACCCCATTCCTTGCGACTGACGAGCGCAGGTCGGAGCCGGCCGACGGAACCGTCCCCTGTGCGGGCGCTGAGGAGGGGTTCGGCGACCTGGCCTACTTGCCTGTCGCCAGGTCGTTGACGAGGGAACAGGAGCACCAAGCGGAGGCCGGCGGGGCGCTCTCCGCTCACGCGCACCTGTACACCGTCGGACGGCCCGACCCAGATGACATCGGTTCCCGCGGTCGCGGTCGGGCCTTCGCCCACTGCTCCGGCCAGGTCGTCGAGCACCGGCAGTCGGGTCCAGCCGCTCCAGGACCCGGAGCGTCGGGAGCGTGTGTACGCCACGGGCAGCGGTTGGCCCGTGTTCCACGTGAGCGCGACCATCGAATGTGTCGACGTGGTCATCTCGCGCGACTGCCAGGAGTCGCTGGAGATTCGGGAGAGGGCGTCGTCGAGCGTCACATCCACTGATGCCACGTCGGAGTCAGTCCCCGTCGACAGGATCAGTCCGCCCTGGCCCGAACCAGGGCCGCCCTTCCCCGATGGCCCTTGGCTCAACCGCGTTCCGGCGCCGACGACGAGCACCGCTGCTCCGCCGGCCGCCAGCTTCAAGAGGGGCCGTCGGGTGGCGGCCGGAGGGTGAGAGTGCTCATCAGTCACATCAGTCACACTAGGCGACTGCTACGAAGATGCATAGTAGATCGATTCCGAGCGTGTCACTGGTGTTGCGCAGAGGATCGGATCGTGTTCCGGGGCTGCCAGACTTCGCTCCAGGTGCCGACCATCTGGCACCACCGGCTGGTGTTGCGGATAACCCTCATGCCGGCCTGTCGGCATCGCGCGAAGCGCGTCGCCGGGCACGCTCGTCAGCGATGAATACCCTCGCGGCGAGCACGAGGGCCACCACGAGGGCCAGTCCGCTGACGGCGACCCGCAGCCCCGTGGTCACGTTCGGGGGGGCGGCGACCGCGGCGCTGAGTGATCCGGCCGCGGCGACGGCCACCAGTGTGAGCCACCAGAAGGCCCGGCGCGCCCGCCGTGATGAATCATTGGTGGACACGGTGGCCTTACATGCCGAGGTGGGTCTGCGGAGTCGTGAAGGCCATGAGGATCGTGAGCGTTACCACTGTGAGCAGCACGATGAGTCCGATGACCATCGCGAGTGGGCGGTGTCGCCACAGCCGGTGCGGATTGCGGTCGACGAAGGGGAGGGCCACGAGCAGAAGGAACAGTGCGCCGCCGCCGTAGAGGATGAAGGGCAGGCCGAACCAGTTCTCCAGGGTGAACATCCACCAGAAGTTCCAGGGCGGCTTGGTGACCTCGAGCCCTTCTACGGGTTGGGGTCCCACTGCCGGGGGCACGAGCACCGCGAGGATGCCCAGCAACCCTGTCAGGGCGAGTCCGAGGGCAGCGATGCGTCGCAGGTGATGTGTGAACGGCTCAGTGGGTTCTCCCAGGGGTGCTTGCTCCGCCTCGTCGTCGGCGGTCAGGCTCGGATGGGGTGAGATGCGGTGCCGCTTGACCAGCAACGCATGGAGCGTGAACAGCACCAGGATCAAGCCGGGGATGATGACCACGTGCGCGCCGTACAACCGCACGAGTATGGACACTCGGGAGGCAAAGTCCGGCGAGAACCAGACTCCCACCCCGCCCAACAGGTCGGCGACCTCGAGGTTGTGTCCCAGGGCCTCGAAGCCCTCCTGGTCCCACTTGAGGACGGTGCCGGTGAACAGTGCGAAGATCACCAGGCCGAACATGGCGACGCCGATCAGCCAGTTTCCCTCCCGTGGGCGCTTGTAGGAACCCGTGAAGAAGACCCGGAGGAGATGCAGGGCAGCGGTGACGTACATCGCCTGGGCGGCCCAGAAGTGCAGGCTGCGGACGAAACGCATGCCCCACACCCGGGTGACCATGTCACGCACCGACTCGTTCGCCGTCTCCGGCACCGGGGAGTAGAACTGGACCAGGAGTATGCCGGTGGCGACGAGGACGAAGAACGTGAACGCTGTGATCCCGCCCAGACTCCAGGCGAGGTTGTTGGCGTGTTCCGGGACGGGGTACTCCAAGGCCTTGATTCCGAGGCGCTCGTCGACGACGTCGACCACTCGACGCAGGCGAGACCGGCCCGTCCCGGTGTCAGGTTGCTCGATGGTTGCCATCCTCAGACTCCCTCCCCGCCCCTACTCGGATCGACGGCGGCCTCGGTCGTCAGGCGGGATCTGAGCGCACGCACGTTGTCACGCGGGCGGAAGCGGTAGCCGAGCCAGGCGCCGACGATCAGCACCGCGACCGATCCAAGGAGCAGGAGCCAGTCCTGACTCCGCAGCTCGGTCCTGCCGGCGAGCTCGGGCACTACCTCCCGGGTCCCGGTTTGGTTTCCGGTGGCCGGAGGCAGGTCGTGAAGAGCGTCCTGAATGGAGTTCTGCAGCAGGTCTCGAGCCCGCAAGACGTCACCTTGCTCCAAAGTCGTCTTGCCGTCGAGCAGAAGGGCAACGTCGACGCCGTCCTGGTCGTCGGTCTCAAGGGCGTCACCCACCTTCTCCAGCGCCAGGTCTATGCCTGACATGTCGGTGTCGTGCGCCAGGTGTCCGAGTGCCTGCTGCACCAGAAGGTAGCCTTCGGTCGTCTCGCCGTCGCCGTGGGCCCAGGTCGGGGGCGCGACAGCGAGAGGAAGCAGGAGGCCTAGGCTTACCAAGACCACCAGATGGAGCCCCACCCGTCGCATGCCCACCAGTGTGACCGCCTTCTACTACGATGGCTAGTAGAAGGCGTGGCTAAAGGCCGACTCAGAAACGAGTGCGTCCCAGCCGCGCTGTCCTCCGACGCCGCACTCGCCGTCTTCCCGCGATGTCACTGATCACGTACCAGTCGGAGCGCGAGGTCGACCTGGTTCGGCGAGGCGCTGGCTGTGGGCTCGTCGTGGCCGATGGTGGGGACAGCACACGAGTCTTGTGGTTCACGCCGAGCGACCGGGCGCGAGAGACGTCGGAGTCGCCTGTGGCAAAGTGGGCGAACCCTGCGCTCGGCACGACTCGTGCATCGGCCTTCGTCGTCCACTGATGCGGCCGACGGACCGATGACTGCCTCGTGACCGAAGCGAGTGTGGTTGCCTCGTCAGTTGTACCTGCCTGGCTCCTCGCAGACCACCGTGTCGGCAGGAGTGTAGGAGGTGTGGAAGAGCTCGGTGTGATCGATGGTGCCTCCACCGACGCGGCGGAACACCCGGGTCACGTCGACGTCGAAGCCCGACCAGCCGGCGTTCGGCTCGCAGTCGGGGGTAGTGAGCGTGCGGGTCCTCGGCGGCCGGTAGTTGTACCGCTCGGATGTGCGTGAATCGATGTCCCAGTACTTGGTGGACCACATCTGCACCGTGACCGAGCCTTGGGCGCTGTCGGAGCTCGGGGTCCGCGAAGCCTTGATGAGCACGCCGTACGGGGTGTCATTGCGGAACCGCAAGTCGATGGACGGCCAAGCCACGGTGGCCTCTCGGCCGACGGGATAGCGGTCGATGTAGAACGAGTGCGCCTTGTGCTCTATGTCCTCCAGACCCGCGAAGAACATCGCGTTGAACGTCGTGGTGGCCATCTGGGAGACCCCGCCCCCAAGATCGCGGACCAAGATCCCGTCGTTGATGACGTAGCCCTCAGTGAACCCGTTCTCGACTGTCCGCTCTCCGACGATGCCGTTGAGTGAAAATCCGTCGCCCGGCTCCAAGACGGTGCCGTCGATCAGCTCGGCGGCCCGACCCAGATTGACGTTGCGGTAATCGGCGTGCGGGTAGTAGGTCGTGAACTCCGAGACCTTCTCCTCGATCCCGAGCTCGCGCGCCTCACTCGTGGCGAGGTCCGGCTCCACGACGTTTCCTTGGACCTCCACCTTCCGCGCGCTCCCGCGCGACGTGATGACGTCGAGGAAGGCATCCACCACGTCCGAGGGCCGGTAGCCCAGACCGGACTCGGCCGGGACCACCTGGGGACGGCCGTCCACGATGACCACCGTGGCGTCGACCGGATCACTGGCAACCACGGCGAGGTCGACCAGCTGGCTCAGTTCTGTCCAGTCGACTGCGGGCACCAGTTCGCCGGTGTGCGGCACCATCGACAAGGCGTCGGCGTACTGTCGCGGCTCCAACCGGATCCGGGACTTCCCGAGGACCAAGGTCACAGGCGCCGACATCGCGGGGGTGGCATAGTTCCGCAGCGCCTCGCGGACGTCGTGCTCGTCGATGTCGGGCTCCACGGGTTCGATGGGCAGCTCAACCGTGTCGTCTCCGCCGAGGTAGGCGGCAGTGAGCGCCTCGCGGGCGGCTCCCGTGTCGACGGCCTCGCCCGTCGCCGGGTGCGTGGTGGTGACACCCTGGGGGCTGAACGTGACGGCACCGTCCCTCGGTGGAGTACCGAGCCCCGCGGAAAGGGCGGCGAGCCGCTCGCGGAGCCGCTCCTCGTCGACGTTGACGACGGCGTCAATCTCGCTTCCGCCGGTGTAGTAGTTCCAGAGCCAGACAGGGCTCAAACTCGCTTCGGCCCCGGCAGCGTCGATGGACCGTTCCGCGTCCACGGCCAGCCCGATCTCGCCGAGCCGAACCGACGCCGACCGCTCCTGCCCACCACGCTCCACCTGGACCGCGATCGGCGCCCGCCCGCGGTCGGCAAACCTCTGCTCGAGCTCGGTGATGGCGGCGCTGCGGGTCAGCCCGCCCACCTCGACGCCCGAGATCGTCGTCCCACGTGGAACCTTGTCGCCGGCCAGTCGGTAGCCGCCGTAGTACCCGCCGGCCAAGAAAAGGACGAAGACGACCAGGATGACCGTCAAAATCCGGGTGCGCTGGCGGTGGGTCTGTTGATCCCAGGACTTCACGGCGTGATCCTACGGAGGCGGTCCTGCGCGTGTCCGCGTCGGTGCGGTCCTCGGTGAGCGCCGGGGCGGCCGTCCGCCACGACGTGGTCGAGGGCGTGAGGTCGGGGTCGAGCCGGCATGTGCTGTGCTGAAGGACGCCGGCGTGCAAATCGCCGAGAGCAGCCAGTACGCCGCTAAGACCAGGCCGCCCTCGGCACGTGCGATCCGTGACGCCGAGCTGTTCGCCGACCATCAAGGTTGCCCTCCCTGCCATACTACTATGGGCGGTAGTTTCTGGCCGTGGTTCGTCAATGTCGGAGCCGGAGCCTGAGACGTGGTGAGAGCGAGGCCGAACGATTGTGGTCCGACAGCCTGCCAGGCCAGGGACGCCGCCCGCGTGGACATCCTCCCGAGGACCGGCTCGGACGATGACTTCGCTGGCCTGGAGTGGCGGCGGATCCCGTGGGCCAGCGGGGGATGCCGCTCCTCATGGGCTGCGCGCGTCCGCCCGAATGGCTGGATCGATCGGGGCCGGTCTAGCGATCGCGGCCGCGAGCCCTCCCTGGGATCAACCGTGGATGTTGCCGATCGGCGTCGCCCTGCTCGTGGTGTCGGTCGCGTCCACGCGTCCGCTGCAGTCGTTAGCGCTGGGCTACGCCTTCGGTGCCACCTACCTCCTCACGCTCACGTTCTGGATGCGGGTGGTGGGCGTCGACGCCTGGCTCTTGGTCGGATTGGTGGTATCGCTCTACTTCTCGCTGTTGGGTGCTGCGGTCGCGATGGCAACCAGGCTTCCGTGGTGGCCTGTCTGGGTCGCGAGCCTGTGGGCGGCAGACGAGATTCTTGTGTCGACGTGGCCTCTCGGGGGCTTTCCCTGGGCCCGACTCGTCTGGGGTACGTCCGACACCCCCTACGCTGAGTGGCTTCCTCTGGTTGGCGCGACCGGAGTGAGCTTCATTGTGGCCCTGTCTGGTGCGCTCCTGGCGTGGCTCGTGCTTCGCCCGATAGGTCGCCTTCGTGTCGGAGTCGCGGCGGGTGTGTTGGCCCCGGTCTTGCTGCTGCCCGGTGCGCTTGCACCTGGACCCCAGCCGGCCCCAGAACCCACGGTGACGATCGGCGTCGTCCAGCCAGACGTGCCCGGGTCAGGGGACGACCTGCTGGCGGTGCACCGAGAAGTCACCCGCAACCTCACTCACGCGACGGCTCGGCTCGGGGCGCGCGTCCGCCGTGATGACGTGGCGCGGCCCGACCTAGTGCTGTGGCCCGAGAATTCCACCGCTGTCGACCCTTTCCGCGACGCGTCGACGCACCAAACGATCGCCTCCGCCGTCGAGGCGGTGGGTGTTCCGGTGCTGGTCGGGGCAATCGTCGACGGCGCACAGCCGGGAGGGGTGACCAATCAGGGGATCGTGTGGACCCCGAGAGGGGTGACGACCGAGCGTTACGTCAAACACCACCCCGTGCCGTTCGGCGAGTACGTACCCTTCCGCAGCTGGCTCGATCGCTTCGGAATCGGGCGACTCTCGAAGGTGGCGCGGGACATGGAGGCCGGCACCCAGTCCGTACCTCTCCAGGTCGATGGGCTGACCGTCGCAGACCTCATCTGCTTCGACGTGGTGTTCGATGACCCACTGCTCGACCAGGTCCTCGCTGGGGCGGAAGTCGTCACAGTCCAGACCAGCAATGCGACCTTCATCAACACCGCTCAACCGGAGCAGCAGTTCGCGATCACCCGACTTCGCGCCATGGAGGTGGGACGCAGCGTCGTGGTGGCGTCGACCAACGGAATCTCCGGGGCCATCGCGCCCAACGGGTCAGTCTTGGCGAGGATGACCCCGAGGGAGACGGATGCGGTGGTCGTTGAGGTGCCACGTCGGCGCTCGATCACCCCTGCCGTCACGCTCGCCGCCCCGATCAAGGCGCTGGCCCTCATCGCCGCGGGAGTTGGGATGGCATGGGCCGGGATACGGAGGCTGCCGTCGCCGAGGTCGTGTCATCGGCGGGACCTTCAGGCACCTGTCGACCAGAGCGACGAGTCGGGACAGGCTTGAGCCTTCGGTCGGTCGCTCTCTGGCGGTTTGCGGCTTCTCGGAATCTGTTGACCTACCCGTTGCGGGCACCGGGTCGCGCCACGCTGGCGCAGTGGTGCCGACGGCCGATGGGCAGGCGTGGTCTCCCTTGGGGTTCCGTTGTCGGTGTGTGCTGGAATCGGCCGATGTCAGCGCGAGCGAGGCGTCGCCTCAGGGCTGGCTCGCGTTGCGGGTCGATCCGCTCCGTGACCGAGGGAGGGACGAGAGCGAGAAGATCGGGCAATGTGCCGAATTCGTGGAGCGTCGCTTGACAGCAGCGGCACGCAGCGGCGTGTGTCATGAGTTCACGCTCATCGGGCGGGGTGAGCGCACCGAGAAGGAATGAAGCGATGTCGAACTGTCGCGCACAGGTCGTCAGGCCGATCCGGGACGGCTCCGTTCTGCTTCTCATTGCTGCTCCTTGTCGCAGTGAACTTGTCGTGGAGACAGACAGGTCTGCGGATCGGCCTTGAAGGTCGCCAGGCAGAGAATGGAGCAGAACAGCCAGAGTGTCCTGGATCCGTCCTCGAGCCGGTAAGGCGTCCCATCCGCCACCGTCATTCCGCACACGGGATCGATCACCGTGACCGCGCTCGAGCCGGCACCGAAGAGGTAACTCATGTCCGAACGCCACCGGTAGCGCAAGCCGGTCACGGAATCGACCACGTCGACAACGCCGGCCTCCGTGTACCGAGCGAGCACCGCCTCGACCGTCCGAAGGTCGACATCCTTCAAGCCGGCGATCTCCACGGCCGACCAAGACTCCGCGAGCTGTGCCACCAAGGTGAAGTACACCGCCCGTTCCGAGCTGGTGCGCAGATGCACCTGCGCGAATCGCGAGTGAACATCATGAAGTGTCACGGGTGTGGGCCGGCTGGTCGGGAGAGCTGTGACTGTCGATCACGCGGTGGGGGTGAGCCTCCCGGCGCCGGAGTCGGTCAGTTCGCGGGCGGCGATGTCCTGGTCGAGTTCGGCGCGCCGACCCTTGAGCTCTTCGAGCGTGAGGTCGTCGTGGCTGCAGTGGCCGCAGTGGCCGCTCTCAGGTTCCTCGGCGGGCGCTGTCCTGCGCGCCGTGGTGTGTGCGTGGGTGGTGCACATCGGCTTCTCCTCGGGCTCCTCGACAAGGTATTTGTCTCTTGCAAAGTTGCCCGAACGGGATGTAGATCGTGTGAAGCCCGCACTTTGATCCCATGAAGGCGGATGCCGGGGGACGAAGTAGACCCGTGGAGCACCGCGCGCGAGGTCGCCCGCCCGGATCGCTTGAGCTTTGGCTGCACGGCGCCAATCCGGCGTGAGGACGTCGCCGACGACCAACGGCCACGTCTCGAGCCCGGTCCGGAAGTAGCCCGGAAGTAGCTTTGCCGTTGCCGGCCGAAGGTAACCGCCGACGATCCGATGGCCGATTCCGTGGAGGCAAGATGGATGCTGGCTGCGGCGACGTCGCTGGGCATCTTCAGCAAACCTTCACAGGACCGGCACTTGATGTCTGCGACGTGCGGGTCAGGCTGTTGCCAAACAAGCAGAGGGGCTGGGCGCGATGATGGGTTGGTACCACGACGGAGGGTTCGGCGCTGGTGGCTGGCTCGCCATGATCGTCATGATGACGGTCTTCTGGTTGGGGGTGGTCGTTGTCGGTGTCATGATCTTCCGCGGTCAGAACAGCAACAGCAGAAGCGCAGCGACGTCGCGCACCCGTGACCCTTCGCGCGACCGCCACCCTCTGGACATCCTGGACGAACGGTTCGCGCGCGGGGAGCTTGACCGCGAAGAGTACGAAGCCCGCAAGTCGGCGCTACAAAGGCGTGATCGCGGGTGACGGAGTCCCGGCCGGAAGGCGCCAGAGCATCTGAACCCGAGAAGAGGGTAGTGACACGGCATGTCACCGATGAGTCAACTCCACCTGTCCGCACTCAACACCGGGGGACTGGCTGGCGTGGGGCCCGGTATCGCCGGCGGCCGATCGTGGATTGTCGCAGTCGGAGTCGTCGTCCTGCTAGCCGCTCTGGCTTGGTGGACCCTGCGGCCAGCGCGGCGGGCGAGCCACGTTGAGCTGATGCGAGGTCGACGTGCGGCACGTGACAAGACCGACCAGGCCGAGGGACCCATCGATCGAACGAGAAGGAGCCACCAGTGACGGACTACACCATCGCCACCACCGTGGTGAGCCGTACTCCGAAGCCGTCGAAGCCGTGCGTGCTGCCTTGGGGCAACAGGGGTTCGGTGTGATGACCGAGATCGACCTGGCAGCGGCGCTGAAGGACAAGCTCGGAGTCGATGTGGCAGACCAGGTCATCCTCGGGGCGTGCCGTCCGCCGCTGGCCTTCGAGGCGATCCAGGCAGACCCCTCGATCGCGGCAGTGTTGCCCTGCAACGTCGTGGTCCGTGCGCTGGATCGGGAAACGACGCTTGTGGAGGCGTTCGACCCCGAGGCCATGAAGGGCCTCGCGAGCAGCGACGCGCTGAACAAGGTCGCCGACGATGCCAAGGCCAGACTCGTGGCGGCCTTCGCCGCACTTGGCCCTCAAACTTGACGGCGAGCCGACTGGGCCTCGCTGCTGTGGGGGCTGCGCGCGTCCTCTGCCCTGCGGGTCACGTCGGGATCACATTGCGCGAACATCGTTGAGGCGAACGGCTGCCCGGGGTGGGTGCCAGATAAGTGGGTGGTGCGTCGGTTGGTGGTGCGTCGGCATCTCGGTCACGGTGCCGGGCACGGTATGGCTGTCCTTGCTGGTCCGGAACTCAGTAAGGCTTGAGGAGAAGGTCAGCGCGACCCTGCTGCCGGATCTCCAGAGCGACGGTCGCGACCACCAGGACGCCGAGCACGAGTCTGGCTCGACGCGGTGTCCACACAATCTCGACGTTGAGCCAGCGGCGCAGGGCAATGCCTACCCCGAGTCGAGCGACTGCGAGCGCCGCCGCGACGGTCGCGAGGATGCCGAGCGGGTTGTATCGCCACGCCTCGAGAAGTTGGCCGTGGGCGGTAAGCCTGGCCGCGCGGGTCCCGCCACAGAATGGGTCCATGATGCCCATGCGGTGGAGCGGCCCGTGAAGATCCACGGGAGGCAGGCCGAAAACGGCCATTGCCACCGAAGCCACCAATCCGGCCACCCCGAGCAGGGTGACGACTCGCATTCGGTCGGACGGCGACCATTCGAGCGTCAGGGGCGAGCCAACTCGATCAGTCGGCGATCGACCTCCACCCATGCCTTCGCTCCTCGGCTTTCTCGGCGTACGCGTTGTGTCCGCACGTCGCATACTATGGTTCATAGTAGTGCTGGAACTGGACCCAGCCTTCACTGAGTGGCTCGGCCTCTCCGTCCCGGGCACCGGCGAGGCGACCAAGGGGACTGAACCGCCGCCCACGGCTTCTCAGGATCACGCCCCCGGCCCCCAGAGATTCGATAACGCCCACCAGCCACATATCTGCGTGATTGTGACCCAATGGTCTGCACGTTGCTCCAGCCGGGCCCGTTGGCGGAGATCTGCTTGCCGCCCGATGGGGTGGCAGAGCGGGCGCGGTCGGCGGCTTGACGGGACCCTGAAGGCTCGTTTCAAGCGAGAGTCAAAGTGATGATGGCTTCACAAGCAGCCTCATTCGCGACGGCACCTTGGTCATCTGATCCGACGGGCCTTGGCGTCCGTCCCTAGCAGCCTGATGCGGAGGCACGCCCCAGGCGACGGGCTGCTGCCCCTTTCTCGCCCGAGTTCTGAAGATGCCCCCGGCAATGGCTGAGCGTGCGTCGCCGGAGCGCACTGGGCAGGCGTCGAGAGGTCGGGAACCAACACGTGCAAGGCCGCGTCAAAGAAGACAGGAAGGGGGTCACACCCGTGGCGGCGGTGAGTGGACGCAGATGGCCTGTTGCACTTGGCGCGGTGTCTAGTGGAGTGCTGCTCGAGTGGGCTGGCGGGTTCCTGCTCCTCGTCAGGCAACAGTCGCTGCGTGGACGACCGTGAGCTTCGTGAGTGTTCCGGCGCGTTCGCTTCGAACACGTGGCACGGTGTTGGCATGGCGTCGGTCATCGTCGGCATTCTCGTGGCGATCGTTGCCCTTTCGTTCGTGATGCGCAGTCATCGGCGCGGTCGTTCGACCGGACACTAGACAGCGTCCACATTTGCCTCGCGATTCGGGCGGACCGCATAGCCGCGTAAGGAAGAGACCCAGTTGCCTCTGGTGTGATGATGTGACCGGGTGGGTGGAGTAGGCGTCGCAAGTGACCTCGTCCTAGAACGCCGGCCCACGCCTGGAGCCTCGTGAATGCCTCAGCGACCAGGGGCCCGAGGGTCTGCACGTCGTCGAAGCGAAGCCGTCATGACCCACCGCCTTGAGGCCATTGCGGTCCAGGTGTGATCGCGCAGGTGGTGCGCCGATCCCGGGTGCCCCCCGCCAGACGCGTCGCGGACCGGATGGCCTTGTCAGGGTCGGAGATGACAGACCTCGACCGGCCGGCAAAGGAGGGAGCGGAGGAAGTCCACCGAGTCGTCGGCGGTGTCGGACGGGTAAGCCACGAAGCGCCCCAAGCCGTCCGGTCTTCGCCCCGGCAGGGTAGCCCCAAGCGGGCAGGACGCAGAACACCCGCAGGGGACTTGCTTCTGGTTGCGGTGTCGGAACTCGGTGGAATCCACCACGACGAACTCCGGCCATGGGTGTCGGTGGTGCCGGCCGCGGTGACGGGACCGAACTGGTGGAGCCAGTCCGCGACCGTCCGCCCGTTCTCCACGCTGGAGTCACAGATCTGGGGAGTCGGCTCCTTGTCTACTTGCCGGAGTAGGAGTGCAGGCCGCCGCCCCAGAGGTTGATGCCGACGAAGTTGAACAACAGCGTTGCGAATCCGATCAGGGCGAGGATGGCGGCCCGCTTTCCTCGCCATCCGGCGGTCGCGCGGGCGTGCAGGTAGGCGGCGTAGGCGACCCAGGTGATGAATGCCCAGACCTCCTTGGGGTCCCAGCCCCAGTAGCGGCCCCAGGCGTAGCGTGCCCAGATCGGACCGGCGATGAGCGCGGCGAAGGTCCAGACGGGAAAGCCGAACGCGTGAACGCCGTAGGCGATCCGGTCGATGCTCTCGGCGCCCGGCAGGCGGGAGCTCAGGCCATCGTCGCCGGTTCCGCGGGCCTCCGCGCGGGTGCGGTAGAGGTAGAGCAGAGATGCGAGCGCGCCGATCGTGAACGCGCCGGTTGCGAGGAGAGCTGCTGTGACGTGTATGTAGAGCCAGTAGGAGTGCAGGGCTGGCACGAGCGGCCCGGCGGGGATGTCGAGCAGTAGGACCGCGATCATCAGGAGCACGACGACGAGTGCGTTGACCGGCAGCCCGAGCCAGCGGATCGGCTGGAAGCGCAACAGCACCAGATACGTTGCCACGGTCGCGACGCATCCGGTGATGACGAACTCGTACATGTTGCCCCACGGGACCCGTTCGGCCGCGAGGCCACGGCTGACCATGCCTGCCACGTTGAGGGCAAACCCGAGGGTCGTGAGGGCGACGCCGAAGCGCCCGGCGAACTCCTCGCCGTAGGACGCCTGAGGCAGGCGGTCGGGTTCGGCTGGTGAGCCGACGCCCACCGTGGCGAGCACCTTCGCGCCCTTCGGCGTACGGTGCATGGCCCATTCGGCGACGTGGGCGAGGAGAGCCAGTGAGTAGACGATCGCCGCGAACATGACCGCGGTGTTGCTGAACTGGGCGTATTGGACGGTGGTCATGTGGCTGCCTTCTCGATGTCGGCCTCGATGTTGGCGAGGAGTTGGGTGAGGGCACGGTCGAGGCCGTGCCCTTCGCGACGGTCCAGGCCGGCCAGCTCGACGTCGGCACCGGCGCCGGACCGGGGGCGTGCGCGTAGCCAGATCCGGCGCGGCCGCACGTACAGCGAAGCCAACAGGCCGATCAACCCGAGGACGACACCGCCGAGTGCGAGCGGTTCTGCGGGGGTGGCGCTGATCTGGAGCTTGGCCCAGCGGCGAACGCCGTCGAAGGTGATCGTCCCGATCCCGTTGGGAAGTCGGCGGGTCTTGCCCATCGGGATGGTGAGGGTCAGGGGCTTTCCGTCAGTGTCGGTCAGGGCGGTGAGCTTCTTCTTGTTCAGGGAGTAGACCGATTGCGGGATGCCGGAGCCGAGTCCGAGGTCGCCCTTGTAGGCCGTCAGGGACAGCGTCGGAGCGAGGGTGTCGGGGAACTGGGAGAAGGTTCCGCCCTGCTTGTCGTAGCCGTACGTCGGGAGGAATTGACCCTCGAATCCGAGCTGGGTGGGTTGGGCGTCGGGCACCTTGATGACCCCCCAAGAGGCGTAGGTGGCGTCTTCCGGGAGGAACACCGTGGGACCGGAGTAGACGGTCTTGCCCTTGCCGTCGCGGACCGTGATCAGGGGGGCGTAGCCGTTGCCGACCAGGAACACGCTCGTGTTGCCGATGGTGAGGGGTTGGTTGACCTCGATGGTCTTCGAGCGCTCCGCCGCCCCGGGGAAGGTCTGGTAGGTCAGGTCTGCGCTGAACGCGGTGGGCTGCCCGAGGGTGGGTCCGGCCCTCATGAAGCTTGCCTTGAAGTCGTCGAGGGTCAGGTTGAAGGGTTCGAGACCGTCGGCGCCGAACAGGCCACCGGGAGCGAAGTCGTCGTAGGACTGGCGGACGTTGGTGAACGTCTGGCCGGACACGACGATCACGCCGCCGCGGAAGCCGAAGAGGGTCCCGATCGCGAACGAGACCAAGACGAGCACCACTGACAGGTGGAACAGCAGGTTGCCGGCCTCGCGGAGGTATCCGCGCTGCGCGGCGATCGTGACGCTGCCGTCGGCCTCGCGGGTGGTGCGGACGCGGTAGCGCTGCCGTCGGAGTCGGGCTCGCGCTCGCTCGGCGGTCTCCTCGGCGGTCGCGTCCAGCTTGGCCGCCAAGAAGTTCGGCAGGCGCGATGGGTTGCGCGGTGCACGCGGGGGTGTCGCGGCTGCCGCCCGCCAGTAGACCTTGAGCCTCGGCAGGATGCAGCCGACGAGCGAGGCCATCAACAGCATGTAGATCGCGCTGAACCAGACCGATCCGTAGACGTGGAACAGGCCGAGCCGCTCGTAGAGCGGCGTGAGACCGGGGTGGGCAAATTTCCAGCGGGAGACGGCGAAGGCGTCGACCCGGTCCTGCGGGACCAGCGAGCCGGGGATGGCCGCGAGTCCAAGCAGCATGAGCAGCATCAGTGCGCTGCGCATCGAGGTCAGCTGTCGCCATGACCAGCGGGCAAGCTCGAGGGGGGTCAGCGCGGGCGGAGCCGGATCGGGCTGGCTCGGCTGGGAAGTCAGCGGCGGTGTCTCATCGATCTGGGTCACGGTGCCGGGCTCGCGTCGGCGTCCCGTTGGTCGTCACGGTCACGCGCCCGACGTCCGGCGAT
The DNA here is from genome assembly GCF_042657275.1 of Nocardioides taihuensis. Classification (NCBI taxonomy): domain Bacteria; kingdom Bacillati; phylum Actinomycetota; class Actinomycetes; order Propionibacteriales; family Nocardioidaceae; genus Nocardioides; species Nocardioides taihuensis. The sequence continues at coordinate 72,104 of NZ_JBHSKD010000002.1, forward strand.
CACGAAGTACGCCGCGGCTGCCGCGAACACGATCACGCTGGTCCACACGTTCAGACGAAGGCCCAGGATGTGGTTGACGGTGTCGATGCGCAGATACTCGATCCACCCTCGTCCCGCCGTGTAGCCCATGACGTAGACCGCGAAGAGGCGGCCTCCTGTGACTTTGAAGCGCGCTTCGACCCAGAGCACGAGCCCGACGACGCCGAGATCCCACAGGCTCTCGTAGAGAAACGTGGGATGGAAGTTGGCGTATCCCTCGTAGCCGTCGGGGCGGCGGGTCGGCGAGATCTGCAGCCCCCAGGGCAGGTCGGTCGGCCCACCGAAGAGCTCCTGGTTGAACCAGTTGCCCAGCCGCCCGATAGCCTGCGCGAGCGGGATCGCCGGCGCCAGGACCCCGGCGACCTCGCCGAACGACACACCTTTGCGGCGCGCACCAATCCAGGCGCCAAGAGCGCCCATCGCGATCGCCCCCCAGATCCCCAGGCCACCGTTCCAAACGTAGAACGCGGCCCAAGGGTCCTGTCCCGCCTTGAAGTAGAGCTCGGGGTCCGTGACTACGTGATAGAGCCGGCCGCCGACCACGCCGAACGGAACTGCCCAGAGGGCGATGTCGGAGATGACGCCCGGTTCGCCGCCGCGCTTGGTCCAACGTCTCTCGGCGAACCACCCGGCGGCGAGGATGCCGGCAATGATGCACAGCGCATAGGCACGCAGCGGGAACGGGCCGAGATGCCACACGCCTTGGCTGGGACTCGGCAGCGAGAGTGGGAGCACGCCCTCGCCTTCAGATCCGCGGGTTCGGGTCAAGCGCGATCGCGCCGATGATGGCGAGGACGATGGCCGTCGGGTAGCCGATGAGGACGTCCTGCCATCCCATCGAGAGGGGAACCGGGCGGAGGCCTGCGTGGGCGAGAAGGTGCTGGACGGCCACGAGGCCCGCGAGGCCGAAGAGCGACCAGGAGAGGATTCGGCGCCTGCTCCAGTTGGAGAGTTGCTTGTCGATGTCGCTCTTCTTCGCGCGACGACGGTTGCTCATGAGAGCGGACCTCCTTGCGAGCGGGCCCCTGCGGCCCGTCAACTAAGGAGAATAGTAGATGCTCGACGCCGCGGCGGTGCGGGTCAGCCCAGAAGGCAGATTCCTTCCCAGGCCAGTGCAAGAGCGGGAGCGGAGGCGAGCCCGAGCGGGACGAGGATGACGGCTCCGATGCCCGCGGCGGCCAGCGCCGACCCGCGGCGTGTCAGCTGTCTATGCTGGCCGTCCAGTCGCAGGAGCCGGGTCTGGACGTCGTGGGCGCTGGCCGCGAGCGCGCCGGCCGGAGCAGGCAGGCAGGCGAGCGTGGTGAGGGCCTGCCGCAGGGGTCGCGCGCCGACGCGGCGTCGGGCGGAGTCATCGGCACTCAGCTCGGCGAAGAGGCGGACCTGAGGCATCGCCCGACAAAATGCCGGGAAGGTCGGCGCCAGTGCGCCGAACAAGGCGCGGCAAGCCACCAGTGCCACGTGGTGCCGTTGGCGCAGGTGAGCGTGCTCGTGGGCGAGGACGGCGTCGACCTCGTCCGCGTTCAAGTTGGCGAGCAGTCCGCTGGTGACGACCACGCGGTGCCGCCGGCCACCGACGCAGAACGCGTAGGGTGCCTGGTGGTCGAGGACGAGTGCACCGGGGAGTACGTCGGTACGGCCGACCAGGTCGAGGATGGCCACGCGGGAGTTGCGGTCGCGGCGGTCCAAGATGACCGCGCGCACCGCACACCAGCTCACCCGGGCCAGCAAGCCCAGGAAGAGAGCCACGCCGGCGACCGCCGTCATCGTGCCGCCAGGAGAGGCGTATCCGTGCTGCAGGTTCTCGGCGCACAGGTGGAGCAGGCGCGCCAGGTCACTGCGCACGTGCGGGAATGAGATCGCGAGAGCCAGGCCTGCGGCCGCGAGGGCGAGCAGGACCGATGCGGCGAGGGCCTGCCAGGCGACGATTGCCATGCGAGGCGCAAGTCTTGGCCAGTGCGCCTCGCGCAGCCATCCGGCTCCGAGCGTGCCGGCGGTGACCGCGTAAATCGCGAGGAGGAGCGCGCTAATCACCGAGGGCTCGCTTCAGGCGAGCGACCTCGGTGGGGGACATGTGGTCGAGGAAGCGCAGCAGGGTGACCGACGCGTTGCCGCTGTCGCTGAGCAGCTCGTGCATCAGCTCCGCGGTGTGCTCGGCCCGGTCCTTGGTTGGCCGGTAGCGGAAGGCGCGCCCCTCGCGCTCGCGGCTCAGGAACCCCTTCCGGTGAAGGTTGTCCATCACGGTCAGCACGGTGGTGTAGGCCAGCGGAGGCTCGCGGTCCATCCGCTCCAGAACGTCCCGTACCGTGAGCGGTCGGTCAGCCGTCCAGATGTGCTCCATCACCACGGCCTCGAGATCCCCGAATGGGCGCATCCTCGCCGACTCCCTTCTCGATCGCGTACCGCGACCGTACTGGCTCACGTGATGGGATCCCACGTGCTGCCATCCTGCTTGTACAGGATGGCTCGCGTGCCGTCGAGAGCGGCCACCACGAGATGCCCGGTAGAAGTGTATGACCCTGCGCTGGTCCCGCCCGGAACGTCCAGCGCGGCCCATGACATACCGCCGTCGGTGCTCAGCTGCGCGCCATCCATGCCGATCGCGAGCAGGCGCGAGCCGGTCTTGTCCACAGCCACCGCCATCGACCCGCTCGCACTGCCGAGGGGAGTCCAGCTCGCGCCGCCGTCGGTCGTCCGCACGGCGCCCTCCCGCATGGACGACGCGACGGCGACGTCGGCGTCTGTCCTGTCGACCCAGATCGTCCCCATGAACTCCTGGCCCGCCGGGCTACGCGGTTCGAAGGTCTTCCCGCCGTCGGTGGAGACGAGGGTGCCGGTCTCGGGCGAGGCCAGGTACACAACGTCGCCGGAGGCTCCCAGCGCGTGCACGTCGGCGACGGGCAGCCCGTCGACCAGCCCGAACGTGGAGCCGTCGTCGGTCGACGCGTAGAGACCGGCGTGCCCGCCCGCGAGGATCATCGTGCCGGTCGCGGCCCATCCCATGACGTCCTTCTCTTCAAGGGTGTCGATCTGTGTCCACCCGCCCACCCTCGCGCGGTAGCCGGCGCCGTCGTGCCCGCCCACGAAGAGTCGAGACCCGAGATCGTCGACGGCGTGCAGGTCCCCCCCGACGACGGGGCCGGTGCCGGAGCCGGACGAGTCGTCCGACCCCTTGCTCGAGAAATAGCCGATGGCGATGATCACGGCCGCGATCGCCAAGAACGGGAAGACGAATCGGCGGGCCCGGGGCGAGAGCCCCAAGATGCGCTTGTCGGCTGGCTCGGTCATGCCTGTCGTGCTCCTCTGCTATGCCCGGCCTGCCTTCGGCGGGGATGTCCCATCTACTATCAACTACTGAAGATAGTAGATGGGTGAATGGTGTGAGCGAAACGCTGCGGAAGGCTCGGACGGCTGTGGTGTTCCTCGTGATCGCTGCGGTGGTCGGCGTTGGCTGGTGGCAGATGCACGATCTCAGGTCGCGAGCCTCGACGGACGGCAGCGATGCCGGAGCCGGTCTGACGCTCTACCGAGCAGACGAGGGGGTGCCGGTGCCGCAGATCGCGGGCAAGACCGTTGACGGGCAGATGCTGGACCTTGCAGATCTTCGCGGCCACGTCGTCGTCCTCAACGTGTGGGGGTCGTGGTGCGCGCCGTGCCGCGCGGAGGCGCCGGACCTTGCCGCAATCTCGGAGGAGACCGAGCCTCGCGGTGTGCGGTTTGTGGGGATCGACGTACGCGACAACCCGGCGGCCGCGCGGGCGTTCGCTCGCAACTACGGCATCACCTATCCCAGCTTCGATGACCAGAACGGCCTCGTCCTCGCCCAGTTCACCGGGATCATCCCGGTCAGCGCGGTCCCCTCGACCCTGGTCGTCGACAAGTCCGGCGTCACCCGCGCCAGCGTGATCGGCAGGGTAGACGGGAGTACCTTGCGCGGACTCATCGAGGACGCGGAGAAGACCGGATGATCCACGCCCTGTCCGTCGGGACGACCGTCGCCTACGGCCCACTGCTTGTCGCGGTGCCCATCGCGATCGTCGCTGGGCTGGTGTCATTCCTCAGTCCGTGCTGCCTGCCGCTGGTACCGGGCTATCTCGCCTACGTCACCGGGGTTGCCGGCGCCGACGCCGGCAACCCCTCGATTCCCGCGCGTCGGTCAGCCACCGTAGTTGGGACAGCGCTGTTCGTGCTCGGGTTCGCGCTCGTCTTCACCAGTTATGGCGCCGCTTTCGGAGCGGTCGGGGCCCCTCTGATGAGACACCAGGACGTCATCACCCGGATCCTGGGGGTGCTCACCATCGTCCTCGGACTGATGTTTGCCGGGGTGCTCGGCGCCGTCCCATGGTTGTCGCGGACCCTGAGGCTCGGCTACCGGCCAAAGGTCGGGTTGGCGGGAGCGCCCCTGCTGGGGGTGATGTTCGGCATCGGCTGGACGCCCTGCATCGGCCCCACCCTCGCGGCGGTGCTTACGCTGGCGACGACGTCGGGGACCGCTGGTAGGGGAGCAATCCTCTCCTTCGCCTACAGCCTCGGGCTCGGCATCCCGTTCGTCCTCGCAGCACTCGGCATCAGCCGCGTCTTCCGGCTCTTCACCTTCGCCCGCCGACACGCCTTGGCGGTGATGCAGACAGGCGGTGCACTGCTCGTCTCACTCGGGATCCTCGAAGTCGCCGGTCTCTGGGCCGGGTGGTTGGCAAGCCTGCGCACCCTCATCGGAACCTGGCAGACGCCTCTGTGAGGACTTCAACCGTTGTGCTATGGCTCATGCGTCACCCGATGATCGCTGTGCTCGTCGCGCTTGCGTTCACCGCGGCCGTCGCGGAACTGCTCGGAACGGCATTGATCCATGAGCCGGCGTCGTCGCGACCCGTGACGGGAGCCCAAGGGGGTACGGCGCTGTCCGTGCTTCCCACACCGACGCAGTCTCCGCCGCAAGCGCGCGTCGACGCCGCCCACCGGGCGCTCCACGCCACGAGCCGCGCCTGCAGACAACCGCTCGCGACACGCGGATCCGCATCGGTGCGACGCCCCGTCGAGGTGATGGAGCAGTTCGCGCGGGACTACCCTAATGGCGGCTTCACGATCGACGATGAACCAGCTACCACGTTGTCGCTCTTGGTGGTACTTCGCTACGAACTGCAGAACTGCGAGCCCATCCTGGTTCCCGGAGTGGAAGAACTGCTACCAGGGCAGTTCCGCGACCCGTCCTGATGGCGCAACCGGCCACCTGCACAAGACCAGCAAGAACCCCGTGAAACGGGCCCTTGCCCGTGCTTGGTCGCGTCGACTGCGCCGCCACGTCTGGGCTCAGTTCCGCCTCAAGCTTCAAGGGGCAGGCCTGGCCCGAGCGATGGAAACGTTCATCTACGATGAGGGCTAGTAGAAGGTGGTGGGTCATGCTCCTTGGGCGACGAATCGCAGTCGGCGGCGCGGCCGCAGTCGTCACGGCCTTGATGATCGGGATCCCCACCGGAATCATCCAGACCTCCTGGTATCACCGGATGACACCGGTGCTGTGGTGGAACTATCCGGTGTGGGCGATCTCAGCGCTCCTGACGGGAGCCCTCGTGGCCACGTACGTGCGCGACCCGGCACTCCCCCTGCCAGCGACTCAGGGCGGCAAGACTTTCCTTGGGAGCATGTTGTCTCTCTTCGCTGTCGGATGCCCCATCTGCAACAAGCTGGTCGTCATGGCGGTCGGCGTGAGCGGCGCGCTCAACTGGTTTGCACCCATCCAGCCCCTGCTCGCCACAGGTTCTGTCGGGCTACTCGTCTATGCGCTGTGGGCGAGGCGTCGTACAGCCATCGAGTGCCGCCTTGAGCTGCGGCCCATGAGCCCAAGCAGCCCGACCACCTGAAGCTCGGGCTTCCCGGGAACTTCGAATCGCGACGCTCATCAACGACCTGGTCGCTGACGTGGGCATTGTGCCCGGGGGCGACTCCCGGAGTTGACGGCGTTTGCCTGCTGATTCAGCAGGTGAGGGTGGGATCCCAACCATGGCGCCCCTGATGCATGCCGGGGTTGTGGTCGGCGCTGAAGCCCATGGTTTGGGCGCATGTACTCACGTGGTCGCCGAAGTCGCCGGCGGCGGTCGCTGGTGTCGCCGTGCCCAGAGTCAGCAGCACCACAACCGCCAGGCCACTCGCGATGGCAGCAAGTCGGATCATCTCTTTGAACATTGTCGTCTCCTCTGTTGCTTCATGCGTGCGCAGTGTGCGCCATACGGGGTCGTTCCAGGCTGGGGGAGCCACGTGTGCCCGGCAGAAGCGTGGCTGATGCCAGGAGGAGAAGCGGGATCCAGCCGAGCGCGATCGCCAGCGGGAGCCGGCGGCGCAAGGCTCAGTGGTGGACTGCGCGGAGCACGTCGGCGCGGTCCCGGTACTCGGTCTCGTCGATCTCGCCGCGGGCGAACCTTTCGTCGAGGGTGTTCAGCGGGTCTGGGTGTGCCGGCCGGGAGTCGTCTGCTCGGCTGTCGCGGAAGAGCACCACAACTGCCCAAATCACCAAACCCCAGAAGGCGACCATGCCGAGCAGCATGACCAGCCAGCCGCCCCAACCCATCCCGTCGTTGTACCAGCCCATCATCGTCCTCAGCTCCTTCTGGCTGTGCTTCACGCCTACTGTCGGCCGCCCACCCGGGGCATCGCATCGCCATTCGATGAAGGTTCGCTGAAGAACCCCCCGAACCCACCCGCTCATACAGCTTGGGGCCTGCGGACTGTCACGATGGGTGGCATGGACAGTGACGTCGGCGCCACCACGACACCCGCTTCGGCCCCGGGCACACCGAAGCCGGCCTCCGGGCTACGGGCTCTCGTGGTCGAGGACGAAACCAGCCTGGCCAAGCTCCTGGGCAGCTACCTGGAACGCGAGGGGTTCGAGACCTCACTTGCCCACGACGGACTGCAGGCAGTCCTCACCGCCCGCGACGTCGACCCCGACGTGGTCATCCTCGACCTGGGCCTGCCGACCTTGGACGGGATCGAAGTGTGTCGACAGATCCGCACGTTCAGCGACGCGTACGTCGTGATGCTGACCGCTCGGAGCGAGGAGGTGGACACCCTGATCGGCCTGTCGGTCGGCGCCGACGACTACATCACGAAACCGTTCAGCCCCCGGGTGCTGATGGCCCGCATCCAGACGATGCTGCGCCGCCCCCGATCGCCGCGGGAAGCGGAGGACTCGCACGATGACCTGAGGTTCGGAGAGCTGAGGGTTGATGTGCCGGGCCGCGACGTGTGGCTCGGCGGCGAGCCGGTCGCGCTCACCCGCACCGAGTTCGACCTACTGGCGGCACTTGCCGAACGACCCCGGATGGCGTTCAGCCGCCGTCAGCTCATCGACCACGTGTGGGGCCAGACGTGGGTGGGGGACGAGCACCTCGTTGATGTCCATATCGGGCATCTACGCCGCAAACTGGGGGACGACGCCACCGAGGGCCGGTTCGTACGCACAGTCCGAGGCATCGGCTACCGGATGGGCACAGGCGAGTGACCGGGGCCCCCGCGGGGCGTGGCCCGCGGTTCGCCACCCGTCTGCTCCTGGCGCAGGCCCTCGTCCTGGTCGCCGGAGCGTTGACCATCTGGCTGGTTGCCTCCGCGGTCGGCCCCAGCATCTTCCACGACCACCTGGATCGGGCCGGGGTCGCGCACAGCCAGAAGGAGACCGAGCACGTCGAGGAGGCCTTCGCCTCCGCCCTGCTGGTGTCGATCAGCGTCGCCCTGCTGGCCGCAGTTGTTGCGGCGCTGGCTGTGTCGTGGTACTTCAGTCGCCGGATCCAACGCTCCATCGGTCATGTCGCCGAGGCCTCCTCCCAGATCGCCGCAGGTCGCTACGACACCCACGTGGACGACCCCGGCCTCGGCGCCGAGTTTGCCACTCTGGCCGACACGTACAACCGTCTCGCCGATCGACTCCAGGCAACCGAAGCCACGCGACGTCGGATGCTCGCCGACCTTGCCCACGAGATGCGCACGCCCTTGGCAACCATCGACGCCCACCTCGAGGCGCTCGAGGACGGTGTGCGCCATCTCGACGCCGACACCGTCACAGTGCTGCGGTCCTCGACCCGTCGGCTGCGGCGGCTCGCCGAAGACATCGGGGCGGTCTCTCACGCCGAGGAAGGCAACCTCCGTCTGGACCCGCGCCCCGTGGACGCGGTCACGGTCGCTGCCACTGCCGCAGACGCGGCCCGCGACCGCTATGAGAGCAAAGGGGTCCGGTTGGACGTCGACCTGCAGCAATCGGGCCGGGTGAACGTCGACCCGGACCGGATCGGCCAGGTGCTGGGCAACCTCATCGACAACGCGTTGCGCCACACGCCCGAGGGCGGCAGCGTCACGGTGTCCTGCCGCCGGGTGGAGCACTGGGTGGAGTACGCCGTGGCCGACACCGGCCAAGGTATCGCCGCAGAGCACTTGCCACACCTCTTCGACCGGTTCTACCGAGTCGACTCTGCCCGCGATCGCCACCACGGCGGCTCCGGCATCGGCTTGGCCATCGCCAAGGCCCTCATCGAGGCTCACGGCGGCGGCGTCTTCGCCACCAGTGCCGGACCAGGGCAGGGCAGCACCTTCACCGTACGCCTGCCCTCAGCCTGACTCTGGGGGAGGGGACCTTGGTCCTCATGCACCTTCACAGAACCTTCATCGAACTCTCGGCGGAACGACCACACGGAACGCGGATTCTCGAGGGGTAGCGACGCACGCACGCGAGGAGACCGCCCATGGCTGAATCAGCCACCAACGAGGCCGTGCACGACGGGGCGCCGCCCCCCGCCCTCGTAACCATCGTGGAGTCTGACGCATGCCACTTCTGCGCCGACGCGCATCAAGTGCTCGCCGACTTCGCGGTCGACTATCCGCTGGAGGTGGACACCGTCGACGTCCGTTCGGAGACCGGCCGCCTGCTGGTGGCACGACACCGGGCCACGATGACTCCACTGGTGCTGATCGACGGTGCGTTCTTCAGCAATGGCCGGCTCCCACGCCGCAAGCTCGCCAAGCACCTGATTCACCGCTACGGCGCTCCCACTACCGGCCGGTCCGTCCCCAGCGGTGGCCCTCATGGGTGACCTATTGACCACCGGCTCGGTGCTTGCCGCGTTCTTCGCGGGCGGCGTCGCCCTGTTCGCGCCCTGCTGCATCGTCTTCCTCGCGCCCTCCTACCTCGCTGTCGCGGTCAAGAACCGCCGCTGGCGGCTGCTCCCGCTCACCTTCGTCTTCGCCGCCGGCCTCGCCATGGTGCTGGTCCCGATCACTCTCGGCATGAGCCTGGTCGCCTCCACCATCGCCAACTACCACGCGCCGTTGTACTACGCCGGCGGCGCACTGATGCTCACCCTGGCGGGGCTCAGCCTGTCCGGCCGGATGGTCAGCCTGCCGTCGTTCCTGCGCGCCCCCGACACCACCCGCGGGGACTCTGCGAGTTTTTTCGCCCTCGGCGTCTTCTCCGGGATCGCCAGCTCCTGCTGCGCCCCCGTGCTCGCCGGAGTGATGACGCTGTCCGCACTGTCGGGCTCCGCCATCGGCGGAGCGACCCTCGGACTGGCCTACACCTTCGGCATGGTCTTCCCGCTGTTCGTGATGGCCCTGCTCTGGGACCGCTTCCACCTCGGTGAGCGAGGCTTCCTGCAGGCCAGACCGGTCCGCATCCGCCTGGCCGGCAAGGCGCTGGTCACCAACACGATCAACATCGCCGTCGCCGTTGCCTTCGCGGTCATGGGCGGCTTCGTGATCTACCTGGCCAACACCGGCCAGATGACCGGCGGCCCCGGCTTCCAGGTCTCCATCGGCCAGGGACTGTCCAAGGCATTCGCCCGCATCGAAACCTGGACCGATCCGGTGCCCGAGCCGGTGCTCGGGCTCGTCGTCCTCACCCTCGCTGCTGTGTTCGTCGTCGCGACCCTTCGAGACCGACGCCGATCCGACGGATCGACGCATGACCAGACACAACACCCCGATTGCCACGGCTCCAGCCCGGAATCCCGCGCCGAACACCACCACCACCACTGAGTCGTTGGAGGAGACCACCATGTCGCACAAGGCCGCCGAGGAAGCACGCCAGGAACGCCGTGCCCGGGCCCAGCAGGCCGCTCGGGCAGCCGGGCGTGGCCGACGGCTGCGCATCATGATCGGTGTGGTCGCCGGCCTGGCCGTCGTCGGCCTCATCACCACGATGATGCTCACTTCGCGACCCGAGTCGTCGGAGGCGATCCGAACCGCACCCGGGTTCACGCTCACCGACACCAGCGGTGTCCAGCACACCCTGTCCGAGCACCGCGGTGAGAACGTGCTCCTGTACTTCTCCGAGGGTGCCGGGTGCCAGTCCTGCATCGTCCAGATGGGCGAGATCGAGAAGCAAGCGGCAGCCTTCGAGAAGCTCGACGTCACCGTGCTGCCGATCGTGATGAATTCCAGCGAGCAGATCACTGCCGACATGGACGCCAACGGCGTCACAACGCCGTTCCTGCTCGACGACGGCACCGTTTCCGAGGCCTACGGCACGCTCGGCAAGGGCATGCACGCCGGGCTGCCGGGCCACAGCTTCGTGCTCATCGACGCCCAAGGCCAGCAGCGCTGGTACGGCGAGTACCCCTCGATGTGGCTCGACCCCGCAGACCTCCTGGATGAGATCCGGAGCCGAGTGAATGGCTAGCCGGCAGTCCTACAAGGCCCGCTGGCCCCTCGACAGCGGTGAATCGTCAAGCGTTGCGTCGTCCTGAAGGTTCGGCGAAGGCATCCAGATACACTTGCGCCTGATACCCCTATGGGGTACCGTCGGCGACGGAAGGCCACACCCCACAGTCACGTCAGCGAGGGAGGCCCCGCCATGCACACGGAGCCCGGCTACATCACCGAAAAGCAGGCGATCCAGACCCGACTGCGACGCGTCGAGGGACAAGTCCGCGGGCTCCAGCGACTGGTGGACGAGGACACCTACTGCATCGACATCCTGACCCAGATCGCAGCCTCCACCAAGGCACTGGAGAGTGTGGCACTGCTGCTCCTCGACCAGCACCTGCAGCACTGCCTCGCCCACGCCGAGGGCCCCGAGGACACCAGACGCAAGCTGACCGAGGCCTCCGAGGCCATCGCCCGTCTTGTCCGCTCCTGACCCTGCAGCCAACCTAAGGATGCATCCATGACCGAGACGACCACCACCGACACCACCCGCGGCCTCCCAGTGATGCAAGAGCAGAGCGCCGACTCCGACGGCTGCGGCTGCGGCTGCGGCGGCTGCGGCGCCGCTGAAGCCGGCTCCGCTCTCACGCCGACGATGACCAACTCGACCGATCAGGAGAACCCGATGACCACTCACAGCTACGCCGTCTCCGGCATGACGTGTGGCCACTGCGCCGGGGCCGTCACCAGCGAGCTCAAGTCCCTCGACGGAGTGACCGACGTACAGGTGGAGCTGGTCGCCGGCGGCACCTCAACGGTCACCGTCACCAGCACCCAGCCTTTGGCCGAGACCCAGGTCGCCGCGGCGCTCGACGAGGCGGGTGACTACCAGCTCGCCTGAGGGCTTGCAGCCCTCAGGCCCGCAGGAGCGCGATCCACCCAGCAGGAGGCACACAGGCATGACCGAGCAGACCGCGACCAAGGCCGGTGTCGTGAGCGACGTCGAGCTGACCATCGGCGGGATGACCTGCGCCTCCTGCGCGGCCCGGATCGAGAAGAAACTGAACAGGCTCGACGGCGTCACCGCCACGGTCAACTACGCCACCGAGAAGGCCAAGGTCAGCTACCCGACCACCCTCACCACCGACGACCTGGTCAACGTGGTCGAGGCAACCGGTTACACCGCGACCGTCCCGAGTCCGCGGAGCAATGACGAAGCTGCGAGCGACGACGCACGAGGCGCCCGCGACGTCGAGGCCGCGGGCTGGTGGCAGCGGCTGGTCGTATCGACCGTTCTGACGGTGCCGGTCCTCGCCATGTCAATGGTCTCGGCTCTCCAGTTCGACAACTGGCAATGGATATCGCTGACGTTGGCCTCACCCGTGGTGGTCTGGGGTGCCTGGCCGTTCCACCGCGCCGCCGTCACCAACGCGCGGCACGGCGGGGCCACCATGGACACGCTGATCTCGGTCGGGGTCACCGCCGCCTGGCTGTGGTCTCTGTGGGCACTGCTGTTCACCGATGCCGGGATGACCGGGATGCAGATGCCCTTCGACCTCTTTCCCGACGGCGAAGCCAGCGTCCACATCTACCTCGAGGTCGCGGCCGCGGTCACTACCTTCATCATCGCCGGGCGCTACTTCGAGGCCCGCGCCAAGCGGCAGTCCGGTGCAGCGCTGCGCGCCCTGCTCGACATGGGCGCCAAGGACGTCGCCGTCCTGCGCGATGGGAGCGAGGTGCGGATCCCAGTGAACCAGCTCGCGGTCGGTGACCGGTTCGTCGTACGCCCGGGCGAGAAGGTCGCCACCGACGGAGTCGTCGCGGATGGCACCTCCGCCGTAGACGCCTCCATGCTCACCGGGGAGCCCGTCCCGGTCGAGGTCGGCCCGGGTGACGCGATCGTCGGTGCCACCGTCAACGCCGGGGGCCGCCTGGTCGTCACTGCGACCCGTGTCGGAGCCGACACACAGCTAGCCCAGATGGCCCGGCTCGTCGAAGATGCCCAGAGCGGCAAGGCGCAGGTCCAGCGCCTCGCCGACCGAGTCTCAGCGGTCTTCGTGCCCATCGTGATCGGGCTGTCCCTGTCAACCCTGGCCGGATGGCTGCTGACCGGACACAGCGTCACCGCCGCCTTCACCGCCGCCGTCGCGGTGCTGATCATCGCCTGCCCCTGTGCCCTCGGCCTGGCCACTCCGACCGCTCTGCTCGTGGGCACCGGCCGCGGCGCCCAGCTCGGCATCCTCATCAAGGGGCCCGAGGTGCTGGAGTCGACCCGGGTGGTCGACACCATCGTCCTTGACAAGACCGGCACCGTGACCACGGGCCGGATGGAGCTGGCCGACGTCGTCCCCGCCGCCGGTATTGCCCCCGACGACCTGCTCCGACTGGTCGGGGCGGTCGAGGACGCCTCCGAGCATCCGATCGGCAACGCCATCGCAAACGGCGCCAGTCAACGACTCGGGACACGCCTGCCCGGCGTGGAGGCCTTCACCTCGACCCAGGGCCTCGGCGTCGCCGGGGTCGTCGACGGCCACGCTGTGGTGGCGGGCCGACGCGGCTGGCTCGCCCAGGAATGGAGCCAACCCCTCGACCCGGGCCTGGCAGAAGTGGTCGAGGCAGCCGAGCAGGAGGGCCGCACCGTGATCGCCGCCGGCTGGGACGGCGCCGCCCGCGGCGTGCTGGTCGTCTCCGACACCGTCAAACCCACCAGTGCCCAAGCCGTGGCCGAGCTCAAGGAGCTGGGACTGCGGCCGGTGCTGCTCACCGGCGACAACGAACGCGCGGCCCGCGCGGTCGCCGCCGACGTGGGCATCGACGAGGTCATCGCGGAGGTTCTTCCCGCCGACAAGGTCGCCGTCGTCGACCAACTGCAACGCCAGGGCCGCACCGTGGCGATGGTCGGCGACGGCGTCAACGACGCCGCAGCACTGGCCACAGCCAACCTGGGCATCGCCATGGGCACCGGCACTGACGTGGCCATCGAGGCCTCCGACCTGACCCTCGTCCGCGGCGACCTGCGCGCCGCCGTCGACGCCATCCGTCTCTCCCGCCGCACCCTGCGGACCATCAAGGGCAACCTGTTCTGGGCGTTCGCCTACAACGTCGCAGCTCTTCCCCTCGCAGCCCTCGGCCTGCTGAACCCCCTGATCGCCGGCGCCGCCATGGCGTTCTCCTCGGTGTTCGTGGTCTCAAACAGCCTGCGCCTACGCCGATTCCAGGCCGTCTCCACGACCTCCGCATCTCGCCCGGCCGAGGGGCTCGGCCACGCGGCGAGCGCGGCACTCGTCAAGAGAGCAGACCGATGACCACACAATCACACTCCGAGGGCCACCCCGACCACGGACACGGGGACGGCAATGGCAGCGCTACTGCGGTCCTGGAGGTCTCGGGAGTCCAGTGGGCCACCAGCAAGAACGTGGCCGAGGCCGTCCTGTCCCGACAGCCCGGGGTCCTGTCCGTGGACGCAAACCCGGTTGCGCAGACCGCCACCGTCACGTACGACCCCCACCACACAAGCCTGACCGAGCTGCGGGACTGGGTGCGTGACTGCGGCTTCCACTGCTCCGGCCAATCTGTCCCGCACCACATGTGCGACCCGATGACCGAGCCAGAGCCCGCGACCGGCCACGACGCGCACGTCACCCAGAGCGGGCACGCGGGGCACACCATGACGCCCGCTTCCCCGGTGAGCTCCCCGCACGACGCGATGGGCCACGGCGGACACGGGTCGATGTCGATGGCCGACATGGTCCGCGACATGCGCAACCGGTTCCTCGTCGCTGCGGTGCTCTCGGTCCCCATCCTCTTATGGTCCCCGATCGGCCGCGAGGTGCTCGGCTTCGACACCCCCGCTCCGTTCGGCCTCCGCGACGACGTGTTCAGCCTGCTGCTGTCACTACCAGTGGTGTTCTACTCCGCCTGGATCTTCTTCGACGGAGCCTGGCGGGCCCTGCGCGCCCGAACGCTCGACATGATGGTGCTCGTCGCTGTGGCCGTCGGAGCAGGCTGGTTGTACTCGCTCGGGGTCACCCTCACCGGTGGTGGGGAGGTGTTCTACGAGGCGGCCACCGTGCTGACCGCGTTCGTGCTACTGGGGCACTGGTTCGAGATGCGCGCCCGCGGTGGCGCCAACGACGCCATCCGAACCCTCCTCGATCTGGCGCCACCCCAGGCCCTCGTCATCCGCGACGGCGAACCGGTCGAGATCTCCACGGCGGACGTCGTCGTTGGCGACCTGCTCCTGATCCGCCCCGGCGCCAAGATCGCCGCCGACGGGCTGGTCGAGGAAGGCGACTCCGACGTCGACGAGGCGATGGTCACCGGCGAGAGTCTCCCAGTGCCCAAGGGGCCGGGCGACCCGGTCATCGGCGCCACCGTCAACACCACCGGCACCCTCCGGGTGCGCGCCACCAAGGTGGGCGCGGACACGGCCCTGGCCCAGATCGTCGCGCTGGTGCAGCAGGCGCAGAATTCGAAGGCGCCCGGACAGCGACTTGCTGACAAGGCCGCGTTCTGGCTCGTCCTGGTCGCCCTGATCGGCGGGGCTGGGACGTTCCTCGTCTGGCTGGCGACGGGCGCGAGCGTGCAGACTGCGCTGCTGTTCGCCATCACCGTCGTCGTCATCACCTGCCCAGATGCCCTCGGCCTGGCCACGCCGACCGCGATCATGGTCGGGTCCGGGCTCGGCGCGAAACGGGGCATCCTGTTCAAGAACGCCACCGCGATCGAGACCTCAGCCCGGATCGGCACCGTCGTGATGGACAAGACCGGCACCCTTACCAAGGGTGAGCCGGAGGTCACCGACGTGGTCGTCGGCCACATCGACCGCGCCCGTTTGCTGGCGCTCGCGGGGGCGGTCGAGCGTGAGTCCGAACACCCGCTCGCCCAGGCCGTCGTGCGCCACGTTGACGCGACAGCCGTGCCGCGGCTACGCGCCACTGGCTTCCGCAACGTCACCGGCATCGGAGCGCTCGCCAGGGTCGACGGACATCAGGTCGCGATCGGCAACCGGCGTCTGATGGAATCTGAGGGCATCTCGGTCGGGGACCTCGGAGCGCGGCGCGACGAAATCGCCTCCGGCGGACGCACGGCCGTGTTCGTCGCCGTCGACGGGAATGTCGTCGGGGTGATCGGGATGGCCGACGCGGTCCGCGACACCTCCCACGCGGCCATCGAGGCCCTGCACAATGCCGGCGTCGAGGTGGTCATGCTCACCGGCGACAACCAGGCGACCGCCGAGCGGATCGCCGAGGAGCTCGGGATCGACACTGTGATCGCCGAGGTGCTCCCCGAGGACAAAGCCCGCCACATCCAGCGGCTGCAGGGTGAAGGGCGCGTCGTCGCGATGGTCGGCGACGGCGTCAATGATTCTCCCTCGCTGGTGCAGGCAGACGTCGGTATCGCCGTCGGCGCCGGCACCGACGTCGCCATTGAGGCCGCTGACGTCGTCCTCATGCGGTCCGACCCCCTGGACGTGCCAGTGGCACTGACGATCGGACGGGGCACATTGCGCAAGATGCGGCAGAACCTCGGATGGGCGGTGGGCTACAACGCAGTTGCGTTGCCGATCGCGGCCGGCGTCTTCGAGCCTGCGTTCGGCCTGGTTCTGCGACCCGAGATCGCCGCCCTGTCAATGTCTGGGTCGAGCTTCCTGGTGGCCGTCAACGCCTTGATGCTGAAGCGGCTGTCCCTGCCCGCGCAGCCGTCCCGTCCCGAACCGGTCCAAGCTGAGACCCTGCAGCCAACGCACTAGCACGGATGCGCTCGTCGGTGTCGGGACAAAGATCTGCACTCGGCTGTTGGAGGTAGATCTGCACTCGACGACGTGCTTCATGTGCACGATCAGCCAAGGGCTACGCTCGAAGGGTCCCTCGACGTTGCCGAAGATCGCGATTCAGTGGTGCGCCCGGTGACGAACCAGTCGGGCTGGGCCAAGGCGAATTGGACCCATCGCCACCTCCGCCATGTCCATGGATCTCCAATCACCTGGCACGTCGCCGCGGTTACTGACACGAAGGCGCTCCGGCGGCTGGGGACGAGCCGCCGAAGCGGAGCGCTCAGTGGCAGCCCGCCCTCGGGTGCTTACGGGCATCCTCCAGGCGATCGCCGACGGAGCGTACCTCGGCGGGCTGTTGCTCGCTCGCCGAGTGCTGGTGACCCCCGCAACCCACGTGTCCGCCGTGTCCGCGGCCATGACGGAGGTACATGAACAACATCCCTCCAATGAGCAGGATCCACAACCAGTTGCCGCTCAGGAACTCCAACATCGTCTTCCTCCTCCACGATCAGGGAGCCGGGGGCCGGATGCGCCAGGTTCCTTTACCTCTTAGCCTCCGCGGTGCAGGTGGATTGCCGGTGCGGGTGAGGTCAAGGTTTGATGTAGCCCGATGGTGGTTGGGGGAGTATCCCCGGCAGCCGGGCCCGTCGCCGTCGGGTGGCTGGGTCCTTTATCGAACCTTCACACTCAGAATGCACGTCCGATACCTGTAGGCGGTTACCTAGAGTGGTACCCGATCGGGGTATCAAGGTGAGAGATTGATACCGCTCAGTCTCCGCCCGTGTGACCGGAGGTGGAGTCCGATGAACGTCGGTGACGCAAGTGTCATCCTGTTCGCACTGGTTATGACCGGCTTTCTCGCGTGGTTCTTCTTCGGCCCGAGGAAGTCGGTCCACGCCGAGGTCGAGGACGGCTACCAGGTGGTTCGAGTGACGGTCAAAGGCGGCTACCACCCTGACCTGCTCGAGGTGCGGCCGGGCACCCCAGTGAGGATGGTGTTCGACCGTCAGGAGTCTGGCGAGTGCTCCTCCCGAGTGATCATGCCGGACTTCAAGGTCAACGAGTTGTTGCCGGCGTATGCGACCACCGCCGTGGAGTTCACGCCCAAGGAAGAAGGGACCTACCGCTTCGCGTGCGGGATGAACATGATCAGCGGCACGCTGCGCGTCGCCGAGGGAGACCAGCCGCAACAGGTCTTGCACACGCCCGACAACTTGGGTCGCGACAGCGTTCCGCGGCGTGGCGACAGGCACGAGTCACGGGACGTGACAAGCCCGCTCGATGCTGTGTTTCCCGGCGACCCGGAGAGCGAGGATCCCGAAGCCGCCGAGCGTGCCTCTGAGATCTCGGATCTGTCGCGTCGAGTGATCGTCGGCGCAATCCTCACCGCACCGGTGCTCTTCGCGGTCATGTTCACCGAGTTCTTCGGCGTGACCTGGATGCCCGAGCTCCTGATGAACCGGTGGGTCCAGTTGGCGCTGATCGCGCCCGTCATGCTGTACACAGGCTGGCCGATCCACCGCACGGGGTGGCTGGCGCTCTCGCACCGGACCGCGGACATGAACTCGCTCATCACGCTCGGAACCGTCGCGGCCTTCGGCTACAGCCTGGTCGTGACCATCGCCCCGAGCCTGCTCCCGGAGGACGTGCGCGAGGTCTACTACGAAGCAGTGGGCGTGATCCTCACCCTGATCCTGTTCGGCCGGTTGCTGGAAACCAGAGCCAAGGCCGGCACTGGCGAAGCGATCCGCACTCTCATCGGCCTGCAGCCGCACACCGCCCGAGTCGTGCGTGACGGTCTGGAGAAGGAGATCCCTACCGACCTCGTCCTCGTCGACGACATCGTCGTGGTACGCCCCGGCGAGAAGCTGCCTGTCGACGGTCAGGTCACCGAAGGAGCATCCTCGGTGGACGAGTCGATGGTCACCGGCGAGCCCATTCCGGTCAGCAAGGCCCCCGGCGACACCGTCATCGGCGCGACCATCAACCAGACCGGAACCTTCCGCTACGCCGCCACCAAGGTCGGCGGGGAGACCATGCTCGCCCAGATCATCAAGCTGGTGCGGGAGGCCCAGGGGTCCAAGGCGCCGATACAGCGACTCGTGGACAAGGTGTCCAGCTATTTCGTCCCCGCCGTCATTGCCATCGCACTCTGGGCATTTGTGGTCTGGGCGCTCGCCGGCCCCGACCCAGCTTTCGTCTTCGCCCTCGTCGCCGCCGTCTCTGTCCTCATCATCGCCTGCCCTTGCGCCCTCGGCCTCGCCACGCCCATGTCCATCACCGTGGGCACAGGAAAGGGCGCCACCAACGGCATCCTCATCCGCTCGGCAGAGGCGCTCGAGACCGCTCACAAGCTCGACACAGTCGTCCTGGACAAGACGGGCACCATCACCAACGGCACCCCGATCCTGACGGACGTGATCCCCGCCGCGAGCTTCACCGACGGCGACCTGCTCGCCGTGGTGGCTGCGGTCGAGCAGTCGTCCGAGCACCCGTTGGCTGCGGCGATCGTGGCCGGGGCCAAGCGCCGACACCTGCCACTGCCTGAGGTCACCGCGTTCGACTCGGTCACTGGGCAGGGCGTCCGGGCGCTGGTCGAGGGCCGCGAGGTGCTGGTCGGAAGCCCACGACTCCTGGCGGGCGCGGGCATCGCCCCGACTCCTCTGCTTGCTCACGTCGAGGCACTGGCCGTCGACGGCAAGACGCCCATCCTCGCGGCAGTTGCCGGCGTCCCAGCCGGGGTGATCGGCGTCGCGGACACAGTCAAGGATGGCTCCGCGGCCGCCGTGGCGGCCCTGCAGTCGCGCGGTATCGAGGTCGTGATGATGACGGGCGACAATCGGGCCACGGCCGCGGCGATCGCCCGTCAGGTCGGCATCGCCCGCGTTCTCGCCGAGGTCCTGCCCGAGCACAAGGCCGCCGAGGTCAAGCGGCTCCAGTCTGAGGGTCGCATCGTCGGGATGGTGGGCGACGGCATCAACGACGCTCCGGCCCTGGCCCAGGCGGACATCGGATCAGCCATCGGCACCGGCACCGACGTGGCCATCGAGTCCTCCGACATCACCCTGATCTCGGGCGCGCTGTCCGGCGTGGTGACGGCGGTCGACCTGTCCCGGGCCACGATGCGCAACATCAAGCAGAACCTCGTGTTCGCCTTCGTCTACAACGGCCTCGGGATCCCCATCGCAGCTGGCGCCCTCTACCCGGCGTTTGGTCTGACTCTGAGCCCCATGATCGCTGCGGCTGCGATGGCCCTGTCCTCGCTGTCGGTGGTCGCCAACGCCAACCGACTCAAGACCTTCCGCCCCAACGCCGTCCCTGACGCCATCCATCCCCTCGCAGGAGAACCGGTCGTCGAGGTAGGGCGCACAGAGAAGGCCACAACAAGAAGCACACCCCAAGGAGGATCACCCATGTCAACTGCAACCGTTGTCGACCCCGTCTGCGGAATGACCATCGACCCCGCTAGTGCCGCTCGCAGCATTGAGCACAACGAAACGACGTACTTCTTCTGCTCCGAGCACTGCGCCGCAAGCTTCGAGAAGGACCCAGGCAAGTACGCCGGCACCAGTGCCTGACCAGCAGTGCCCAGCACCTGTTTGGGGCGCCCGGCCGGGTGTCTTGGCCGACGGTGACGGCGGCTGAAGCTCCCTGCTCCAGGGGCCGTCAGCCTGGTGGAACCGAGAGCCTCGAGGAACGTCGTTCCTCTGCTGGCCACCTCATGCGCTTCGCAACGACGCGATAGGCGGGCCGGCGACTCCTCGGCGAGACTCCCGCAACGGAACCACTGAGGAAAGCCAACTTCGCACCGTCATTGAACCGAGCCTGCCGAGTTTGCTGGAGCGTGGACGGTTGACGGTGCGGGCTGAAGCCCCTCGAACCGGCCGGAGTGGGCCATGTCCCGGCAGCCTGCACCGCCCGTACGGAGCCCTGGCGCTTGCATCTTCACACGGAGCGTGGACGGACTTCATTCCCAAGAGGCAGAGTGAGTTGCGGACACAAAGTGTCGGGAGTAGCCACCCAGCACACTATCGAACCCGACGCCACGCGAGGGGGAGTCACGGGTAGCAACAGCGGACCCCGAGCGGCTCTGCGCCCGCCGTACGCCGCGGTCATCTTCGACATGGATGGCGTGGTCACCGACACCGCGGCCATCCACGCCGAGGCCTGGAAGCGCCTGTTCGACGAGGTACTGCGAGATCCTCGCCTAGCGTCCGACGCCGACACGGCAGGGTTCGACCCGCGAGCGGACTACCGCCGATATGTGGACGGCCGGTCGCGCGAGGACGGGGTGCGGACCTTTCTCGCTTCCCGACAACTCAGGGTGCCCGAGGGCATTCAGACCGACGGCGCCGACGTGTGGTCGGTCCCGGGGCTGGGCGCGCGGAAGAACGCGATCTTCCTTGACCTTCTCGCCGAGCGCGAGGTCCGGGTGTTCCCCGGAACCCAAGCGTTGCTGAAGCGACTGCGAGACGGCCACGTCCCAACCGGCCTGGTCACGGCCAGCCGAAACGCGCCGGCCCTCCTGGCGGCCGCAGGTATCACCGACCTCTTCGACGTCGTGGTCGACGGGACGAGAGCACACGAGCTTGGCCTGGCCGGCAAGCCCGATCCCGCGATGTTCATCGAGACGGCGC
Source organism: Nocardioides taihuensis (assembly GCF_042657275.1). Classification (NCBI taxonomy): domain Bacteria; kingdom Bacillati; phylum Actinomycetota; class Actinomycetes; order Propionibacteriales; family Nocardioidaceae; genus Nocardioides; species Nocardioides taihuensis. The sequence continues at coordinate 93,176 of NZ_JBHSKD010000002.1, forward strand.
GTCTGCTCGGCGTGGACCCAGGACAGGCTGCAGTGGTGGAGGACGCGATCGCCGGGGTACAGGCCGCGCGCCGCGGCATGTTCGGGTTGGTCGTAGGCGTCGCGCGGCAGGACAATCGGGCGGCGCTCGAAGCCGCGGGCGCCGACATTGTCGTCGAAGATGTCAGCCAGCTCGATCTGGGCGTGCGCCGCCGCACTGATCCCTGGGTCGTGACCTTCGAGGGGTTCGACCCCGCGCACGAGGGACACCGAGAAGCCCTGACCACCCTGGCCAACGGCTATCTGGGAACACGCGGGGCCGCCCCCGAGACCAGGGCAGACGGTACGCACTACCCGGGCACGTACCTGGCCGGCGTCTACAACCGACTGACCAGCAGCATCCAAGGCGCGGCAGTGGAAGACGAGCAGGTCGTCAACGTCCCCAACTGGCTGCCCTTTGACCTGCGCGTCGACGACGGCGAGTGGTGGTCAGCCGGCGGACTCAGCACCGAGCGCGAGTCGACCGGGCTCGACCTTCGCCGGGGCCTGCTCGTCCGCCGAGTTCTCCTGACCGACCGCCGAGGACGCCGACTGCGCCTCATCCAACGCCGGTTGGTCTCGCTGGCCAGGCGCCACATTGCGGCCCTCGAGACCACGCTGGTCGCCGAGGGATGGGACGGGACCGTGACGATCCGGTCGGGCATCGACGCCACGGTCACCAACGCAGGGGTCGCGGAGTTTCGTGCCCTGGCCAACCGTCACCTCATGGACGTCCAAGGCGCACCGCTTGATCCCCATCTCCTCGTGGTCGAGGCCGAGACGACCTCGAGCCGGATCCGGATCGCCACCGCCGTCCGCACTCTCGTGAATGCCAGGCATACGAATCGACCTACTTACGTGCAGTCGACCCCTGGCTTCCACGCCCAGGAGTTCACGCTCGACATGACCGATGGCCAGGACGTGAGAGTCGAGAAGACCGCAGCCATCGTGACCTCGAAGGACTCCGCGGTTGCCTCCCCACGGGAGGGTGCCCTCGCGGAACTCGCACGTGCCCCCGAGCGGTTCGGCGAGCTCCTGACCGAGCACGAGGCCGACTGGGCCCAGCTGTGGACACGGTTCGCTGTCACCGTCGACGGGCTCGACGCGCAGGACGCCATGATCCTCAACCTCCACCTGTTCCACTTGGCGCAGACCTTCACCCAACACACGGCCCAGCTGGACGCCGGTGTGCCGGCGCGTGGGCTGCACGGCCAGGGCTACCGGGGACACGTGTTCTGGGACGAGCTCTTCGTCCTGCCACTACTCACCACCCAGGCGCCGGCGGTGTCCCGGGCCGTCCTGGAGTACCGGTGGCGCCGCCTCCCGGCAGCCAGGCATGCTGCGTCGCGGTTGGGGCTGGCCGGCGCCGTGTTCCCTTGGCAGAGCGGCAGCAGTGGGCGCGAAGAGACACCGGACCGGTTGTTCAACCCGCGGTCTGGGCGGTGGATGCCGGACAACTCCTGGCGGCAGCGGCACGTTGGCCTCGCCGTCGCCTTCAACGCCTGGGCGTACTACGCGGCCACCGCGGACCTGACCTGGCTGGCCGAACGTGGCGGCGAGCTGATCATCGACGTGGCCCGGGCGTTCGCGTCCATGGCCCGGTACGACCCGGTCGGAGACCGCTTCCACATCGAAGGGGTGATGGGACCCGACGAATATCACGACGGATACCCCGACACCCCCGGCTCGGGGCTGAGGGACAACGCCTGCACCAACGTCATGACAGCCTGGGTGTGCAGTCGGGCACTCGACGTACTCGAACTTCTCCGCGGCCAGGCCTGTGACGAGCTCATTTCCACTCTCCACGTGGAGCCCGACGAACCGGACAGGTGGAAGCATCTCCGCAGAAGGCTGACGGTGCCAGTCCACGACGGCATCATCAGCCAGTTTGACGGCTACCAGCACCTCGCCGAGCTTGACTGGGAGCACTACCGATCCGCCCACGCCAACATCGGCCGGCTCGACCTCATCCTCGAGGCCGAGGGAGACACCACCAACCGCTACAAGCTGGCGAAGCAGGCCGACGTCCTCATGCTCGTGTACCTGCTGGACGTCGACGAACTCCTCGGTGTGCTGTCGACGCTCGGCTATTCCATGACCGAGCAGGATCTGGCTCGCACCGTCGACCACTATCTGGCGCGCACCGCCCACGGCTCAACCTTGAGTCGCGTGGTCCACACCTCGGTCCTGGCGAGGTTCGACCCTGACCGGGCCTGGGCGCTGTTCCGCGAAGCACTGGTGGCCGACCTCGATGACACCCAGGGCGGCACCACCAAGGAAGGCGTGCACCTCGGAGCAATGGCGGGGACCGTCGACATCGTTCGCACTACCTTCGCTGGCTTCCGCATCTCGGAGCGGGGACTCACGGCGTCGCCCTGCCTGCCCCCCGAGATCAAGGCGGTGTCATTCAGGGTTCACTACCAAGGCCACCACGTCACGATCCATGTTAGTGAGGGCGGCGTCCATTTCGACGCCCACGATTGCGTGACCCCGCATCCCTTGCGCGTTGGGACCAACGGCACCGCCACGGTGCTCCAGCCCGGAACCTCCCGACACCTGCCCAGCATCAGGGCGACACCGGGTTCTGGGTCTGGCGGTTTGACCAGCCGAATCTGTTGACCGAACCCGGGATGCCCGAACAACGCCCGGGCCGGCTGTTGCACGATCGTGTCGCCGCTGGTTGCCCATGCTCCGGGGTTGTTGGCAACGGCCACCAATGCCTGGCGGGCTCCGACCATATGGGCCACCGGGCCGCCGAACGTCATCAGGGTCTCGCTCATAGCCGGGACCAACAGCAGGTTCACCCCAGCCTCCGAGAGCGCGTTGGCTGCTTGCGGGTTCAACAGATCGCGGCAGATCACGATCGCGAGGTGCCATCCGTCGGCTGTCACGTAGATGCGCACCTCGGGCCAGCCCTCGGGCTCAATGCCCTCGGCCATGGGCCGATCCGCGGGAGAGTACTTGTCGTGCTCGAGTGCGCGATCACTGCCCCGAACCCATCCGATGGCAGTATTTCGCCGTCGGCCAGCGTGCGAGCCATCTGCCCGGCGCCCGTTGTGGTGGTAGCTCCCGGCGACCAGGAGTCGGGGACCATCGGGTCGCCGCGCCCAGGTCTCAAGCGACGCGGCCAGTTCCTCGGTGACGCAGAGTTCCGGTAGCACTACGATCTGCGCGCCGGCGTCCGTTGCGAGAGTGATGAGTCGGTCGATCTCGGCATGCTGTCGAGACGCGTCGAGCGGGGCGATGGGAAACGTCCAGCCGTGGTTGCCACGGCTCAGGTCGAACTCTGCGAGGGTGCGATTTGGGTGGCACGTGGCCACGACCGTGTCGGCCGTGATCGCGCCGACCAGCGTTTCGAACAGGCTGTAGTCGAAGATGATTCGGAACTGCACGGCCCATTCGCCGGCCTAGGGGATGTGACGGGTCTCGTCGAGTCGATTGGCCAGCCGCCAGGGCGGCGAGGTGGATCGCATCGCCAGCACCCCACGCAGGTCCGGGCCGTCGAGCGGCACGGGGTCACCAACTCCTGGTTGGTAGGGACTGCGCAGCTTGAATGATTGGGCGAATGTGTGGCAGTAGAGTTCGTCAATGGGCTCGGCCTGCGTTCGAGCGATGACGATCGGTGGGAGGTCGAGGTCGTCGAAGGCCATGACGAGCGCGCGGCGTACGGGGGGATCGAGCGCCGCCGCGATCGATGGGTCGGGCAGGGCGTCCGCCAAGGTCCGACGCAACGCTTCCACCTTGTCGGTGATGCGTGGGTTCCCGGCGCTCTCTCGCAATGCTCTGTGTTCGTCACGGCACAGGTGAAGAAGGTGGGTCAGCGTGACGATCGGCTCCGGCTCCTTCGAGATGGCTTGGCGGATTCCGGCGGTCCGGTCACGGGGGCTTGAGAGCTGGGGGATACAGGGACGGCAGGAGGCATCGCCGGGCTCGCAAGCCTGGCCGTGGGTCGTCACAGCGACATCGTTGCCGCCGTGCGCAGTGGGATGGCAGGGTCCTTTGATTGGGCGAAAGTGGTTGATGGTCATGGGCCGGTCTCCTCGCTGACGGCCCCGTTGGGCGGTCCGGATGACCCACGCGTTGGGCGCAACATGGCGAGAGCGACGACTACGGCGAGGAGCGCGATAACAGCGTTGACGGTGAGAGCCGTCGAGAAGCCGCGCACAAATGCTTCGTGATGGCTGTCGCCGATCGTGCGAGCGAAGGCTGCGCCCGGTCCGAAGGACGCGAGGATCGCTCCCATGATCGCGATCCCGAGGGTGAGCCCGGTGGTCTGGAAGGTACTGAACACGGCCGCAGCGGAACCGTAGCCATCGGTGTCTGTTGATCCCATGGCGGTCGCTGTGGTCGGCGCTGTCACCAGTCCGATCGCGAAGCCGGCTAGCGCCAGCCAGGGCACCAGGCTGCTGATGCTCGAGTCCACGCTCAGGCCCGACAGACCCAAGAGAGCTCCGGCGAGCAGCAGCATGCCCGTAGAGACGGGGACACGTGGCCCGATCCGGTCCGCAAGCCGGCCGGCGAACGGCCCGACGAGGACGATGGTGACGGTGAGCGGCAACAGGCCGGCACCCGCCTCGAGTGCGGAGTACCCGAGCACGGTTTGCAGGTACAACGCCAGGAAGAAGAAGAGGCTGCACATCACTGAGGTGGCCAGCAGGATCTGGATGTTCGCCCCGGCAAAGGCGCGATCCTTGAACAGTGAGAGTCGAAGAAGAGGATCCGCTGTCATCCGTTCGTGTCGTATGAAGAGCGCGAGACAGAGCGCAGCGCCTAGGAAAAGTGAAACGATGCGGACCGAGAGCCAGCCGGCGGCGTTGGCCTGGGTGAGCCCCAGGATCAAGGCAAGTAGACCTGTCCCCGAGATGACGGCACCTGCGGCGTCCAAGCGCAGTGAGGGCCGCGGCGGACGTCCTGCGCGGAGGACGGCTCGCGCCAAGATCCACACAGCCATTCCGACCGGTACGTTGATGAGAAAGATCCAGCGCCAGCCGAGGGAGTCGTTGATGAGTGCGCCAACCAGCGGACCCAGACCGAGTGCGCTGGCTGAGACCCCGGCCCAGATGCCGAGTGCGGTGGCGCGCTGGCTGCGCGGGAACGCGTCCGCGATGATTGCGAGTGCAGTCGGAGTCACGAGTGCCGCGCCGAGTCCTTGGACCGCACGCATCGCGATCAGCTGGGCCTCCGACGACGCGAGCCCAGCGCCCAACGAAGCGAGTGTGAAGATCGCAAGACCCGCAAGGTAGACCCGTCGCCGACCGAAGCGATCGGCAAGCTGCCCGGCGAGGAGAATGAAGGCGGCGATCGTCAGCGTGTAGACGTTGATCACCCACTGAAGACCCTGGAGGTTCAGGCCGAGTCGAAGTTGGATAGCGGGTTGGGCAACGGCGACGGCCGTGTCGTCGAGCAGCAACAGGAACGTCACGACTGTCAACGCCGTCAGCGTGAGCCAACGCTGGATGGTGTGGGTCGTCATGTCGACACTGGCGGATCCGGGGGATCGCTCCCGGGGCACACGCGGGGCCTGTTCCAAGGTGACCATTTCAGTTGTCCTGCTTTGACCGAGCGGCTCAGTTGGTCCACGCGCGGGAGAGGCCTTCACCATCACAAGAGGGCAGGAGGCCGAGACAACGAGGGTGGAACCGACCGCGGCACATAGTCATCTCACATCTGCGTCCGTGGCTGTCGAGGAAGTGCTCTCATCACGGCCCTGTGAAGAGCGGCCCTGTGAAGAGTGGTCGTGCTCGCCGCCGTGGCCGCCGTGCCCCCCCATGGTGATCATCATCAGTGGGCAGGCCAGCAAGACGGCGTACAGCAAGGCGCTCGACAGCGGCACACCGAATAGCAGCAGCGCGCCGAACACGCCTGTGCCTCCAACCAGCATGGACTTCAGGTGGTTGCCGTTCATCGCGCGCATCTCCTCGACTCGCAGGGACTTCGTCGGTCTGGATTGCTATTAGGACAAGAGTTCGTCTTGGACATGGACGTTGCGCATCGGGAACCGTGAAGGTTCCCTGAAGTATGCGTCGGAACCAGCGGTGCGACGCTGGTCGTGCATGCCGGCTTGAGACGTGCCGGTCCCCCCGCGGGCACCGACGTGGCGATCGAACCGCCGGACGTGTCGACCTCCTGCGGTCCGACCCGCTGGGCGGCCGTTGGCGCCAACGATCGGCCCGGGGCACGCTGCGGAAGATGCGTCAGAACCTCGGCTGGGCGGTCGGCTACAACGCGATCGCGCTTCCTGTCGCGGCCGGCATCTTCTACCCGGCGTTCGGTCTGGTGCTCCGCCCCGAGGTAGCCGCCCTGTCGATGTCAGGTTCCAGCTTCCTGGTCGCGGTCAACGCGCTGCTGCTGAAGCGACTCCGTCTGCCCGCGCAGGCGACCGGCCCCGCGTCCACGAGGCGGGACGAGCTCCAGCCGGTCGGCTGAGGTTCGTCTGGTGCCCGAACCCCCAGCGCGTCACGCCGGTCAGCCTAGGACGTCCGTCCAGGTCGCTCCGTCGTCGGTGGACGACAGGACGGCCTCGTCCGTGGCCACGTGCCAGACGCCGTCAGTCGCTGCCAGGGCCGCGGGAGGTCCCGGCACCTCACCGACGGCCCGCCACTGGTCCACGAGCCAGCTGGTGCTGTAGACCTCGCCGCCGGCGGTGACTCCCACGATCCGACCTTGCGAGGTCGAGTCGATGAGGACGACTCTGGGTGCGTCGGCCAGTCGTCGCTGCGTGCCGTCGAGACGGATCTCGTAGACGGCTCCGGTCGGGGTCGTGGCCAGCACCCTGTCGGGCTGCGAGGGACGTGTGGCCAGGTCGACGTACTCGCCCGTCGTGACGGTCTCCCAGGTCTCGCGATCCTTCGTGGTCATCAGCTGCCCGCTCGTGGCGTCATACCCGTAAATCCGCTCGCCCACGATCTCGAGGGCGTGGAAGTCCGCCTCGCCCTGAAGGGACAGGGGCTTCCAGGACTCAGCCGCGTCCGTGGACTCGATCAGGCCCAGGTGCGGCGGCAGGTCCTCCCGCAGATCGGGATGTCCGCTGGCCAGGAACGTGTCCGGTCCGACGATCGTGAAGGCCATCGTGTCCTGCCAGCGGTCCGCCACCCGGATCGGGGTGCCGTCCTCGACGCGGAACACGCCGTTGTGGCCTGCCACGTAGAGCATGTCGTCCGCGGGGTTGATGCCGAGGCCGTGGACGTGGCCGATCAGGTGGTCGCTGCCCTCATCTGCTGAGGGTGCGTCATCGGCAGACCTGCCGCACGCCGCCAGCACAGCGAGGAGGACGAGTGCGGCGAAGCGCAGTCGACGTGCCACGAGCGATCAGACTCCCTGTTGCGGTGGTGGTGTGCGGTGGCCAGCCGTGCCCCCACGGGACGGCTGGCCACCGCGGCGCGTCACGAGCCGAGGAGCTCGTTCATGTGGTCGATCTCGGCCTGCTGTGAGGTCTCGATCGACTCGGCGAGCTTCCTGGCGGCCTCGAACACGCCGTCGGCCTGCTCGTCCTTTGCCATCTCGATGGCGCCCTGGTGGTGCTCGATCATCATCTCCAGCCACATGGTCTCGAACTCCTGGCCCTGGGCGGCCTCGAGCTCGTCCAGCTCTTCGTTGGTCATCATCCCCGGCATGTCGGTGCTGTCGTCGCCCATCTCGTGACCACTCATGCCGTCGTCCTCGGCGTTGGCATGGTCCTGCATCGTCTCGGGGACGGGCTTGTCCCAGTCGTTCAGCCAGTCGACCATCTGCTCGATCTCGGGCACCTGCGCCGCCTGGATGTCCTCGGTCAGGTTCTGGACCTCCGGGGAGAGGTCGCGGCCGCGAGTCAGGTCGACCATCGCCAGCGCTTGGGCGTGATGGGGAATCATCTCGGTCGTGAAGGCCACGTCGGCGTCGTTAAAGACGTCGCCGTTCGCGGCGGTCTCCTCGGCTCGGGCGTCACCGGCCGAACCGTCGTCGCCGCAGGCGGTGAGGCTGACGAGCAGGGTTGCGGCCGCAGCTGCAGCCACCAGTCTCTTCGAGTGCTTCATGGGGGTTCCTTGTCGGATCTCGTTGTCGTCGAGGGCAGCGGGATGCGCCCGGACGTCACAAGCGGTGACACCGGGGCGCTGAGTCCCTCAGCAACGCTGAATCGACAAGGCGAACAGGCAGGGCGGATCTCGGTATCGGCGAGCGCGTCTCGGTTGCCCGAACGCTCGCGACTTCGGGCCGCGACGGGCCTTGATCGGGATCCCACGCCCGAGCTCGACGGCCAGGACGACGCTGATCAACAGGACCGCCAGGCACATGCCGGCCAGCCCGAGCAGACCGGAGCCCGGATCGGGGGTGCGGTCGCCCGGAGTGCTGGCGGCCGGCGCCTCGTGTGCTTGGTGGTGCGTGGTCATCGACGCGTAGGCGGGGCCGGCGGCGGAGCCCAGGGGCATCGACGAGTCGGCATGCCCCTGGTGCGCAGTTCCGTGACCGGCGAGGCCGTGCATCGCGAACAGCCCGAGGAGCGCGGCCGCGCCGCACACACTCCGGAGCGTCGTGGCCGCGTTGATCCAAGGCTGCGTACCGGACATCAACGTGAGTCTAGGCGGCCAGGTGATGACGTGCTCCCACGGCCGCGGCGGTCTCAGCGGCTCGCCTGCGCGCCATTCCACGATGTCGTGCCGGGCCTGGCTCGGCTCAAGGTGAGCCCCATGACTCGGACGAGGTTGTCCACCACCGGGAGGAGCAGCGCCCGATGTCGTGGAGCTCGAGGTGCGGTGCCGGCGACTCGACATCGGGTCGGCCCTGAGCGCCGGCACGGGTAGCGCTGCACATCTCCGAACGTCCCGCCGAGGCCGCAGTCGGGCGGTGCCGGGTCATTGGGAGGGCGACCTGGTCTTCGGCAAGCGAATGAGTCCGGTAGCCACGCTGGTGGAGGGGTCGACCCGGTTCGTAATGCTGGTGGCTCTGCCCGAGGGTCACAGGGGCCGACCTTGTCGCCGAGGGGATGGCCGCGGAGATCACCACCCTGTCCGCGGCCCTGACCCGGACCCTGACCTGGGACCAGGGCCACGAGATGGCAGCCCACGCCCGGTTCACCGCTCAGACCGGCATCGAGGGCTACTTCTGCGATCCCAAGTCGCCCTGGCAGCGGGGCAGCAACGAGAACACCAACGGGCTGCTACGCGGGCTGCTGCGCTAGTACCTGCCCCGCACCCTGGACTTCCGCACCCTGAACCAAGCCGACCTCGACGCCATCGCCGACCAGCTCAACGGCAGACCTCGACAGACCCTCGGCTTCAAGACACCATCACAAGCACTGGCCGAGGTGTTGCCTTGACCGCCTGAGCCCGCAGGCATGATCGGATGGCCGCAGCGAACGCTATGCGGCAGATGAGGACGTTTCAGGAACCGTTCTTCTCCTGGCTGCGTCATACTGACAACGGCCCCCACGGGAGACGACGCGTATGCGCAGAAACATCACGGCAATGCTGCCACTGGCCGCCCTCCTGGTTGCGGGGTGCGCAGCCAGCGCGACTCCCGACGCTGCACAAGACCGTCCGCAGCCGACGGCTGCCGGTTCTCCGTCTTCCGTCGACGCATCGCCGCAGGAGACAACCGCCCGCGTGCAACGGCTCGACCAGATGCTGTCCGGCACGCGCCCAGACTGCCGAGACGGACGAGTCACTCGCATAATCCCCGATCACTCAGGATGGGACTCGTTGAGGCAAGCAGCAGTCAGCTTGCTTCGCCATTCGGGGGCGAACCATGCCGCCATGTCACCGGCAAACGAAAGCCGGGTGACCGTCGTGCTGTACCGCTCCGATGACACGGTCAAGGCCACGGCACGCCTTCGCCATTTGGACGACCGATGGTTCCCCGACTCCATTGCGGTCTGTCAGTCCACCGTCCGCTAACGCACGGGCATGAGCGGGTGCAGCATCCAGAGGGAACGTCGGGGCTCGTGCTCCTCGCCCAGACGGAGGCGCATGGCCGGAGAGAGCACGATCGACGACGGGTCGGAAATTTGATCGCTGTCCACTTACGGTGCAGGTTCGTGCAATGCACGAACCTGAAGCGGCCGCGGCCAATGGTGCCGTCTACAACTGGTCCGTCATTCCCGATAGTGGCCCTTCCTCGTCGTCCGTCAGAGGGCGCATTCAGCACGTGTCCAACACTGTCCAGATTTGATCCGTCCGACTCGGTACTGGACGAGTATGTGCAAACGCGCAGGTTAGAGGCGGTTTTTCGGTGAGATCCGGAGGCCGCCTCTGGTGCCGTCCTGACTCCGAGTGTCAGCAGGATGTGAGCAGACGCCGCCGTGCGATCGGTCATTTGTGAGGCACCCTTTGGTGCGCTGTGAGGCGCCCTGTGAGGGTGGTGAGGCTGCCGCGGGCCGGATTCTGGCGCGCCGGACTGCCCCGCAAATGGGGTCCGATCACCAGGAAGCGCTGCGGACGGGCTGGCCGGGAACGGCTCATGCGAACGGGCGACGCTGCGGGGTTCGGAGCAGGCGCAGCCCTTGACCGTGGGGCGGTGGAGGTGTAACACGGGAAGACGGTCAGCAACGGGGATCCGGGGGTCATCATGTGCCGTCGTCCAATCATCGTCGTCAGCACTGTCGTCGTCCTCGCGGCTCTGGCTTTGGCGCCGTCCGCGGGCGCCGGGAACGTTCCGCGGGGTGGTCCTGCCCGGGCAGCCGCCCTGCACGCCGAGGCCGGGCACGGGCTGAAGGCGCCGCTCAGGCCGGGTGCCCACGGACCGACCCGGATGCACAGCGATGGGTTCAAGGTGAAGGGGCACCTCGACACCGGCGCGCTGAACGCCGACGTGTGGGCACACGACAAGTACGCGTACGTGGGGGTGTGGTCGGCGACGTGCCCCGCGACGGGCGTGAAGGTCGTGGACTACCACAACCTGAGCCACCCCCGGCTCGTGTCGCGCCTGCAGAACGACGAGGGGACGAGCGCCGAGGACGTCGTGGTCCGTCGCGTCAGCACCCCTGAGTTCACTGGTGACCTCGCGGTGACCGGCATCCAGGTCTGCGGGGACGTCGAGGACCCAGTGTTCCGCGGACTCCAGTTCTTCGACGTGACCGACCCGAGGCACCCCGCCGAGCTCGGCCGGTGGACGGCCCCGGAGTTCAGCGTCGGCTGCCACGAGGTCGACCTGGTGCAGCGTCCGGACGGCATGGTCCTGGCGGGGTGCTCGAACCTGTTCGCCGAACAGATCAACGGGACCGGCGAGGTCGTGCTGGTCGATGCCACAGACCCAAACGAGCCGGGCACGGCAGGGGACTGGGCGATCGGTGCCGACCTGGGTGTGGACCCAGGTGCGACGGATCAGAACCTCGGTTGCTTCCCCGCCTCCTTCGACCACAGCGTGCGCTTCGTGGACCAGGGGTTGAGCGTTTACGGCTCATACTGGGACTTCGGGGCCGTCCTGCTGGACATCACCGAGCCAAGCGCACCCTCTTTCGTCAGCACGGCGGACATCGCCCCTCCGGACGAGGACGGCGACGTCCACTCGGTGGTGCGTGCCGGTGACACGCTGCTGGTGAACCCCGAGGACTTCTCGCCGGTCGACTGCCCGGACGAGGACTTCGGCGCGTGGGGCGAGGTGCACCTCTTCGACGTCAGCGACCCGGCCGCCCCCGCCCTCGAGGGGACGTTCTCGACACCCAACAGCCGCACGCTTCGCCAGGACGGCTTCTACTCGGTGCACAACACCGAGGTCGCCAAGGGCAGCCAGGCGTTCTCGTCGTGGTACAGCGACGGCATCGTGTGGTGGGACTACCGGCATCCGTCTGACCCGGTGATGCGAGGTCAGTTCGTGCCGCCGGCAGCCGAGGACGAGACGGGCACCTTCCCAACGGTCGCGATCGTGTGGGGGGTCTTCCTGGACCGGCAGCGCAACCTGGTGCTGGCCAGCGACATGAACAGCGGCCTCTGGATCCTGCGCCCGCGCGCCCTGGGCAACTTCTGACGTCATCCGGTCGCGCCGCGAGGGTCGGCGTGCACCTCCTCCTGCACCAGCCTCACGCCAGCAGCACTTCACCGGAGGCGACGTCCAGGTCGACCGAGCGGACCACGTCGATAGCGGACCATCGCTTCGAAGAACCCCCCTCGGTCCATGGGGCGTGAAGGACACTCGCCCGCGCGGTCCCCGAGGCCGGGGATGTCGGGGTGCTTGATTCCCGTCGACCGGGGGTGTTCAGCCGATGATCTCCTCGCCGAGGCGGCCGCGCTCTGCAAGATCCTCTGCGAGGAACTCGCGTCCGCAGAGTGGGGCCGGGGAGATAGTAGAGGGGCGGAGTAGGGCTCGCCGCGCCAGTCGGGACGATCAAGCCCGTGCCCCTTGGATTCGGACGGTCGCGCCTACGCCATCCTCGTCGCGATCCGGCTCGCCATCGTGTGCGGGTTTGCCCGTTCTCGATCACGCATTGCCCGCATGTGGCGCCCGGCTAGCTCGGATGCGTCACGGGGTGTCCGCCCGTCGCTGCTCTCCATCCTTCCCCGCGCCATCCTTCCCCGCGCGGCGGCCCGCACGACTCCACGATGCGGCGCGCCGGGCCGGCTCGGCCGTCTCTTGCCCGCCGTCCCGCGACCGGCGGCCACTGCCACCGGGAATACCCCAGGGGGGTACAACGTTGAGGCCGCCTACAGGAGGTCCCCATGTCCCGCATCCGTACTCGCTGGCCCCGCGCCGGGCTGCTGGTTGCGCACGCCGCTTGGTCGTGTCGCGTGAAGGTCAGTCACCGCTGAACCGGCCGCAGCCGCGGCCGTCGTACCACCCCTTCACGTCCCACCTCACGATCAGGAGCAACTCCCATGAAGCGACTTCCCCTGGCCATCTGGGCCATGGTCGTCGGCGCCTTCGCCATGGGCGCCGACGAGTTCATCGTCGCCGGCGTCGTCCGCGAGATCGCGTCGGCCCTCGACGTCTCCCTCGGTGCCGTCGGGCACCTCGAGAGCGTCTACGCACTCGGCGTCGCCATCGGCGCCCCCCTCTTCACCGTGCTCGGCGTCCGGTTCGGGCGGCGCAGCATGCTGTTCACCACCACCGCGGTCTTCCTCCTCGGGAACATCCTGTCGGCGCTGGCACCCACCTACGGCTGGGTGATGGCGGGACGGGTCGTCTCCGCGATGGCCCACGGTGCGTTCCTGGGCATCGCCGCGGTCTTCGCCGCGGAGCTCGTGGACCCGGTCCGCAAGGGACGGGCCGTCGCCGTGGTCTTCTCCGGGCTCACCGCGAGCACCGTGCTCGGCGCCCCGATCGGGGCCGCTGTCGGGCAGGCGTTCGGTTGGCGCTTCACCTTCTGGACGCTGGTCGTCCTCGGAGGGGTCGCCCTGCTCGGGCTCCTGGCGACGTTGCCCTCCGGAGCGGGGGTGGCCAGGACGACCACGCCGGAGCACCCCGAGCCGCACGACGGGCACCACGGAACGCACGCCGCTCACCACGAGGCCCCCTCCGGCCAGGAGTTCGAGGGCCTCGACGCCCACGCCCTGGCCCACCTCGGCGGTGGTGGTCAGGGACCGACGATGCGCGAGCAGGCCTTCGCCCTGCGCCGTCCCGCGGTGTGGGGGGCCCTGCTGACCACTCTGCTCGGCTACGGCGGGGTCTTCACCAGCTACGTGTACGTGGCGCCGCAGATCACCGACGTGGCCGGCCTGGACGCCCGCTGGATCACGCCCCTGCTGCTGCTGTTCGGGGCGGGCCTGTTCGTGGGCAACGCCCTGGGCGGCCGGTTCGCCGACAAGGACCTGCGGCTCTCGGTCGTCGTCACGCTGGCGGTGCTCGCGACCACCCTCATGGCACTGACTGTTGCCATCCAGTCGCCGGTGACCGCTGTCCCGATGATGTTCGTGTTCGGTGTCGCCGCCTTCGCGGTGGTGGCCCCGCTCCAGCTGCGGGTGATGACGGCAGCCGGGCACGCGCCCGACGTGGCGAGTGCGGCGAACATCTCGGCCTTCACGCTGGGCAGCGCAGTGGGCATCTACCTCGGCGGGGCCGCGATCGACGGCGGGCTGGGCCTGGCGTCGGTGAACTGGATCGGCGGTCTGATGACGCTCACCGGCCTCGTGGTGGCGCTGGTCACCCTGCGCCACGGCGGTTCACGCGAGGAGCATCACGACCACGCTGCGCGCGTCGGCGGACACCCGCAGGTTGGCGCATCCCACCACGGCGTCGACGAGGCGACTCCCCGGGATCCCGCGCACGTGCTGCACATGCACTGAGCGGGAGGAACGGACAGTGGCCCGGACCCTCGGGGGTCCGGGCCACGGTGGTGTCACCACGAGCGTGCGGCAGCCGGATTCACTCCGCCGGCGCGGGAACGATGAGCACCGGCCGCCCGACGTGGTGGGTGACCGCGGCCGAGGTGCTGCCGAGCAGGGCCGAGCCGATCGCGCCTCGTCCCCGGGACCCGAGCACGACCACCGACGCCTCCGCGGCCGAGGCTGCCTCGACGATGGCGCTCCACGGCGGACGCATCGTCGAGGTGACCTCGGCCGAGGCCACGAGGCCGTGGTCGACCGCCAGCTTCGCGCCCTCCACGGCGACCTGCTGCGAGGAGTCCAGGGTCGACTCGTCGAGCCGGCGCAGGTCCTCGACGTCCGGGTGGTGCTCGAGGTGGGCGGCCATGCCCTCCAGGGGCTGGCGTGCGTAGACGACGACGGCCTCCGCTCCGGGGAAGAGACGCCCGGCCTCGGAGACGGCGGCACGCGAGCCCGGTGAGCCGTCGTAGGCGATCAGGATGCGCAGGGACATGACAGTGGGTCCTTTCGTCGGTGGGGGCACACGCCCCCGGGGGGGCTCACGGTGCGGGACGCCGCTGCCCAGTCACTGTCCGCGGACGCCTCGCCCCGGACAGCGGACGGACAGCCGTCGGACAAGACCCCCACCGATGCTGCATCCACCGAGACTCCCCGGCCTCCGGACTCTTTCCACCGCGAGACCGCGACCACCCCAGTGACCTTTCCAGCACCTCACGAGGAGAAACCCATGAAGAGCACGACCCGCACCGCCGGCTTCGTCCTCAGCCTGGTCGCCGTCACCGGCGCCGCCGCCCTGATCGGCGCTGCCGTCGGCCCTGTCGGCGCCGACACCCAGCCGCAGCCCCATCGGGGTGGCCACGAGTCCGCCGGCGACGTCGTGGCGCCCACCGCCGGGCACGGGGACGGCCACGACGAGTCGCACGGGGCGGCCGGCACCGCGCTGCCAGGAGGCCTGATGGTCTCCCAGGACGGCTACACGCTGCAGCTGCTGCAGGACCACTTCCAGCCCGCGCGCCGAGTGCCGCTCCGCTTCCGGATCACCGACCCGTCCGGCGCGACGGTGACGGCGTACGAGGTGAGCCACGGCAAGCAGCTGCACCTGATCGCGGTACGCCGCGACCTGTCGGACTTCCAGCACGTGCACCCCGAGCTCGACGAGGACGGCACCTGGTCAGTCCCGGTCGACCTCGCGGCGCCGGGAGAGTACCGCGTCTTCGCCGACTTCACCCCGCAGGGAGCGGGGGAGGGCTATACGCTCGGGCACGACGTGTCGGTCGCGGGCGACTACTCCCCGCAGACGCTCCCCGAGCCGGCACGCACGGCCACCGTCGACGGCTACGAGGTCGAGCTCGAGGGCACCCTGGTGCCGGGGCGCACCTCCCGGCTGACGCTCACGGTCACCAAGGACGGGGAGGACGTCACCGACCTCCAGCCGTACCTCGGGGCCTACGGCCACCTCGTCGCGCTCCGCGACGGCGACCTCGCCTACCTGCACGTGCACCCAGACGGCGAGCCCGGCGACGGGCGGACCGAGCCCGGGCCCGTCATCACGTTCCACGCCGAGGTCCCCTCGGTCGGCAGCTACCGGCTGTTCCTGGACTTCCAGCACCGCGGCGTGGTCCGGACGGCGGCGTTCACCGCCACGGCGTCGGACCCCGGCGACGAGCAGGAGACCGGCGGCGACCCCCATGCCGGCGACCACGCCCACTGAGCTCCTGCCTGCCGCCCGGTGGGCAGGCCCACCACAGGAAAGGGAACACCCGAGATGAGCACCAGCACCTACACCGTCGTCGGCATGACCTGCTCGCACTGCGCGATGTCGGTCACCGAGGAGATCACCGCGATCCCCGGTGTCGAGAACGTCGACGTCGACCTCGCCTCCGGGCAGGTCACCGTCTCCTCCGGCTCCGACCTGGACCGCTCGCAGGTCCAGGAGGCCGTGGAGGAGGCCGGCTACCAGCTCGCCGCGAGCTGACCAGCCGACCCCCCACGCCCCCTCCGCCGCCGTCGCCGCCCGGTTCGGCGGCGGAGGGGCACCACTCCCGCGGGGGCAGCCCCGCAACCGCACCCGCACGAAGGACAGGATCATGACCATCCAGGCAGCGCCACCCCCGACCCAGCAGATCGAGCTCGAGATCGGCGGGATGACCTGCGCGTCCTGCGCCAACCGCATCGAGCGCAAGCTGAACAAGCTCGAGGGCGTCGTCGCGACGGTCAACTACGCCACGGAGAAGGCCAGGGTCAGCCTCGACGCCGCCGCGCCCGTCGACCCCGACGTCCTCGTGGCCGCCGTGGAGAGCGCGGGCTACACCGCCCGGCTGCCGCAGCCGCGGGCCGCGGACGGCGCCGCGATCTCCGGGGCCGAGGCCGACGAGGCCGACCCGGTCGCACCCCTGCGCCGCAGGCTGCTCGTCTCGCTGGCGCTCACCGTGCCCGTCGTGGCGCTGGCCATGGTGCCGGCGTGGCAGTTCACCTACTGGCAGTGGCTGTCCCTGACCCTCGCCGCGCCGGTGGTGGTGTGGGGCGCGTGGCCGTTCCACCGGGCCGCCTGGACCAACCTGCGGCACGGCGCCGCGACCATGGACACCCTCGTCTCCGTGGGCACGCTGGCGGCGTTCGGCTGGTCGCTCGTCGCGCTCTTCGCCGGCACCGCCGGCGAGCCGGGCATGACCCACCCGTTCAGCCTCGCGATCGAGCGCACCGACGGGCTCGGCAACATCTACCTCGAGGCCGCCGCGGGGGTCACCACGTTCATCCTCGCCGGTCGCTACTTCGAGGCCCGGTCGAAGCGCCGGGCCGGCGCCGCACTGCGGGCGCTGCTCGAGCTCGGTGCCAAGGAGGTCTCGGTGCTCCGCGGTGACGAGGAGGTGCGCATCCCCACCGACGACCTGCGGGTCGACGACGTCTTCGTCGTCCGCCCCGGGGAGAAGGTGGCCACCGACGGCGTGGTCGTCGAGGGCACCTCGGCGGTCGACGCCTCGATGCTCACCGGCGAGTCCGTCCCGGTGGAGGTCGGCCCGGGTGACGCCGTCACCGGCGCCACCGTCAACGCCGGCGGCCGCCTCGTGGTGCGGGCCACCCGCGTCGGCTCGGAGACCCGGCTCGCGCAGATGGCGAGGCTGGTGGAGGACGCCCAGAACGGCAAGGCGCAGGCCCAGCGGCTCGCCGACCGGATCTCGGGGATCTTCGTCCCGGTGGTGATCGCGCTGTCCGGCGCCACGCTGGGCTTCTGGCTCGGTGCCGGTGCGGGCACGGCTGCCGCGTTCACCGCCGCCGTGGCCGTCCTGATCATCGCCTGCCCCTGCGCCCTCGGCCTCGCCACGCCGACCGCGCTGATGGTGGGCACCGGCCGCGGCGCCCAGCTCGGCATCCTGATCAAGGGTCCCGAGGTCCTGGAGAGCACGCGCCGCGTCGACACCGTCGTGCTGGACAAGACCGGCACCGTGACCACCGGCCAGATGACCCTGGTCGACGTGGTGGCGGCGACCGGCGAGGACGCCGACGAGGTCGCGCGGCTCGCCGGTGCGCTCGAGCACGCCTCCGAGCACCCCATCGCCCGCGCCATCGCCGACGGTGCGCGCCAGCGGGTGGGTGGGTTGCCGGTCCCCGAGGACTTCGCCAACGTGCCCGGCCTGGGCGTCCAGGGCATCGTCGACGGTCACGCGGTGCTCGTCGGCCGGCCCCAGCTGCTGGCGGACTGGTCCCAGTACCTCACCGACGAGCTGACCGCGGCCACGCAGCTCGCGGAGGCGCACGGGCAGACGGCGGTCGCGGTCGGCTGGGACGGCCGGGCGCGCGGCGTGCTGGTCGTCAGCGACGTCGTCAAGCCGACCTCCGCCGAGGCGATCGCCCAGCTCCGGCGGCTCGGGCTCAGCCCGGTGCTGCTCACCGGCGACAACGAGGCGGTGGCCCGGTCGGTGGCCGCGCAGGTCGGCATCCCCGACGGCCCCGACAGCGTGATCGCCGAGGTGCTGCCCGAGGACAAGGTCGACGTCGTCCGACGCCTCCAGGAACAGGGACGGGTCGTGGCGATGGTCGGCGACGGCGTCAACGACGCCGCGGCCCTCGCCCAGGCCGACCTGGGCCTGTCGATGGGCACCGGCACCGACGTCGCGATCGAGGCCAGCGACCTCACGCTGGTCCGCGGCGACCTGCGGGCCGCGGCAGACGCCATCCGGCTCTCCCGCCGCACGCTCGGCACGATCAAGGGCAACCTGTTCTGGGCCTTCGCCTACAACGTCGCCGCGATCCCGCTGGCCGTGGCCGGTCTGCTCAACCCGATGCTGGCCGGTGCCGCGATGGCATTCTCGTCGGTCTTCGTCGTGAGCAACAGCCTCCGCCTGCGCCGCTTCGCCCCGCTCGCCGACGAGCGGCAGCGGGAAGGCGCCGGCCGGTGAGCGCCACACCCCGCGGGGGCGTGCTGATCGTGGGAGCCGGGGCGGCCGGGGCCACCGCGGCGACCGAGCTGAGGGCCCTCGGGTACGACGGGCCGCTCACCGTGGTGAACGGCGAGACCCACGCGCCCTACAACCGCACCACGGTCAACAAGGGCCTGCTCCAGGGCGACATGACGCTCGACTCCGTGGCGCTGGCGGTCCCCTCGGACCCCGGCACGACCTGGGTGCTCGGCAGCCGGGCCGTCGGGCTCGACACCGCGGGACGACGGGTGCGGCTCGACTCGGGCGCCTCGCTGGGCTACGGGTCGCTGCTCGTCGCGACCGGGGCCCACCCGCGGCGGATCCCGGCCCCGCACCCGCCGGGGGTGGCCAGCCGGGTGCGTGTGCTGCGCACCGCCGAGGACGCCCTGGGCCTGCGGGCCCTGCTCGCCGAGGCCGCCGGCCGCGGCGGCGCGGACAGCCCCGTCCGGGTCGCCGTCGTCGGTGGCGGCCTGCTGGGGGCGGAGACCGCCGACGCCCTGGCGTCCGGCGGTGCCGAGGTGGTCCTGGTCGACCCGGACCCCGCCCCCCTCGGCCGGGTGCTCGGCCCGACGGTCGGCGGCTGGCTCCGGCAGCGGCACGAGCAGCACCTGCGCACGGCCTTCGGGGTCACCGTGACCGGGCTCGGACGGGCCGGGGCCGACGTCGTCGTGTCGCTCTCCGACGGCCGCGCCGTGGCGGTGGACCTCGTGCTGGCCGCGGTCGGTGTCGAGCCCTCCGTCGGGTGGCTGGCGGGGTCGCCGGTCGCCGTCGGCGACGGCGTGCACGCCGACGGCCGGCTGCGGGCCCTGGGTGCCGTGGGCGTCTACGTCGCCGGCGACCTGGCGAACGTGGAGACGCCGGCCGGTGCGCGACGGATCGAGCACTGGGGCCACGCCCTGGCGCAGGGCCGCCACGCGGCCCGGGTGATCGCGCACGACCTGGGCCTGGCGGAGGACCCCGGCCCGTTCGAGCCGTCGCTGTCGTTCGCGACCCGGCTCCACGGCAAGGCGATGACCGTCGTCGGCACCTGGCACCCCTCCCTCCGGGAGGTGGTGCTCGCCGGGGACGTCGCCGACGACGCGGTGACCGTCGGCTTCGCCGACGCCGACGACCGGCTGGTCGGCGCCGTGGCACTGGGGTCGCCGAAGGTCGTCAACAGGGTGCGTTCCGTGGTCGCCGGCCGGGGGCCGCTCGGCGCCGCCCGCGAGGCGGTCGCCGCCGTCGCCGCCCCGCGGGCCTGACGCCGCCTCAGCTCGTGGTCCGGGCCCGCGCCGGCTCGCCGGAGCCCAGCTGGAGCTCGGGGCCGGACCGCGGCAGCCGGACAGCCACCACGACCGCCGCCGCCGCGGCCACGAACCCGGCAACCGGCTGCATCGCCTGGACGGTGAACCCGGCGAGCGCGAAGGCCGGGACGGCCGTGGCGTAGACGCGGCCCGCCAGCCGCAGACCGGGGCGGCGCGACAGCGCCCGCCCGAGGAGGACCGCACCCCCGGTGAAGAGCAGCAGGCCGGTCGCCGCGGTGGCGAGCAGTGGAGCCCCGTAGACGTCGCGGTCGACTGCGACGATCTCCTCCACGCCAGCCTGGTGGGCGCGCCCGATGGCCGGCTGCGCGAACGCCGCCGCCGCGAAGACGGCGGTGAGCAGCACGTTGCCGACGACGAACAGGGAGGTGCCGAGCAGACCCGACGGCCGTCGGCCGTCCAGGGCCAGGTGCAGCAGCACGGCGACGGCACCGACGGCACCCAGCCCGGCGCCCAGGATGCTGGCCCCCAGGTGGCTGACGAGGAACAGGTCGGTGGTCACGTAGTCGGCGTAGCCGGCGAAGTCCGTGGTCGGGTCCGGCTGGTGGGTCAGCGTGGACAGCCCCAGCAAGGTGGCGTGCACGGGCAGCAACCAGAGCAGGTGGCGGGCGTGGACGTCGATGGGGGTGATCATCGGTGTGCTCCTTCGTGGACGGACTCCGCGCGGTCACGGACGGGGGAGAGGCGCGGCGAGGAGGTCGTACGACGCGCGGCCACGGCGCTCGCGACGGCGAGGGCAGCCCAGGACCCGGCGACCAGCCACCACACGAGCGGCCGGTCCGCGGGTCGGACGAGCTGGACCGCGGCTGCGGTGGCGCTGTTGGTGACCGCGTGGAAGGCCACCGCGAGCAGCGTGCTGCCGCCGCTGCCCAGGTGCAGGCCGGTCATCACCACCGAGGCCGACGCCAGCATGATCGCCCAGGGCAGCCCGTACCGGGCAGGCTCGGTCACCAGCAGCGGGAGGTGGAAGACCAGCCACGCCGCGGTGACGATCGCGGTGGAGACCGCGACCGAGTGGCGACGCAGCAGCTCGGGCAGCAGGAAGCCGCGCCAGCCGAGCTCCTCACCGAGCGGGCCGGCCACCACCGCGGTCAGCGGCAGCAGCGCCAGGGTGAGCAGCGCGACCGCCGGGCCGTCCGGCGACACGCTGCCCGCGCCGGACACCACAGCCAGCAGGACCGCGGTGGCGGCGACCAGTGGCGGCAGCAGGAGCGCCGTCCACCAACGACGGTCTCGCGGTGGCCACAGCGACCGGAGCAACGCGCGTCGTCGAGCCCGGTGCCGTTGACCAGCCAGCACCAGCAGGGCGGCCACCGAGGGGCCGACGGGCAGCAGCACCGCGGCCTCGGGATTGCCCAGCCGGCCCAGCCACGGCCACCACGAGAGCGCGTAGGCGAGCAGCAGGAAGCGCGCCGTCAGCGGGAGCCGGAGCGGGTTCACCGCGCACCCCCGGCCCGGCCGAGCGCCACGTGTGCCGCGGCCGCCGCCGGGAGCAGCAGCAGGCCACCAGCGACCAGGGAGGCGCCGAGGCCGACGGCGTCCTGCGCCACGCCGACCAGTACGTACAGAGCGCCGGCGAGCCCGGCGCCGAGACCGATCACGACGCCGGCGGCCGCGACGGGTGCGTCGGGCACGAGAGCCTGGGCACGCACCACGAGCAGCGGCTGGCTCACGTAGAGCAGCGCACCGGCGGTCGCGGCGAGCACGACGGTGCCCGCGCCGGGGGGCACCACGACGAGCGCGAGCGCTGCGGGCAGTGCCAGCAGCAGGGAGGCGACCGTGGCGGACCGGTAGCCGGTGCGCCCACCCAGCGCCCCTCCGGCCACGGCGCCGACGCCCGCCGCGAGCGAGTACGCGCCGAGCACCCAGCCGAGCAGGGAGGCGTCAGGCCGCACGCCGTGGGCCTCCACGAGCCACAGGGGCAGCGCGCTGGCCACGACCAGCGAGACGAGGTTGACGATCACCGAGGTCGCCAGCAGCCAGCGGACTGCCGGGGCGGCGCGCAGCAGGGCCGTGCCCTGGCCGCGCACCGTCGCCGCGTGCGGTGACCAGTCCGGGAGGCCGTACCACAGCAGGACGGCCGCGAGCAGGCCCGGCACCATGAGCCAGTACGACGCCTCGAGGCCGTGGCTCCTGACGAACCACAGCACGAGGACCGGCCCCAGCGCGAAGCCGGCCATGCCACCCGCGGTGAACAGGCCCACGGCGAGGCCGGGGTTCGGCGACGCCGAGCTGCCGACGATGCTCACCGCCACCGGGTGCAAGGCGGCGGAGCCGAGCCCGGCCACCGCCAGCAGCACGGCGAGCGTGCCCAGCCCCGGGGCCAGCCCGACGAGGCTCATCGAGACGGCGGCCAGGGCCACGCCGGTGGCGATGACCTTCCTGAGGCCCAGCCGCTCCGCGAAGGCGCCGATCACCGGCTGGGTCGCCGACGAGCTGATGGTCAGCACCGCCACGATGACGGCCAGGTCGGTGGTCGACGCCGCGAAGGTCGTGCGGAGGGAGGGGAGCAGCGCTCCGACGGTGGCCAGCAGCACGTCGTTCACGGCGTGCACCACGGCGAGCAGCACCGCGATCCGGGCTCCCGTGACCAGGCCGGGACGTGCGACGACGTGGGGCACGGCTCCTCCTCTCCCTCCGGGCGCCCGCGGTGGGCGCCGGCGGGACGAGAGTCGCCCCGACCGCTGTCCGTCCGCTGTCCGGGCGCTGCCCGCCCGTCGAGGGGCCGCTGTCCGATGGCCGACACGGTTTGGGCCCTGGCCGACGGTTGATCGCTCGGGCCAGATTGCTCCGGAACCAGCTGGGGCTGTCGAGACAGCCACCGACCTCCGGGCCTCTGCCCGTGGCGCCTGCGAATGTGTTGGCCGCTGCCCATCTCGACCGCGTAGGCGCCAGCTGGTCCACGCGCCGTGTGGTGCTCAGTCGCCCCGCGGGCGCCTTTCCGCCTGCCCTTGTGCACCGCCGATGGGGCCTCGCGCCCATCGTCGAGTTCCTGCAACCGAGGCGTGGATGCTTCGCCTGACGCGTCGCAAGGGTCTCAATGAAGATTCCACGAAGATCGGCCTCGGCGACGTCGTTCTCCGCGTGCGAGGGCTTCGGGAAGGGAACCAGTGACCGTGTTTGCGTTCGACGCTGCGATTCCGGTCCTCGGCACCGGAGGACTTCTCGGCGCAGGCCGGGGCGTCGCCCGACCATTCCTCGTGGCTCGTCGTCATGGCCGTCATTGCTCTACTCGCCGTCCTCGCCCGGTGGGCCATGGCAGCGGCTCGTCCTACGAACCTGCGGACCCGATCGGCAACCCGACGGCGCTCGAGGCACAGTCCGACAGAGATGAGCCGAGGACTGCTGGAGAGGACCTGAGTATGAGGGCTCAGGGAGTTCCGAGCCCTGAGCCCAGCTAGCGGACGAGTCCACGACTGGCCTACCGAGCCTGTGTCAAACCCAACCGCTGGCAACGCTGTCGACCGCCACGCCGGGCCGACGCCGAGCGCGGCTTGACGCCTGCACCTCGACCAGAATTGCCGCGTGGCGATGCAAGCGTTGGCCGGCGATGTCAAACTGGTCGATGAGCGAGCGGCGTTGTCGGCCGGGCATGCCTGTTTCGGGGGGTGGGGCCCCGAGGCTGGCCATCTTGCGCGAGTGGTGCACCTGACCGCGCATCTGGGGCTGGCCCAGTCGACGGGCTTCAAAGTATCGGCGTGACCTCGGGCTGGTCAGTTCGCGTCCTACGGGCCGGGCGTCCATGTTCCGCTGACTGACCTGGAGCTCGTGATGGGGTGTTGCGGGCGGCCGACGACGTGCTGGCTGGCACGGGGGAGGCTGTCAGATTGTGCCCGATCCACCGCGTGGAGGCGAATCGGTGAACGTCTTGGACGCGGATCAGCGCCGTCGGCCCCGGCCAGTGTGCGTACTCCTCGCGGGGGCCTGCGTCTCCTGGTCGCAGCGGCCTCGAGCGCGAACAGAGGTAGGGCTGGCCTGCGGCCGGGGTGTGCAAGACACGCGCCGGCCAGGTCCCCGAGGCGGGGGATGTTGGGGTGATTGATCCCGTCGACCGAGTGGTTCAGCCGATGATCTCGTCGCCGAGGCGGCCGCGCTCGGCAAGATCCTCGGCGAGGAACTCGCGCAGCAGATCGACGGCCTGGAGCACCTTCTTGCCGCGCAGCATGTAGATCACGCTGGTGCCCACGCGCCGGGTGGAGACGACGCCGCGGTCCCGAAGGATCGCGAGGTGCTGGCTGACGTTGGACTGGCTCAGGTCGAGCGCCTCGCACAGTTCGCCGACGCTCAGCTCGCGGTCGCGCAGCTCGTTGATGATGAGAAGACGCTTGGGGTCGGCGATTGCCTTGCACACCCGTGCGTGCAATTCATGTAGCTCCGCTGCAACCTGTCTGTCCACGCGTCCTCCGGTCGCGAGCCCCACCTACCCTGGTGCTGATTGTAGAGTTCAGCCGCCTCCGCTGAGGACCACGACCACCGCGCCCAGGGAGAGCAGCACGGTGGCGGCCGTGATGCCGCGGACCGCCCAGACCCCCATTGGCGACTCGGCCACGTCGTTGCGGTGACCGTGGAGAAAGCGGGCCTCCACCTGCAGCAACACGAACAGAGCAGCCAGCATCCCGACCGCACCCACCAGCGACAGACCGAGAGCGCCGCCGGCGAGGTGCAGCAGCAGCGCCGAGACGCCGACCAGACCCAGCGCCGTGCGTTGCCAGGCCATGGCCGTGCGCTCGGCCTGCAGCCCGTTGTCCGTGCTCACAGGGTCACCCGCCCATGAGGTCCAGGATCGTGAGCACCAGTGCGGCCACCGCGGTGAGGGTCAGCGCTGCCGCGACCAGCCGGGGCACCGGGGAGTGCGGCAGCGGCTCTCCGAGTCGCATGGCCCGCTCGTTGCTCTCCCAGTGGGCGTACGAGCCTCCCGCAAGCAGCCCGCCCAGCAGGATGAGCAGCAGACCCAGAGCGTGCCGGACCAGGTCGAGACCCGGCACGAACTGTATGACGGCCACGCCCGCAGCCATCATCGCGAGCGCTGAGCGGACCCAGGCGAGGAAGGTGCGCTCGTTGGCCAGGGTGAACCGGTAGTCGGGAGCCTCGCCGACCCCGTTGAGGGGGCTGCGGTCGGAGCGCCGTGAGAAGGTCATCTGCTCAGCGACGTCGAGGCCGCGCACTGATTGCGACCCACATCGAGGATGTCGATCTCGTCCTCGGGCGGGGCGATCCTGCCGGCGTTGACCAGCCGGATCGTGTCGTAGGTCTGCGGTGCCGCCGGCAGCGAGGTGACGATCTCCTCGACGAACTTCTCCATCGCCTTCTGGTTGAGCAGCGTCGCGGTGAACACGTCTTCGAGCGTCGTCACCACCAGTCCCTCGCTGTTGATCTCGTCTGAGCTCGACCAGTGCGCGGGGGCGATGATCGTCTGCGGGTCGAGGGGGCGGAGCCGCTCGTGCACGCTCCGGAAGAGGTCCCGCGCCAGCTCCTCGGCCTGCCCGGTCAGGTCGGGCCGGCCCAATCCGCGGACGAAGACGGTGTCACCCACGAGGAGCACGGCGTCGCTGACCAGCAGCGCGATGGTGCCGGGTGTGTGACCGGGCAGGTGCATGCTCATCACCCGCACCTGCGCCGAACCCAGGTCGAGGACGTCGCCGTCAGCGAGCGGCCGGTTCGGGAACGGCACCACGCCGCCGCAGTCCTCCGGCGGCAGGTGGTACTCCACGCCCAGCTCCGCGGCGAGGAAAGGGCCGCCGCTGATGTGGTCTGCGTGCACGTGGGTGTCGACAACGTGGCTGACGGTCATTCCGTGCTCGGCGGCGAGGTCGAGGTAGGGCTGGGGTTGGCGGGTCGGGTCCACGATGATGCAGCGCTCGCCAGGCACGCCCACGACGTACGACAGGCACGCCTTGGCGGGGCGCTGGAACTGCCAGACCTGGACGGGCGCCGGTAGCCCGGTGATCTCGACCGGCACCAGCAGACGGTTCCAGGCGTCGGTCCCACCCTCGAGCGACCGGACAGTCCTTCCCAGGTCGCCGAACTCCTCGGCAACGAGCTCGGATCCGTTGCCCTGACCGCAGATCACGACCGCTCCCTCGAGGGTGCGTGCACACTCCTCCTCGAGGTCCTCGAAGACCCGGTAGACGGGCACGTTGCGGGTAGGCACCGGTCGCGAGCCCTCGATGCGGCTGGCCTCGAACTCATCCAGGTTCCGCACGTCGAGGAACTCCGGCACACTCCCGTCGGCGATCTCGTGGAACAGCTCCAGCGGGGTCACGGTCTCGGCCACGGTCTCTCCTACGAGTTCTGCGAAGGCCTTGTTATATGCGCAAACACGAATGTAGTGTCCGGAGTCACGCTTTGGCAACGCCCCAACTTGTGGGAGAAAGAGGACTCGCCCATGGCGGACAACGAGGACACGGACGTACCGGAGAGCATGACGATCGTTGCCTGGAGCGGCGATCTCGACAAGATGTGGCCGACCTTGATCTTGGGGTCGACTGGGGCGGCCTACGGGATGCGGACCACCATCTTCTTCACCTTCTGGGGGCTGTTTGCGCTGGTGCGTGACGAGGTCCGGATCACCGGGACCAACGCCATGACCAAGGCGCTCGCGGGGATGAACCGGCCGGGCATCAGCCACATGAAGCTCTCGAAGCTCAACATGGCCGGTGCCGGCGCCTGGATGATGAACAAGCTCGCCACGGACAACAAGGTCGCCAGTCCCAAGGAGCTCATCGAGATGTGCCTCGAGCTCGACGTCAACCTCTGGCCGTGCGAGATGACCATGGAGCTCATGGGGCTGCGTCCCGACCAGCTGATCGAGGGTGTCGGCGAGCCGGTCGGTGCCGCCACTGCGCTCTCGGAGATGAGCAAGTCCCAGATCAACCTCTTCATCTAGGAGCCAGTGATGGACTACCAGGTCGACCTGACCATCGATGCCAAGGGCAAGAAGTGTCCGATGCCGGTGCTGCTGACGTCCAAGGGCATCAAGCAGATCGAGCCTGGCCAGATCATGGTCGTGGAGGCCACCGACGGGGGTTCGCGCAGCGACATCCCCTCGTGGGCCAAGGACACCGGCAACGAGCTGCTCGAAGCCACCAGCGAGGAAGGCTTCTTCCGCTACGTCATCCGGAAGGGCTGAAGACGGGTGCAGTACGGGTTCGCGATCGACCAGCGCACCTGTATCGGTTGCCACGCCTGCACAGTCGCCTGCAAGACCGAGCACGAGGTGCCGCTCGGCCAGTTCCGGACCTGGGTGAAGTACGTCGACACCGGGTCCTTCCCCGACACGACGCGCTCGTTCGGGGTGATGCGCTGCAACCACTGCACCGACGCGCCCTGCGTGAAGATCTGCCCCACCCAGGCGCTCTTCAAGCGTGACGACGGGATCGTCGACTTCGACAACCAGCGCTGCATCGGCTGCAAGAGCTGCATGCAGGCCTGTCCGTACGACGCCATCTACATCGACGCCGACACGCACACCGCCGCGAAGTGCAACCTCTGCGCGCACCGGGTCGACGAAGGCCTGGAGCCTGCCTGCGTGGTGGTTTGCCCGACTCATTCGATCTGGGTCGGCGACCTTGAGGACCCGAAGAGCGGCATCGCGAAGCTGGTGAGCACCAACGAGACCGCGGTCCGCAGCCCGGAGCAGAACACCGGCCCCAACGTCTTCTACCTGGGCGCCGACCGGGCCGTGCTCGACCCACTGGCCGCACCGGTGGACGACACCTACATCTGGGCGAAGCCCGACGCTCAGCGGTTGGCGACGCAGGGCGACGTGACCCGCGACCCGGTCACCCAGGCCCGGACGACGCTGAACACTGCGCACCCGCGCCCGTGGGGCTGGAAGGTCGTCACCTACCTGTGGACCAAGGGCATCGGCGCCGGAGCGCTGGCGGTGGCGCTGGTCGCCCACCTGCTGGGGATCGGCCTGGGCGCCGTCGGTGACTGGGTGGCGCCGGCCCTGGGCCTGTTCGGGGCAGCGACTACCGGTGCCCTGCTGGTGTGGGACCTCAAGCGTCCCGAGCGGTTCCTCTACATCTTCTTGAAGTCCAACTTCACGTCGTGGCTGGTCCTGGGCGCCTACGTGCTCACCGCCTTCTCCGGTGGGGCGATCCTCTGGGCACTCGCGGCCGCGTTCGACGTGGGCTGGGCGATGACGACCTTGGCTTGGGTCGGTCTGCCGGTCTGCGCCCTGATGGCGGGCTACACGGCCTTCCTCTTCGGGCAGGCCGAGGGCCGCGACCTGTGGCAGTCGCCGCTGCTCTTCTGGCACCTGACCGTGCAGGCCGTCATGGTGGGCAGCGGTGCGTTGGCCGTCGCCGGTCTCTTCGCCGACCTCGGCGACCGAGCCTGGCGACTGGTGGCCGCCGCGTTCGTGGTGTCGACGGTCCTTCACCTGCTGATGCTCGCCCTGGAGTACGGCGGCAGGCACGCCAGCCGGCAGGCCTCGATGGCTGCCCACATCGTCACCAGCGGCCGCTACGCGCGGCTGTTCTGGCTCGGGGCGGTCGCCCCGGCGGCGGCGGCGGCCGTCCTCGGCGCGCTCACCTGGGGCGGCATGCCGGTCGTCCTGCTCGCGCTCGCCGGCGTCGTCGTACAACCCGCCCTGGTTGTCTACGAGAGCGTCTTCGTCCGCGCCGGCCAGGACCCGGCCCTCTCATGACCACGAACGGAGCACCTGTGAACCCTCGCGTGAACATGCCGGGCGAGCGCAGCCACGAAGGTCTGCGCAACTACCCGCCGGTGGAGGACTGGGACCACCACGTCGAGTTCGACGCGAAGGCGCACCCGCGCAAGGTCCCGCACACCTACTCGCTGATCCCGACCATCTGCTTCAACTGCGAGTCCTCGTGCGGACTGCTCGCCTACGTCGACCACGAGGACCTCTCGATCAAGAAGTTCGAGGGCAACCCGGCGCACCCGGGGTCGCGGGGCCGCAACTGCGCCAAGGGTCCGGCGACGATCAACCAGGTTCACGACCCCGAGCGCATCCTGTACCCGCTGCGCCGGGTGGGCGAGCGCGGCTCGGGGAAGTTCGAGCGGGTCAGCTGGGACGAGGCGCTCGCCGACATCGCCGGCCGGGTCCGCCGAGCGATCGTCGAGGATCGCAAGGACGAGGTGATGTACCACGTCGGCCGTCCCGGCGAAGACGGGTTCGTCGAGCGGGTGCTGCAGGCGTGGGGCGTCGACGGCCACAACAGCCACACCAACGTCTGCTCGTCCGGTGGCCGGTCCGGCTACACGCACTGGATGGGCTACGACCGGCCGTCCCCGGACTACGCGAACGCCAAGACGATCCTGTTGCTGTCGTCCCACCTCGAGACCGGGCACTACTTCAACCCGCACGCCCAGCGGATCATGGAGGCCAAGCAGAACGGCGCCAAGCTGGCCGTGCTCGACCTGCGGCTGTCCAACACCGCCTCGCATGCCGACCTGTGGATCTCGCCGTGGCCGGGCAGCGAGGGCGCAATCTTCCTGGCCGTCGCCTCGCACCTGCTGCGCACCCGCCGGATCGACGAGGCGTTCCTGCGCCGCTGGGTGAACTGGGACGTCTACCTCGAGCGCCTGCACCCCGACGCCCCTCGGGACTTCGAGACCTTCCTCGACCGGCTGACCGACGACTACGCCCACTACACCTTCGAGTACGCCGCCGCCGAGGCGCACGTCCCGGTCGAGCAGATCGAGCGGCTGGCCGCGCTGGTCGCCGACGCCGGCACCCGGTTGGCCACCCACACGTGGCGCTCGGCCGCGGCCGGCAACCTCGGCGGCTGGCAGATCGCCCGCAGCCTGTT
The DNA here is from genome assembly GCF_042657275.1 of Nocardioides taihuensis. NCBI lineage: Bacteria > Bacillati > Actinomycetota > Actinomycetes > Propionibacteriales > Nocardioidaceae > Nocardioides > Nocardioides taihuensis. Next base: position 122,922 of record NZ_JBHSKD010000002.1, read on the forward strand.
CTTCCTCAACGTGCTGACCGGCAGCGTCGGCACCGAGGGCGGGACGCACCCGAACGGCTGGGACAAGTTCATCGCGCACTTCCCGCAGATGCCGGAGCCCAACGACGTCTGGAGCGAGATGCTCTGGCCGCGGGAGTACCCGCTCACCACGAACGAGATGTCGATCCTGCTGCCGCACCTGCTGAAGGACGGGCGCGGGCGCCTCGAGGTGTACTTCAGCCGGGTCTACAACCCGCTGTGGGTCAACCCCGACGGCTTCACCTGGATCGACGTCCTCAAGGACGAGGAGAAGATGGGGCTCCATGTGGCGCTCACGCCGACATGGAGCGAGTCTGCGACTTTCGCCGACTACGTGCTGCCGATGGGGCACGCGTCGGAGCGGCACGACACGATGTCGTTCGAGACGCACACCTCGAAGTGGCTCGCCTTCCGCCAGCCGGTGACCCGCGTCGCGATGGAGCAGCGCGGCATCCCCTACCAGGACAGCCGTGACGCGAACCCCGGCGAGGTCTGGGAGGAGAACGAGTTCTGGTTCGAGCTGTCCTGGCAGATCGACCCCGACGGCGCGCTCGGCATCCGGAAGTACTTCGAGTCGCAGGAGCGTCCCGGGGAGCGGATGACCCAGGACGAGTACTACGACACGTTGTTCTCGCACAGCGTCCCTGGGCTGCCGGAGGCGGCGCAGGGCCAGGGCCTGACCCCGCTGCAGTACATGCGCAAGTACGGCGTGTTCGAGGTCGCCAAGGACCTCTACCGCCTCGACGAGCGGCAGCTGACCGAGGCGGAGCTCGAGGGCGCCGAGCCGGACGAGCGGGGGGTGCTCCGCAAGCCGGTCACCCTGGAGTCGCAGCCGCCGCTGGTCGGCGAGGCGGGCGCGGTGGGCGTCGTGCACGAGGACGGCACGCAGACGGCCGGCTGGCTGTCCCCATCGCGCAAGCTCGAGCTCTTCTCCACGACGCTCGCGGACTGGGGCTGGCCCGACCAGGCGACGCCGGGCTACATCGAGTCGCACGTCGCCGCGCGCAAAGTCGACCGCGGCAACGACGAGTTCGTGCTGATGCCCAACTTCCGGCTGCCGACGCTGATCCACACCCGCTCGGGCAACGCGAAGTACCTCAACGAGATCGCCAACACCCACCCGCTGTGGTTCAACAAGGACGACGCGGTGGCGATGGGGCTCGGCACGGGCGAGCTGGTGCGGGTGACCACCGAGATCGGCCACTTCGTGGTGCGGGTCTGGGCGACCGAGGCGATCCGGCCCGGCGTGGTGGGCCTCTCCCACCACATGGGCCGCTGGCAGCAGGACGGTCACCCCGGCAGCCGATGGGTGATGGGCAAGGTCGACCTCAACCGGTCCGAGGACGGCATCTGGAAGCTGCGCTACAAGGAAGGGGTCAAGCCCTTCACGAGCGACGACCCCGACTCCGAGCGGATCTACTGGGACGACCCGGGCGTGCACCAGAACCTCACCTTCCCGGTCCAACCCGACCCGATCTCCGGCATGCACTGCTGGCACCAGAAGGTGCGCATCGAGAAGGCCCGCGAGGGCGACCAGTACGGCGACGTGGAGGTCGACGTGAACAAGTCGCGCGAGGTCTACCGCCGGTGGCTGTCGATGGCCCGGCCCGGGCCCGGCCCCGGCGGCCAGCGCCGGCCGGAGTTCATGATGCGCCACGTCACGCCGAAGCGGTCGGCCTACCGGATGGCCGCCACCGGCGCCCGGGGGGAGGACCAGTGAGCCTGTTGTCGCGCCGCCCGCCCTCCGCGGACGTCGACGCGGACGCCGTACGAGGTGCCGCGGGGGCGGTGCGTGATCCCGAGCTGCACCTCGACCTCGACGAGGCAGGCATGCTCGGCGACGTCACCGTCGACCACGACGGCACGGCGCACGTCACCGTTCGTCTCACCACGCCGACCTGCCCGATGCGCGAACGGCTCGTCGCCGACGTCGGGACTGCGGTCGACACGGTCCCCGGCGTCACCGGCGTGCGGGTCAAGTTCGACGCGATGACCGACGGCGAGCGGATGAGCCTGGCGTCCCGGCTGCGGGGAGGCCGCGAGGACGGGCACCCGTTCGGCCCCGACGCCACGACCCACGTCTACGCCGTCGCCAGCGGCAAGGGCGGCGTCGGCAAGTCGACCGTGACGGCCAACCTCGCGGTGGCCCTTGCCCAGCAGGGCAAGCGGGTCGGCGTCCTCGACGCAGACGTGTGGGGGTGGTCGGTCCCGCAGCTGTTCGGGGTTCGGCACCCGCCCGTCGCGCTGAAGGGCCTGATGCTGCCGCTTCAGGCGCACGGCGTCTCCCTGATGTCGGTCGGCTTCCTCGTCCAGGGCGACGAACCGGTGGTGTGGCGGGGCCCGATGCTGCACAAGGCGATCGAACAATTCCTCGGCGACGTGCACTGGGGCGACCTCGACGTCCTGCTCATCGACCTCCCGCCGGGGACCGGCGACGTCACCCTCACCCTGCTCGAGCTGATCCCGGACGCGCAGCTGCTGGCGGTGACCACGCCCCAACCGGCTGCCCAGACCGTGGCCGCCCGGGTGGGCCGGATGGCGCGCGACGCGCGGATGCCGATCGCGGGCGTCATCGAGAACATGTCCACCCTGGTCTGCTCGTCGTGCGACGCCGAGACGCCGCTGTTCGGCGAGGGAGGAGGCGCCCGGCTTGCCGCGGGCATCGGCACCACGCTGCTCGGCCAGGTCCCGCTCGACCTCCCGCTCCGCACCGCGGGCGACCTCGGCCTGCCGGCGATGGTGGCCACCCCGGACGCGCCGTCGGTGGTGGAGCTGCGCCGCATCGCCGCCAGCCTGCCGGTGGTCCGTCGGAGCCTGGTCGGTCGGTCGCTCCCGCTGTCCGTCGTGTGACGCCGATGCGCGCGAAGGTCACCCGGCCCGCGCGCGGCGACCTCGTCGCGGCTGCGACCGTCGCTCTGGTGCTGGTCCCCCAGGCGCTGGCGTACGCCTCGATCGCCGGACTCGACCCGGTCTACGGCCTGTACGCCGCGGTGGCGGCGCCGATCGCCGGGGCACTGGTCGGCTCCTCGCCGTACCTGCAGACCGGCCCCGTCGCCGTCACCAGCCTGCTGACGTTCGGAGCCCTGGCGCCGCTGGCAGAGCCGGAGTCGCTGCGTTTCGCGGCCCTCGCGGCGGTGCTGGCGCTCATCGTGGGGCTGGTCCGCGTAACCCTGGGCCTGGTGGGCGCCGGGCCGATCGCCTACCTGATGTCGCAGCCGGTGGTCGTCAGCTTCACCACGGCCGCGGCGCTGCTGATCGTCGGCACCCAGGTCCCCGCGCTGCTCGGCGTCGACGTGGACGCCGCCAACCCGCTCGTGGGTGCGGTCTCCGCGCTGGCCGACCCGACCGAGTGGTCCTGGGCCGACGTCGCACTGGGGCTCGGTGCCCTCGTGGTGATGTTCGGAGGTCGCCGACTCTGGGCGTTCTTCCCCGGTGCCCTGGTGGCCGTCGTCGCCGCCACCGCTTGGAGCACGCTCGCCGGCTACGACGGCGCCACCGTCGGGACCTTCGACCTGCAGCTCCATGCCCCGCGCAGCATCGCCCCGGGGGACCTGGGTGCGCTGCTGCTACCGGGCCTGGTGATCGCCGTGATCGGCTTTGCCGAGCCGGCGTCCATCGCCCGCCGGTACGCCGCCGAGGACCGGCAGCCCTGGAACTCGAACCGGGAGTTCGTCGGCCAGGGGCTGGCCAACCTTGCCTCCGGTGCAGCGGGCGGCTTCCCGGTCGGCGGCTCGTTCTCTCGCACCGGGCTCAACCGGCTCAGCGGAGCCCGGACCCGGTGGAGCGGCGCATTCACCGGGCTCCTGGTGCTGGCGATCCTGCCGTTCGCCGGGATGCTGGCGAACCTTCCGCTCGCGGTCCTCGCCGGCCTCGTCATCGGCGCTGTGCTGTCGCTCGTGGACGTGCGCAAACCTGCGCTCTACTGGCACTGGTCCAAGCCGCAGTTCGCCGTCGGTGTGGTGACGGCGGTGAGCACCCTAGCCTTCGCGCCCCGCGTCGAGCGCGGGGTGGTCCTCGGTGTGGCCGCCGCCCTCGCCGTGCACCTGTGGCGCGAGATGCGGGTGCCGGTGCCCTCGTGCGTCGAGCACGACGTGCTGCACCTGCGGCCTTCGGGCGTGCTGTACTTCGGCTCCGCCCCGGCCGTGGAGCGCGCCATCAACGCGGTAATCGTGCAGCACCCCGACGTGGCGAGCGTGGTGCTGCACCTCAACTCCGTCGGCCGGCTGGACCTCACGGGAGCACTGATGCTGCGCGACCTGGTGGAGGAGTCGGACGCCGCGGGACGGTCCTTCGCGATCCGCGGGGCCGGCCCGCACGCCGCACGCCTACTCAGTCGCGTGCTCGGTCCCGCCGTCACGGTGGAGCCTGCGAGATTGGCCTGACCGGGCGTCTCCTGAGCCGGTCAACGCGGTCAGCAAGCCGGGCGCCAGCGAGGCCGCCGGCGGCCGAGGCGGCGGTGAGAGCCGCGACCAGCCTCCAGTCCGGCCGCTGGCGCGGACCGCGAGGCGGCAGGGCCGGTCGGGTGAAGACGACCAGTGAGGTGCCTGCGACGTAGGTCATCGGCAGTCCCAGCGCAGGAACACACTCGCGACGGTCTCCCGCGGGTCGGACCGAGCCGGTTTCGCCATCGTCACCACCTGGCCTGCAGCAGTGCCTTGCTGCCAGCGACGACGTCCGTAGGCGTGGACGTGACGAGGATGGAGAAGGTTCCCGTCCCTGGCCTGAGCGACGGTGCACGTCCGAATGACAGGGGAGTCGGGATTCATGCCGTGTCCACTTAGTGTCCAGATTGGGCCCGTCCTACTCGGTGCCAGTCGAGTATTGTGAGGTCGGAAGCGAGGGCGAATCCCTCACCACACCTAGCGAATCGGTAGCTTCCGGCCCAACTCCGTAGTCGTTGCGATGGCCCTGATGGCGTCCAGAGGTCGCAGGTTCAAATCCTGCCCCCGCTACGCAGATGAAGCGGCCCTCACAGAGACTGTGAGGGCCGCTTCTGTTTGCGCCATGAGGTTGTCTCGGTGCGTGGCCGCGGAAGCTACACGTCGACACGCCTCACGCGGGCTGGCGCCGTGCCTGCTGGGTCGGGTCACGCAGCCCGGCGCGCCGCCTCGATCGCAGCCCCGCCGATCCGTGACATCCGCCCGTCGGTGATCGGCTGCAGCGCGTTGCCGAGCCGGTTGCTGACGAAGGCGAACGAGAGTCCGGTCTCCGGATCCGCCCAGGCGCCCGAGCCGCCGAAGCCGTAGTGGCCGATCGACCCGAGTGGCGGCTCCGGGATGCGCAGCCAGGCGGGGTGGTAGCCGAGCCGCCAGTTGGGTCGGATGCCCAGCACGTAGTCGCGGTCCCTGGTCTGCACCTGGGCCATCTGTCGGATCCGGTCCGCGGACAGGTAGCGCTTCGCGTCGACCACCCCGCCGTTGGCGAGCGCGACGTACATCTTCGCGAGCGCCTCGGCGCTGAACACGCCGTTCCACCCGGGCATCACCGCGTCGTGCGCCTCGGGACTTCGCACCAGCTCGTCGAACCCCGCGGCCATGCCGGCCTCCGCGACAGCGCGCAGTCCCGGGACGGCCGACAGCAGCCGGCCGGTGGTGCTCCACGGCAACGGCCCCGGCTTGACCGTCGGGAACACCCGCGCGATCCGGACGCGGTGGTCGAGCGGCACGTGGAACCAGAACTCGTCGACCCCGAGCGGTTCAGCGACCTCCTCGCGCAGCAGCGTCGTGAAGTCCTTGCCGGTCACCCGAGCCGCGACCTCCGCGACCAGGTTGCCGTAGGTCACCGCGTGGTAGCCAGGGCCCCGGAACCGGCGCGGGTCCGGAGAACCTGCCGCCAATGCGTTCGCGAAGGCATCGTTGTCCAGCAGGATCTCGCGGGTCGGCGCGATCGCCCGCACGTTGTGCAGCCCGGCGCGGTGTGACATCAGCTCCCGTACCGTGATCCGGTCCTTGCCGGCGGCGGCGAACTCGGGCCAGTACGCCGCAACGGGTTGGTCGTAGTCGACGAGACCACGGTCCGCGAGCCGGTGCAGGACCGTGCTCGCGACGCCCTTCCCTGTCGAGAAGCACATCGTCACGGTGTCGTGCGTCCACCTCAGGTCCTTCGCCCGCCACCCTGCCCACACGTCGAGCACGAGCTCGCCGTGCAGGTACGCCGCGGCGGCTCCGCCGCCGTGTGCGGTGGTCCGGAAGGTGTCGAAGAACCGGTCGGCAGTCGTCTGGAACCGCGGGTCGACACACATCGGGCGGCCGTCGGGCTCGGTCTCGGCAGTCATCTCACCCCCAGCGCGGTCTCGAGCTCCACCAGTGCCTCCTCGGTGTGGGGGACGAGTGACTCGACGTCAGGCACGGCGTCCCGTCCGGCGACGTATCCGAGACAGATCTTGTCCGCGTAGCCGCAGCCGGTGACGTTGAGTGCCATCCCGTCGTACACCACCGACACCGGGTACATCTCGTCGAGGTGCGCACCGTTCCAGTAGAGGTCGTGCCTCGGCCCCGGCACGTTCGAGATCGGCAGGTTGTAGCCCGGCCTCAGCCCCGGGTCGAACGGCAGCATCGGCAGCAGGATCGTCGGCAGGATGCTCGGTGCTGCGACCAGCAGCGAGGGGACCGGTCCGAGGTCGAGGACGCGTCTCTTCGCCACGGCCATCGACCGGCTGATCAGGTCCAGTCGCTGGCGCGGGTCCTCCAGGGCAGTGCCCAGGTTGCACAGCGCCGTGCCGAAGGCGTTGCCGGCCTCGCCTCCCTCGGGCGTGCGCACCGAGACGGGGCAGATCGCGACCAGCGACTTCTCAGGCAGCTCGTCGTGCTCGGCCAACCACCCTCGCAGACCGCCGGCAAGCATGGCCGTCATCACGTCGTTGCCGGTCACACCAGGGGCCGCCTCCTGCACGCGGCGAATCCGCTCGCGCTGCCAGGTGCCTGCGGTGAACGAGCGGGTGGCAGTGAGCGGACCGTTGAGCCGCGTGCGCGGAGCCCGGAAGGGCAGCACGGTCGTGTCGGTCGTCAGACCCTTCGCGATGTCGGCGATCGTGCCCTCGACGACGCGCCGCCCCATGGCGGTCGCGGCGGTCGCCGTGCGCACTGTGACACCGGCCATCCTCACGGGGAGCCGACGCCCCCCCGGGGTAGCCGCATTCGTGCCGTGAGTCCGGAACCCGACGTACGGAGGCGAGCCGCGCTCGTCAGGGTCGGTGGACATCGACCCCTCGACCAACCTCAGACCGCTCACACCGTCCATCAGGGCGTGGTGCACCTTGATGTAGAACGCGAATCGGCCGTCGGACAGCCCGTCCACGAGGATGGCCTCCCACATCGGCCGGTCTTGCGGGAGAGGCGTCTCGTGCGCGTGGCCGACCAGCTCGTACAACTCTTCGCGGCTGCCGGTCTGGAGAGTGTGCCGGCGGACGTGTCGGGTGAGCTCGAGTCCTTCGGCGGGCCGCCAGGCCCACAGGCCCCCGGTGTCGAACCCGCGGTGCGGGTGGCGGAGCAGCCTGGGGTCGACCTCGACGCCGGAGGCCACAGCGTCGTCGTACAGCCGGTCGACATAGGAGGGTTCCGCGCCCGGAGGAGGCGTGAGCACGAGCAGAACCGCGACGTGCATCGGGTTGCCCAGCAGCTCAGCGGTCATCAGAACCGCGTCGAGAGGCGCCATGAGCTGAATCGACATATCCCTGCTCGCCCGTTCCTGATCCGCGTCGTCGCTGATCCTCACGGTCCCACATCCCGGGCGTGTCGTTGTCGGAGCGCCCTGCGGCGAAGGACCGGCAGTGCGCACCTCCGCTGGAGCCGCTGTCGTCGACGTAGCGCCTTGGCGCCAGCGCGACGGGCGGGTCCCAAGCGGGACCGCGCCGCGCGTCCGTGCAGGGCGGGCCGCTTGGCTGCTCCCGCACTTCTGTCGCCGGTCCTTCGAGAAGCTGCGCCGACCGTCCGTGCCCCGTGCTTCGATCAGCTCATGAGGGAAGGGTGGCAGATGCCCTGGCAGGGGCCCTACGTCGCGGGTGAGTGTCGACGGTCAACGGGACGATCGCAGATCCGCCGGGTCCCCCGCTACGACACTTCAGGCCCGGAATCCGCGGATTCCGGGCCTGAAGTCTCACTGGTGCCTGTGTGGCCTCACGCGTCCTCGTGGCCCGTCCACTCCGCCTCGACGGTCAGGTCGACGAACTCCATCGGGCCGTCGAGGATGTCGTCCATCATGGCCCGCACGGACTGGAGGACCTCCTGGCGGCGTGGATCCCGCTCGCGGGCGCGCGCCTTCTCCTCGCTCTCGAAGACGACGAGCGTGTACAGCAGTCGTGGATCCTTCTGGTCGCGCATCGTCAGCGTCCGCACCAGTCCCGATCCCGGCTGCTCGGCGTCGCGCAGGGCCTGGGACAGGGCCGAGAAGTCCTTGTCCGGCTTCACGGGCATCGTGATGAGCTGCGCCCACATGTCGCTTCCTCCCTCAATCAGTCCTGCCGGTGTCGAAGTCGAGCACCAGCTCCGGCGCCCGGAACGCGTCGTCCCAGGCGTTGCCGTGCACGTGGTGGGCGTGCGCGCGGAACCAGCTGTCGAACGGCTCGGCCGACCTCGCCCACATCGCGAACGCGGCGTCGAGGTCGTCGGCCTCGAGGTACACGATCGCAAGGGCACCTCCGGGAGCGGACTGGAGCCAGACCGCCTCCCTGACGATGCCCGCACGGCGTCGGGCGTCCCGGAAGGACTCCCGGCGAGGCCCCCGCCAGCACGAGGCCAGCGCGCCGACGGTCGTCCGCGTCTGGTCGGGCGACAGGTGGACGGCGAACGCGATGCTCTGCATGCGATGGCCTGTGTCGCAGTCCGCCGCGCTGGTTTTCCTAGACCGGGGCGCTGGCAGGTACGACGCCGAGCTGCTGCAGCAGCGTCAACATGTCCGCGACCCCCCAGTGCTCGCACACCCGGCCGGCTCCGTCGAACCGCATGATGTCGATGAGCTGCATGCCGGCGCTGCTGCCGGTCGGCGGGATGCCCATGAAGTCGCCCCGGTGGGTCCCCGTGGTCGTGACCCGGGCGACGGTCTTGTCCCCGTCGGCGATCAGGTCCTCGACCTCCATGTGCAGGTCGGGGAAGGCGTCGAGCAGGGCGCGGAAGAAGGCGAGCGTGCCCTCCTTGGTGTCGGGGAACCCCGGCCCGCCCTGGTGCTCGACGAAGTCGTCGGCCAGCAGGTCGCCGAACCCGGCGATGTCGCCGGTGTTGATCAGCTCGTAGGTGCTCCGCATCGTCGCAGCGTGGTCCACGGTGAGCCTCCACTCGTCGGTGGCAGCCTGCGCGACTGCCTGCCGTCGAATGTGCCGGAGCCGGGCAGGCAGGACATCACTCGATCGAGTGATGCACCACCGTGGCGAGCTCGACCCGGTTCGACACCCCGAGCTTGGCGAACACGTGTCTCAGGTGGGTGTTCACGGTGTGCGGTGAGATGTACATCCGCCGGGCCACGGCGCCGTTCGTCAGGCCATCCGCGACGAGCAGTGCCACCGCCCGCTCCGTGTCGGTGAGGCTCTCCCAGCCGGCCGCGGGGCGGCGCCGCGGTCCGCGGGCACCGGGGTGGGCGCCGACGGACCGCAGCCCGGCCCGGACGCGGCCGGCCCAGGCGTCGGCGCCGGCCTGCTCGTAGCGGTCCAGCGCCTCGTTCAGCAGGGTCGCCGCCTCGTCGCGCCGGCCGTCCCGCGCCAGCAGGCTCGCGGCGTCTTCGCAGGCGCCGGCGTGCTCCACCAGGAGAGGCGTACGGCGGGTGAGCGCGGCGGCCTCGACCAGCGCCTCGACCTCACCGTCGACCAGTCCACGACAGCGCAGGGCAAGACCGGCCACGGTGGCCACCTCCGGCGCCAGGGCGACCCCGGCGGCGACGCTGTCGGCCACCTCGACGGCGACGTCGCGGTGCCCCAGGGCCAGGGCGAGCCGCACGAGATCCGGGGCGAGGCAGCGGTGGTAGAACCGGCTCTCCCGCGCCTGGTCGAAACGCCAGCACCGCAGCAGCAGGTCGAAGGCCCCCTGCAGGTCGCCCTCGGCCGCCGTGAGCCCGGCCGCGGCGAAGGTCAGCACTCCCGCGTTGTAGCTCAGCTGCTCGCCCTCCAGCGACGCGGTGAACCCGTCGGCCAGCTTGCGGGCGCTCCGGAGATCTCCCCTGGCCGTCGCGATGACGGTGCGGTAGGCGAGCGACTGCGTCGTCAGCAGCGGGTTGCCCTTCTCCTGCGCCGCCTGGCCGCCGGCGATCAGGCCGGGCACCGCGTCGTCCCACTCACCGATGGCGAACGACGCCTGGGCGTCCGCCATGAGTGTGTCCGAGAGCCACCACGCGGAGCCGGACTCGTCGTCCAGCGCCGCCCGGAAGGCGGTCCGGGCCTCGCCGACGAGGTCGCAGTCGAACAGCGCCAGGCCGAGGAAGAACTTCGGCTGCAGCGGCAGCGATCGCGTGTCGGGCGAGCCGGCCGCGAGGGTGGCCGCGCGACGGGCGTGTGACAGCGCCTCGTCGAAACGGCCCTGCCGACCCTCCGCCACCAGCAGCGCCGTCAGCGCCCACACCGACATTGCCGTGTCGCTCACCTGCTCGGCGATGGCGAGCGCCCGCGCGGCTGCTGACTCACCCGCCCGGGGGTCGCCGGTGTAGGTGAGGGCCCAGCTCTGCTGGGACAGCACGAGCGCCTGATCGGCGGGGCGCAGGCGGTCGGGGGCGGCGAGGCTGGCCTCGACCACGGCGGTGACCTCGTCGGCACGGTTCTGCAGGGCCAGCGCGCCCACGAGAGCGACGCGCAACGGGGAGTCGACCTCGGTGGCGTGCCGCCGGGTCAGCACCGCCTCCGCTCGCGCCGACGCCTCGGCGACGTGGCCGGCGCGCAGCAGTGCCTGCACGACCTCCGCCGACACGAGGTCCGCGTCGCGATGACCGCCCGGCAGCAGCGCCTCGGCGCGGCGGAGGAGCTCGAGGGTGACCGCCGGCGCCTGCCCCGACGCCTCACGGGCGGCGTCCCGCAGCCACCCGACGACCTGCTCGTCGCCCCGCTCGGCGCCGAGCACCAGGTGGTCGGCCACGGCCAGCCGGTCCGCCCCCGCTGCCATCAGCGCGACCGCGGCCTCGCGGTGCAGCAGGCGACGCGCCGGCGCAGGGACGCGCTGGTAGATGGCGTCGTGCACGAGCTGGTGCCGGAACACGACGCGTTCGTCGACCTCGTCGAGGAGGCGGGCGTCGAACGCCTCGGTCAGCTGCCCGGCCACGTCGGCCGGCGTACGTCGGGCGACAGCGGCCACGTCGCGCACGGACACCGCGTCGCCGAGCACGGCCGTGACCTGGAGCAGGTCCAGCGTCGGCCCCGACAGGTCGCGCAGGCGGCGGGCCACCAGCTCGCTCAGCGAGCCCGGCAGCTCCGGGCTCGTCACGTCGACCACGCCGGAGGCGTCGCGCAGGACCCCCTCGTCGGCCAGGGAGCGCAGCAGGGCGTTGACCCACAGCGGGTTCCCGCCGGCCTTGTCCAGCATGGCGGCCAGGCCGGGCCCGGGGGGCGCCCCGAGCTCGTGCGCCGCAAGAGCCGCGACCTGGTCGGGTGCCAGGGGCTGCAGGCGCAGGGTGCGCCCACCCTCGTCCGCCAGGTCGTCGAGCAGCCGGACGACGTCGCCGGGAAGTGGCGACGGTCGCGTGGTCACCACGGCGAGCAGGGGAGCGAGCGGCAGCTGCCGCACGATCGACAAGACGGTCAACAGACTTGCGGTGTCCGCCCAGTGGATGTCCTCGGCGACCAGCAGCACCGGGCGCTCGGCGCACGCGGTCTCGACCAGGTCGACGATCTCCTCGACGACGCGGTACTGGATGTCGCCGACCGACCCCGATGCGTCCGCGTCGTGACGGGACAGCAGCGCCCCGATCGCGGCGCCGCGCGAATCGGACGAACGCACGCTCAGGTCCAACGCGTCAGCGACCACGCCGAACGGACGCGTCCGCTCGAAGGGATGAGCCCGGCCGCAGAACACCGTCATGCCACGCGATCGCGCGCGGTGGACCATGCTCTGCGCCAGGCGGGTCTTGCCGACGCCGGCTTCCCCCTCGATCGTCAGCGTCGCCGCCCGGCCCTCGCCGAGTCGGTCGACCTCGCCCGCCGTCAGGGCGAGCTCGGCATCCCGCCCGACCAGCCTCTCCCCAGACGTCCTCACGACGACCCCGCCACGCGCCGAGTCTGCTCCCGACGGCGCCGGCGGTCCAGACTGGTCCATCCGTCCACCGCGGCACGCATCGTCCGGGCATCACCCGATCGAGTGATGTCTTCGCGCCCGGCCGGCAGCACGATCGGTCGGGCCACCCGAGGTGCCGTCGACCGCTGGAGCGACCGGCGTGATCACCCACCCACTCCGCGCAAAGGAGCGCAGCATGCCACGCATGGTCATCACCCACGAGGTCGTCGACATCGAACGCTGGCTCACGGGCAAGGCCGAGCGGGCGGCCGCCCTCGGGTCGGTCGGCACCGACGTCACGGATCACGTCGCGCTCGACGGCAGCAACCGGATCGCCGTGAGCGCCACCGTGCACGACGTCGACGCCGTACGCGCGCTGATCGACTCGCCTCCTCCCGAGGTGGCGGCCCAGATGGAGGCGCACGGCGTGCTGCCGCCGCTCACCGTCTACATCGAGAAGTAGCGCCGACACCCGCTTCGAGGAGGTCCACCCATGGCAGTCAAGGTGATCGTCGAGCTGAAGGCCAAGCCCGGCCGGCGCGACGAGCTCACGAACGTGCTTCGCACACTGATGGCCGAGCTCGGGCCAGCCCTGGAAGGGAGGGGCTCCCTGGGCAGCGCCTTGTACGAGGTGGTCGACGACCCCGACGCGCTGGTGGAGATCGCCGACTGGGAGGCAGCCGAGGCGCGGGACGCCGTCATGGGCGACCCGGCGACCGGCGAGGCCATGGCGCCCCTGCTCGAGCTGCTGGCCGAACCGTTCTCGGCCACGGTCGTCCGGATCGTCTGACGGGCGAGGTGGGCCACGACGGGGACGCGGACGTGATGGGCGTGACCGTGGACGGGGTAGGTCGTTGACCAGGGGTCACGGCAACCCGAGGAGCCACCCATGCGTCCACGTCGTCACCACTCTCATGCCCGTCGCGTGCTCGGTGTCGCCAGCGCGGTGGTCCTGGCCGCCGCCCTGCTGGGCAACGGGGGTTCGGCGTCCGCCAGCAGCCCGAGCGAGGGGTCCGTGAGCGACTCGTCGAGGACGGTGTCGTGGACCGGCGGCCCGTTCGTCGCGCCCAACACGACCGGTACGGCGCTGGACGCCCCGGACTGCACGGCTCCGCAGAGCTGCGACGACTTCACCCTCCACGTGTCGACGCCCGCGGGGTACGGCGACACCCACGCGCTGAAGGTCGACGTGACGTGGCCGCAGACGGCGGCCGACTTCGACGTCTACGTGCTCGACGCGGCCGGGAACACCGTCGGCCAGGCTGCCTCGAGCGCCGACCCCGAGCAGGTCGTCCTGCCGCCGACGGCGGGCACCTACACGGTGCGTGTGGTGCCGTTCCTGCCCCTGGGCCAGAGCTACTCGGCCGAGGCCACCCTCGTCGACACCCCGGTGCCGCCGCCCCCCGGCACGGCGACGCCCCCCGGGTTCACGACCTACCCGGCGCCGACGGCCCTGGGCGCGGACGTCAACAACGCCGGCGAGCCGTCCATCGGGTCGAGCTGGAAGACCGGCGCCACGATGTACCAGGCCTACCTGTCGACCTACAAGGTGACCTTCGACGACAGCGTGTCCCCTGCGAAGGCGTCGTGGAGCGACGTGTCGGCGACGGCCGCGAAGGGCTGCCCCCAGGGCGGCCTGACCAGCCTCGACCCCATCCTGTTCACCGACCACGCGACGGGGCGGACCTTCGAGTCGCAGCTGTCCGGGGTGGACTCGCTGACCTGCTACACCGACGACGACGGCCAGACCTGGCAGCCGAGCACCGGGGGCGGGATCCCGTCGGGTGTGGACCACCAGACGATCGGCGGCGGCCCCTACAGCCCCGACGGCGTCGGCGCGCTGCCCACCTCCGCCTACCCCCACGCGGTCTACTACTGCAGCCAGGACATCGCCACCGCCTTCTGCGCCGCCTCGCACGACGGCGGCACGACGTTCGGTCCGGGCGTCCCGACCTACAGCCTGCTCGACTGCGGCGGCCTGCACGGGCACGTCAAGGTCGCGCCCGACGGCACGGCGTACGTGCCGAACAAGGCGTGCGGCAGCAACGCGGCCGTGGTGGTGAGCAAGGACAACGGCGCGAGCTGGACGGTCCACCGGGTCCCGGGCAGCAGCCCGAGCGACGCGGACCCGTCCGTGGGCGTGGGCGCGAACGGCACCGTCTACTTCGGGTACGTCGGCTCCGACGGCAAGCCGGCAGTCGCGGTGAGCCACGACCAGGGCTCGACGTGGTCGGCCCCGCAGACGGTCGGCGCCGACCTCGGCGTCAAGAACGCCGTGTTCCCCGCGATGGTCGCCGGGGACGACGACCGGGCGACCCTCGCCTACCTCGGCACCACCAAGGCCGGCAACTACCAGAGCCAGACGGACTTCAAGGACGCCGAGTGGCACCTCTACCTCGCGAGCACCTACGACGGGGGCAAGACCTGGGTGTCGGTTGACGCGACGCCGAACGACCCGGTCCAGCGCGGGTCGATCTGCACCGGCGGCACGACGTGCGGCAACGACCGCAACCTGCTGGACTTCATCGACGTGACCGTCGACCGGACGGGGCACGTCGAGGTGGGCTTCGCCGACGGGTGCATCGACGCGTGCGTCACCGACACGACGCACAACAGCAACGACGGGCCAGCCGATGCGCAGGCGGCCTACGCGACCATCGTCCGCCAGAGCAGTGGTCTGGGGTTGTTCTCGTCCTACGACCCGAAGGCCAACCTGACCCTGGCCAAGCAGAGCGTGGTCAAGCTGAAGGGCAAGTTCGTCGCGACGTCGACCGTGGCGAACACGGGTCGAGCCCGCGCCACCGACATCGTCGTGCGCATGAGCGACGGGCAGGCCGTGGTGGGTCGGACGACCCTCACGGCCCTGGCCGCGGGAAGGCAGACGACGGTGACCTTCTCGTGGAAGGCGACCAGCGGGACGCACACGTTCACCGGCTCGGTGGACCCCGGCAACCTGATCGCGGAGTCGGACGAGGCCGACAACAAGCTCGTCACCACCGGGAGGGGCCGATGGCCGCACCGCGCGCGGCACTGACGCCCGCCGTGCTGGCCCTCGTCGCCCTCGTCGCCGGGTGTGGGGAGGGCGGCGACCCCACGGCAGGCGAGTCGGACACCGGTGAGCACTCCGCGGCCGACGCCAGCACCTGCGTCGCGGACGCCACCCCGGTGGCCTCGACGCCCGACTCCTACCCCTCCGACTTCCCGCTGCCGGACGGGACCGTGGTCTTCGCCGTGGAGGACAGGGGCGAGGACGGAGTGATCGCCACCGGCGTCACGCGCACGCCGTTCGAGGAGGTGTTGGCAGCCATGAACGCCGCCGAGGAGGCCGGCTTCCGGGTGACCAGCGGGGAGACCGAGGACGACGACGCGGAGGCCAATTGGACCGGCAACGGGTACGTCGGCCGGTGGACGATCAAGAAGTCCGCCACCTGCCCGGGCGAGACGGTCGTCCAGCTGTTGTCCGCGCAGGCCTGACCGTCGCGGTGGCTCAGCCGGCCTCCTCCCGCTCGGGCTCCGTCGCGGCCTGGATCTCCTCGCCCCACCGCACACCCTGCTCGTAGGCCAGGGGGTAGATGGCCTGGGCGCGTTCGACGTCGAAGAGGGCCAGGGGGCGGACGCCGACGATCTTCGCCATCTCGCGGTTGGGGCGGATCATGTGGATGCTCGCCTCCGGGTGGCGTTGCTGCCAGCCGTCGAGCTCACGCGCGAGCAGGGCCCCGGCGACGCGGCCCATCGGGCCCATCACCCGGCCCGCGAGCGGGGCGACCACGATGACGCGGGCTGCCTCCTCCGCGGCGTCGACCGAGGTGGCCGACCACATGCCGCCGTCGACGTACAGACGTCCCTCGACGCGGTGCGGTGGCAGCAGGCCGGGGACGGCCGAGGAGGCGGCCACGAGGTCCGCCAGCGGGTAGGCGCCACCGTCGAGGATGTGGCGGCGCCGCGACCGGACACAGACGGCCGAGACCGAGACGAGCGGGTGGGTCGACTCGCCGAAGGCCATCCGGGCGATGTCGCCGAGCACGCCGGGGCGTACGGCGGGCACCGAGGGCACCGGCAGGTCGGCCAGGTCGTCGTAGGACATGCCGAGCGCCAGCGCCGAGGCGGTCCACGACCCGGCCGAGGTGCCGAGCGCGGGCGCGCCCGTCACGGGGATGCCGGCGCTGACCAGACCGGCGGCGACCCCGGCCGTGTAGGCGATCCCGACGACGCCACCGCCCCCGTAGACCATCGCCAGCGGGTGCCGGTGCTCGAGCAGGGCGGGGTGGCCGTCGACGTCGACGTTGCCGGCCCGCGAGTGACGCTGAGCCATCGCACCTCCTCCGGACTGCCCCACCACAAGGGTGCGTACCCCCGGAGGCGGGGAGCAGGGTCGGAAGGCCCGGGAGGTCGCCATAGGTCCCGGACCAGAGCGTCAGGTCCGACGCCGGCTGGACGGCGGGGGATCGGGCTCCGGCTCGGGCGTCCGGGCGGCGATGTGCTCCTCGGCCCCCTCGGCCGCCTCGAGCTCGACCCCGTGCACCCCCGGCCCGGCAGGCAGCTCGGCCAGGCCGTGCACCCGGCGGGCCTCCCGGACGCCCTGGGAGATGCTGTGCCACAGGTGGTCCTCGCCGACCTGGTCCATGAGTCCCGAGCTCCGCAAGGCCTGCCGTACCGGCCACATCACCCGGACCAGGTAGAGGTCGATGCCGCGCTGGTGCAGCGCCCGCAGCAGGTGGGACAGCGCGTCCACGCTCGTCACGTCCATCTGGTTGGTGGCCTCGAGGTCGAGGACCACGACGCGGGTCCCCGGCACCGCCTCCACCCGGGACAGGACGGCGTCCTGGATCGGCGCCGCCGTCACCCAGAACATCGGGGCGTCCACGCGGAGCACCAGCACCCAGGGGTACGTCGGCCGCTCGGCGTGGTCGCGGATGCTGCCCCACGCGGCCTTCTCGTGCGGCACCTTGCCCATCACCTCGACGTCGACCCGGCTCGACCGGTAGACCAGACCGACCACCGAGGCCGCGACGGCCAGCAGCAGGCCGTTGAGGGGGCCGAAGACCAGCACGCCGGTCGCGGCGATGAGGGCGGCCATCACGTCGTTGCGGCGGACCTGCGCGTAGCGGGGGAGCGCGCCCCAGTCCATCAGCTTCCAGACGGCGTTGACGACGATCGCGCTGAGCACCGCCCGGGGCAGGTCGGACAGGACCGGCGCGATGGCGACGATGACCAGGAGGGCCAGCGCGGCCGCGGTGACGCCGGTCAGCTGGGTGCGGCCCCGCGCGTCATCGGCGGCCGCGGTCTTCGAGAGGCTGCCCGCCACGCCGATGCCCCCGCAGAGGCCGCAGGCGATGTTCGCCGCCCCGGACGCGACCAGCTCCTGGTCGGCGTCGATGCGGTAGTCACCCTGCCCGGCGAAGAGCCGGGCCGCGCTCAGCCCCTCGGCCAGCCCCACCAGCGCCAGCGCGGCTCCGGCGGCGAGCAGCCGCCACAGGTCCTCGCTCGCGACCGAGGGGATCCCGGGGGTGGGCAGTCCGCGCGGCACCGTCCCCACGACCTCGACGCCCCGTGCCGCGAGGTCGAGCGCCGAGGACGCGACGAGCCCCAGGACCAGCACGAGCAGCGCCCACGGGAACCTCGGGACCACCCGCTGGCCGCCGAACAGCAGGACGAGCGCAACGGCCGACACGACCATGGTGGCCGGGTCGCCGTCGCCGTGGGTGAGGCTGGACCCCAGGGCGCCCAGCCGCTCGACGACCTGGCCCTGCGGCGTCGGTACGCCGAGCAGGTGCGGCACCTCGCCGAGGATGACCAGGATCGTCAGGCCGAGGACGAAGCCGGTGACGATGGGCTTGGACAGGAACTCCGCCATCCAGCCGATGCCGAGGAACCCGGCCACGACGAGCACCACCCCCGCGCCCAGCGCGAGCGCAGCGGTGTACGACGCCGCCTGTGCCGTGCCGGCGACGCCGAAGCCGGCGAGGAGCGAACCGGAGAGCACCGACACCGTCGAGACCGGCCCGACCACGAGCTGTCGCGACGAGCCGAACACCGCGTAGACGACCAGGGCGACCGGCACGGAGTAGAGCCCCACCTGCACCGGGGCGCCGGCGATCGAGGCGTAGCCGAGGGCCTGGGGGACGGCGAGCGCCGCGACCACGGCACCGGCGGCGGCGTCACCGCGGAGCCAGCCCCGCTCGTAGCGCGGCAGCCACGTCACGATCGGGAGCCGGCGCCAGGATCGTCCGGACCCGGCCTTCGTGTCGTCGCTCATCGCGGCCCACCTTCGCCCTGCCCCAGGTCAGCAGGCTAGTCCCGTCGGCGGGGCGGCGCCCGCGATCACCGGGAGCGGGTGGGAGACCTCGACGCCTCGCTCACGGCCGCCAGCCGGTCACCGACCGCGTGCCGCGCCTGGTCGTAGGGCTCGTTGCTGCCCATCAGGAGCGATCGCAGGTTGGCGGAGTCGAGGTAGGCGACCAGCTCGAAGGCGAGGGAGCCGGCGTCGACGTCGGGGTCGATGTCACCGACCTCCTGGGCCTCGGCGACGCTGCGGGTGATCAGGGCGAGCCACTCGTCGTCCGTGGCGGCCAGGGCGTCGCGG
Source organism: Nocardioides taihuensis (assembly GCF_042657275.1). NCBI lineage: Bacteria > Bacillati > Actinomycetota > Actinomycetes > Propionibacteriales > Nocardioidaceae > Nocardioides > Nocardioides taihuensis. Next base: position 141,702 of record NZ_JBHSKD010000002.1, read on the forward strand.
ACGGCGCCCGGCCGGGCGGCGTACTCGTGGCAGGCGCGCGAGAAGAAGCACCCGCCGGGGAAGCGGCGGTCACTGGAGTAGTCGAGCCAGGCGTCGAGCAGGGCCCGCAGCCGGGCGAGCCCCGGGGGTGTCTCCAGCGCCCCGTCGATGACGGTGGCGACGAAGATCGCGCGGGCCGCGCGGATGGTGGCGAGCTGCAGCCCCTCCTTGCTGCCGAAGTGGGAGATCAGGCCGCTCTTGCTCATGGACAGCTCGGTGGCCAGCCTCCCGATCGACAGGCCCTCGAGACCCTCGACGGAGGCGACGTCGACGGCCTTGCGCAGGACGACGCGGCGGGTGCGGTCGCCGCGCCGCACGCGTCCGTCGCTGGGTTCGCGCGCGGCGTCGTCGCTGGTGGTGTCGGCCAGGTGTTCGCTCATCAGTGCGCAGCCTAGTTGCGGGTGGGGGATTGACATTCGAAACAAATAGTACGATCGTTCGGACTCATTATATCCCCTCTGCCGCAGGATCCGCCATGACCACCACCGACCTCAGCCAGCGACCCTCCGTCCGCCCCGCCCCCCGCCCTGCCCGGCTCGCTGACCGGGTGCCGGCGCTGGTCGGCGCCTCGCTCAACGCCGGGGCGCGACTCGCTCCGCGGGTCACCGGCCGGCTCGCCCTCGAGCTGTGGCGTCGGCCGGGTCGCCCGGCCGCCGTCCGCGACGACGAGCAGGACGTGCACACCGCGGCCCGCCGCAGTCTCGTCGACCACGACGGCACCGAGGTCGCCGCCTACGCGTGGGGCGACGGCGAGCGGCCGGTGCTGTTCGTCCACGGCTGGGGAGCGCGGGCCTCGCGCTTCGCCGAGGTCGTGGCCGCCCTGCTCGGGGCCGGGTACAGCCCCGTCGCCTACGACGCCTGGGGGCACGGGGCGACGCCCGGCCCGGTGCGCACCATCGTGGAGCACCAGGTGGTCATCGCCGAGCTCGAGCGCCGGCACGGACCCTTCGCCGGCGTGGTCGCCCACTCGTTCGGCGTCCCGGTCGCGCTGTACGCCGCGCGGTCCGGGCTGCGCGCCGAGCGACTGGTCGCGCTGAGCGGGATGGGCGAGTTCGGCTACGTCGTCGACACCTTCTGCGAGCGGCTCGGGCTCGGGGCGACGGTCAACCGCGAGCTGCGGAGGGCGATCGAGCGGGCCTGGTTCGCCGGCGACACCGGGATCTGGGAGCGGTTCTCCGCCCAGCCCCTGCCCGACCGCGAGGTGCTGGTGGTCCACGACGCCGCCGACCGGGTCGTCGACCGCAGCCAGGCCGACCGGCTGGTCGAGGCGCTGGGGGACGGTGCCCGCCTGGTCGAGACCCGCGGACTCGGGCACGGCCGGATCCTCCGCGACCAGGCCGTCGTCGGCGAGGTCGTGGCCTTCCTCGAGGGTGGCCGGCCATGACCGGGCTGCGGATCCGCCGCGCCGTACCGGCCGACCGCGCGAGCGTCGCCGCGCTGCTGCGCGGGCTCTCGCCCGAGTCGGCGTACCGACGCTTCCAGACGGCGCTCGGTCCGGGGCCGACGGCCGCCATGCTCGACGCCCTGCTGCCGGAGGGTCCGCGTGGGGGCGCGGTGCTGGCGCACGCGGGCACCGCCCTGGTCGGTCACGGCGTCTGGCACCGCGCCGGCACGACGCCGGTCGCCGAGATCGGCGTGGTCGTCGCCGACGACCGGCAGCGGCAGGGGATCGGCACCGCCCTGGCGGAGGTGCTGATGGCCGACCTGGCCGCGCGCGGCATCGAGCAGGTCGAGGTCTTCGCGACCGCGACCAACGAGGCCGTCAGCCGGATGGTCGGTCTGCGTGCGCCGGACGCGCGACGCGAGTACGACGGCGCCACCGTGAGCTACCACCTGCCCGTGCGTCCGAGCGTCGTCAGGACCGTGGCCTGACCAGCTCCGGCTTCCGCGGGCGGGCCCGAGCCCGCCCGCGGCCTCACCAGCGGACGGACATCCCCACCGAACCCTGGGCGCCGAAGTAGCCCCGCGTGAAGGCGATGATCCCGTCGGTGACGCGGGCGCGCTTGTGGGTGCCGGCGTAGCTCACCTGCCGGGAGCCGAAGTAGGCGTTGAGCGTCGGGGTCCCGTCGACGAAGTGGCTGCACAGCTCGCCCGTCGTCGCGATGGTGAACGTCTCCCCGGGGGAGACCGTGAGGACCGCCGCGACGTCCGCGGTCTCGCACTGGCCCTGGGCGGGCACCGTGCCGTCCGCTGCCTGGACGGAGAGGCTGAGGTAGCCGCCGAGCTCGCCGGAGGTCGCTCCCGCCATCGTGTAGCCGGAGCCCGTCGTGACCGGGGCGCTGTCGAAGGCGCTGCGGTCGAACCGTTCCACCGTCGCTGCCTGGGCGGACGGGGCGACCAGGATCAGCGCGGCGGCGGCCAGGGCCGCGGTGGTGGTGCTGCGTGCGTGCATGGTGTCTCTCCTTGCAAGGGTGCGTGGGTTGGTGACGCCCACGGTGCGTGGCCACGCTTGAGGGCCACTTGCACCCGACTTGCATCCGCCTGAGACCGCTCCTCAGCGCAGGCCCAGCCCCTCGACGAAGTCGTTCACGAACCGCCGCTCGGGGTCGAGCCGCTCCGCGAGGTCGCGGAAGTCGGGGAGCCTCGGATAGGTGCTCCCGACCCGGTCGCGGTCGAAGCCCACGAAGTACTTGCCCCAGTGTGGTCGAGGACCGAACGGCTGCAGGATGTGCTCGAGCCGCTCGAGTGCCGGCCGGACGGCGGCGAGGTCGGAGACCCAGGTGGCGTGCACGGCGAGCGTCTCGCGGTCCTGGAACGGGCTCAACCACATGTGGTCGGCCGCGACCGCGCGGATCTCCATGACCTGCAGCGCGGGCGCGAACTCCTGGGAACGTGCGGCGAGCGCAGCCACCACGTCGGAGGCGCTCGCCAGGGGCACGAAGAACTCCGACTGGATCTCGTCGCCGGCGCTGGGGGTGAACGACGGCTTGAAGTGCGGCAGCCGCTCGTGCCACGGGCCGGACGTGCCCAGCTGGTCGGTGGCGGCGTCGGCGGAGATGCCGAGGATGGGGTGCACGTTGGTCTCCGCCCGCCGGCCGCCCCACACCTCGCCCCGGTCGACCCCCGTGGCGCCGCGGTGCTTGAGCCAGACCGAGTCGACCACGGCGGGGTCGCTGAACGACGCGAAGAGGCTGACGCTGTACGCCGCGCCCAGGATCTCGACGACCTCGTCGACCACGGTCGCGACCGGGACGTCGAGCACCACCTCCTGGCGGACGTCGTACGCGCGCTCGAGCCGCAGGGCGAGCCGCGTGGCGACCCCGAGCGAGCCCAGCGACAGCACCATGCCGGGGAACTCGGGCGCTCCCCCGAGGCTCGTGACCAGCTCGCCGGTCCCGGTCACGAGCTCCACGCCGACGACGCGCGAGGCCAGGCAGCCGTTGCGGACGCCCGAGCCGTGCGTGCCGGTCGCGCAGGCACCCCCGACCGAGATGTGGGGCAACGAGCCCATGTTGTGCAGGGCCCAACCGGCCCGGTCGAGAGCGGGGACGATGTCGGCGAAGGTGGCCGCAGCGGGCACCCAGGCGGTCCCCGAGGCCTCGTCGACCTCGAGCGCGAGACCGAGCCCGGCCGTGCTCACCAGCGTGCCGGTGGTGTCGACCACCCGCGAGAACGAGTGCCTGGTCCCCGTGGCGCGCACCCGCGAGGCGCCCGCGACGAGGTCCTGCAGCTCCTCGAGCGTCCCCGGGATCCGCAGGTCGTCGGAGGAGTACTCGACGTTCCCCGCCCAGTTCCGCATGCCGATGAAGGTAACGCGCCCCGCGAGCTCGCGTCTGGGTCGGCGTCCCCGGCGGCGGACGGCGGCGTAGGCCGCGTCGCGCGAGTAGCATGGTCTCCGCCTTCGGGGAGGCGGGGACCACATGGACGACCTCGGGCAGGCTGCAGGTGCGTCACCGGGTGACGCTGGGGGACGGGAAGCGCCGTCCGGCAAGCGTCCGCCCTGGGCGACGTGGAACCGACTGACGAAGGTCGTCCTGAGCGCCGGTGCCCTGGCCTCGGCGGTGGGCGCGATCCTGGCGTTGTGGCCGTCCGGCGATCCCGCGGACAGCGCCGTCCTGACGTCGGTCCGCATCCACCCGATGTCGATGAGCGAATTCGAGTTCCGTGCGGAGAAGGCCTCCCCTCGTGCGGGCGGGGTGCCTCGCGCCGTGGACCTGTCCGGCGACGTCGTGGCCGCGGCCGCCCTTGCCCATGCGACGCAGCTGGCGACGGGGGTTGTGACGACGGGGTCGACGTCGACCCTGTCGGGATCGACGACGGGGTCCAGCTCGGTGAGCCTGCCCACGCCCTCGCCGACGACGACCCTGCTGACGACCGCCACCACGCCCGTGACCTCATCCGGGTCGCCGGCGTCGCCGCTGGCGCGCTGGGACTTCTCGCAAGAGGCCGCGTCGGCGTTGACCGACCGTGTGGCGCCGCTCCTCGAGGTGCAGGGGGTGACGCCGGCGTGCGCGACGGACGCTCGTGGCTGCCGCGCGTTCATCACCACCGGCACCCCCGTCGACGCCGACGGCGACCCCGTGAGCGTCGACGAGGCGACGCGCGAGATCGTGCGGCTGCTGGTGGCTACCCGCGTCGAGACCTCGCCGGGGAGCGAGGGCGAACCCGTGGGTGAGCTCGTGAGCGCGGACGTGGAGCTCACCGGCCTCCGCGGCGAGTCCGTCGACGTGCTCTGGTCGATGTTCGGGCGGTCGGCCCGAGGCCCGCTTCCGCCAGCCTGGCAGGGCTCGCACCTGGCCTACCGCCTGCACCCGAGCAGCGATCACGACACGGGTAGCGTCAGCCTCTGGGTGCCGGTGCCGCGGGCGCCGGGGAAGTACGTCATCCAGCTGGAGCTCAGGGTCGACGGCGCTGCGCTCGACACGGCAGACACTCGCCCCTTCGGCGGCCCTGACGACGCCTGACCACCCCTCGTGACCGGCTGTGCGCCCGACCCGCGCCGGCGGGCCTCGACGAACGCCGCGAGCTGGCGTCGCGGCTCAACGTCCCCGGCGACGGACGGCCACGTAGGCGCCGGCCGCGAGGACGAGCCCGGTCACGGCGAGGAACCACCAGTAGGTGACGGAGGACGATCGCCCGAGATCGGCGTACGGCGAGCCGGCCGGCACGAGCCGGCTGACCCCGAGGTGGCGCGAGATCGCTTCGAAGGCCCACCGGTCGGGCATCACGGCCGCGATCGCGGCTCCCGCCCGCGCCATCACCGGCACCGGCACCATCGCCCCGGAGAAGAGCACCGCGGGGAAGCAGAGCATGGGGAGCGCCAGGGCCGCCTGGGCTGCGGAGGTCACCGACGCCGAGGCCAGCAGCCCGAGGAAGAGGGCCACCAGCGCGTTGACGCCCAGGGTGACCGACAGGGACGCCCAGGTCGCGCCGGACAGCGCCGGCAGCCGGTCGAGTGCGCGCAGCACGCCGAGCATGACGACGTTGACGGCGAGGAGCACGGGCGTGAGCAGTGCGACCTTGGAGGCCAGGTACGCCGCGTCGCTCACGCCGGACTGGTGCTCGCGTCGCATGACCGGGATCTCGGTGCAGATCTGGAGGAGGCCGTAGGTCAGGCCGAAGAAGAACCCGGCGAACGCCAGCCAGTAGGCCTCCATCACGGCCCCGGTGGGATCGGAGCCCTGGCTCAGCTGGCCGGGCTGGAAGAGCACCGCGAACATGGCGATCACGGCGGCCGGCGAGCCGAGGAGGATGCTGAGGGTCAACCGGTTGCGCAGCACGATCTCGGCCGCCCGGTGGGTGAGCACGGAGAACTGCCGGAGCCGCGAGGGTCGTGGCGGGTGGGCATCCCGGGCGGGACGTCGTGGTGCCGGCGGACGCAGGGGTCGTCCGGCCGCCACGGCCGTCCGCGTCGCGCCGTCGTCCGTGGCCGCGACGAGACCCTCGGGGTCCGCGAGGAGGTCGTAGAGGTCGCCGAGCCCGTCCACCCCCAGTGCGGCCGCCGCGAGAGCAGGGGGCCCGTCGTACACGAGGCGGCCGCCGGTGGCCAGCACGACCAGACGGTCGCAGCTCTCGACGTCGGCGAGTGCGTGGGTGGTGAACGCGATGCCGTCCCCACGGTCGGCCAGGGCGCGCAGCGTCGCGACCAGGGCCCGCGCCGTGGCGGGGTCGAGGCCGGACGTGGGCTCGTCCAGCAGGCACAGGCTCGGCTCGGCCAGCAGCTCCACGGCGATGCTGGCGCGCTTGCGCTGACCCCCGCTGAGCGACCCGACCGGGACCGCTGCCCGCTCGACCAGGTCGAGCGCCTCGAGGACCTCCCGGACCGCGCCGTCGAGCCGGTCCCGGTCGCCGGCGAGGCGCAGCCCCGCGGCATGGCGGAGCGTCCGCTGCAGCGGGAGGTCCGGGTGCAGGATGTCGTCCTGCGGGACCATCCCCACGACGCCGTACGGCGAGCCGAGCGGGCCCCCGGACGCGGCCACGAGCTCGACGGATCCGGACGCGAGCGGCAGCAGACCGGCCATGGAGGCCAGCAGGGTGCTCTTGCCGGCGCCGCTGGCGCCGATCACGGCGACCAGCTCACCCCTGTCCAGGCTCAGGGTGACGCCGTCGAGCAGGCGACGGCCGCCACGCAGGACGACCGCGTCACGGACCACGAGCGACGGACCGCGGTCGATGACAGGGGAGTGGGCAGCAGGGTCAGCGGCACCGGTGTCGTGGTAGGTCATGCGACGAGGGTGGGGCGCCGGGCTTCCCGGCTCCTTCCCCTGACCTGCCGTTGCCCTTCGCCGGGCTGCCCGTACCTTCCCGGCGCAGGGTCCGGTGCCGGGCGGGGAGCCGGTTCAGTGCTGCTCGGAGGGCGCCTCGGCGGCCAGGCACCGGGCCGCGTCCTCGAGGTGACCGACGCGTGCGTAGGCGTCCGCCGCCTCCCGGCTCACGCGGCGGTAGCGCTCGGTGTCGCCCTCGGCGAGTGCCACCGTCGCCTCGGCCTCCAGCACGGCGGCCTGCCACGAGCTCTCGCCCCAGTGCCGCACCGATCGCTCGGCAGCGTCCAGGAAGCGGTGGGCGTCCTCGAGGTCACCGGCACGGGCGCAGGCGGTGGCAGCCGGCACCGCGAGCATGACGGTGCAGAACCAGCACTGGTCGGGCTCGCCGAGCGTGCTCTCCGCCCGGTCCACCATGAGACGTGCCGACGCGACGTCCGGGGCGGAGACGATCAGCGTGCCGAAGATGCGTTGCAGCAGGTGCATGCCGATGGTCGACCAGCGTGCGAGCAGCAGCGCCCGCTCCAGCAGCAGCCGGGCCTCGTCGGTGCGCCCCTGGGCCAGCCGAACCTCGGCCAGGCGCTGCATGCTGTGGGCCTGACCTCCGGCCGCGTCGATGTCCGCGTGGAGCTCGACCGCCTCCTGGAGCTCCGCCTCGGCCCGGGGCAGGTCGCCCATCATGAGCGCGGCCTCGCCGATCAGGGCGGTGGCGAAGGCGACGCCGCGCAGGGCTCCGGCCTGGCTCGCACGGACGCGGAGCTGCTCGGCCTCGGCGATGACCTCGGGGTAGGGCTCCCGGCCGTAGAGCACGTTCTCCGCGACGCACAGGTGGGCGTCGAAGACGGCTCCTGCGAGGCGCTCGTGCCCCTGGGTCCTCCGGAGCTCGGTGCGGAAGCTGGTGTACCACTCACCACGCTGGTGCGCCAGCAGCCCGTGGAGCCCCACCAGGTCCACCACGTGCCAGGGGTCGTCGATGCCGCGCAGCCTCTCGCGCGCCTCGGTGGCGACCTGCCAGGCGGTGTCCATGTCGCCGCTGAAGTACGCCACCATGCCCCGCGCGAGCAGGACTGACCCGTCAGCGTCGTCGCCCTCGAGCTCGAGGCCCGCCAGGGCCGCACGTGCGGTGGCGAGGTCCCCGCCGACCGCCGCAGCCCGGGCCAGCCGCGCACGGTTGAGCCGCTGCAGGGTCCCCGTCGTCACCCTGACCGCCTCGGCGTACGCGTCCACGGCCTCGGGGTCACCCAGCGCCATGAGCAGGTCGGCCCGGCGCGACAGCAGCACCGGCAGGTGGTCGGGGCCGGCGTGCCCACGGACGCCCTCGACGAGGGCCAGGGCGTCGCGGTAGGCGCCGAGTGCCCCGGCGATCTCCACCGCCCGCACCACGTGGGGCACGGCGCGGGACGCCAGACCTGCGGCCAGGTAGTGGTGCGCGACCTGGCCGGGCGGGCGCTCCAGCGCGACCAGCGCCTCGGCAACGCGTTGGTGCCCACGCGACCGCTCGTGCGGCGGGAGCTGGTCCACCAGCGCCTCGCGCACCAAGGGGTGCCGGAAGCGGTAGCCACCCTCGGCGGGCTCGACCACGAGAGCAGCCAGCGCCAGCTCGAGCTGGTCGTAGGTCTCGTCCTCCGAGCCGTCGCTGAGGGCGAGGAGCTCGTCGGTGCTGAACGCCAGGCCCAGGAGGGCGACCCGCTGGAAGGTCCGCAACGCCGGGGGCGGGAGCACGGCCGCCGCGGGCCCCGAGCCGTCCACGCGGCTGCGCGCCATCTCGATCAGGGCGAACGGGAGACCTCCTGCGGCCTCGGCGATCTCGTCGGCCGCCTCCGGGTCCAGCTCGGGGAACCGGTCCAGGAGCAGACGCTGGGACGCCCTCAGGGGCAGGGGGCGGAGCTCGAGCAGGTCACCGCCGCCGCGGGACACCATGCTCGCGGTGATGTCGACGACGCGGGAGGGAGCGGGGTCGCGGTGCGCGAGGAGCAGGAGGACCCGCTCGTCGACGGCACAGCGGGACAGGTAGTGCAGCAGGCGCAGGGAGGCCTCGTCGGCGTCCTGCGCGTCGTCCACCACGAGGAGCAGTCCCGGGCCCGCGGCGGCGACCCTCATCAGCTCCGCGGCGGCCACGAACAGCCGTTGGTGGCTGTCCTCCCCGGTCCAGCCGAGGTCGCGTCCGGTCAACGCGTGCTCGATCTCGGTGCGGTGGTCGTCGGCCAGCCCGTCGAGGAGGGCGGGGTGTCGTCGGCACAGGCCGCTGAGCGCCTCCAGCACCGGTGAGTAGGGCCACGGTCCCTCGACGGACGAGGCGGCGGACCGGGCGACCTTCCAGGCCTGACGCCGGGCCAGGGCCTCGGCCAGGTCGAGCACCGCGGACTTGCCGACGCCGGCCGGGCCGGAGACCAGCAACGTGACCCCGCGTCCGTCGGCCGCGTCGTCGAGGGCCGCGCGGACCCGGTCGCCGACGTCCCGCCTCCCGAAGAGTCGGACGGCCGGACGTGCGTCGGTGGCGGCCGGGGTGGACTGCGACCGCCCCGGGACGGCCGTGCTCCGCTCGAGCTCCGCGCGCAGCCGCACCGCCTCGGGCCCGGGCGACGCACCGAGCTCCCCTCGAAGCGCCTGCTCCAGCCGTTGGAGCTGCAGCAGAGCTCCCCGCGGGTCGCCGGCGTCGACCCGGGCCCGGGCCAGGGCGAGGTGCGCCTCCTCGTCGGCCGGCTCCTCGGCCACGAGGTCGTCCCACCTCGCCAGGAGTCGGAGCAGGCCCAGGTGGTGCTGCCGTGCGGACGCACGCGGCTCCTCGGCCCACGGCTCGTACGGGTCGTCGGGGAGCAACGGGCCGCGGTACCACGCCAGCGCCTCGGCGGCGAGCGCCTCGTCGCCGGTCTGCAGGGCGTGACCGGCGGCCCGGGTGAACTCGCGGACGTCGACGCCGACCTCCCGCCCGGGGAACAGCGCGACCATCTCGTGACGCAGGACGACGGCAGCGGGGTCGTCGAGGGCACGTCGGGCGTAGTGGGCCGCTTTGTGCAGGCGGGGCGCGGCGACGTCCGCGGCCAGTCCCGGCCACAGCGCGTCGATCACCTGCTCGCGGTGCATCCGGAGGTCGCGGCTCAGGGCGAGCACCTCGACGAGCTGGGCGGCCTGCCGGCGTACCCAGGCATCGGCCGGCACGCGCACGTCGTCGCGGACGACCTCGAAACCCCCGAGAAGCCTGATCAGAACGCTCATCGCGGCATCCTCCGGGTGCCCACCGATCGCAGGCACTGTGCCGTGGAGGCTACCAACGCCGGGGCTGCGCTGTCAGGCGTGCAGCACGCCCCGACAGCACGACCCTCGACGAGGTCTGCCACGTCGTCACGCTCACCGCGGACGTCGCCACCGGCGACGTGTGGGGTGGGGGACCCGGGGCCGCTCCGCGTTGGTCCGCGCCGTGCGGTCGACCTCCGCGAGACGGACCGCGCTCAGGAGCCTTGGCATGTCGGTCATGGTGCAACTTCTTCCTTCCGGGTGCGCGCCGGCGGGGTTGCGGGCGTCGTCAGGCGCAGGTTGCGCGCCCGACCTTCCCCGGTCCTTCCGCGCTCGTCGGGGCGCGGTCCCCGGGGGAAGGTGTGGGGAAGGAGGGGGCGCGAACCTTCCCGGCATGAACACGACACAGGTCGGGAGGGTCGCCCGGAGGAGCCGCACGGTCACCGAGCGGGACATCGTCCTCTTCACCGAGATCAGCGGCGACCGCAACCCGATCCACTACGACGAGGCACTGGCGGCGAGGAGTCGCCTCGGTGGCGTCGTCGTCCAGGGTGGCGTGACCTCGGGCCTGCTCAACGCCCTGGTCGCCGAGCAGCTCCCCGGTCCCGGGAGCGTCTTCCTCGAGGTGGCCTGGCGATTCCTCGCGCCGGTACGTCCCGGGGACGAGCTGACGGCGCAGGCCACGGTCACCGCCGTCCGCGCGGACAAGCCGGTCACGACCCTGGCCACCCAGGTCGTCAACCAGTCCGGCACCACGGTCCTCGACGGCACCGCCGTCGTGTGGCGGGACCCGGTCGTGGCCGCGGTCAGCGGTCGACCGGACGCACTGACACCGGAGGAGCGGGCGTGAACGACTACGACGTGGCCGTCGTGGGCGGCCGGGCGGCTGGCGCCTCGACGGCGTTGCTCCTGGCACGCGCCGGACTGCGGGTCGCCGTGCTCGAGCGGTCGCCGGTCGGGTCGGACACCGTCTCCACCCACGCCCTGATGCGCGCCGGTGTCCTCCAGCTCTCCCGGTGGGAGGTGCTTCCCGCGCTGGTGGCCGCCGGCACCCCGCCGGTCCGCAGCATCGACTTCGCCCATCCCGACGGCGCGACCGCCCACGTCTCGTTGCGACCGAGCCCGGGAGTCGACGCGCTGTACGCCCCGCGACGTCACCTCCTCGACCGGGTGCTGGTCGAGGCAGCGGCAGCGGCCGGAGCCGACGTCCTCCACGGGACCTCCGTGACCGGCCTGCTCCGCGACGACGACGGTCGTGTCCTCGGTGTCCGCGCGGCGGGCCCCGACGGCCGGGACGCCGGGGTCAGGGCGGCGCTCACCGTCGGCGCGGACGGCGTCGGCTCCCTGGTCGCGCGCGAGACCGGGGCCCGGACCCTGGGCCGCGGCACCGAGGCGAGTGCGCTGCTCTACCGCTACGTCTCCGACCTGCCCGTCCGGGGCTACGTCTGGGCGTACGGCGACGGCGCGGCGGCGGGCCTGATCCCGACGAACGCGGGGGAGACCTGCGTGTTCGTGTCCACCACGCCCGCCCGGATGCGGACGCTGCGGCGCGAGGGGACCGCGGGAGCCTTCGAGAGGCTCCTCGACGCGGTGCCCGCCACGGTCTCGGACACCGTCCGGAGCGGTGGTGCGGGCGGCCGGATCCACGGGTGGCGTGGCCTGCCCGGGTACGTGCGGCGGCCGTACGGACCGGGCTGGGCCTTGGTCGGCGACGCCGGGTACTTCCGGGACCCGATCACCACCCATGGCCTCACCGACGCGCTCCGCGACGCCGAGCTGCTGTCGGAAGCCGTGCTGGCAGGGATCGACGGCTCGTCCCCCGAGGCGGCACTGGCCGGCTACCAGCTCACGCGGGACCGCCTGTCCCACGCCCTGGCCGCGGTGACCGAGTCGGTGTGTCGCTACGACTGGGACAGCGACGGGATCCGCACCCTGCTCCGTCGCGCCAGCTCCGCCATGAGCGACGAGGTGGAGCACCTCTCCGCCCGGCTGCCACCGCATCCCGCCGTCGTCGGCACCTCCCGAGGGCACCCACGCCCCTCCTCCTCACGCGACACCTGATCCCCAGCACCCACCCATCCACCAAGGAGTCATCACATGTTCGACAGCTTGAGAGGCGGCCGTCTGCTCGCGGCCGCTGCCACCGCGGCACTCGTGCTCACCACCACGACCCCCCACGCGTCGGCGGCCACGGCCACCGTCAAGGCGTCCGTGAGGAAGGGGGTGCTCACGGTCACGGGCACGGCGTATCCCGACGTCGTCAGTGTCCGCCTGCGCCAGGGGGACCCGTCCACGCTGGAGGTCGACCTCGGAGCCGACGGCACGGCCGACTACGCGTTCGACCGCAGCCTCTTCTCCTCCATCATGGTCGCCGGGGCAGGAGGAGCCGACCGGCTCGCGGCGGACTCCTCCAACGGCGCCTTCACCGACACCGAGGCGACGACCCTCGACGGCGGGGACGGTGGCGACACCCTGATCGGCACGTTCGCCACGGAGCGCCTCCTCGGCGGAGCGGGCGACGACCTGCTCAGCGGCGGGGTGGGATCCGACGTCGTCGCGGGCGGCGACGGAGCCGACACGATCACCTGGGAACCCGGCGGCGGCAGCGACACGGTGGACGCCGGCGCGGGCACGGACCGGTTGCAGTTCCAGGCGAGCAACGCCTCGGAGGCCGTCGCACTCGCGGCCACGGCTGCCGGGCACGTGCGACTGACCCGCGACATCGCGTCCGTCTCGCTGGACCTCGTCGGCGTCGAGGCCGTCGACCTGCGCCTGCTCGGCGGCACGGACTCGGTGTCCGCGGGTGACCTCCACGGCACCGGTGTCACCACCGTGACGACGGACCTCGCCGGCCCCACCGGTGACGACGGCTCGACCGACGAGCTCGCCGTGCCGCCCGGCGTGGTGGTCGGACGGGAAGGTGACGCGGCCGTCGTGGACGGGCTCGGGGCGCGGTTCCTCGTCGGGAACGGCGGGGCCGGCGACCGGGTCCACGTGGTCGGGACCTCGGCCCCGGGCGAACCGGTGACGGTGGCCGGCACGAGCTCGGCCGACACGGTCACGGCCGGCAGCGACGGCACCGACGTGCTGGTGCAGGGGGCCACGCCCGGCCTGGAGCTGCGCCTGACCGCGACTGACCGGCTCGCCGTCCTGATGGGCGGGGGTGACGACAGCTACGCGACCCTCGGTTCCGTGTCGGGCCTCGTCGCGCTCGACGTCGACGGCGGCGCGGGTGCCGACTCCCTCGCCGGCGGCACGGGACCCGAGTCCCTGAGGGGCGGTGACGGGGACGACGTGATCCGCTGGGCCCCGGGCGGTGGCAGCGATGCGGTCGACGGCGGCAACGGCGACGACCACCTGTCGTTCTCCTGTGCCAACATCGGCGAGACGCTCGACCTCTCGGCCGAACCCGACGGGCACGTGCGCCTCGCCCGCGACATCGGTGCTGCGGTGCTGGACGTCGTCGGGATCGAGGTCGCGAACCTCAGGTTGCTCGGCGGCAGCGACCAGGTGCTCGTCGACGACCTGACCGGCACCGGTCTCGCCCTGGTCGACGCCGACCTGACGGACGCATCGGGCGCACCGGACGGACAGGCCGACGAGGTCGTCCTGTTCGGAACGACGAACGGCGACCAGGTCACCGTGGCCGCTGACAACGGCGCGGTGGTCGCGCAGGGCCTGCACCCGACGGTGCGGGTCTCCGGGACCGATCCGTCTCTCGACCAGCTGACGGTCTACGGCATGCGCGGGGACGACTCGGTGACCGCCTCGCCGGACGCCGCCTCGCTCATCCAGCTGGCGCTGTTCCCCTGAGAGCAGGCGGGGCTCGGAGCTCGCCGAGCAGGCGAGCTCCGAGCCCGGCCGTGCGTCTCAGCCGTTCGGCACGAGGATCGCGCGGTACTTCCACGTGCCGTCGTCACTGACCACCGAAGGGCTGCCCGTCACGCGCCCACCGGAGAACGGCACGCTGCGCAGCGAGCCGTCGGCCGACGAGCCGTAGAGGATCTGGCCGGACGCCAGGGTCATGCCGGCCACCGACGCGAAGTCGACGCCGTTGGAGTCGGCTTCGAACGTCTGCGCGCCCACGACCCTGCTCTCCGGGGTGAAGTAGCGGTAGTAGAGCCGACTGTCCCCGAAGACCGTGTAGTAGATCCGGTGCGTCGCGGTGTCGTAGAACATCCCGGTCATGTTCGCGATCGCGAACGGGATGCGCGAGCCGTCGTCGGGGTCGTCGTAGAGGTTCACCACCTGCTGCGCCCCCGTCGCTCCGGTCGTCGCGTCGAACGTACGCCGGTAGAGCGAGCCGTCGTTGAGGCCGTAGTAGACGGTGCCGTTGAGGAGGAAGGCGCCCCGGACCGTGGACCAGTCCATGGCCGAGTTGGCCGTGCTGGTCGAGCCGACCGGCACTCCCGAGGCGTCCACGGCACGCCGCTGGAGGACGCCGGTCGTGGTGCTGCCCGGCGCTGCGTCGTTGTCGATGACCTCGATGCCGTTGACGAGCGGGTTCTCGGTCACGGCGCGGAAGTCCACGTCGACACCGTCGTTGTCGGTGGTGATCGTGAAGTCCCGCATGGTGCCGGTCTTGTTGCCCGCGGCGGCCACGATGTCGAAGTTGTCCAGCTCCGTCTGGCCGTCGATCAGGACGTCGAACACGCGCTGGGTCGCCTGGGCCGTCCCGTCGTACTGGTTGGCGAAGTAGAGCCTCACCGTGACGCTCTTCCCAGCCGCGACCGGGAAGTTCCAGTCCTGCTCGCCCCAGCGCTCGGTGGCGAAGATGTCCTTCGGGGTGGAGGCGGGGACCGTCGAGTCGACCGGCACCGTGCTACCCCAGTCGGCGGTGTTGCCACCGCTGACCAGGCCTTGGTCCGTCGTCCAGTCCGGACCACCGTCGCCCGACTGGAGCGCGGGCCCGGCGGCGTTCACCCGGTAGAGGACGTTGTTGCCGGCGCCGGTCGTGCGCTGCGCCACGAACAGGTCGTTGGGCAGCGTGGCGGCCGGGACGCTCGGGATCGTGGTGCCGCCGGCCAGCGGCATGAACGCGACCCGGCCGTGGGTCTCCCCGCCGATCTTCTTGGTGTCGCTGCCGACCCACAGACCCTGGTCGGTGGCGAGGAGCGCCTGGGCGCCCACGCCGCGGGTGCGGCCCGGGTTCCACGAGAGCGGCAGGCCGTTGACGGGGTCGAGCGCCGCGATGCCCTCCCGCGGGACGGCCCCCGGCCCGGCCTGGTCGCCCTGGAAGGGGTTGTTCTCCCAGCGCATGTGGCCGCCGACGTAGATGACGCCGCCCGTGACCGCCACGCCGTACGTCGTGTCGCCGCCGGTGTAGTCGGACCAGGTGGGGTCGTTGCCCGTGCTGTCGGTCTCCCACCGGGTGACGGTGTCGCAGAGCGTGCCGCTCCCGGCGCCGCCGGCGAACGCGCCCGTGCTCGAGGCGACGAAGTAGGAGCCGTCGGGGGAGAAGTCGATGTCGCGCATGAAGGTGTCGAACACGCCGGCGCACGAGTTGTGCGCCCGGTCGTAGCGGTTGGTCGCCCAGGGGGCGACCGTGGCGGTGGGGCCGCTCGTGTCGAGGACGGCGAGCTGGACCCGCGGCAGGCCGCCGACCAGGGCGAAGTTGCCGACCGCCGCCACGCGGGAGCCGTCCGCGGAGACGTCGAACCGGGTGATGTTGGTGGTGCCTCCGCCGCCGTTGTCGGGGTCGTACTTGCCCGTGAACGGGATGTTGACCGACGCCAGCGTGGCGCCGGTGGTCGAGTCCAGGGCGGCGAAGGCGCCCCGGGCGGAGGTGACGGTGCCGGACTTGATCGAGGTGAAGGAGCCGCCGACGTAGACGCGAGAACCGCGCACGGCGAGGTCGTTCACGCCCTTGTTGGGCACCGCGTTGAAGCCCGGGACGACCGCGCCGGAGGCGGTGAGCTTGACCACGCGCTTGATGGCCGAGTTGCCGCCCACCGAGCCGAACGACCCGCCCACGTAGATGGAGGTGCCGTCAGTGTCGAGCGAGGTCGCCGCGCCCCCGAGGTTGGGGTTGAAGGAGGTGTCGATCGCGCCGGTGGTGGCGTCGAAGGCGAAGATCCGGTTGCGCACGAGGTCGTCGCCGGTGTTCGAGAAGGTGCCCGCCGGGCTGACGGAGGTGAAGGTGCCGGCGGCGATGATCTTGTTGCCGACCTGCGTCATCGCGTTGACGGAGCCGTTCATGACGTGCGGCGTCCAGTCCGCCGGGTTGGCCGACACGATGCGGTTGCCCTGGTCGACGTTGACGGCGTCTGCCTGCGTCGCCGGGAGGCCCGCGGCCACCAGGGCGGCGACTGCTGAGACGGCCCAGCGCGAGCGACGTCGCCTGGTTCTGGAGTGGCGTGGCTGGTCGAGCGGATACGGACGTGCAGACATGCTTCTCTCCTCAGCCGGGGTGGTCCCGTGGCCTTGCCCGTGGTTGGGCTCGCCTGTCACACCGCGCTCGGCCCCCTGACGGTAGGCACCACACCGCTCCGCGCCCCGACAACGAGGTCCACGTCCCCAAGACGGGGTACCGGGCCCGGAGCGGAGCGGACCGCCCGGACCTGCGAGGTGCAGGTCCGGGCGGTCCTGGTGTGCGAGAAGGTCAGCAGACCCGGGTCAGCAGAAGCCGACCTGGGCCAGCCGGGTGGCCCACACCCCTCCGCTGAAGTACTGCTGGGCGGTGTACGCCGTGCGGCCCACGCCACAGCTC
This sequence comes from Nocardioides taihuensis, assembly GCF_042657275.1. Classification (NCBI taxonomy): domain Bacteria; kingdom Bacillati; phylum Actinomycetota; class Actinomycetes; order Propionibacteriales; family Nocardioidaceae; genus Nocardioides; species Nocardioides taihuensis. The sequence goes on from NZ_JBHSKD010000002.1 coordinate 158,385, forward strand.
GCGTTCTTGGCGTACGGAGTGATCGACACCGAGGAGTAGTCACCGAACCGGGTCTGGCCGGAGGTGCCGCCGGTGATCAGGGTGGTGTCGAGGCCGACGAGCGCCGGGACGCCCTCGCCGGGCGAGACGCCGCTGACGGTGTCGCTGATCCCGATGTTGTTGGCCGCGTCGCTGTAGGCCCAGTTGAGGTAGATGTACCCACCGCTGGCCGCGGTCGGGAAGAAACCGATCGACGGGTTGATGTCGTCGCTGGTGGCCGAGTGGAACGCGGTGGCCACCGTGGCGGAGGCTCCCGAGGTCGCGACGGCGCCGTACTGGACGGCGGGGTAGCTGCCGAGGGCGATGCCGTGGGCGAACCACACGAACCCGTTCGAGACGACCGGCGTCGCAGCGATGCGGCCGTCGAGTGCGTCGACGTCCGGAGCCCCACCGGGCTGGTGGGCTCCTCGTGGCGGCGCGGCGAACGCCACGGCCGGGGTCCCGACCAGGCTGAGGGACGTGAGGTTGGAGTACGTCGCGTTGTTCATCCTGTAGAGGATCATCCGGTCGTTGGCGTCGTCAGCGGCCATCAGGTAGGCGTTGCCGTCGCTGTCCATCGGGATGTTCCCGGTGTCGGCGGGGTGGGTGCTGAAGGCCACGCCGAAGGCCGGGAAGTTGAACCCGAGCCCGTTGTAGGCCCGTGCCTTCGGGACGGCGAACGCCGTGGACCCGATGTAGTTGTAGTTGCCGACGGAGTCGAGCTGGTAGTTGTTCGTGCCCCAGACCAGGGCGTCCTGCTGCTGGCCGAGCATCGGGTAGTCCAGCAGGGTCCCGGCCGGGAACGAACCGCCGGAGAAGCCGATCTTGTAGATCCACCAGGCGCCGGTCGCGTTCGACGTCTTGGAGACGGCGAGGTCGAGTCCGGGGGCGGAGGTGGACGCGGTGGGGATCGGGATGGCCGTCAGCACCCACCGCTTCCAGTTCGGGTCCCAGGCCACGCGCGGGTCGGACAGCGGGCGCGACTCCCCGAGGAAGGTGCTCAGCGCGGTGTTCTTCTGCAGCGCCGGCGGGTTGGCCTTGCTCCAGACGGCGACGCTCAGGTTGACCGCCTGGACGGTCTGCGTCGCGCCTGCGGCGGCGTTGGGATCGGGCGGCTGGCAGTTGCAGGAGGAGTTGGCCTGGCTGAGGCCGTTCCAGTTCTTGGTGATCACGGTCGGCGGTGTCACCAGCGGGCCGGTGGCGTTGGTGCGCACGCTGCCGTTGACGGCCGGACCGGACTGCGACGCCGTCTTCGCGGCCACAGCCGGCGCGCGGCCGTACGACCGGAAGGTCGGCTTGCCGGTGATGGTGAGCGGACCGGGCTGCCGGACCTTCTGGGTCGGCGCGGTGCTCCGCAGGTCGCGGAGCACGACGGACTTCCGGGACACGGTCATCCCGCTGCCGACCTTGTCGACGGCGGACGCCGACACGGATCCCGAGGAGTGAGGGGCGACACCGGCCTCGGCGACAGCGAGAGGGGTCAGCATCGCGATGGCAAGAGCCGCAGCGCCGCCGAGAGCGGCGGCCCTGGTTCGAGGATTCATCCTGGTCTTCTCCTGTGATCGACGCTCGGTCGATTCAAGGCATGCAGACACACCGACGCGAGCGTAGGGAGTCGAGGCGCCGCGCAGGTGGGGACGGAGTCGAGACCTCGCTGAGCGAAGCCCCTGGAAGAGCTCCAGAGGGGACGTCGCGCCTAACCGGGGAAGGTAACGACGGCCGGTGGCGGCCACATCACCCAGGTAAAGAAAGTAGAGGAACCTGGGCGGAACCCCCGCCTGCGGGCCACGGAAATCGCTGGTCGAGAGGGTGGTTGGGCTGGTCCACGGGGCTGGACCTGTGACCGTGCCGAGGGCTGGACCACAAGCTGGTGCGCGCGCGTGAGGCGGTGCCGGAACCCTGCAGGGGCCAGAGTGGTGCCGGTCCGGAACCGGAAGCTCGTCGCATCCGTCCCATGCGGGCGGGGGCACCGAGGAGGTGACGTGCGATGCGCAGGACCCTGAGCACTGCCCTGGGAGCGCCGCTCGCTGTGCTGCTCGTCCTGCTGCTCGCCGGCTGTGGCGCCGAGCAGGGGGCCGCGGACCGGACGACGGCGGTCGGCTCCGAGGCTGCGACGGGTGCGACGCCGGGACCCAACGAGGGAGGCAGTGCGCAGACTCCCTCCGACCAGCCCGGCGGTCAGCGCCCGACGGTGGGCACCGGTCGGGCAACCCTCGTGCAGCCGGCCACCGGCCCGTCCGGGGGCTCCTCCGCGGCGACGTTGCCGCCGCGTGAGCCGCCGCCTCCGGGCACGGGGGTGCAGGTCCGCCTCTTCGACGTGCACTGTCCCACCGGGGGGTCCCTGGTCCCGTGCAGCATGACGGTCGCGCGTGGCGTCGTCCGGGTCACGGGCCAGGGTGCGACCGACGTCGTTCGCGCGCCCACCGACCGGAGCGGCACGGCCGTGGTGCACACCTCCGCGGGCACCTTCGAGGTGGGGGGCCGGAGCAGGGCAGGGTCCTGCCAGCCGGCCCGGGCGGAGGTGCGTGCCGGGCACGTGGTGCAGCTGGACCTGTACTGCGGCGACCGCCCCGGCTGACCGGCGCAGGCTGGGTCGGAGCGGTCGGCGGTGGGGTCGTACCGTGGAAGCGGGACACGTGGCAGGAGCGCCCCCATGACCGAGCAGCAGGTGTACGAGGTGCTCGAGGAGCATCCCGAGTTCGAGCTGCGCCGCTACCCGGAGCACCTCGTCGCCGAGACCGAGGTCGGTGGCCCCTTCGAGCTGGCGGGGAACGTGGCCTTCCCCCGGCTCGCCCGCTTCATCGGCGGTCACAACCGGTCGTCGCGCAAGATCGCCATGACCGCGCCGGTGGTGCAGGAGCAGGACCCGGCGAACCGCCGCTACGTCGTGGGGTTCGTGATGCCTGCCGACGTCAGCGCCGACGACCTCCCGGACCCGCTGGACTCCGCGGTGCGCGTGCGCCGGGTGCCGGCCGAGACGGCGGCAGCGCTGCGCTTCTCCGGACGCTGGTCGCGCGGCTCCTTCGAGAAGCGGGCCGCGCAGCTGCTGGCCGCGCTGGACGCTGCCGGCCTGGAGGTGGTCGGGACCCCGCGGTACGCGCGCTTCGACCCGCCCTGGACCCCGTGGTTCCTGCGGAGGAACGAGGTCGTCGTCCCCGTGGCCGCGTGAATCGCGGGTCCCCTCGGACGCTCAGCCCCCGGTGACCCGCTGCCGCGACTCCACGAAGGCGGCGACGCAGCGGTCGATGTCGTCGTCGGTGTGCGCGGCGGAGACCTGGACGCGGATGCGGGCCCGCTCGCGGGGGACGACGGGGTAGGAGAAGGCCACCACGTAGACACCGAGCTCGAGCATCGACTCCGCGACCGACGCGGCGGTCCGGGCGTCGCCGAACATGATCGGCACGATCGGGTGGTCTCCCTCGAGCACGTCGAAGCCGGCCTCCGACATCAGCCGGCGGAACCGCTTGGTGGAGCGCTCGAGCATCGCGCGTTCCTCGCCGCCCTCGGCCACGAGGTCCAGCGCCGCGTGGGAGGCGGCGACGACGGCGGGGGAGACGGTGTTGGAGAAGAGGTAGGGGCGCGACCGCTGGCGCAGCAGGTCGACGACCTCCTGAGGGCCGGCGACGAAGCCGCCCGACGCACCGCCGAGGGCCTTGCCGAGGGTGCCGGTGACGATGTCGACCCGGTCGCGGACGCCGAACAGGTCGGGGGTGCCGGCACCGTGGGGGCCGATGAAGCCGACCGCATGCGAGTCGTCGACGACGACCAGCGCGTCGTGCTTCTCGGCGAGGTCGCAGATCTGGTCGAGGGGCGCGAGGTAGCCGTCCATCGAGAAGACACCGTCGGTCACGACGAGGCGGCGGCGCGCGTCGCGGGCGGCGACGAGCTGCGCCTCGAGGTCGGCGAGGTCGCGGTTGCGGTAGCGCAGCCGGCGCGCCTTGCAGAGCCGGATGCCGTCGATGATCGAGGCGTGGTTGAGCTCGTCGGAGATCACCGCGTCCTGCTCGTCGAGCAGCACCTCGAAGAGACCGCCGTTGGCGTCGAAGCAGGAGGGGTAGAGGATCGCGGCCTCGGTGCCGACGAACGCGGCGATCCGGCGCTCGAGCTCGACGTGCTGGGTCTGGGTGCCGCAGATGAAGCGGACGCTGGCCATCCCGAAGCCCCACGTGTCGAGGGCGTCGCGCGCGGCCGCGACGATGCGGGGGTCGTCCGCGAGGCCGAGGTAGTTGTTCGCGCAGAAGTTGAGGACCTCGCGGTCACCGAGCCGTACGGCGCGTCCCTGGGCGCCGCCGATCTCGCGCTCGTTCTTGTAGAGGCCCTCCTCGCGGATCGTGTCGAGGGTGGCTTGCAGCTCCTCGCGCATGCCCTGCTTCATCGTGCCTCCGTCCAGTCGAGGACCACCTTGCCACGGTTGCCGTCGGCGGCCGCGGCGAAGCCCGCCTCCCAGTCCGCGGCGGAGAAGCGGTCGGTGATGACGGGGGAGACGTCGAGGCCCGACTGGAGCAGCGCGCTCATCGCGTACCAGGTCTCGAACATCTCGCGGCCGTAGATGCCGCGGATCGTGATCATGTGCGTGACCACCGTCGTCCAGTCGACGATGATCGACTCGCTGGGCAGGCCGAGGACCGCCACCCGGCCGCCGTGGTTGAGGTTGGCGATGATCTCCGGCAGCGCGGTCGGCGCCCCGGACATCTCCAGCGCCACGTCGAAGCCCTCGGCCATCCCCAGCTGGCGCTGGGCGTCGGCCACCGAGTCGCGCCGGACGTTCACCACCAGGTCGGCGCCGAGGGTGCTCGCAAGCGCCAGCCGCTCGTCGTTGACGTCGGTGACCACCACGAGGCGTGCCCCGACCTTGCGGACGATCGCGGTGGCCATCAGGCCGATCGGGCCGGCGCCGGTGATCAGCACGTCCTCGCCGACGAGCGGGAAGGCGAGCGCGGTGTGCACGGCGTTGCCGAGCGGGTCGAAGATCCCCGCGAGGTCGGGGTCGAGGTCGGCGGGCCCGAGGCCCCGGTGCACCCACACGTTGGTCTCGGGGATCACGACGTACTCCGCGAAGGCGCCGTCGATGTCCACGCCGAGGCCGACCGTGCGGATGCAGAGGTGCCGGCGGCCCGCCCGGCAGTTGCGGCACAGGCCGCAGACCTGGTGGCCCTCGCCGGAGGCGAAGTCGCCGACGTGCACGGTGCTGACCCCCTCGCCCACCGCCACGACCTCGCCGCAGAACTCGTGCCCGGGCACGAGGGGCGGCTTGATCGCGCGCTGGGCCCAGCCGTCCCAGCGGTAGATGTGCACGTCGGTCCCGCACAGGCCGGTGCGCAGGACCCGCAGCTTCACCTGCCCCGGTCCGGGCTCGGGCTCCGGGATCTCCACCATCTCCAGGCCGGGGCCGGGCCCGGCCTTGCACAGCGCTCGCATGGCCGCAGTCTGGCAGGCGGCTCCGGCCGGTGGGGTGGGGCGTCATGGGCGAGGATGGCGCCGTGCAAGCGACCCGTGGCGCCTGGTCCCCGTGGCGCGCGGTCGTGGCCTTCGGCACGGTCAGCCTCGCCGCGGACATGGTCTACGAGGGCATGCGCTCGATCGCCGGCCCGTTCCTCGGCTCGCTGGGCGCCTCGGCCCTCGTCGTCGGCGTGGTCACCGGGGCCGGCGAGGCGATCGCGCTCGTGCTGCGGCTGGTGACCGGACCGTGGGCCGACCACAGCCGCAACCACTGGCGCCTGACCGTCATCGGCTACGCCATGACCGCGGTGTGCGTCCCGCTGCTCGCCGTCGCGCCGTTCGTGGGGGCGGCCGGCGTCGCCGTGGCCTCGGTGCTGATCCTGCTCGAGCGCACCGGCAAGGCGGTCCGCAGCCCGTCGAAGTCGGCGCTGCTGGCGCGGATGGCCGTGCAGACCGGGCGGGGCCGCGGCTTCGCCGTGCACAAGGCGCTCGACCAGGTGGGCGCCTTCGCCGGTCCGCTGCTCGTCGCGGGTGCCCTGGCGGTCACCGGCGTCTACTGGCCCGGCTTCCTGCTGCTGGCCGTGCCCGGCGCGGTCTCGATGCTGCTGCTGGCCCAGCTGCGACGCCGCGTGCCGTCGGTCGCCGAGCCCGACCCCGAGGACACCTCAGCCCCGACGCCGGTCGCGTGGCGCACGTGGCGCGGCCTGCGCACCTCGGTGCTCGGCTCGGACCTGCCGCGGGCCTTCCACCTGTTCGCCCTGTCCGCCGCCCTGACCACGGCCGGGCTGATGACCTTCGGCGTGATCTCCTACCGCTTCGTCGACACCGGGCTGGTCACGATCGCCGCCGCGCCCCTGGTCTACGCACTGGCGATGGGGGTGGAGGCCGTGGCCGCCCTGGTCACCGGCGACCTCTTCGACCGGTGGGGACCCCACGTCCTGCTGGGCGTGCCCTTCCTCGTCGCGGTCGTGCCGGTCGCGGCCCTCGCCGATCAGCTGTGGCTGGTGCTGGTGGGCGTGATGGTCTGGGGCGCCGCGACCGGCATCCAGGACTCCACCGTCAAGGCGTACGTCGCGAGCCTGGTCGCCCCGGGCCGGCGCGCCACGGCGTACGGCATCTTCGCGGCGGTGCAGGGCCTCGGCGCCCTGGCCGGAGGTGCCGTGGCGGGGGCGCTGGTGACCCACCACCTCACGCTGCTGGCGACCCTGCTCGGGCTGCTCCAGGTGGTCGCGTTCGCGCTGTTGTGGGCGACGCTGCGCACCGCCTCACGTCCGACTGTCTGACGGGCCCGCCGGTCAGGCGTCGCGGTTCTCGGGTGCCACGAAGCTCTCGACGGACCACCAGCTGCGGTACGTCGTGGCGCCCACCAGCTCCTCGAGCGCCCGGGTCTGCGAGGCGTGCGCCCGCAGCGCCCGGTGCTTGCGGGCCAGCACGGGACCGGACATCTGCAGGTGCGCCGCGAGCTCCGACTGCGCCGTGACGGGCGGCGGGGTGGTCCACAGCCCGACCCGGTCGTTGAGCTCGCCCCACGTCATGTGGAACTCCGGGGTCAGCGTCGCGTACCAGAGCTCGGCCCGGCACCCGGTCCGTCGCCACGCCTCCGTGGTCCACGCCGACACCGTCCGGTGGTCCGGGTGACCGGTCATGCCCTCGGGCCCGAAGGTGACGATGACCTCGGGCCGGACCTGCTCGATGACCGGGACGAGGTCCGCGGCGCCGCGGTCGACCGGCAGCTCGGCGAGCTCACCGTCCCGGTAGGACAACCAGTGGTGCTCGTGCACGCCGACCTCGTCGAGGCTGGCCCGGAGCTCACGCTCGCGCACCGGCGCCAGGCGCTCCGGGGGCCAGGTCTCCGGGTCGTCCGTGCCGTGCTCACCGCGCGTCGCGGTCACCACCGCGACGCGGCCGCCCGCGTCCGCGACCAGGGACATGAGCCCGCTGGAGAGGTAGGCCTCGTCGTCGGGGTGGGCCCAGACCCCGAGCAGGCTCGCGATCCCGTCCGCGCGATCCGGGACCTGCGCCCGGTGGAACGTCGTCATCGCGGCCCTCCCTCCAGCGACAGCACGTACTCGGTGGTCCCGCGATCCGCGCGGGTGCGGGTGACGCGCCCCGGGGCCCGGCGCAGCAGCCGCTGCACGGCCCGGTTGTCGTGCGACACGACCATGGTGAGTCGGCGGACGTCGAGCTCGACCGCGCGCCGCAGGAGCGCGCTCAGCAGCATGGCACCGACACCCCTGCGCTGCCAGTCGTCCACGACCTCCACGGCGACCTCGGCCGACCCGGGATCGTCGCCGTCGCGGACGAACCGCGCGATCGCGACGGGCCGTCGGTCGGGCACGGTCGAGGCGAGGAGGGCGACGTGGTCGCGGTGGTCGACGTCGACGAGCTGTCGTACGTCGGATCCGGTGAGCCGCGCCTTGGGCAGCAGGAAGCGGAGCTCGCGGGACCGGGCACCCATGCCGCGGAAGACGGCGACCACGGCCCCGGAGTCACCGGGTTCAAGCGGCCGCAGCTCGACGTCAGGGCGCAGGACGCCGGGGGCGACGTCCGTGACGCAGGCGCCGGCCGGCCCGTTCATGCGCACCGCTCCCAGGCGTCGGCTCGCGGGCCGAGGGAGGCGGTGGTCAGGGGCTTCGTCGCCCGTGCGGACGGGATCAGCACGGCTGCCGCGGCCGCGACGGCGCAGAAGAGCGCCGCGAGCAGCCACGCCGCCTGGACGCGCGCCAGGTCGGGGACGTGGTCCGGGCCGAGGACGCCGACCGTGGCGGCGATCCCGACGGCGGCGCCCAGCTGGCGGGTGCACTGGTTGAGGGCGCTCGCCGCGGCGAGGTCGGCTGGGTCGAGCCCGTGCACGGCAGCACCCGCCAGGACCGGGTAGCAGAGGCCGATCCCCAGCCCGAGCACCGGACCCACCAGCAGCCACCGAGCCTGGACGTGGTCGCCGCCGAGCGTTGCCGCGCAGGCCAGCAGGGCTCCGGCCATCAGGCTCGCGCCGATCACGAGCGGGAGGCGGTGCCCGGCGCGCTCCGTGATGCGCCCCACGAGGAGGGTGAGGGCGACGACCACGGCGCCGGGCACCAGCGCCGAGGCACCGGCCCCCACGAGGGACAGCCGCCAGTGCCCGACCGCGAACAGCATGAAGGTCAGCAGGAAGGCGAAGAACCCGGCCGCGTAGCAGCCCGTGACCACCGCCGCGCTGGCGACGTTGCGGTCGCGCAGCAGCGTGAGCCGGAGGAGCGGTTCACGCACCCGACGCGACCGGCTCACGAACGCCCACGACAGGGCGGCCGCTGCCGCGGTGCAGGCGACCGTGCGGACGGAGACCGGGCCCCAGTCCGCGCTCTCCGCGAGGACGAGGCTGACCAGCGCGGCGGCCGCCGCGAGCATCCCCGCGCCGACCGGGTCGGGCAGGCCGCGGCCCGGCACGCGGGGCGTCTCGGGCAGGACGACGAGCGCCGAGACCGCGACGACCGCGGCGACCGGCAGGTTGACCAGGAACGCCCACCGCCAGTCGCCGAGGTCGGTCATCACACCGCCGAGGAGCGGCCCCAGGCACACGCCCAGGGCTGCGGCTCCCGTCCACCGGGCCGCGGAGTCGGAACGGCGCCGTGACCCCGACGCGGCCAGGAGCAGCCCCATCGACGCCGGCGAGGCGGCCGCGGCGCCGAGCCCCTGCAGAGCCCGTCCGAGGAGCAGCACCGCCAGGTCGGGGGCCACGCCGCAGACGAGCGACCCAGCGGCGAACACGGCCAGCCCGCCGAGGTAGGTACGGCGACGTCCCACACGGTCGGCGATCCGGCCGGCGGGCACCAGTGCCGACGCGAAGACGATGGCGTACACGGTGATCACCCAGGACAGGGCGGCACGGTCGGACCCCGCGAAGTCGTGTCCGATCGCCGGCATCAACGCGTTGGCCACGGACACGTCGAGCGAGACCAGCAGCGCGCCGGCGGCCGTCGCCGCGAACACGGCCGCGGGCGGCCGGCCGTCGGGTCGACGACGGTCTGATCCGACCACGCGCAGGGCCACCTGCACGGCCGGGCGCCGTCGGTCACGACGCGTGGAGGAGCCGGCGGCCCCGCCCCACCGTCGTACCGAGGCCACGATCTGCTCCTCGCGCTGGGCCGCGAGCGCGGTGGCGATGTAGTTGTTGAGCACGTGCGTTCCTCCCTTGTCCCGGTCTGTCGCGGCGTGGTCGCCGCTCGGAGGAAACGGTGCGGTCGGGGCGGCCCGCGGCGCATCGGTGCCGACCACGGAGTCCCGGAATCCGTGGCGCGGTCCGTGGCGACCACGGATGTGGCCCCGCCCGGTCGCGGCGACGGTGGTGGAGCCGCCGGCCAGGCGGTGCCCGACGTCCCGACCGGGACGACCACCCCCAAGGAGAGACCATGACGACAACGGACGCGCCGCCCCTCGACGAGGGGGTCCTCGAGCAGTTCGTCCACGAGGCGGTGGGCGACCTCGCCGCGGCCATCTCGGGCCTGATGGTCCACCTGGGCGACCGCCTCGGCCTCTACCGCGCCATGGCAGGGGCCGGCCCGCTGACGCCGGCAGACGTCGCCGAACGGACCGGCACCCACGAGCGGTACGTGCGCGAGTGGCTGGGCAACCAGGCGGCAGGCGGCTACGTCGCCTACGAGCCCTACGCCGGCACCTTCGAGCTCAGCGCGGAGCACGCGCTCGTGCTCGCCGACGAGCGCAGCCCGGTGTTCCTCGGCGGGGCCTTCGAGACCATCGCCTCCTGCTACGTCGACCACGACGCGTTCGCCCGCACGTTCACCACGGGCGAGGGCATCGCCTGGGGTGCGCACGACGAGCGGCTCTACAGCGGCGCCCTCCGGCTGTTCCGTCCGGGGTACGAGGCGAACCTGGTGCAGTCGTGGCTGCCGGCCCTCGACGGGGTCGTCGACAAGCTGCGGGCGGGGGCCAGCGTGGCCGACGTCGGCTGCGGCTTCGGCGCCTCGACGGTGATCATGGCCCGCGAGTTCGAGCACTCGACGTTCCTCGGGGTCGACAACCACGCGCCGTCGATCGAGGCGGCGCGGTCGTCCGCGCGCGAGGCCGGGGTCGAGCGGCGCGCCCGGTTCGAGGTCGCGCCGGCCGCGGCCGTGCCCGGGACCGGCTTCGACCTCGTGACGATGTTCGACTGCCTGCACGACATGGGTGACCCGGTCGGAGTGGCCCGGCACATCCGCCGGTCCCTGGCGCCGGACGGGACGCTGCTGCTCGTGGAGCCTGCCGCGGGCGACGGGCTGGCGGACAACCTCAACCCGGTGGGACGGCTCTACTACGGCATCTCGACCGTGGTCTGCACGCCGTCCTCGCTGGCCCAGGAGGGGGCGCTGGGCCTCGGCGCCCAGGCCGGCCCGCAGCGGCTGGAGGAGGTGCTGCGCGAGGCGGGGTTCTCGAGCGTGCGCGTGGCCACCCGCACGCCCCTCAACCTCATCCTGGAGGCCAGGCCGTAGGGGCAGCGCCCATCGCGTCGAGCTCGGCGAGGCCCCGTTCGCGGTCCGCACCGCCGAGCATCACCAGGCTGCGGGCCCACTGGTAGCGGGCTCCCAGCGACCGCAGGGCGGAGGCCGCGGCGACGATGTCGTCGCGGCCTCCGCCGGCGCTGCCGGCCCCGCTGCCCGCCAGGCCGCGCGCCCGCAGCACCACCGCCTGCGCGACCGGGTTGCCGACCGTCACCTGCTCGGCCTGCCGGAGCCTCTCCTGCGCGTCGGGGAGCCCCGCCAGGACGGCCGCCTCGCACCAGGCGGAGGCGTACCAGGCCCGCCACATCGCGTCGGCGTCCCCCACGAGACTCTCCGGGGGCTGGGCGAGCAGCTCGACCGCCTCGGCCGGCCGGCCCCGGTGCAGCAGCACCAGGGAGTCGAAGAACTTCCCGAACGCCCCCGCCCGGCGCCGGCGGAGCGGCTCCTCCAGCGTCGCGACGACGGTCATCCACTCCGCGCGCGCCTCGTCGTCGCCCCGGAGGGCGTGGATCGTCGCCGCGGAGTACGGCGCGGCGCGCAGGTTGCCCTGCAGCGGGCGGCCGGCCCGCTCCCACCCCGTCCGGAACAGCTCGGCCTGGGTGAGCGCCTCGTCCCAGGCGCCGGTGAAGAGGCCCACCACGATCAGCCGGGAGGTCGCGAGGTGGTACTCCTCGCGGTAGAAGGGCAGGTCGAGCAGGCCCTCGCCGAGCCGGCGGGCCTCGCCGAGGTCGCCCGCGGCGAGAGCGCACTGCGACCCCATCTGGTAGGAGTCGAAGAACTCCAGCGCGGAGTCCGCGGCGACCGGCACCGGCACGAGCAGCTCGGTCCGGCGCACGGCGCTCTCGAACGCCTCCTCGAGCTGGCCCTCCGCGAGCTGCACCGCGGTCAGCATGTCGAGCGCGGCGCTCTCGCCGAGCGGGTCGCCGGCAGTCCGGGCGAGCTGGATCGCGCGGTCGACGAGCGACCTCACCTCCGGGTCGCGTTCGCCGCGTCCGAAGGCCTCGGCCGTCAGGATCCGGCTCTCGGCCCGGGGGTCACCGTCCGCGAGCGGCCGCGCCCGGGAGAGCAGGCGCTCGATCTCGCTGGTCGGCGGGACCACCGCCATGATGCCCGGACCGCGTTCGACCAGCTCGGCGGCCCGGGCCAGGTCGACGGCCGCGCCGGTCGGGTCGCCGGCGCGCTCGGCCGCTTCCGCGGCGAGCTCCCGCAGACGCATCGCCTCGTTCCCGAACTGCCGGCCGTCGGCAGCGCCGGCGGCCTGACGGAGCGCGAGCGTCCGCGCCGTGTCGTCGGGCGCGAGCTCGGCGGCGAGCTCGTAGCGCCGCTGCGACTCACCGGGCCGACCGCGGACGAGGCTCAGGTCGGCCATCAACGTCGACAGCCGGTACGCCGGCTCCCGCTGGTCGGCCCGGTGCCGCGCCCACGGCAGGCTCCACCGGGTCTCCACGGATGCCTCGTCGAAGCGGGCCCGCCAGAGCTCACCCTCCTCGCCCGCCGTCGCCGGCTCGCCCAGCCGCTCGGCGGTCGCGAGGCACCAGTGCAGGTGGCGGGCGTGCGCGACGTCCACCTCGTCCGCGGCGGCGAGCAGGGCGGCGCCGTACTGCCGGATCGTCTCCAGCTGGCTGTAGCGGGTGCCGAGCGCGGTCGGGACCGGCACGAGCAGGCTCTCCTCGGCGAGTCGGGCGAGGTGGGCGGGCACCCGGTCCGGTACCAGCGGGTCCCAGTCGCCCAGCATCTCCACGGCCGCGGAGGCCGGGAACGGACCCGCGATCACCGAGATCCGCCGCAGCAGTGCGCGCTCCTGCTCGGAGAGCAGCGCGTGGCTCCAGTCGAGCGCCGAGCGGAGCGAGCGGTGCCGGTCGTCGACGCGTGACCCGCCCGCCAGGAGGTCGAGCCGGTCGGCCAGTCCGGCCTCCAGGCCGTCGAGGCCCAGGGCGGGCAGCCGGGCCGCTGCCAGCTCGATCGCGAGGGCCATCCCGTCCAGGTTGCGGCACAGGACGGCGACCCGCCCGAGGTCACCGGGGCCCACGGGTGAGCCCGCGGCCGCCGCCCGGCTGACGAACAGCTCGACCGCGTCGGGGGGTCGACCGTCCTCCGCTGCCAGGGAGAGCCCCGGAGCGGGGTAGGTGAGCTCGAAGGGCAGCAGGAGGCGCGACCTGCTGGTCGCCAGCACTGTCAGCCCGGGACAGGCCGTGAGCAGCACCTCGAGGAGCACGCTCACCGCGTCCAGCAGGTGCTCGCAGTTGTCGACCACGAGCAGCATTCGGCGGGTGGAGAGCCACCCGGTGAGGACCTCCTCGACGGAGTGCTGCTGGCTCTCCCCGAGGCCCAGGGCACCCGCCACGGCTGCCGCGACGGCGTCCGGCTCGGCCACCGGCACCAGGTCGACGAAGACCACGCCGTCGGCGAACCGGCCCTGCACCTCGTCGGCGACCCGGAGGGCGAGGCGGGTCTTGCCCACGCCGCCGGGACCGACCACCGTGACCAGCCGGTGCTCGTCCAAGGCGCGGGCGAGGTCGGCGACCTCGTGCTCGCGACCGACGAAGGGCGTGAGGGGCCGGGGGAGCGTGGTCTGCGGCGTGCCCACCGACCACGCGGAGCCCCGGTTGCCCAGCACCGGCCGTCCGGCCTGGGCGAGCTCGCGGCGGTCGGTCACCTGCAGCTTGCGCAGCAGGGAGGAGACGTGGCTCTCGACGGTGCGCACGGAGATGAAGAGACGTTCGGCGATCTCGGCGTTGGTGAGGTGCTCCGAGACCGCGGCGAGGACCTCCGCCTCGCGCGCGGACACCGTGGCCTCGAACGAGGGACGAGCGGTCGCCACGGCCTGATTGTGCCCCACGTCGTCGGTCCGCCGGGCGGAGCGTGTCGTGCGTGGCCGGCCACGGGGCAGGGTCGCCGACGGGTACCGCGCGTGGACGACGCGCCGGACCGACCGCCGTCGCCGTGTCGTCGCCCTAGGGTGACGGTGTGGATGCCTCCGGACGACGCGGTACGGCGCAGCCGGTCGCGGTCTCCGAGCGCGAGCTCACCTCGCCGGTGTCGCTGACCCGTCCGGACGGACGGCTCGACCCCGACGCCGTGGGCTGGACGCGCACGCCGCTGCTCCGCACCGACGGCATCGGTCGGGGCCGGGTCGGCCGGGGTCGCAACAAGCGCTGGGAGTACTGGGCGGTCACCACCCCGACGCACGTGGTGACCCTCGTGGTCAGCCACATCGACTACGCGGGCGTGAGCGGCGTGTGGTTCTGGGACCGGCGCACCGGCCGGACGCACGCGCAGGACGTGATCACCCCGTTCGGCGCCGGCGTCACGCTCCCCGGCACCCTCGGTGAGGGACCCGCGACGCTGAGCAGGAAGGCGCTCCGCATCGAGATCTCCGAGGTCGACGGTGGCACCCGGTTGCGGGCCTCCGGCGACCGGGTGCGGGTCGACGTGGTCGCGCAGCGGCCCGAGGGGCACCAGTGCCTCGGCGTGGTGGTGCCGTGGACCGACCGACTCTTCCAGTACACGGTCAAGGACGTCGCGCGCCCTGCCGTCGGCACGGTCTGGTTCGACGGCACGGCGTACGACGTGTCCGGTGGCGACGCCTGGGCGACCCTCGACCACGGCCGCGGTCGCTGGCCGCACCGGGTGCACTGGAACTGGGGCGCCGGTTCGGGCCGCACCGACGGCCGCGTGCTCGGCCTGCAGGTGGGTGGCAGGTGGACCGACGGCACCGGCTCGGTGGAGAACTCGCTGCTCGTCGACGGCACGCTCCACAAGATCAGCGAGGAGCTGGTGTGGACCTACGACACCACGGCCTGGCTGGAGCCGTGGCGGGTCACCGGCACCGACGTCGACCTCACCTTCGCGCCCCAGCACGACCGGGTCAGCGAGACCGACCTCAAGGTCGTCTCGTCCGCCACCCACCAGTGCTTCGGGACCTGGTCGGGGCGGGTCCGGATCTGGGGCGCGGACGGCCACCCGGAATGGGTACAGATCGCCGACGTCTTCGGCTGGGCCGAGGACGTGCACCAGACGTGGTGACGAAGACGAAGGAGACGCACATGCACGCACGGACGCTCGGCTCCCCAGGCCTGCGCGTGTCACCCCTCGGACTCGGCTGCATGGGCATGAGCCAGTCGTTCGGCCGACGGCCGCCGCGCGAGGAGATGATCACGTTCCTCCGCGCCGCGGTCGACCGCGGCGTCACGCTCTTCGACACCGCCGAGGTCTACGGGCCCTTCCACAACGAGGAGCTCGTGGGCGAGGCGCTGCAGCCGGTGCGCGACGACGTCGTGATCGCCACCAAGTTCGGCTTCGCCTTCGACGAGGCCGGGGCGTCCACCGGCGTCACGAGCCGGCCGGAGTCGATCCGGGCCGCGGTCGACGGCTCGCTGCGGCGCCTGCGCACCGAGGCGATCGACCTGCTCTACCAGCACCGCGTCGACCCGGACGTCCCCATCGAGGAGGTCGCCGGCACCGTCAAGGAGCTGATCGAGGCGGGCAAGGTCCACCACTTCGGGATGTCCGAGGCCGGGGTCGCGACGATCCGCCGCGCCCACGCCGTGCAGCCGGTCACGGCCCTGCAGAGCGAGTACTCCCTCTTCTGGCGCGAGCCGGAGGACGAGATCCTCCCCGCGCTGGAGGAGCTCGGCATCGGGTTCGTGCCGTTCAGCCCGCTCGGCCGCGGCTTCCTGACCGGCCAGGTCAGCGCCTCGAGCGAGTTCGGGGAGGGCGACATCCGCGCCACCCTCCCCCGCTTCGAGCGCGAGGCGCTCGAGGCCAACCTCGCCCTGGTCGACCTCGTGCGGAAGGTCGCCGAGCGCAAGGGCGCCACCGTCGGGCAGGTGGCGCTGGCCTGGCTGCTGGCGCAGGAGCCGTGGATCGTCCCGATCCCCGGCACCCGGCGCCTCGAGCGCCTCGACGAGAACCTCGGCGCGGCGGACCTCGAGCTCACCGGGGACGACCTCGCCGAGCTCGACGAGGCCTCGGCGAGCGTGCAGGTCGTGGGGGACCGCTACCCGGAGGCCATGCAGAAGATGATCGACCGCTGAGGTCTGCCGCCGGGGGCGGCGACCGTCAGAGCAGGTCGGCGAGGAGGGCGGCGGCGCGTTCGGCGCCGCCGCTCTCCACCGGCTGCGAGGTGACCTCGGTGCCGACGGTGCCGGCGATGGCGTGGGCGAGCCGGTCGGGGTCGGCGGCCTCGTCCCAGGGCAGGCAGCGGCCCGCGCCGTAGCGCTCGAGCCGGTGGCGCACGTGCAGGTTCTGCTCGAAGTGGTTGCGCAGCGGGACGTAGAGGAACGGGCGCCCGGCCGCGGTGAGCTCCATGGTCGTGGTCAGGCCGCCCTGCACGACCGCGAGGTCGCAGGCCGCGAGCAGGCGGGGGAGGTCGGGCACGAAGGCGTGCACCTCCAGGCCGGGCCGGGCGGAGACCAGGCCCGGGTCGACGCGGGGCCCGGTGACGACCACCATCCGCAGGCCGGGCACCAGGCGCCGGGCGGCGTCGTACGCCGCGACGACGCGCCGCAGCAGGTGGGAGCCGACGCCCGACCCGCCGACGGTGACCACGCAGACCTGCTCGTCGTCACCCCACCCGAGGGCGCGGCGGCTCTCTGTGCGGTCGACGGGGGTGGCGGGGTCGAGTCCGGTGACGTAGCCGGCGAAGTCGTAGTGCTGCTCGGTCCACGCGCGGATCTCGGGCAGGTCGGGGCCGAAGGTGCCGGGGACCACGTCGTCGGGGTTGCCGACGAAGATCGCCCGGTCGCGCAGCCAGGGGAACCGCTCGACGTGCTCGATCATCTCCGCGTTGTAGTCGGCGGTGAGCCGTGCCTCCCGCTCGGGGGCGCCGGGCATGGGCAGGACGCCGACGAAGTCGGTCATCCAGGCGAACGCGAAGCGCTTGAGCTCGGGGTTCTCGTGCAGGTAGTGGTCGATGTCCCAGGCCTCGTCGCCGACGACCAGGTCGTAGTCGCCCTCGCGCACCACGTCGTGGAAGACGTGGAAGTTGTTGACCAGGATCTCGTCCATCCGGCGCAGGGCCTCGAAGCAGTGGAGGTCGTGCTCGCCGGACTCGGCCTCGATGTGCCCCGACTCGCTGGCCAGCCAGGCGCTGGCCGGGTGCACGGTCTCGCCCTCCTGCTGCAGGAAGCGGGTCACGGGGTCCTGCGCCAGCCACTCGACGGTCACGTCGTCGCGCTCGCGCACCAGTGCCTGCGCGACCGCGACGTCGCGGCGCGCGTGCCCGAGGCCGATCGGCGAGGACACGTAGAGCACCTTGCGGGGCCGCCGCCGGCCCCGCCGCCAGGTCGTCGGGCGCGGCCGCGGGGGTGGCGCCACGCGGCTCGCGAAGTCGTGGACGAGGTGGTTGACCTTGACCGGGTCGCGGGCCAGCGGGATGTGCCCGCCGCCCTCGACCACCACGAGCTCACCACCGGTGAGCTCGGCGATCCGCTCGCCGCGCGAGAGCGGGCTGATCAGGTCGCAGTCGCCGTGGATCACCAGGACGGGCGAGGTGACCGACCGGCACCAGTCCTCCACGGACTCGCGGGTCGGAGGCTCGATCTGCCACTCGACGGCCAGCACGTCGGGGCCGGTGTCGAGGCCCCAGGCCACGCAGTCCTCGATCGGCTTGGTGGAGCGCGGCTCGGGGAAGCTCATGCCGAAGAAGAACCAGAGGAAGTCCTCGTGCCCCTCCTGCCAGTACGCCGGGTCGTACTTGGCCCAGTGCTCCAGCGGGTCGCGGGCCACGGCCGGGACCACGGACGGCGGTAGCTGCCGGGGGTCGGCTCCGGGCTCCACGCGCGCGGTGTGCGGGTCGGTGAGCGGCACCGAGGCGCCGATGGTCACCGTGCCCAGCACCCGGTCGCCGTGCCGGGAGGCCAGCTGCAGCGCCCACCGCGCGCCCTTGGACAACCCGACGACGACCGCCTGATCGGTCCCCGTGGCGTCGAGCACGGCGAGGGCGTACTCGACCTGGCGCGCATCGTCGTAGGCGTCGCTGACCAGCGGCCGGTCGGAGAGGCCGTTGCCGGGCCCGTCGTAGGTGACCACCCGGTGGTGCCGGGCGAGGTAGGGCACCTGCAGCTTCCAGAACCGCTTGTGGATGATCGTCCACGTCGGCAGCAGCAGGATGGTCGGCCCGGCGTCGCCGTACACCTCGTAGTGGAGCTTGACCCCGGCGTGCTCGACGTAGCCGTCCGCGTCCGGTTCCCGTGCGCGGGTCATGGTCGAGTCTCCTGCGGCCCCGGGCCCGTCAGCAAGACCGGCAGGGAGCTGAGTCCCCGCAGCACGAGGCCGTCGCCGTGGCCCCAGCTCAGCTCCTCGGGCGGTACGGCGAGCCGCATCGCCGGGTAGCGCCGGAGGAGCTCGGTGAAGGCGATCCGCGCCTCGAGCCGGGCGAGGCGCGCGCCGAGGCAGTGGTGGATGCCGTGCCCGAAGGCGAGGTGCGTCGCCCCGCCGCGCTGCAGGTCGAACGCCTCGGCACCGGGGGTGCGCTCGGGGTCGCGCCCCGCGGCGGCCAGCGAGACCAGCACCTGGACCCCCTCCGGGATCGCGGTGCCCGCGATCGTGAGGTCGCGCGCGGCGTAGCGGAAGGTCGAGTGGGGGACCGGTGCGTCCCAGCGCAGGAACTCCTCGACCGCCTGCGGCACGAGGTCGAGGTCGGCGACGAGCGCGGCGTGCTGGTCGGGGTGGGTGAGCAGCGCGACCACGCCGTTGCCGATCAGGCTGGTCGTGGTGTCGTGCCCGGCGACGACGAGCTGGAAGAGCGTCGAGAGCAGCTCCTGGCGCGTCAGGTCGCCCTCGCGGCACGCCGTCACCAGGTCCCCGACGAGGTCCTCGGTCGGCTCGGCCCACCGAAGGTCGACGAGGTCGGTGAGGAACCCGACGATCGCGTCGGAGGCGGCCACGGACGCGGCGGGCGGCTCGTCGCCGTCGTACGGCGCCAGTAGGGTCGCGAACCACGCGGCCAGCCGGCGCTGGTCGTCCCGCTCGATGCCGAGCAGCTCGCCGATCACGGCGAAGGGCAGCGGTCCGGCGAAGCCGGCGACCAGGTCGACCACACCGTCGGAGGCGGCGAGGTCGTCCAGCAGCTCGGTCACGAGCTCCTCGATGCGCGGCTCGAGCGCCCGCAGGCGGGTACGGGTGAAGGCCCGGGCCGCGAGCCCGCGCAGCCGGGTGTGGTCGGGCTGGTCGACGCTCAGCATGTGCCGGGCGAAGTCCGGGCCGGGCAGGCCCTCGGCGACGACGGCGCCGTCGCGGGCGAGGGCGGCGTGCATGTCCTTGGACAGGTCCGGGTGGTTGAGGGCCTCGCGCGCCGCGGCGTACCCGACGACGAGGAAGGCCCGGTGCCCGTCGGCCAGCGTGACCTCGTGCACCGGCCCGGCCGAGCGCACCTGCGCGAAGAGCGGGAACGGGTCGTCGCGGTCGTAGTCGCCCCAGCGGGTCAGCGACTCGTCGAGCGCGTGGGGGCAGGTCGTGGTCATGGCAGCCTCCGGAAGCCGGAGCAGACCAGGTCGATCCGACCCACCAGGCCGTCCCACAGGGTGCACACGAGGGTCTGGGTGAGCACCCGCGCGTCGGCGTCGGGGTCGAGCAGCAGCTTGTAGTGCACGAGGACGCGGTCGCCGACCTCGTCCCCGGCGGCGTCGGCGAGCACGACGGTGTCGTAGCCGCCGAACCAGTCGTGGAAGCGCGACAGGACGGCGTCGCGGCCGTGCTCCTCGATCGGCCCGCCGGGCACCAGGGCGCGCAGGCGGACGGTGTCGTCGAGGCAGGCGCCGAGCCGGTCGGAACAGCGGTCGGCGACCGCGGTGGCGACGGTGGTCGCCAGGGGGTGGGTGTTCACGAGGCCTCCCTCGTCCGGGGGTCGCCACCGGTCCGGAGGCGTTCGAGCAGGTGGGTCGCGAGGTCGTCGGCGTCCTGGCGCGCGCCGTCGATGTACGTCGAGCGGCGGCGCCGCAGCAGCGGCAGGCCGAGGGCGTAGAGCCCGGGCCACGGGGTCACGCCGCCGTCGTGGGTGAGCCGGCCCCGCCGGTCGAGGACCGGCACGTCGAGCCAGGAGAAGTCGGGGCGCACGCCGGTCGCCCACACCACCGACCGGATCTCACCGCTGCCGAGGTCGAGGCCCAGCGGAGCGCGCGGGACCGGCGTGGGGTCGAGGCGCTCGCCGTGACCGCCCGCGTGGTCGTCGATCGTGTCGAGCAGCCGGCCGAGCTTGAGGTCGGCGAGTGTGACGACGTTGGCCAGCGAGCCCGAGAACTGGGCGACGTCGTCGCGGAGTCCGGCGAACCGGCCGACCAGGCGGACACCGGCCCGCTGCAGCGCGTCGAGGTCGACCGGACGGCCGCTCCCCGCGAGCTGGAGGGAGGGGAGCCGGCGGGCGCGCACGAGGTCATCCATCTGGTCCGCCCCCTGGTCGAGGATGCCGACGGCGTCCATCCACCAGAGGATGTCGCGGCCGCGGTAGCGGCGCGGGACCCGGACGTGCTCGCCGACGGCGAGGGTGACCGGGCGGCCCGACCGCTGGAGCTCCTCCGCGATCTGCACGCCGCTGGCCGACGCGCCGACGACCAGCACACCGCCCTCGGGCAGCTGCCCGGGGTTGCGGTAGTCCAGGGCGCCGATCGAGACGACGCCGCGCGGGAGGTGGCGTGCGAGCGGCGGCACCACGCTCCGGGTGGTGCCGGCGGCCAGCACGACGTTGCGCGCGTGCCACCGGCCCCGGTCGGTCTCGACGTCGAAGCCGTCGCCGGCCGGTCGTACGGAGGTCACCGTCGTCCCGGTGACGACCGGTGCGCCGGTCGCGGTCGCGTAGGCGGTGACCAGGTCGGCCACGTCCGTGGCCGACAGGTAGCCGTCCGGGTCGTCCCCGTCGTACCCCCACCCCGGCAGTCGCGTCATCCAGCTCGGCGTGAGCAGCCGGAGGGAGTCCCAGCGCTGGGTCCGCCACGAGGTCGCCACCTGGCCGCGCTCGAGGACCACGTGGTCGATCGAGCGGTCGGCGAGGTGGCGGCTCATCGCGAGCCCGCAGTGGCCGGCACCGATGACGACTGCGGTGAGGGTGCGCATCAGACCACGGAGACGGTGACGTCGGTCGGGTTGGTCATGATGTCGAAGACCGCCGAGCGCTTCTGCGACTGAGCGACGAGGGCGCGGATGTCCTCGGGCGAGGCGTCCGCGTCGATCTCGTAGCTGACCGTCACGCCGCTGAAGCCGTTGC
Source organism: Nocardioides taihuensis (assembly GCF_042657275.1). Classification (NCBI taxonomy): domain Bacteria; kingdom Bacillati; phylum Actinomycetota; class Actinomycetes; order Propionibacteriales; family Nocardioidaceae; genus Nocardioides; species Nocardioides taihuensis. The sequence continues at coordinate 179,517 of NZ_JBHSKD010000002.1, forward strand.
GGACGTCGGGGTCGGCGCCGAGGATCCCCTGGAGGTCCATCTCGGCCGTCAGGTTGGCCTTGACCGATCGCAGCTGGATCTGGCGCTGCTGGGCGACGGCCGCGACACCGGCGGTCAGGCAGGAGCCGAGGGCGGCCAGGACGTACTCGACCGGCGTCGGGCCGTTGTCCTTCGCGGCGAACTGCAGCGGGTGGTCGGCGTCCAGGCTGAACGTCGTGTGGTGCACCTGCTCGGCGCCGAAGCCGTAGAAGCCCTCGATGTCCGAGCGGCTGTGCGTGCCGTTGACCCACGTGGCCGTCGAGCGCCACTGGAACTGGGTGATCTCGGGGGAGTCCGCGCTCGCCTCGCGTACGCCGAGGAGGGCCTCGACGTTGACGCCGTTGTCGGCGGGGGCGGTGGTGCCGGTCGTGATGGTCATGTCCTGCTCCTTCTCCCGGCCGTGGCCGGGTGGTTGTCGTGGACCACCACGCTCGCCGCCGGGAGCCGTCCACCGCATCGGGGGACCCACCTAGTTTCCGGCTGCCCCCGCCCCCGGGGGGGCCTAGACTGCCGGCGTGGAGGAGCCGCTGCTCCTGGGGAGGGACGCCGAGCGCGAGCAGGTGCGTCAGCTGCTGACGACCGCTCGTCGCGGGGTGAGCGGCACGCTCGTGATCAGCGGTGAGCCGGGGGTCGGCAAGACCGCCCTGCTCGAGGACGTGCTGGCCGACGAGGCCACCGACGGCATGCTGGTCCTGCGGGCCACGGGGCTCGACACCGAGCGGCACGTGCCCTTCGCCGGGCTGCTGCAGCTGCTGCGCCCGGTGCTCGACCGCCTCGACGGGCTGGTGCCCGCGCACGCGGCTGCCCTCGGCGGGGCGCTCGAGCTCTCGGAGGCGGCGCCCGGCAGCGGTGACCGGTTCATGATCGGCGCGGCGGTGCTGGGCCTGCTGTCCCGCTGCGCCGAGGAGGGGCCGGTCGTCGTGGTCGTCGACGACCTCCACGCGCTCGACCTCCCCTCGGCCGAGGCGCTGGTCTTCGCCGCCCGCCGGCTGGCCGCCGACCCCGTGGTGGTGCTCGCGACGGCGCGCAGCCCCGAGGCCGACCGGCTCGTGGCCGGGCTCCCGGTCCTCCGCCTGGGCGGTCTGCCGGACGACGCGGCGGCGAGCCTGGCCGCCCGTGCCGTCGGCGGGCCGCTGGCCGCCGGCCGACTGGAGCCGCTGCTCACGCTCGCCTCCGGCAACCCGCTGGCGCTGCTGGAGCTGGCCGGTGACGACCTCGATGCCCTCGCGACCGACCCCGCGGACCTGCCCGCGCGGGTCCCCGACGCTGTGACGGCGGCCTTCGACCGCCGGCTCGACCAGCTCGACGAGGACTGCCGCACCGCGCTCCTCGTGGCGGCGGTCTGCGGTGGCGACCTCCTGGTCACGACGCAGGCCTGCCAGGAGCTCGGTGTCGACGTCGAGGCCCTGGCCGGTGCGGAGGACGCCGGTCTGGTTGCGGTGCGGGCCGGCCAGGTGACCTTCCGACACCCGCTGGTGCGGGCCGCGGCCTACTCCCGGGTCGGGGCCCGCGAGCGCCGGGCGGCCCACGCGGCGGTGGCCGGGTCGCTGCCCGAGACCGACGCCGACCGTCGCGCCTGGCACCTCGCCGAGGCCGTGTGGCGCCCCGACGCCGAGATCTCCGACCTGCTCGCGGCCGCGGGGGAGCGCGCGCGGGGCCGGACGGCGTACTCGGTGGCCTCGGGTGCCTTCGAGCGCTCGGCCCGGCTGCACCCCGACCCGGACCGCCGGGCCGACCTGCTGCTGATGGCCGCGGAGACGGCGTGGTCCGCGGGTCTCACGGAGCGCGCCCTCGGCCTGCTCGACGCCCACGCACGCTCCCACCCCTCGGACGCCGCGCGGGTCCGCGAGCTCGCGCTGCGCGGCGGCATCGCCGCGCGCACGGGGCAGCTGCGCGACGCCCGCGAGATGCTGGTCGCCGCGGCCGACCTCAGCACCGACCCGGCGGAGGAGTGCACCTACCTCTCGGACGCCGTGCACGCGAGCTTCTACCTCGCCGGCGTCCCCGCGGCGCTGCAGATCGCCCGGAGGCTGGAGACCCTCGCCCCGCGCGTCACCGACCCCAAGGCCAGGGCGCTCGGGCTGATCGCGACCGGGATGGCCCGCGTCGTGTCGGGCGAGGCCGGAGGCGCCGAGGACCTGCGTGCCGCCGTGCCGCTGATCCGGTCGACGGAGGCGCTGCACCGCGACCCGCACCGGCTGTCGTGCGTGATGCTCGTCCCGCTCTTCCTGCGCGACGCCGACCAGGCGGCGACGCTGCTCGAGTACGTCGACCACGTGCGGAGCGTGGCCGGCGTCGGCGCGCTGCCCGCGGTGCTGTGGCACGTCGCCCGCGACCAGGCCACCACCTCCTCGTGGGCGCAGGCCGAGGCCAACTACTGCGAGGCGGCCCGGCTGGCCGAGGAGACCGGGCAGGTCACCGAGCACGTGATGGCGCTGGCCGGGCTGTGCTGGCTCGAGGCGCGCCAGGGGCGGGAGGAGGTCTGCCGGTCCTACGCCGAGGACGTCCTCGCGCAGCTGGAGGCGACCCACCTGCACCTGGCCCACGCGTGGACCCGCTTCGCGCTCGGTGACCTCGAGCTGTCGCTCGGCGAACCGGCCCGCGCCGTCGAGCAGTTCCGCGCACTGGAAGCCATCATGCGCACGCACGAGCTCGCCGACGTCGACCTCGTGCCCGGGCCTGAGCTGGCCGAGGCGCTGATGCGGCTGGGGGAGACGCAGCGGGCGGCCGCGGTCGCGGCGGACTACGCACGGGCGGCCGAGGCCAAGGGGCAGCCGTGGGCGCTGGCCCGGGCCGCCCGGGCGCGCGGCCTGGTGACGCAGGACCTCGCCTCCGACGGCTGCTTCGAGACCGCCCTGGGCCTGCACGCGGCCACGCTCGACCGGTTCGAGACCGCCCGCACCCGGCTGGCGTACGGCGGATGGTTGCGGCGCTCGGCTCGTCGCGTCGACGCCCGCGAGCAGCTGCGCGCCGCCCTCGACGACTTCGAGGACCTCGGCGCCGCCCGCTGGGCGGAGCACGCCGCGACCGAGCTCGCCGCCACCGGCGAGACCGTGCACCGGCGCGGCGCCGACCCGCGCAGCCTGCTCACCCCGCAGGAGCTGCAGGTCAGCCTGCTGCTCGTCGAGGGACGCACGACGCGCGAGGCCGCGGCAGCGCTCTTCCTCAGCCCGAAGACCGTCGAGTACCACCTGCGCAAGGTCTACACCAAGCTCGGCATCGGATCGCGCGCCGAGCTGGCCGACGTCCTCTCCGGCTGACGGCGCGGGTCACGGCGCACCGGTCCGGGCCCTTCGTCCGCGGCAACTGGGGTCGGAGGGCTCTACGACCTCGGGCCCGCGGTCCCTAGCGTGAAGGGGAGACCCCTGAGGACCAGTCCGACGGGGAGTGGCCTTCGGGGTTCCCACCCGGAGGAGGTCGTCATGAAGTGCACAGCACGCCAGGCAGGGCCGCTCCGCCGCCTGCGCTGGTTGTCGTCGGGGGTCCTGGTGGCCGCGATGGTGGCGATCCCGATGGGCCATGCGCCAGCTGCGCACGCCGCCAGCACCACCGATCTCCAGTACGTGAACGCGGTCGTCAACGCCAGCCTGGCGCACGTGCAGGTGACGTGGAAGGGCTGGCTGGTGCTCGACCGTGACGTCACCCTCTGGGGCAACTGGTACGAGGCCAAGGGCGTCTACGGACCCTGGATCGTGAAGACCACCTGCTCCGGGTACGTCGCCTCGCCGGACGGCGCCGTCGTGACGGCCGGTCACTGCGTGGACGCGCAGGGCATGGCCGGCGGCACCGGAGCCATCCTCGCGCGGGCCGTGCAGGGGATCACCTCGAACCCGGCGCACCAGGCCATGGCCTACTCGGCCCTGGCGGCCAACGCCAGCATCGAGGGCACCCAGTCCGGATCGCCGCCCGACAGGACGGTGAGGACGACCGTGCCCGCGCTCTCGATGAAGGCCCGCCCGACGAGCGTGCAGGACGTCCAGCCCTTCGTGGACGGGGACGTGGCCCTGCTGACCGTCAACGGGCTGGAGGCGCCGACGCTGCCGCTCGCCGATGCTGAGCCCGAGAGCGGCGTCGCGGTGGTCGCGAGCGGTTACTCCGGAGCGGTGTCCGAGGTCGTCGACTCCGACACGCCGCCCAGCTTCAACGAGGGCAGCGTGAGCGGGACCGAGACGGTCAACGGGACGCCGTTCACCTCCATCTCGGCGCGGACCAGCCCCGGCATGTCCGGAGGGCCGGTCGTCGACATGGACGGCAACGTCGTCGGCACCGTCTCCTGGGCTCCGGCGGGGAGCGAGTCGTCGTCCGACTTCATGACGACGGTGGGGTCGCTGACGTCGATCCTCGAGGGCAACGGGGTCGACAACACGCTGGGGGAGGCCGAGCAGGCCTACCGTGACGGGTTGTCGTACTACTTCCAGAGCCGCTACCACGACGCGGTCGCCGAGTTCGACGCCGCGCTCGCGCTCCAGCCGGGCTGGCGGATGGTCACCGAGTTCCGGCAGCAGGCCGTGACCAGCTACCCGGACGACGTGGCACCGCCCCAGTCCGACGAGGGCGGCGGTGTGCCCGTCTGGGTGTACGCCGTCGGAGGAGCCGTGGTCCTGCTGATCGTGGCGGGGACCGGACTGTTCCTCGTGCGTCGCCGCCGGACGCCGCCGACACCGATGTCGCCGACGGTCATGTCGGCACCGCCGGCTCCCGAGCCGGTCGCACCGCCGGTGGCAGCCCCGCCTGCGCCGAGCACGGTGGCGCAGGGCCCGGCCGCACCGGTCGCCGCACCGGTCGCCCCTCCGGCCCCCGAGCCGGAGCAGGTGGTGACGCCGCCGGCGCCGGCTCCCAGCGCGGGCCAGCACGTGTTCTGCCCCAACTGCGGCTCGAAGCACGCTCCCGGCGTGCACTACTGCGAGGAGTGCGGCCAACCGCTCTTCCCCGCGACCGTGCCCACCGAGCAGGAGACGAGCTGACCGTGGGACGCCGAGGGGGCGGGCCGCGGCCCACCCCCTCGGTCTGCCGGACGCGGCGTCGCCCACGTCACGCCGGGCAGGGTCTTTCGGCCCGACGACAGCGCGGATCGGTAGGTCTAACGTCGCGAGTGTGACCGTCGAGCTTCTGGTCGACGGGGCCGAGCTGGTGGCGACGCTCGACGCCGAGGACCGTGAGATCTCCGGCGGCTGGGTCGCCGTGGACGGCGGCCTGGTCGCCGCCGTGGGCGGGCCGGGGGACGAGCGCCCGCGGGCCGAGAGGGTGCTGCGCGCCGACGGGTGCCTGGTCACGCCGGGCCTGGTCAACACCCACCACCACATCTACCAGAACCTCACGCGTGCCCACCGGCCCTCGGTCAACACCTCGCTGTTCACCTGGCTGACCACCCTCTACCCGCTGTGGGCCGGCCTCGACGAGGAGGCGGCGTACGTCTCGGCGTGGGTGGGACTGGCCGAGCTGGCCCTCGGCGGCTGCACGACGACCACCGACCACCTCTACGTCCACCCCCGCCACGGTGGCGACCTGATCTCCGCCGAGATCGCCGCGGCGCAGGAGCTCGGGATGCGTTTCCACCCGACCCGCGGCTCGATGAGCCTGTCGGAGAAGGACGGCGGCCTGCCGCCGGACTCCGTGGTGCAGGACGACGACGAGATCCTCGCGGACAGCGAGCGGCTGGTCGCCCGCCACCACGACCCGTCGTGGGGCGCGATGGTGCGGATCGCGCTCGCGCCCTGCTCGCCGTTCTCCGTCTCCGCCGACCTGATGCGTCGCACCGCCGAGCTGGCCGAGCGGCTCGACGTACGCCTGCACACCCACCTCGCCGAGGACCCCGACGAGGACCGGTTCGCCGCGCAGACCTTCGGGCGCCGCACCATCGACCAGTTCGAGGAGGTCGGCTGGCTGTCGGACCGCAGCTGGGTGGCGCACTGCATCTACCCCAACGACGACGAGGTACGACGCCTCGGCGCCGCGGGCGTCGGTGTCGCCCACTGCCCGTCGTCCAACATGCTGATCGGTGGAGGAGGGCTGGCCCCGGTGGCCGAGCTGCGCGCGGCCGGGGTCCCCGTCGGCCTCGGCTGCGACGGGTCGGCCTCGACCGACCACGCCTCGCTCTGGCTCGAGGCACGCACCGCGCTGCTGCTGGGCCACCAGCGCAAGGGCCCCACGGGAATGACCGCCCGCGACGTGCTCGACATCGCCACCCGCGGGTCGGCCGCGTGCCTGGGCCGGGCCGGTGAGATCGGCACACTGACGCCGGGAGCCGTCGGCGACCTCGTCTGCTGGCCGCTGACCGGCATCGCCTTCGCCGGGGCCCTCACCGACCCCGTCGAGGCCTGGCTGCGCTGCGGGCCGGTGGCCGCGCGCCACACCGTCGTGGCCGGGCGGCCGGTGGTCGAGGACGCCGTGCTCGTCCACCCCGGCCTCGAGGAGATGCTCCGTCGCCACCAGACCGTCGCCCGCCGCCTCCAGCGGCTGGCCTGACCACCCCGGATGGAGGGGCCATGTCGTTGCTCGGAGTCGAGGACCACCTCGTCGACGCGGAGGTCCGTGACCGTGCTGTCGGGCACTTCCGGTCCGCCGGCATCGCCCTGCCGACGTTCGCCGAGCTGGCGGACCCCGCGCTGATCGCTCCCGAGGTCACCGCGAGCCTGGCCGGCGTCGGGCCCGACGACGGGGACCCCCGCAACCTCTTCCGCATCCACTGGTACAACGACGCCTCCCGCACCGGCCTCGCCGCGGTCCCCGAGCACGTCGTGCTCCCGAAGGAGCTCACCGGCGTCGACGCGCGGATCGTCGTCGCCCTCGGCGACCGCTTCCCGATGATCCGCGCCCACAAGGTGCTGGCCGCCTACTCCTGCCTGGTGCCGCGCATCGTCACCGGGCGCTTCGACCCCACCACCCAGCGTGCGGTGTGGCCCTCGACCGGCAACTACTGCCGCGGCGGCGTGGCCATCTCCCGGATCCTGGGCTGCCGCGGCGTCGCCGTGCTCCCGGAGGGCATGAGCCGCGAGCGGTTCGGCTGGCTCAGCCGCTGGGTCGCCTCGCAGGACGACATCGTCACCACGCCGGGCACCGAGAGCAACGTCCGGGAGATCTACGAGCGGTGCGACGAGCTGGCCCTCGACCCGACCAACGTGATCATCAACCAGTTCGCGGAGTTCGGGAACCACCTCGGGCACTGGCTGTGCACCGGCCGGGCCTTCGGCGCGGTCTTCGAGCACCTGCGCGCGAGCGACCCCGAGCTGCGCCTGCGCGCGTTCGTCTCCGCCTCCGGCTCGTCGGGGACGCTCGGCGCCGGCGACCACCTCAAGGAGGAGTACGGCGCCGCCGTGGTCGCCGTCGAGGCGCTGGAGTGCCCGACGATGCTGCGCAACGGCTTCGGCGCCCACAACATCCAGGGCATCGGCGACAAGCACATCCCGCTGATCCACCACGTCCACAACACCGACGTGGTCGTTGCGGTCACCGACCGGGCGACCGACCAGCTCTCCGTGCTGCTCAGCGAGCCGGCGGGCCTGGCCTACCTCGCCGACCGGTGCGGCGTGCCGGAGGCGACGCTCGCCGCGCTGCCGTCGTTCGGCCTCTCGAGCATCTGCAACGTCCTGGCGGCCGTGAAGCTCGCCAAGCACCTCGACCTCGGGCCCGAGGACGTCGTGATGACGGTGGCCACCGACGGCGCGGCGATGTACGACAGCGAGCGGCGGCGGATCACGGCCCGCGACTTCGCCGACGGCTTCGACGAGGCGCACGCGGCGGAGGTGTTCGGGCGCTGGATGCTGGGGGCCGACACCAGCGACCTGCTCGAGACGACCACGCGCGACCGCGACCGCATCTTCGACCTGGGTTACTACACGTGGGTCGAGCAGCGCGGCGTCGCGGTCGAGGACTTCGTGGTGCGTCGCGACCCGGCCTTCTGGGAGGGCCTGCACGGCCGGATCGCGGCGTGGGACGAGATGATCGCCGACTTCAACGCCCGCACCGGGATGTCGTCCGGCCGGGGCGGGTGAGGGCGCCGTGCCCGCGCCGACGAGCCGGCTGGTGTGCTGGGGCTGCGGCGTCTCGCCCGCGTGGGACGCCCCCTGGCCGTTCCGCTGCCCCCGGGCCGACGGTGACGACACCGACCACGTGCTGGTGCGTGTGCTGGACCTCGACCGCGTGAGCTTCCCCGCCGGGGGTGCCCCGACCGGCTCGCCCTTCGTCCACTACCGGGGGCTGCTCCACAGCCACACCCGCGCAACCGTGGGCGGTCTGGGCGACGAGGAGTACGTCGACCTCGTGGGCCGGCTCGACGACGCGGTGGCCCGGGTCGCCGGCACCGGCTTCCGGGCCACGCCCTTCGGCCGCGACGCGACGCTGTCGGACCGGCTCGGCTTCAGCGCCGCCGGGGGAGTGTGGGTCAAGGACGAGACCGGCAACGTCACGGGATCGCACAAGGGCCGCCACCTCATGGGCGTGCTGCTGCACCTCGAGGTCGCCGAGCGCCTCGGCCTGGCCGACCCCGCGCACCGACCCGACCTGGCGATCGCGAGCTGCGGCAACGCGGCCCTCGCCGCCGCGGCCCTCGCGCGCGCCTCGGACCGCCGGCTGCGGGTGCTGGTGCCGGTCGACGCCGACCCCGTCGTGCTGCACGAGCTGCACGGGCTGGGTGCCGACGTGGTCACCGTCGCGCGGACGCCCGGCGTGCCCGGCGACCCGACGTACGCCCGCCTGCGCGGCGAGGTGGCCGCGGGGGCGCTCCCCTTCACCTGCCAGGGCCCGGAGAACGGCCTCGTCGTCGAGGGCGGCGAGACCCTGGCCTGGGAGATGGTCTCCGAGCTCGCGGTCGCGGGCACCGACCTCGACCACCTCGTCGTCCAGGTCGGCGGGGGAGCTCTCGCCAGTGCGTGCCTCCAGGGCCTCGGGGAGGCCGTCGAGCTCGGCGTCCTCGGGCGTGAGCCCCGCGTGCACACCGTGCAGACGACGGGCGGCCACCCGCTCGAGCGGGCGTACGCCCGGGTGCGGGAAGGGTTGGCCCCGGCGCCCGCCCCTGCCGAGATCACCGCGGTGATGCGCGCCGCGGCCACCCACCGGTCGGCGTACATGTGGCCGTGGGAGGAGGAGCCCCGCAGCATCGCGACCGGCATCCTCGACGACGAGACCTACGACTGGCGCGCGGTGGTCGACGGCATGCTCACGACCGGGGGCCGGCCGCTGGTCGTGGCCGAGGAGCGCCTGGCCCGGGCCCGCGAGCTCGGGGTGGCGGCGGGCCACGACGTCGACCCCACCGGGTCGTCGGGTCTGGCCGGGCTGCTGGAGCTGGTCGACGCCGGGGACGTCGGGCCGGACGACCGCGTGGGCGTGCTCTTCACGGGTGTCGATCGGCAGCACCGGCAAGGCCCATAGACCCTACCGGCGCCGCGCCGCGGCGGAACACGCTGAGGTGCGAACGCGACGAGAGGAGCGCGGCACCGTGGAGGCCCCCCGCTTGGACGTCACGCCGACGTCGGCGCTCTGTGGGGCGACAGTGGTCGTCGCGCTCGACCCGCCCGAGGTCGTCGCTGCCGACGTCGTGCTCGCCGGTGACCGGGTCGCGTGGGTCGGCACCGCCCCGGCGGGCGTGCCCCGCCGCGACTGCACGGGGACGCTGGTCCTGCCGGGCAACGTGTGCGCCCACCACCACCTCTACTCGGCGCTGAGCCGCGGCATGCCCTACCGCCTCGCGCCGCCCGTGACCTTCACCGAGATCCTGCAGCGGGTCTGGTGGCGCCTCGACCGCGCCCTCGACGAGGAGGCCATCCGGGCCTCGGCGCTCCGCGGCGGGCTCGACGCGCTGCGCGCCGGCACCACCACGATCGTCGACCACCACGCCTCGCCGAACGCCGTCGACGGGTCGCTCGACATCATCGCCGACACCCTGGCCGGGCTCGGGGTGCGCAGCGTGCTCTGCTACGAGGTCAGCGACCGTGACGGTCCCGAGCGGGCCGCCGCCGGCGTCGCCGAGAACCGCCGCTTCATCGCCCGGGCCGACGGCCTGACGCGGGGCATGGTGGGCGCCCACGCGTCGTTCACGCTCTCCGACGACACCCTCGACGACGTCGTCGACGCCGCCCGGCTCAGCGGCACCGGCGTGCACATCCACGTCGCCGAGGACGCCGCCGACCAGGTCGACGCCCGCCTGCGGTGCGGCCACGGCGTCGTGGAGCGGCTCGACCGCGCCGGCGCCCTCACCGACCGGGCGCTGCTTGCCCACTGCGTCCACGTCGCGCCCGCGGAGATCCACGCCGTCGCCGACACCGGCGCGACCGTGGTCTGCAACCCGCGCAGCAACATGAACAACGCGGTGGGGCACTCACCCTTCAACCACGCGCCCCGCGGCGTCGCCCTCGGCACCGACGGGATCGGCGGTGACCTCTTCGCCGAGTCGCAGGTCGGCTTCTTCCGCGCCCGCGAGGCCGACGTCGCCACGGCGGGGAACTGGCCGCTCGCCCGGCTCGCCGACGGCGCCCGCTTCGCCGGACGCGTCCACGGAGAGCCCCTGCTCGGCACCCTCCGCGCCGGCGCTCCGGCCGACCTCGTCGTGCTCGACTACCCGACGCCCACCCCGGTCACGGCCGACAACCTCGTCGGCCACTGGGTCTTCGGCCTGTCGGCGGCCCAGGTGCGCGACGTGCTGGTCGCCGGCGAGCTCGTCGTCGCCGACCGCCGGTCGACGCGCGTCGAGGAGGCGGAGGTGGCCGCCGGCGGCGCCGTCGAGGCTGCGCGCCTCTGGGACCGGATGGACGCGGTCCCCGCCCACGACTTCGAACCCGTGACGAGCAGTGAACCCGGAGGAGGCACCCGATGAGAGTCGCGCTCTACCTGCAGGACCTCCACCCGCTCCGCGAGGGCATGGAGCACGTCCGGTACGCCGAGGACCGCGGCTTCGACGCCGTCTGGCAGGCGGAGAGCCGGCTCGTGCGGGAGGCCACGGTGCCGATGGCGGCGTACGCGGCCGTCACCAGCCGGATCAAGGTCTGCTCCGGCATCGTCCCGATCTGGACCCGCAACGTGGGGCTGCTGGCCGCCACCTTCTCGACGCTCGACGAGCTCGCGCCCGGCCGCGTGGTGATGGGCCTCGGCGCGTGGTGGGAGCCGCTCGCCACCAAGGTCGGCGTCGACCGTCGCAAGCCGCTGCGCGCGATGCGCGAGACCGTCGAGGCCACCCGGCGCCTGCTCGCCATGGAGCGGGTGACCTACCACGGCGAGTTCGTGCACCTCGACGACGTCGAGATCGACGTCGTGCACGGCGACCGGTCGCCGCGACGGGTGCCGATCTACATCGGCGCCACCGGGATGCAGATGATGGAGCTGGCCGGCGAGATCGCCGACGGCGTGCTGCTCAACTACATGGTCGGTCCGGCGTACGACGCGCAGGCGATGGCGGCCCTGGCGGCCGGCGCGGCGAAGGCGGGTCGCTCGCTCGACGACATCGACCGGCCGCAGCTCGTGGTGTGCTCGGTCGACCGCGACCGCGAGCTCGCTCTCGACCGCTCCCGCGAGCTGCTCACGCAGTACCTCGGGCAGCAGCCGCACATCATGAAGGCGAGCGGCGTGGACCCCGCGCTCATCGACGAGATCGGCCAGGTCCTGACCTGGCCCGCCGGGCGCGAGGAGATCCGTCGGGCCATGAAGCTGGTGCCCGACGAGGTGGTGCAGCAGATCACCGCGTCCGGGAGCCCCGAGGAGTGCCGCGCCAAGGTCGCCGAGTACGTCGAGGCGGGGGCGACCTGCCCCGTCCTGTACCCGCTCGGCGACGACGTCCGGCTGATGATCGACACCTTCGCGGTGTCCGAGGAGGAGAGGAACACAACATGAGGAGCTTCGCCGGTCGGGACATCCTGTCGCTGAAGGACATGGAGCGCGACGAGTACCAGCAGATCTTCTCGGTGGCCGAGGAGCTGCGGCCCTACGCCGAGAAGCGGCGCAACGGCGACCTGCTGCGGCACAAGACGCTGCTCACCGCCTTCTACCAGCCGAGCACCCGGACCCGGCTGGCGACCGAGGCCGCCATGCACCGCCTCGGCGGGCACGTGCTCGGCTTCGCGGACGCCAAGATGACCCGAGCGGGCGACTTCTACCAGGAGTCGATGAAGGACACCGCGCACATGCTGGAGTTCTACGGCGACGTGATCGCGATGCGCCACCACGTGCAGGGCGCCCCGCACGAGGCCGCGCGCTGGGCGTCGGTGCCCGTGATCAACTGCGGCGACGGGTGGGGCGAGCACCCCACGCAGGTGCTCACCGACCTCTACACGATCTGGAAGGACAAGGGCACCCTCGACGGGCTGCGGGTGCTGTGCGTCGGCGACATGCGGATGCGCACCATGCACTCGATCCTCTACGCGATGGCGCAGTTCGACATGGAGGCGATGGTCGTCTCCCCGCCGGAGCTCTCGCTGCTGCCCGAGTTCAAGACGGAGCTCGACGAGCGCAGCGTGAACTACCGCGAGGTCGAGTCGGTGGAGAAGTGCATCGCCGAGGCCGACGTCATCTACATGGAGCCCGTCGTCCAGGCCGACTACACGCAGTCGCGCGTCGATCCGACGGCCGAGCACGGCACCACCCCCGCGGCGTACCAGGTGACGCGCAAGCTGCTGCAGGACAAGGCCCGGCAGGACGCGATCGTCCTGCACTCGCTGCCGCGGATGGACGAGCTGACGACGGACGTCGACAGCACGCGCCACGCCCGCTACTGGTTCGAGGCCTACAACGGCGTCGTGATGAGGATGGCGCTGCTCTCGCTGGTCCTCGGCGCGGTCGAGTAGAGAGAGGGACTCCGGTGCAGACCCACCTGCGTGGCCGCGACGTCATCGACTTCCAGGACTGGACGCGCGACGAGATCGACACCGTGCTCGACGTCGCCCTCGCGCTCAAGCGCGACCGGGCCCTCGGCCAGCCGCACCCCTACCTGCGCGACAAGGTGCTGGCGATGCTGTTCTTCTTCTCCAGCACCCGGACCCGGGCGTCCTTCGAGGCCGGGATGGCCCAGCTCGGTGGGCACGCCCAGTTCATCGAGAGCCGCTCGACGCAGATCGCGCACGGCGACACCGCCAAGGAGATCGGGGAGATCCTCGGCCGCTACAACGACGGCATCGCGATCCGCAACGTCGACTGGGGCATCGGGAACGCCTACATCCGCGACGTCGCCGCCGCGAGCCGGGTGCCGGTGCTCAACATGCAGTGCGACCACTTCCACCCCCACCAGGCCCTCGCCGACCTGATGACGATCATCGAGCGGTTCGGCGACCCGCGCGGGCGGACGGCGACGATCAGCTGGGCCTGCGCGAGGACGTACTCCAAGCCGCTCAGCGTGCCCCAGAGCCTGGTCATGCTGCTGCCGCGCTTCGGCATGAACGTGCGCCTGGTGCACCCGCCGGAGTTCGCGCTGATGCCCGAGATGGTCGAGCAGGCGCAGGCGAACGCCCGCGCCGGTCGCGGCTCGCTGGAGCTCATGGACGACTTCGACGCCGGGATCCGCGGCACCGACGTCGTCTACGCCAAGAGCTGGGGAGCCGTGCTCACCACGACCGACGAGGCCGAGGAGGCCCGGCTCGTCGACCGGTACGCGTCGTGGATCACCGACGAGCGGCGCATGGCGACCGCCTCGGACGACGCGGTCTTCATGCACCCGCTGCCGGCCGAGCGCGGCGTCGAGGTGACCGACGAGGTGATCGACGGGCCCCGCAGCGTCGTCTACGACCAGGCCGAGAACCGGCTGCACGGTCAGAAGGCCGTGATGGCCCTGACCATGTCCTGAGGCCGAACCGTCAGCCAGATCGGTCGAACCGTCACTCAGATCGGTCGAACCGTCAGTTCGGGTGACACTCCTGCCCCCAGCGACGGCTCGACGGATCCAAGTGACGGTTCGACGGATCTGAGTGACGGTTCGGCAGGTGGGCGTGGACCTTTGCCTCTGCCGCGCGGCCCGGCCGCTGGCGATGCTGGCGGCATGGTGACGGTAACGGCCTACTGGCGACCCTCGACCATGGCGGAGGCGCTCGAGCTGCTCGAGAGAGCGGACGCGATCGTCCTCGCCGGTGGCACCCGGCTCGAAGGTGACCCCTCGGCCGAGCAGGTCGAGGTGGTGGACCTCCAGGCTCTCCACCTCGACGGCATCCGGCCCGGGGCCGGAGACGCGCTGCGGATCGGGGCGATGGTCACGCTGCAGGAGCTCGCCGACAGCGAGCTCGTGCCTCCCGTCGTCCGCGAGGCGGCGCGGCGCGAGCAGCCCAGCACCCTGCGCGCGCAGGGCACGGTCGGTGGCTGCATCGCGACCGGTCGCGCGGACAGCGAGCTGCTGGCGGCGCTGCTGGTGCACGAGGCCGTCGTCGAGGTCGAGGACCGTGAGGTGACCGAGGGGATCGAGCTGGAGCGGGTGCTCGCCGAGCTGTTCCTCCCGGCCGGCCAGGTCGTGACCGCCGTGACCATCCGTACGGCGGGTGACGCTCGGGCCGCGCGCACGGCGAGGACGCCCGCCGACCGCGCCATCGTCGCCGCCTACGCCCGCTCCACGGAGGAGGGGCGACGCGTCGCCCTCACCGGGGTGGCGCCCACGCCGGTGCTGGTGGAGCCCGGCGACGACCTGCAGCCCTCGGGTGACTTCCGGGGATCGGCCGACTACCGCCGGCACCTGGCCGAGGTCCTCCTCGCCCGGATCGCGGAGGGGAGCGAGTGATGGACATCCAGCTCACGCTGAACGGCGCACCGCAGCACGTGACCTGCGCCCCGGGCGACTCGCTGCTGACCGTGCTCCGCCGGCTGGGGTGCTTCAGCGTCAGGTTCGGCTCCGGGACCGGCGAGACCGGGGCGGCCGCCGTGCTCGTCGACGGTCGGCTGGTCTCCGCGGACGTGCTCCTCGCGGCCCAGGCCGGGGGCCACGAGGTGACGACCGTCGAGTCGCTCGACGTCGCCACGGGTGAGCTGCACCCGATCCAGGCCGCCTTCGTCGAGTCCGGCGCCCTGCAGTCGGGCTACTCGGCCGGTGCCATGGTGCTGGCCACCCAGGCGCTCCTCGCCCGCGACCCCGACCCGTCCGAGGCCGCGATCCGCGACGCCTTCTCCGGGATCCTCGACCGCGAGACCGGCTACGTGAAGGTCGTCGACGCGGTGCAGCGTGCGGCCGCGCTGCTGCGAGGGGAGAAGCCCGACCCGATGGCGCCCGTCGTCGTGGCGCGCCTCGCCGACGGCGGGGACGCACCCGTGCCGGAGGCTCCGGCCGCCGTGCCGCGCCTCGTCCTGTCCGCAGACGTCCCGACCACCAGCGTGGTGGGCAAGGGCGTCCCCAAGGTGGACGCGGTCAAGCTGGTCAAGGGCAAGCCCGCCTTCGTCGACGACATCGAGTTGCGCGGGATGCTGTGGGCCAAGGTGCTGCGCAGCCCGCACGCCCACGCCCGGATCGTCGCGATCGACGACACCCAGGCGCGCGCCCTGCCCGGCGTCCACGCGGTCCTGCACGCCTTCAACACCCCGCGCGTGAAGTACGCGTCCGGAGGCCAGAGCTGGCCCAACCCCCGGCCCTGGGACCAGGTGAGCTTCGACGACAAGGTCCGTCACGTCGGTGACCGGGTGGCCGCGGTCGCCGCGGAGTCGCCGGAGGTCGCGGCGGCGGCCTGCCGCCTGATCGAGGTCACCTACGAGGTGCTCCCGAGCGTCCTCGACGAGGTCGAGGCGATCAGCCCCGGCGCCCCGGTGATCCACGACGAGACCGACACCGTCGGCATCCACGACGCCGCCCGCAACACCACCCACCACATCGTGGGCCAGACGGTCTCCGACGAGGCCCTGGAGGCGGCGTTCGCCGCGGCGCCGCACGTGCTCGAGCGGACCTTCCACGTCCAGCAGCAGCAGCAGTGCCCGATCGAGCCGCACATCACGATCGGCTGGCTCGACGAGGACGAGCGGCTGGTGCTCCGGAGCTCGACCCAGGTGCCCTTCCACGTCCGTCGCATGGTCGCCCCGCTCCTCGGCCTGCCGGTCAAGCGCATCCGTGTGGTCAAGCCGCGCATCGGTGGCGGCTTCGGCGGCAAGCAGGAGATGCTCCTCGAGGACGTCGTCGGCCACCTGGTGCTGGCCACGCGTCGCCCGGTCCGCCTCGAGCTGACCCGCGAGGAGGAGTTCGTCTCCTCGCGCATCCGGCACGCGCAGACCATCACCTTCCGCTCGGCCTTCGACGACGACGGGCACCTGCTCGCCCAGGATTTCCACACCGTCGGCAACACCGGGCCCTACGCCACCCACGGGTTCACGGTGCAGTCGGTCTCGGGGCAGCGCGGCCTCTCGGAGTACAACTGCCCGGCCAAGCGGTTCACCGCCGACGTCGCCTACACCAACCGTCCGGTGGCCGGCGCCTTCCGGGGGTACGGCGCACCGCAGGCGCTGTTCGCGCTCGAGTCGCACATGGACGACATCGCCCGCACCCTCGGCCTCGACCCGATCGAGCTGCGGCGCAGGAACTGGGTGCGCGAGGGCGACCCGCTCGACATCCTCCCGGAGCTCGGCGAGCGCGGTGCCTCGGAGACCGGCGACGTCCCGCGGGTCTCGAGCTGCGCCACCGACGAGTGCGTCGCGCAGGCGCGGCGGGCCATCGGGTGGGAGCGCCGGGCCGACCCGCTGTGGAAGCGGCCGCCCGACCGACCGAACATCCGTCGGGGGATCGGCTTCGCCCTCTGCATGCAGGCGACCAGCATCCCCGACCTCGACATGGGCGGGGCCTCGATCAAGATCAACGACGACGGGTCCTTCAACCTGCTCGTCGGCGCCACCGACCTCGGCACCGGCGCCGACACCGTGCTGGCGCAGATCGCCGCCGAGGTGCTCGACGTGGGAGCCGAGGACGTCATCGTGTACGCCGCGGACACCGACCTCACGCCGTTCGACGTGGGCGCCTACGCCGACAGCACGACGTACATCTCCGGCGCGGCGGTGAAGAAGGCCGCCGAGGCGGTGCGCGACCGGATCGTGCTGCGGGCCGCCCGGCTGCTCGAGCTCGCCGACGCCGACGGGATCGAGCTGAGGGCCGGCGAGGCCTGGGCTCCCGACGGGCGGTCGGTGTCGCTGGAGGACGTCGCCCTGCACTCGCTCCACGTCGAGGACCAGGAGCAGATCATGGCCACCGCCTCGCACGTCTCCAGCGTCTCCCCACCGCCGTTCGCGGCCCAGACGGTGGAGGTCGAGGTCGACGTCGACACCGGCCAGGTCACCGTGGGCAAGATGGTGATGGCGGTCGACTGCGGCGTGGCGATCAACCCGACGACGGCCAGCGGGCAGGTCGAGGGGGCGATGGCCCAGGCGCTCGGCTACGCGTTGACCGAGGACCTCGTGCTCGACGACGACGGCCGGGCCGTCAACGCCCGCTTCGGGCCCTACTGGATCTTCCGGTCCGACGACATGCCGCCGATGGAGGTGTTCCTCGTGCAGACCATGGAGCCGAGCGGTCCGTTCGGCGCCAAGTCGGTCGGCGAGATCGCCATCGACGGCGTGGCGCCCGCCGTGCGCAACGCGATCCTCGACGCGACCGGCGTCACCGTCGACGAGCTCCCGCTCACCCCGGAGCGGGTGTGGCGGGCGCTGCGCGGGTAGCGCGCGTGGCAGGCGCCCTCGTGGTGCGCGGCGGCACCGTCGTGGACGCGGCGGGGAGTCGGCGCGCCGACGTGCTCGTCCGTGACGGCCGGGTCGTGGCGGTCGAGCCGCAGATCGGGCCGGAGGACGCCGGCGACGCCGCGGTGGTGGACGCCGGCGGCGCGTACGTCGTCCCGGGCGGCATCGACGTGCACACCCACCTGGCCCTGCCCGTGGGCGCGGTGACCTCGGCCGACGACTTCGCCTCGGGCACCCTGGCCGCCGCGTGCGGCGGCACCACCTGCCTGCTCGACTTCGCGGGCGCGGGACGCGAGCCGTGGGCAGAGGCGCTGGCCACCTGGCACGAGCGTGCCCACGGCGAGGCGGTGATCGACTACGGCTTCCACCTGACGGTGACCGAGATGCCCGAGGACGCCGACGCCGCGGCGCGACGGTTCGCCGACTTCCTCGACCACGGGGTCGCCAGCGTGAAGCTCTACCTGGCCTACCCCGACCGGCTGATGGTCGACGACGAGACCCTCGGCCGGGCGCTGGCCGCGTCGCGGCGTACCGGCGTCCGGGTCTGCGTGCACGCGGAGGACGGCGCCACGGTCGAGCGGCTGGCCGCCGGGGCGGTCGCGACAGGCCGCACCGGTCCCGAGGCCCTGCCCTCGGTGCGCCCGCCCTCGGTCGAGGCCGAGGCGATCCGGCGGGCCGCGGCGCTGGCCGGCCGCGAGCGCGCCTGGCTGTACGTCGTGCACCTCTCGAGCGCGGCCGGGCTGGAGGCCGTACGGACCGCGCGTGCGGACGGCGTCGACATCCACGCGGAGACCTGCCCGCACTACCTCCACCTCGAGCAGTCGCACCTCGAGAGCGGCGACCCCGACTTCGTGTGCGCGCCACCCCTGCGCGGCCCGGCCGACCGCGCCGCGCTGTGGCGGGCCCTCGGCGACGGCGAGGTCGAGGTCGTCTCCACCGACCACTGCCCGTTCACCGTCGCGGACCGGCGGCACGGCACCGCCGGCACCGGCTGGACCGACTTCACGCAGATCCCGGGCGGCCTGAGCGGGGTCGAGACGCGGCTGTCGCTCGTCTACCAGGGCGTCCTCGCCGGCGACCTGACGCTCGAGCAGTGGGTGGCCGCGACCTCCGGGACGCCTGCCCGGCTCTTCGGGCTCGACGGCACCAAGGGCGCTCTGCGGCCCGGCCTCGACGCCGACCTCGTCGTCTTCGACCCTGCCGCGACCCGCCGCCTCGACGCGTCGCACCTGCACTCGCGCTGCGACCACAGCCCCTACGCGGGCCGCGTCGTCAGCGGCTGGCCGGCGCTGACCCTGAGCCGCGGCGAGGTCGTCGCGGTCGGCGGCGAGCCTGCCGACCCGCGTCCCGGCCGCGGTCGCTTCGTCCGGCGTCCACCGCTCCCGGAGGAGCGGCACTGACCCTCACTCGACCACGCGGAGCGCGGCGGGGATGTCCATCCGGCGCTCCCGGCGTACGCCGAGCAGGGGCGCGAGCCCGACCACGAGGACGCCGAGCACGAAGGTGGTGACCACGGTGGTCGCGGAGAGCGTGGGCTCGACGGCCAGGTCGGGCATCACCTGGTCGAAGCCGGAGACGATGTAGCTCAGCCCGGCGAAGCCGCCGACGATGCCGAGCAGGGTCCCGAGCACGCCGATCAGGGCGTTCTCCACGACCGCCATCGTCATCACCACGCGGGGCGGCAGGCCGAAGGCGAACATCGTCGCGTGCTCGCGTGTGCGCTCGTCGGCGCTGATGCTGGCGGTGTTGAAGGCGATCAGCAGCGCGAGCAGGAGGGTGGCCACCTCGATGACGCGGAGGATGCCGGTGAACTCCTCCAGGGCGTTGTCCAGCGCGTCCGCCAGGCTCGAGGCGGACTCGATGGCGGTGACGCCCGGCAGCTCGAACAGGTCGCGGCGCAGCTGGTCGACGTCGCCGGAGGGGACGACGACCACCTGGTTGGCGGTGCCCGCCAGACCGAAGAGCGCTGCGCCGTCGGCGTCGAGGTAGGCGAAGGTGCGCCAGGGGTTGGGGTGCAGGGCGCGCACCGGCACCTGGCTGGTGACGAGCCGGAGGCCCCCGTCCACACGCACGAGGTGGCGTACGGCGATCGAGTCGCCGGGTGCGACGCCGAGGTCGTCGGCGGCCTTCTCGGACAGCACGAGCCCGTCGGCCGGGCCTCGTTCGTCGAGCAGCGACGGGGTCCAGACGTCGTTGTCGAAGTCGAGGACCTGCACGAAGGCGTCCAGCTCGCCGGCGTCGGTGCTGAACGTCGCCGGTACGCCGAGCTGGGGCTCGGAGTCGGCGACCCCGGGGGTGTCGGCGACGGCGCGTGGCAGCGCGGAGCCGACCGGGTGGAAGGTGTCCAGGGTGACCAGCAGCCGGTCGGGGTTGCTGCGGGAGACCTCGGCAGCGTTGGCGCCGCCGGCGGCGCTGAAGGTGTCCATCAGCCCGAAGGCCGCGACGAGCGAGGTCACCGCGGCCGCGACTCCGAGGGCGGTGAACGCCGTGCGCCGGCCCGCGCGCAGCACGTTGCGCAGCGACATCGAGACGTAGGTCTTCCCGGGCAGGCGCGCCCGCGTCACCAGCCGCAGCAGGCGGCCACCGGGGCGGGCGGCGCCGTAGGCGCCCGACCTGATCGCGTCCACCGGGGACATCCGGAGGGCCCGCGCGATGGGGAGCACGGCGGCCACCAGCGGGATCAGCAGGCCGAGCAGCGCTGCCTGCGCGAAGCGCCCGGCCTGGAAGGGCGTCTGCCAGACGGGCAGGGGGAGCAGGTCGGTCATGACGCCGGCCATCGCCTGCCCGGTCAGCCAGCCGACGCCGATGCCGGCCACCACCCCGAGCACCGCGATCTGCACGCCCACGAGGAGCGGGCGGACCGCGAGGACGCGCGGTGGCACTCCGAGGGCCATGCCGACCCCGATCTCGCGGCGCTGCGACTCGATCATCCGCGTGACCAGGTTGAAGGCGGCGAACGCCGCCCCGAACAGGATCAGGAACGCGAAGACGTTCCAGGTCTTCTGGTCGTTGTGGGCGTCCTCGTAGAGGGCCCGGCGGACCGGGTCGTCCTCCGCCGTCGTCACGACGCCTCCGTAGGGCGCCACGGCGTCGGCGAGCTGGTCGTCCAGCAGGGCCAGGTCGGCGCCGGGCGCGGCCCGCAGGACCAGGTCGTTCACCTGGCCCGCGTGGCCGGACGCCGCCTGCGCGGGAGCGAGCGGCATGAACACCACCGCGAAGCCCCTCTCGCCGAGCACCATCCCGCTGCGCCCGATGACCTGGAAGTACTCGGGGGTGTAGCCGGTGCCGACGTAGTCCACGGGCTGCTCGGCGCCCAGCAGCAGCCGCCCCTGCGCGGGGAGGTCGTGCCCGGTGGCGAACTTGGACTCGAGCACGGCCACGGGCTGCTGCTCGTCACCGACGCGCAGCCCCCGGCCCTCGGCGACGTAGAGGCTGTCCACCGCGGACGTCCCGGTCGGCATGCCGACCAGCTCGCCGGGGACCAGCAGCTCGTGGGAGCCGGTCGAGGCGTCCACCAGGGTCGGCACGACCAGCCGCTCGACGGCCGCCTCGACGGAGGCGGCGTCGTCGAGGCCGTCCACCGCGGTGAGCAGCGTGCCGTCAGGCACGAAGCCGCCCTCGGGCAGCCGCACCCGCAGGTCGTGCATCCGCAGGCTGCTGTAGCTCGCGTCGTTGGACTGGATCCGCCAGGCGGTGGTGCCGCCGAGGCCGGCGTACACCCCGGTGCCGAGCGCGATCGTCAGCGCCAGGGCGGTCACCAGCAGCCAGCGCCGCCGGAGGTCGCGCCAGGACCACCTGACCCAGAGCCGCACCGACCGCGCGTCCATGGCGCTACCAGTGCAGATCCTCGGTGCGGCTCTTGCCGCCGTGCGGCGGTCCGTCGCTCACGACGTGCCCGCTCGAGAGCTCGATCACCCGGTCGGCGACGCGGGAGATCTCCCGGTTGTGGGTGACGACGAGCACCGTCTTGCCGGCCTCGGCCTGACGCTGCAGCAGCTCAAGGATCTGCACGCCGGTGCGGAAGTCGAGCTCGCCGGTCGGCTCGTCGGCGAGCAGGATGGGGTTGTCGGTCGCCAGGGCGCGGGCGATCGCGACCCGTTGCTGCTCCCCTCCGGAGAGCTGGTGCGGGAAGTGGTCCACGCGGTCACCGAGGCCGACGCGGTCGAGCACCTCGTGCGCGACCTCCGTCGTGCGGGGTCGCCCCGCCACGTCCGCGCCGAACTGCACGTTCTCGGCGGCAGTCAGACCCGGGAACAGGTTGAAGGTCTGGAAGATGAAGCTGACGGTGTGCCGACGCAGCGCGAACTGCTCGCGTCGCGACGCCCGTGTCATGTCCAGCCCGTTGAGCGCCACGCGGCCCTCGGTCGGGACGTCGAGCAGGCCGATCATGTTGAGCAGCGTCGTCTTGCCGCTGCCCGAGGGGCCGAGCACGACGACGAACGCGGTCTCGTCGACGTGCAGGTTGACGTCGGACAGCGCGGTCACCGTGGTGTCGCCGACGACGTAGCGCTTGGCCAGGTCGTCGAGGTCGATGCGTGTGCCCAGCGAGAGGTCGGGCGAGGACGACCTCAGGTGTGACACGGAGACATGCTCGGTCACGTCACCGACGCTGCCACCTCTCGAGCCCCGCCGGCAGAGCCGAACGTCACCACCTTCGGGGACGACGGGGTGTCCACCACGCGCCGCGGACAGACAACGGACGCCCGGGGCGCTACTTTTTCCCCATCATCATCGGGCAGGAGTAGTCGTGGCCACGTTCACAGAGAGCACTCGGGCCGACGGCGGGTGCGTCGTCCGGCTGGAGGGCGAGATCGACCTGGCCGTCGCCGACGAGCTCGCCCGGGTGGTGCTCGGCTGCCTCGACCGGGCCGACGACGTCGAGCTGGACTTCGGCGGGGTCACCTTCATCGACTCCAGCGGCCTCGGGGCACTCGTGCGCGTCCGCAACGAGGCGACCCGTCAGGGCAAGACCCTCTCGCTCGTCGACGTCGGGCGGCCGACCCTGCGACTGCTGGAGATCACGGGACTGCAGGAGGCGTTCGACATCCGCCCGCGCGAGTCGTAGCCCGCATGTCCGAGCCCCGTCACGAAGCTCCGGGGCCGACCCGCGAGCCGGGGTCGGCGCGACCGGTGCGCGTGGTCGCGGCGATCTGCGTCGTGGGGCTCGTGCTCACCGGCCTGGCGACCTGGGCGGTGGCCCGGGTGGACGAGAACACCGAGCAACGCCTCCTCGAGGTGCAGACCCGGCAGGCGGCCGCCGTCCTGTCCACGGCCGTCCTCTCCATCCAGCAGCCGATGGCGGCGGCCCTCGCCGTCGAGGCCGCGGCCGGTCCGGATCGTGGAGGTGCGGCGTTCACCCGGATCTTCGCCCGCAACGTCGGACCCGACCAGCTGTTCGTGTCGGGCGCCCTCTGGCGCCACGAGGGGGCGACGACGACCCGCGTCGCGCAGCTCGGCGTGACGCCGGGCATGGATCCCGGTGGCTCGGAGGTCCAGGAGCTGCTGAGCCGTGCCCTCGCGGCCGAGACCTCGGTCGTGGGCCGGGTCGAGGTCGGCGACCAGCTCCGGATCGTCTACGCACTGGCCGACCCGGACACCGGCTACATCGTCTACGCCGAGCGCGCGATCCCGGCGGACCGGCGGTCACCGGTCGACCGGGATTCCGCGTTCGCCGACCTCCACTACGCGCTCTACCTCGGCCCCAGCACCGAGACCGCGGACCTGACCACCACCGACGTCGACCCCGACAGCCTGCCCCTCGACGGCGACCTCACCGCCCGGGCGTCGGTGCCGTTCGGCGACACCGAGCTGACGCTCGTCACCGCGCCGCGCCACCACCTCGGCAGCCCGCTGAGCGAGCGGCTGCCGGGGATCCTGCTGCTGGCCGGCCTGCTGCTCACCGTCGTCGCGGCCCTGGTGGCGTGGAAGCTGGTGCGGTCGCGACAGCGGGCGGAGAGCGACACCGAGACGATCACCACGCTCTACCAGCGCGTGGACAGCCTGTACGGCGAGCAGCGCGAGCACTTCGTCGGTCTCCAGCGTGCGCTGCTCCCGCAGGTCAACCCGCACATCCCGGGCATCGAGATGGCCTCGCAGTACGTCGCGGCGTCGAAGGGCGTCGACATCGGCGGCGACTGGTACAGCCTGGTGGCCATCGGCGACCAGCAGTTCGCCTTCGTCGTGGGCGACGTGTCGGGCCACGGCATCGACGCCGTCGCCGAGATGGCGCGCGCCCGCTTCACCCTGCGCGCCTACCTCGTCGACGGCGACAGCCCGGAGGACGCCCTCGACAAGTGCTCGCGCCAGTTCGACGTCGCCGACGACGGCCACATCGTCACGGCCCTCGTGGGCGTCGGCAACTGGGGCACGGGGGAGATCGCGGTCGCCAGCGCCGGACACCCGCCCCCGCTGCTCGTGTCCGGCACCGGGACCGACTTCGTGCGCGTGTGCACCGGTCCCCCTCTCGGCGTCGGGTCCGCGTCGTACCGGCCGAGCACCTTCACCCTCGACCACGGCGCCACCCTGATCGCCTTCACCGACGGTCTCGTCGAGCGGCGCACCGAGGACATCGACACCGGCTTCCGCCGTCTGGTCGCCGCCGTCGAGGCGGTCGGCGCGCGGCCGCTCGGGTCGCTCATCGCCGAGGTGCTGGAGACCATGCGCAACGCCGACTCCGCCGACGACGTCGCCGTCCTCGCCCTGCGCAGGACGACCGCATGAGGACCCGGCTCCCGGCAGACCGCCACGCGCCCCGGCTGGCGCGGACCTACGTCCGCAACCACCTGTCGGAGGCCGAGCTGCCCCAGGACCTGCACGTCGAGGACGTCGCGCTGATCGCCAGCGAGCTGGTCACCAACGCGGTCCGGGCCGGAGCGGGGAAGGTCGACCTCGAGGTGACGGCGACCGGCCGTCGCGTCGAGCTCACGGTCGAGGACGACGCCGGTGGGTGGCCCGTCGTGATGTCCGTCGACGAGCACGCCACCACCGGTCGTGGCCTCAGCATGGTCGAGCAGCTCGCCGACGCGCTGACCGTGACCCGTCTTCCCGTGGGCAAGCGGGTCACCGCCTCGTGGGTCGTCACCGCCTCGGCGTAGCGCGGCTCAGGCCAGGCCCTCGAAGGGGCGCACCTCGACCTTGCCCCGGCAGGCCTTCGACCCCTCCGCCGCGAGCCGGATCGCCACGTCGAGGTCGGGCGCGTCGATCACCCAGAACCCGCCGATGACCTCCTTGGTCTCGAGGTAGGGCCCGTCGGTGATGAGCGGGGTGTCGCCGGTGCCGTCGACCACCGTCGCCGAGGACGCGGGCAGGAGCCCGCCGGCGAAGACCCAGTAGCCCTCGGCGTGGAGCTTCTCGTTGAACGCCCCGGTGTCGGCGAAGGCCTGCTCCATCTCCTCGCGGGAGCCGTAGTTGCCGAACTCGTTGCGCTCGACGGGGCCGTGCACGGCCAGCAGGTAGTGCGTCATCCTCAGATCTCCTCGTGTCCCGGGCGGTCCGGTCGACCCCCTCCCACCTCACCACGAACGGGGTGGCGCGGATCCGACACCCCACGGCCCGGGACGTTCCGAGCCGTCAGCACCTGCCGGTCCCGGCAGGACCATCTTCTCTACCGGAGCCGTGCGTGCCGTGGTGCGCTCGTGCTGTCGGATGGTCGAGCGCGAGGAGAGGGACGGTGTCGGACACGGGTGAGCGCCGGACGAGGGCGCGGAGGACGGCGGCAGCCGTCGGGTTGCTCGGGTTGCTCACGGCGGCCGCCGGTGCGGCGTACGCCGACACGATCACCGGGACCAGCGGTGACGACGTCATCCACGGCACAGCGCAGGCCGACACCCTCCGCGGGCGGGGCGGTTCCGACCGCATCGACGGGCGCGCGGGTGACGACCGGCTGCGCGGTGGCACGGGGCGGGACGTGCTCGCCGGGCTGCGCGGCGACGACACGGTGCTCGGTGGGCCCGGGCGCGACAACCTGTCAGGGGGTGGCGGCCACGACCGGCTCGGCGGCGGTCCGGGCAGTGACTACCTCGCGGGGTGGGGCCGTGCCGACCTGCTGCGCGGTCGCGACGGGGACGACGGGCTGACCGGTGGTGCCGGGCCGGATGCCCTCTTCGGCGGCCTCGGCGGTGACTGGATGACCGACTGGGTCGAGACGGAGTTCGGCAACCCTGCGCCCGACGACCGCGACCTGCTCGTGGGTGGCCGCGGCCGCGACGCGTTCGGGGTCAGCGACGGGCGGGACCACGTGCACGGGGGTCGCGCCCCTGACCGGGTGACGACGTCCGACGACGGGGTGAGCGACGTCATCCGGTGCGGCCCCGGCAACGACGTCGTCCGTTACCAGGGACCGAGGGACGACCGCGACGAGCTCATCGGCTGCGAGCGGGTGCGGGTCATCGGCTGAACAGGCACCGGCCCCTAGAGTGCCGCACGTGACCGCCTCGCCGACGCGTGCCCACGCCCACCCGGCCGGGGTCGACCTCGACCACACGGCGTACGCCGTGCACGACGCCCTGGCGTGGGCGCGGCGGCTGCGCAGCGAGCTGGGCGCCGTGCCGGTCGTGGGGGAGACGCTGGCGGAGTTCCGCTACCTCCAGCTCCGGGTGGGCGACGACGAGGGCGGCGCCACGCTCGAGCTGCTCGAGCCCGCGGGCCCGGGCTTCCTGACCCGGTTCCTGGAGCGCCACGGGGAGGGACCGCACCACCTGACCTTCACGGTGCCCGACCTGCGCGAGGCCGTCGGTCGGGTGCGCGACCTCGGGCTGAAGGTCGTGGGGGAGAGCTACGGCGACCCGGTGTGGCAGGAGGCCTTCGTGGTGCCCGACAGCGTGCACGCCACCGTCGTCCAGCTCGCGCAGACCGAGGGCGACCTCCCCGACGAGCCCGGATGGTGGGCGCCGGCCGTCGATGCTCCGCTGGGCGCACCGGCGCGTCTCGGCGCGACCCACCTCGGCTCCACCGACCTCGCCGCCACGCAGCGGCTCTTCGGCGACGCGCTGGGCGCCGGGGTGGAGCCGACGCCCGACGGGCTGGTGCTCCGCTGGCCCAGCGGGTCCGTCGTGGTTCGGCGCAGCGACCGGCCGGGCGTCACCGGCATGGCGCTGGCCGGTGGGCCGCCCGGCGGCGTCGCCATCGGCGCGGCCCGGATCGGGCCGGTGGGTTGACCACGCCCGGCACCCCCGGGACGCTCGGGCCTGTGGAGGACGTCGCGCTCGTCACCGGCGGCAGCCGCGGCATCGGCCGCGCGGTCGTCGAGCGGCTGCGCGCCGACGGGGTCGTCGTGGTGACCTGCGGGCGCAGCGACCGCCCGGACGACCTGCCGCCCGACGTCCACTGGGTCACGGCCGACGTGTCGGACCCGGACGACGCCGCGCGCCTGGCCGCCACGGCCGAGCGGGTGGCGGGGCCGGTCTCGCTGCTGGTCAACAACGCCGGCGTCCAGGTCGTCGCCACCGTCGTCGACAGCACCGACGACGACTGGGACCTCGTGGTGGGCACCAACTGCCGCGGGGTCTTCCAGGTCTGCCGCGCCGTCCTGCCCGCCATGGGCGAGCGTGGGGGCGTGATCGTCAACATCGGTTCGATCTCGGGATCGGTCGCCGACCCGTCGATGGCGCTCTACAACGCCTCCAAGGCGTTCGTGCACGCGCTGACCCGCTCCATCGCCGTCGACCACGGGCCGCGGGTGCGCTGCAACGCCGTACTGCCGGGCTGGATCGCCACCGAGATGGCGGACGACGCCTTCGCCCAGGCCGGTGACCCCACCGCCGCGCGCGACGACGCACTCGCCCGGCACCCCGCCGGGCGCCTCGGCACGGCGGACGACGTCGCCGCCGTGGTGGCCTGGCTCGCCTCACCGGCCGCCGCGTTCGTCACCGGCCAGTGCCTCACGGTCGACGGAGGGCTCACCGCGGCGTCGCCGATGCGGCCCGACCTCTCCTGACGCCGGCTCCGCCGGGAGGTCAGGTCGTCGCGCGGCTCAGGGCCGGCCGCGCCGTCACGACGTACGGCAACGACCCCGGCAGCCTCAGGACGACGGACCCGGAGACCAGGAAGACCAGCACCGGGAAGCCGTCGGACAGCGCCACCCGGACCGGGCGGGGAAACGGTCGCGCGGACATCGGCCATCCGGGTGCCGTGCCCCGATCGACCGGGCCTGAACCCCCCACGGGACCACCCGCAGGGGTGAGCGGGGCGGACGGGCCTACGCTCCTCCCATGGAGGACGTGCTGGTGGCGGAGGGGCTCCCGGAGCCACCTCCCGAGACCCCGTTGCTGCGCCGCATCCGAGAGGGCGTGATCGGGGACGACGAGGTGATGGAGGGGCCCTTCGGCCCCCGGCGGGTGACCTACGCCGACTACACCGCCTCGGGGCGGGCGCTGGGCTTCCTCGAGGACTTCATCCGCGACGAGGTGCTGCCCCGCTACGCCAACACCCACACCGAGTCCAGCGGCACGGGCC
Organism: Nocardioides taihuensis; assembly: GCF_042657275.1. Classification (NCBI taxonomy): domain Bacteria; kingdom Bacillati; phylum Actinomycetota; class Actinomycetes; order Propionibacteriales; family Nocardioidaceae; genus Nocardioides; species Nocardioides taihuensis. The sequence continues at coordinate 207,606 of NZ_JBHSKD010000002.1, forward strand.
TGCAGACCACCCGCCTGCGTGAGGACGCGCGGGCGATCATCCACGACGCCGTGGGTGCTGGCGACGACACCGTCGTGATCTTCGCCGGGTCGGGCTGCACGGGCGCGGTGGACAAGCTGATCGGTGTGCTGGGCCTGCGGATCCCGTCGGGCCTCGAGGACCGCTACCACCTCGTCGACCGGATCCCGGCCGACGAACGGCCCGTCGTCTTCCTCGGCCCCTTCGAGCACCACTCCAACGAGATCCCGTGGCGCGAGTCGATCGCCGACGTCGTGTCGATCCCGGCCGACACCGACGGGCACATCGACCTCGCGGTGCTGGAGGCCGAGCTCGTCCGCCACGCCGACCGCCCGCTCAAGATCGGCAGCTTCTCGGCGGCCAGCAACGTGACCGGCATCCTCAGCGACACCGCGGGCATCTCGACCCTGCTGCACCGCCACGGCGCCCTGTCCTTCTGGGACTTCGCGGCTGCCGGGCCCTACGTGAAGATCGAGATGGACGGCCCCGTCGCCGACGACCCGCTCTGCTACAAGGACGCCGTCTTCCTCTCGCCGCACAAGTTCATCGGCGGACCCTCGACGCCCGGCGTGCTCGTCGTACGACGCGCGCTGCTGACCAACCGCGTGCCGGACGTGCCGGGCGGCGGCACCGTCGCGTACGTGAACCCCGAGGACCACCGCTACCTCACCGACCCCGTGCACCGCGAGGAGGGCGGCACCCCCGCCATCGTGGAGTCGATCCGGGCCGGGTTGGTCTTCCAGCTCAAGGAAGCCGTCGGCATCGACGTGATCCGCGAGCACGAGGAGAGCTACGTGCGCCGGGCCCTGGAGCGCTGGTCGCGCGAGCCGAGCATCGAGATCCTCGGCAACCCGGCGGCCGAGCGGCTCTCGATCGTCTCCTTCGTCGTCCGCGGCCCGAGCGGGCGCTACCTGCACCACAACTACGTGGTCGCGCTGCTCAACGACCTCTTCGGCATCCAGTCGCGCGGCGGCTGCTCGTGCGCCGGCCCCTACGGTCACCGCCTGCTCGGCATCGACCTCGAGCGCTCCCACGAGTTCGAGCGCGAGATCACGCGGGGCTGCGAGGGCATCAAGCCCGGCTGGGTGCGGGTCAGCTTCAACTACTTCACCTCCGAGGCGGTCTTCGCCTACCTCCTCGAGGCCGTCGCGCTCGTGGCGCAGCACGGGTGGCGGCTGCTCGCCAGCTACCGCTTCGACGTCGAGCGCGGCATCTGGGTGCACCGCGACGGCCCCGTCGAGCCGCCTCTGCGGCTGGGCCAGGTCGGCTACGACGACGAGGGCACGATGGTCTACCGGCGTCACCGCCGCACCGCTCCCGAGTCCGCGCTGGCCGAGCACCTCGCCGCGGGCCGGCGCCTCCTCGAGGCGGCCACCCCGCCGGCGGACGACAGCCCCGAGGACGCCGTGTCGCGCGACTTCGAGCACCTGCGGTGGTTCGAGCTCCCGCGGGCCTGCCTGGCCTAGGGTCCGGACCGTCGGCCGTCCGGGGGCCGGAGCCAGCGCAGGTGCTCCGTGTCACCGAGCAGGTCCAGGCGACGCCAGAGGACGCTCGTGGGGATCGCCTGGCTCACGTGGGCGCGGCTGGCCTCGACCTGGCGGTCCCGCGTCACGGCGACCACGACGTCGACCTCGGACGGTGGGTGGCCGACGAACCGGGTCCCGCACTCCTCGTTGAGCTGCTGGGCCACCGTCAGCGGCAGCGTCCAGGCGAGCACCGGCAGCCCGAGCTCGTCGGCGGCCTCGACCGCGGCGCGGGTGGCGGCAGCGTGGTCGGGGTGGCCGGTGACACCGCTCGGGTCGAAGACGACCAGGCCGTCGGCCACGGCCTCGACCGCCGCTCGGACCACCTCCGCGGCGAGCTCGGCGCGTGGCTCGACCGCCAGCTCGCCGTCCGGGTGCTCGCCGAGGGTGGCCGAGGCCAACCCGAGGGTCGCGGCAGCGTCGGACAGCTCGGCCGTGCGCAGGGTGCGCAGGTCGCCGTCGGTCCCGTGCACGGTCGATGCCTCACCCCGGGTGAGGCACAGCAGCGAGACAGAGCAGCCCGTCCGGGCGAACGCGTCGAGCACCGCCCCGAGGCCGAACGACTCGTCGTCGGGGTGCGCGACCACGGCCAGCACCGCCTCCCAGGGAGGCAGGGTGCCGGTGAGGGGGCGAGCCGGCGTCTCCACGTGCGCCGGGATCAGCCGGCGTCCGAGACGCCGAGCCGGCGCAGCAGCAGGGACATCGGGCACCAGCCGACGGCGACCATGAGCAGCTGGTTCGCGCCGACGAGTGCAGGGACGAGCAGGAACCACGGCGAGACGAGGACGCCGAGGACGACGCCGGCGAGGGTCACGAGCCCGGCGACGAGGAACAGGATGCGCTGGACGTGCCACGAGGTCGTCGAGCAGGTCGGGGAGGTGACGGACACGGGTGCTCCTTGGGGGGACTGGTGTCACCATCATACCCCCGGGGGTATTTGGGCACGGCCATCGGGGCTGGTGGTCACCTACGACCTGCAGGTCCGCCGGGGCGGGACGTGGCAGACCGTGGCCAGCGTGCCGAGCACCGACTCCGACACCGACGAGCTCAACGTTCCCGCAGGTCACGGCCGAGCGCCGTACGGATCCGGCTGCCCGCCACGCGGCGCGGCGGCGAGAACCCGCGGCTCGCGGAGATGGAGTCACCCACGAGGGACGTGCCCCGGCCGACGCCCGAGCACCCTCGCGATGCGACGGCTCGGTCGCGGGGTTGCTACATTCGCGGGTCGTGAGTGCCCAGGCCCCTTCCGCTGTCGTCCTCGTCCGCGCCGAGCGTTTCCTGCCCAACCCGGCGACGGCAGCCGACAACGCCTTCCAGTCCGACCTGCCAGCCGGGCAGTCCGACGAGGAGACGGCGCTCAAGGCCCTCGCGGAGATGGACGCCCTCGCCGACGCCCTGCGCGGCGCCGGGGTTCGGGTGCACGTCTTCTCCGACGAGGACCACACCCGGCCCGACAGCGTCTTCCCCAACAACTGGCTCTCGACCCACGCCGGCGGCATGGTCGCGGTCTACCCGATGTACGCCTCCAACCGGCGCCACGAGCGCCGCGCCGACGTGCTCGAGATGCTCAAGTCGGAGTACCGGGTGCAGACGATCGTCGACTACTCCGGCCTCGAGCCCGACGGCATCTTCCTCGAGGGCACCGGCGCGATGGTGCTCGACCACGTCTCGCGGGTGGCGTACGCCGCGCGCAGCCACCGTGCGGACACCCACGTGCTCGAGCGGTTCTGCACCGACTTCGGCTACGAGCCGATGGCCTTCGACGCCGTCGACTCCGACGGCGTGCCGGTCTACCACACCAACGTGATCGGCTGCGTCGGCACGGATGTCGCGCTCTTCGCGCTGGAGATGATCCCCGACAAGCACCGTCGCGAACAGGTGCGCGAGCGGCTGTCGGTCAACGGCCGGACCGTCGTGGAGATCTCCGAGGAGCAGGTGCGCGAGTTCGCCGGCAACGCGGTCGAGCTGTGCGGTCGCACCGCGACCGGCAAGCGCCACTACGTGATGGCGATGTCGGAGCGCGCCCGGCGCAGCCTGCGACCCGACCAGGTGGCGGCCATCGAGGAGTCGTGCTCGATCGTGTCGGTCGAGATCCAGACCATCGAGCTCGCCGGCGGCTCGGTGCGCTGCATGATCGCCGGCGTACACCTCGACCGGCGTCGGGCCACGGAGACCGAGCTCACCGAGGCCGTCGAGGCCATCGACGAGGACCCGCACACCGCCGACGGCCGCGACGTCGCCGCCGAGGGCTGACGTCGCGGCCGCCGTTCTCGACCGGCGTCGGGATCAGCGCGACAGCAGCCGGGCCCGCGCCCGGTGCAGGCGCGGCATCACGCCGTAGATCACGATCGGCACGGCGACGGTGGCCAGCACGAAGGTGCGCGGCACCACGCCCAGGTCGGACAGGTAGGGCCCCAGCGTCAGGTTGAGCAGGGTCAGGGTCGGGAAGACCGCGATCCAGATCATCAGCGCGAGCTGGTGCTTCGTCGGCGGACCGACCGGCCGGATCACGGCAGCGGCGTCGTCGTTCACGGGGTTCTCCTTCGGTGGGGTGGTGTCGAACCGTCACTCAGATCACGCGAACCGTCAGTTGCGGCTCGGCGGTACGACGGAAGTGACGGCTCGACCGATCTGAGTGACGGCTCGACCGATCTGGGTGACGGTTCGGCCTAGAAGGCGGCGAGGGCGAGAGCGGTGTCCTCGTCGACGAGGTCGTTGTTGACGGCGATCGCGGCGGCCGAGCCCTCGCCGGCCGCGGTGACCACCTGGGCGCGGGGGTTCACGGCGTTGCCCGCGGCCCAGACGCCGGGGACGCTGGTCGCGCCCGTCGGGTCGACGGCCACCCAGCCGGTGTCGTGGGTGGCGCAGCCGAGGCCGGTCAGGAGGTCGTCGTGGGGCGTGAAGTCGGGGCGGACGAAGACCGCGGTCCGCGGCACGACCCGGCCGTCCTCGAGCTCGACGCCGCAGATCGCGTCGTCCTCGACCACCAGCCGGGCGACCGGGCCGTCGACGACGCCGATCGCGCGGGCGACCATGGCCTCGCGCTCGGGCCCGGTCAGCTCCGTGCCGTTGCTGAAGTAGACGACGTCGTGCGCCCACTGGCGCACCAGGTGCGCGTGCGCCACGCTCTCGGGCGTCCCGCCCAGGACACCGAGGGGCTGGTCGCGCACCTCGTGGCCGTGGCAGTAGGGGCAGTGCAGCAGGTCACGGCCCCAGCGCTCGCGGACGCCGGGCAGGTCCGGCAGGACGTCGCGCAGGCCCGTGGTGACGACCACGCGGCGGGCCAGCAGCACCCGCCCGTCGTCCAGCCCCACCTCGAAGGCCCGCGGGCGCTCCGGGGTGGCGGCGAGCGGCGCGATGCCGGTGACGGTGCCGGCGACGAGGTGCCCGCCGTACCCGGCGACCTCCTCGCGCCCGGCGGCCAGGAGCTCGGACGGCGGCAGGCCGTCGGAGCCGAGGTAGCCGTGCATGTGCGCGGCCGGCGCGTTGCGCGGGCTGCCGGCGTCGACCACCGCCACCCGGCGGCGGGCCCGGGTCAGCACCAGCGCGGCCGACAGGCCGGCGGCGCCGCCGCCGGCGACCACCACGTCGTACTCATTCTCGTCCATGCCCCCAGCGTGGCGGCGGCTGGACCGGCCGGCAACGTTCGTTGCCGTTTCCGGGAACGCAGGGTCCAATGGGCGGGTGACCGACGAGGGCATCGCCGCGGCGCTCGACCGGGTCGGGCTCCGCCTGCGCCGGGTGCGGGAGCAGCGCGGGCTCACGCTGACCGACGCCGCGGCCCGCACCGGGATCTCCAAGAGCACGCTCTCCCGACTGGAGAACGGTCAGCGCAAGCCGAGCCTCGAGCTGCTGCTGCCGCTCGCGCAGACCTACCGCGTGCCGCTCGACGACCTGGTCGGCGCGCCCGAGGTCGGCGATCCGCGGATCCGCCTCAAGCCCCGCCGCGTCAACGGCCGGACCGTCGTCCCGCTGACCCACCCCGGCGGCGTGCAGGCGTGGAAGATCGTGATCCCGGCGACCCAGACCACGCCCAGCCCGCGGGCCCACGACGGGTTCGAGTGGCTCTACGTGCTGGCGGGTCGGATGCGGCTGGTGCTCGGCGACCGCGACGAGGTGCTGGTGGCGGGCGAGGCGGCGGAGTTCGACACCCAGGTGCCGCACTGGTTCGGCAGTGCCGGCGACGGCCCCGCCGAGGTGCTCAGCATCTTCGGGCGACCGGGGGAGCGGATGCACGTGCGGGCCGACGGGCAGGACGACGGGTGAGCTCGTCCGTCCCGGCCACCAAGCTGCACCTGCCGCGACCCCGCCGGGCCCTGGTGCCCCGCGCCCGGCTGACGGGCCGGTTGCCGGGGGCCTCCGGCCCGCGACCCCGCCTGGTGCTCGTCGCGGCCCCGGCGGGCTTCGGCAAGACCACGCTCGTGGCGCAGTGGCTCGAGGGCGACCCCCCGGCCACGGTGGGCTGGGTGTCGCTCGACGCCACGGACGACGACCTGCGCCGCTTCCTGACCCTGCTGGTGGCGGCGGTCCGGGTCGCGGCGCCCGACGGGTCGGGGGTCGGCGAGGAGGCGGCGGCACTGCTCGACACCGACCGCGGGATCCCGGTGGACGCCGTGCTGGTCAGCCTCCTCGACGACCTCGACGCGCTGCCCGGCCCGGTCGTGCTGGTGCTCGACGACTACCACGTCGTCACCACCCCGGCCGTGCACGAGGCGGTCGGCTTCTTCGTCGACAACCTGCCGCCCCAGGTCACGCTGGCGATGACGACCCGGGCCGACCCACCGCTGCCGCTGGCGCGGATGCGTGCGCGGGGGGAGCTGATCGAGGTCCGCGCCTCCGACCTGCGCTTCACCGGCCCCGAGGCCACGGCGTTCCTCAACGAGGTCATGGGTCTCGGCCTCGAGCCCCCGCAGGTCGATGCGCTCGAGGACCGGACCGAGGGCTGGGCGGCCGGGCTCCAGCTCGCCGCGCTGTCGGTCGGCCGCGGGCCCGGAGGGGGCCCGGACGTGGGGAAGCTGATCGAGGGCTTCGCGGGCAGCCACCGGCTGGTGCTCGACTACCTCCTCGAGGAGGTGCTCGACCGGTTGCCCGATGAGGTGAGGGCCTTCCTCCTCGACACCTCCGTGCTCGAGGAGCTCAGCGGGCCGCTGTGCGACGCGCTGACCGGCCGTGCCGACGGCCAGCAGGCGCTCGAGGAGCTCGAGCGCGCCAACCTGTTCGTCGTACCCCTCGACGACCATCGACGGTGGTGGCGCTACCACCACCTGTTCGCCGACGCGCTGCGGTCACGGTCGGCAGCGCAGGACCCCGGGCGCGTACGACGCCTCCACCGCGCGGCGGCCCGCTGGTACGCCGCGGAGGACCGGCTCGTCGACGCCTACCCCCACGCCCTGGCCGCCGACGACCCGGAGCTGTCCGCCGACCTGCTCGAGCTCGCCCTGCCGGGGCTGCGCACCCGGCGCGAGGACCGCACCCTGGGCGACTGGCTCCGTGCCGTGCCCGACGACGTGCTCCGCCGGCGCCCCCTGCTCGCCGTGGGCTTCGCCTGGACCCGGCTGTCGGCGGGCGACCTCGACGGCCTGGATGCCTGGCTCGACGTCGCCGACGCCGGCCTCGTGACCGGCACGGGTGCGGCGGCGGTGGCCACGCCGGGTGGCCCGGTCGCGCAACGGGCGCGCGAGCGCGAGCTCTCCGGCCTGCCGGCCATGGTGGAGGTCTACCGCGCCTCCGTCGCCCAGGCCCGTGGCGACACCGGGGGGACCGTCGCCCACGCCCGGCGGGCGTTCGACCTCGCCGGTCCGGACGACCACTTCCCGCGCGGCGCCTCCGCCGGCTTCCTGGGCCTGGCGGCCTGGGCCGACGGCGACCTGGTGACCGCGGTCGCGACCTTCACCGAGGCCGTGAGCAGCCTTCGCGCCGCGGGCAACCGCGCCGACGAGCTCGGCGCCACGGTGGTGCTGGCCGAGATGTGGCGCGCCCGCGGGCGTCCCGACGAGGCGCGGCGCCTGCTCGAGGCGGCGCTCGCCGCTGCCGAGAACCAGCCCGGGCCACCGCTCACGACGCTGGGCGACCTGCACGTCGCACTGGCCGACGTGTTGCGCGAGCAGGGCGACCTCGGTGCCGCGGAGCACCACCTGACCGTGGCCGAGGCGCTCGGCGAGCGCGCGTCGCTCCCGGAGAACCGCTACCGCTGGCACACCGCGTCCGCGTGGTGGCTGCGCGCCCGGGGCGACCTCGACGGCGCCGTGGCGGCACTGGACGCGGCCGGGTCGCGCTACGTCCCCGGCTTCTTCCCCGACGTCCGGCCGATCGCCGCGCAGCGGGCCCGGGTGCAGGTCGCCCGGGGGGACCTGCCGGCTGTCCGGGACTGGGCCGACGAGCACGCCGGGTCCCTCGACGACGTGCCGTCCTACCTCCACGAGTACGACGCGCTCACGCTCGCCCGGCTGGTCGTCGCCCAGCACCCGGCGGGAGACGACGGGCTCGACCGGGTCGAGCGACTGACCGGCGCCGTGCTGGCCGTCGCCGAGGCGGCCGGCCGTGGGGGCAGCACGCTGGACGCGCTCGTGGTCCGGGTCCTCGCACACCACCGGCGCGGCGACGACCGCGCCGCGCTCCAGGACCTCGACCGGGCCCTGGCGCTCGGCGTACCCGTTGGCCACCGCCGGCTGTTCCTCGACGAGGGCGAGCCGATGTCAGCGCTCCTGCACCGGGCCGCGGCGCGTCCGGGTGAGCCGGCCGCCGACCTCGCCGCGCAGGTGCTCACGGCGACGATCGTCCCCGTGGCGCCAGAGCCGTCCGCGGCGACGCGAGGCCTGGTCGAGGGGTTGAGCGAGCGTGAGCTCGAGGTGCTCCGGCTGCTCGCCACCGACCTCGCGGGGCCCGAGATCGCCCGGCAGCTCTACGTCTCCGTCAACACCTTCCGCACCCACACCAAGAACATCTTCACCAAGCTCGGCGTCAACACCCGCCGTGCCGCCGTCCGGGAGGCGCAGGAGCGCGGCCTGCTGTAGCGCGACGACGTCCACGACCACGTCCACCACGGCGTTCACGTCGGCGTTCACATCGGCGTTCACATCGTCATGTGAGGCGGGCTCACCAGCCCGCTCCCTAGGTTCCGGTCATCGCCCGACGCACCGTCGGGCCCCGACCAGGGAGCACCGCCATGACCGTCACCACCACCAGCCTCGTCAAGGCCGCCGGCGCCGCAGCGGCGGTCGCGGGCGGCATCTTCATCGCCGTCCAGGTCAACCATCCTCCCCACGACGCGTTCACGACGGAGACCACGCAGTGGGTGGCGCGCAGCTGCGCCAAGATGGTGATGAGCGTGCTCGCCCTCGCGGGGATCACCGGGATGTACCTGCGGCAGCACACCCGCATGGGCGTGCTCGGCCTGACCGGCTACCTCCTGTTCGCTGTCGGCTACCTGAGCATGTTCGCGACCCAGGTCATCGCCGCCGTGGTGCTGCCCCAGCTGGTCGACACGCAGCCCGGCTTCGTCAACGACGTCGTGGCCTCCGCCGTCGGTGCGGTGCCCGAGGGGGACATCGGCTCGGTGCAGCTGCTCTTCAACGTGACCGGGGTGGGCTACATGCTCGGCGGGCTGGTCTTCGGGATCGCGCTCGTCCGCTCCGGCGTGCTGGCCCGCTGGGCGGCCGCCCTGCTGGCCGTCAGCACGGTCGCGACCGCGTCGCTGGCCTTCTTGCCCGAGGCGTTCGACCGTCCGATGGCCGTCCCCGAGGCCATCGCCCTCATCGGTCTCGGCGTGTCGCTGTGGCGCAGCACCGGCTCGACCCCCGCCGTCGCCCCGGTCCGACGTACCCCGGTCGCCGAGAGCGTCGCGCGATGACGCTGCGCCGCACCGCTGCGGACCATCCGGCCGGCAACACCGGCTGGGCGGTCCCGCTGGCCCTCGTCGCGCTGTCGGTCGTCCCGCTCACCGCTGGTGGCCTGCGGCTCGTGGAGCGGCTGGGCGGGCCGGCCGTGATGCCCGCCGACGAGCGGTTCGCGTCCGGGTTCCCGGTCGCCCTGAGCCTCCACCTCGTCGCCGCCGCCGTCTACGCACTCGGCGGCGCCTTCCAGATGTCGGCGGGACTCCGGCGGCGCCACCCGGCCTGGCACCGCCGCGCCGGTCGAGCCCTGGTGCCGGCGGCGCTCGTCGTCGCCACGTCGGGGCTGTGGGTGACGCTGCTCTACTCGCCGCAGCCCGGCACCGGAGACCTCCTGTACGGCGTCCGCCTCGTCGTGGCCCCGTTGGTGGCGGCGTTCGTCGTGCTCGGTGTCACCGCGATCCGCCGGCGCGACATCCCGGCCCACCGCGCCTGGATGATCCGCGCCTACGCGGTCAGCCTCGGCGCGGGCACGCAGGTCTTCAGCGAGGGCTTCGGCGAGGTGCTGCTCGGCCACGGCGACCTCACCGGCGACCTGCTGAAGACGTCCGGGTGGGTGATCAACCTCGCCGTCGCCGAGTGGGTGATCCGCCGTCCCGCGCGGCTGAGGGCGCACCGGACCCGAGCCTTCGCGACGACGACGGAGGTGCCGGCATGACCACCACCAGCGGGGCCCGCTACGAGATCCGCGTCGACGGGCACCTCGACGACCACTGGTCCGCGCGGCTCGGCGGCCTCGCCATCACCCGGTCCAACGGCGGTACCAGCACCCTCGCGGGCCCGGTCGCCGACCAGGCCCAGCTGCACGGCGTGCTCGCGGGTCTGCGCGACCTCGGCGTCACGCTCCTCGACCTCCACGCCGCCGCGGCCCCGCCCGCCGTGCCGCCGCCGGCGCTGCCGCACCCCCTGCACACCGACCGGCTCACGCTCCGCGCGGCCACACCCGCGGACGCAGACCCGACCTGGCGGTTCCGGCAGGACGCCGCCGTCAACGAGTGGCTCACCGGCTGCCCCGACACCCTCGCCGGCTACCGCGAGCTCTTCACCGATCCTGGGCGGCTCGCCACCACCGTCGTCGTCCAGCTCGGCCACGGGCCCGACGGCCAGGTGGTCGCGGACCTCATGCTGCGTCGCGAGGACGCCTGGGCCCAGCTCGACGTCGCCGACGGCGCCCGTGGGGCGCAGGCCGAGCTCGGCTGGGTGCTCGACCCCGCGCACGAGGGCCACGGCTACGCCACCGAGGCCGTCCGCGAGCTGCTGCGCCACTGCTTCGCCGACCTCGGCGTACGGCGCGTGCACGCCAACTCGTTCCTCGACAACGACGCCTCCTGGCGGCTCATGGAGCGGGTCGGCATGCGCCGCGAGCTGCACGCCGTCCGCGAGTCCCTCCACCGCTCCGGGCGGTGGCTCGACGTCGTCGGCTACGCGCTGCTCGCCGACGAGTGGTCACCCGCCTGACCTCACCCACCCACCCACGACGCCCACCCGAGGAGGACCCCATGTCCACCATCGCCCACCTCCCCGCCACCGCCTCGCGCCCGCTGTCCGTGCGCCGCGTCAACGCGATGCGTGCCGGCTACCTGCTGATGGGCCTCGGCCTCGCCGTCAGGAAGTGGCCGCTGCTCCCCGACGCGCACGCGCTGCCGCTCTTCGAGGGGGTCACCTGGGCGCTGCTCACCGCGATGTCCCTGCTCGCCCTCCTCGGGCTGCGACACCCCGTCGCCCTGCTGCCCGTCCTGCTGTTCGAGACCACCTGGAAGGTCCTGTGGTTGACCACCGTCGCGCTGCCCCGCTTCCTCGACGGCGGGCTCGACGCCGCCACCTCCGAGGTGGCGGTCAACTGCTCGCTGGTCGTGGTGATCATCGCGGTCACCCCCTGGGACCACGTCTGGCGCCGCTACGTGCGCGCCGCCGGCGACCCGTGGCGCTGAGCGGCACGGGACGGACCGGCGGCGCCCGGCGTTGCCGACCCGGGGACGGGCGCGGTCCAATGGGCGCGTGGACGCGAACCTGCCCCTGGTCGAGTCCAAGCTCTTCCGGCCGCGCACCCGGCCCGACGTCGTACGACGTGCGCGGCTGGCGCGCCCGGCGGCGGCGGCCCGGACGCGGCTCACGCTGGTCGCGGCACCGGCCGGCTTCGGGAAGACCACCCTCCTCACGAGCTGGTACGGCGAGGACCAGGGCGCCGACGACCCGCGCGTCGCCTGGGTGTCGCTCGACGAGGGCGACCGGCAGGCGGGGTCGTTCTGGGCCTACCTGCTGACCGCCGTGGAGCGAGCCGCGCCCGGCACGGCCGCGGCGGGGCTGACCTTGCTGCAGAGCGGTCAGGCGCCGGTCGAGTCGGTCCTGACCGGGGTGCTCAACGAGCTCAGCGTGCTGCCCGACGACCTCGAGGTGGTGCTCGACGACTACCACCTCGCCGACGGTCCCGAGGTGCAGCCCGGCATGGCCTTCCTCGTCGACCACCTCCCGCCGCAGGTCCGCCTGACGCTCGGCACGCGGGCCGACCCCGCCCTGCCGCTGGCCCGGCTGCGCGCCCGCGGGGAGCTGACCGAGGTCCGGGCCACCGACCTGCGGTTCACGACCGAGGAGACCGGCGCGTACCTCGTGGCCAGCGGCGTCGACCTCGCGGGCGACGACCTCGCCTCGCTCGCGGATCGCACCGAGGGCTGGATCGCGGCGCTCCACCTCGCCGCGATCTCGCTCACCGGCCGCGAGGACCGGACGTCGTTCATCGCGGGCTTCGCCGGCGACGACCGCTACGTCGTGGACTACCTCGTCGAGGAGGTGCTGGACCGACAGCCCGCCGAGGTGCGCGACTTCCTGCTCGGCACCTCGGTCCTCGAGCGGCTCACCGGCCCGCTGTGCGACACGGTCACCGGCACGTCGGGGTCGCGCCGCCTGCTCGAGCGCCTCGAGCGGGAGAACCTCTTCGTGGTGCCGCTCGACGACCACCGCCGCTGGTACCGCTACCACCACCTCTTCGCCGACGTGCTCGGGGCGCACCTGCAGGCCGAGCACCCCGACCGGGTCACCGCGCTCCACCGCCGCGCCAGCCAGTGGTACGACGAGCAGGGTGACGCCGCCGCGGCCGTCCGGCACGCCCTGGCCGCCGGTGACGACGAGCGGGCGGCCGACCTGGTCGAGCGGGCCGTCCCGGGACTGCAGCGCGAGCGGCGCGAGGCGGTGATCGTCGGCTGGGTCGAGGCCCTGCCCCCGGACGTCACCGACCGCCGCCCGCTCCTGGCCCTCGGGCTCGCGGGCGGCCTGATGAGCAGCAACCGGCCCGAGGGCGTCGCGCAGCGGCTCGACGAGGTCGACCGGATGCTCCACCTGCCCGCCGACGAGCTCGTCGTGGCCGACCGCGAGGCGCTGGCCGGGGTGCCGGCGACGGTCCGCATGTACCGCGCGGCGCTCGCCCTCCTCGGCGGCGACCTGGCCGGCACCACCCGCCATGCCACGGCGGCCGCGGAGCTCGCCGCCGGGCGCGGCGACACCCTCGTCGCAGCCGGTGCGTCCGCGCTGCTCGGGCTGGCGGCGTGGACGCGGGGAGACCTCGCCGGGGCCCTGCGCGACTACCGCGCCGCCGCTGCGGGCCTGCGCGAGATCGGCCACGTCGCGGACGTGCTCGGGTGCTCGATCGCCGTGGCCGACCTGCAGGTGGCACTCGGCGGGCTGCACGACGCCCGCGCCACCCTCGAGGACGCCCTGGTGCTCGGGGCGACCGTCGCGCCGGACCTGCGCGGCACCGCCGACATGCACGACGGCCTCGCCGGGCTGGCCCTCGAGCGCGGTGACCTCGCTGCCGCCGCGGAGCACCTCCGGCGCAGCGACGAGCTCGGGGAGGTGGCCGGGCTGCCCCAGCACCCCTACCGCTGGCGGGCGGCCATGGCCGGGCTGCGGGAGGCCGAGGGCGACCGCGGCGCTGCGGTCGAGCTGCTCGAGGAGGCGCAGCGCGTGCACGTCGGCGACTTCTCGCCCGACGTCCGGCCGCTCGCCTCGCGGCTGGCCCGGGTCCGGCTCGCCCTCGGCGACCTGGACGCCGCCCGCGCCTGGGCGCGCCGCCGGAACCTGTCGGCCGACGACGCCCCGTCGTACCTCCGCGAGCACGAGCACCTGACGCTGGCCCGGCTGCTGGTGGCCGACGGCGAGCTCGCCGGCGCGGAGTCGCTGCTCGAGCGGCTCCTCGCGGACGCGGAGACCGGGGGACGGGTGCGCGCGCAGATCGAGGCGCTCGTCCTGCTCTCCGGCGTACGACGTGACCGGGGCGACCGACCCGGCGCCGTGACCGCGCTGGAGCGGGCGCGGCTGCTGGCCGAGCGGGAGGGCTTCGTCCGGGTGCTGACCGACGGTGCGACCACGACGCCGGCCGCCTCGGTGCCGGTGCCGCAGGTGCTCGTCGACCCGCTGAGCGAGCGCGAGCTCGAGGTGCTGCGCCTCCTCGCCTCCGAGCTCGACGGGCCGGCCATCGCCCGCGAGCTGGTCGTCTCCCTGCACACCGTGCGCACCCACACCAAGCACATCTACGCCAAGCTCGGCGTGAACAGCCGCCGCGCGGCCGTCACCCGGGCCCACCAGCTGGGCCTGCTGCGCCACCCGCGCTGAGCGGGGACCCGCAGGATCCCCACCCCGGTCACCACCTGTGGGGACGTCCGCTCCCCACCTCCGTTCCTAGCGTGCTCGACAACCGAGACGGACGACGAGATCCCGTCACCGAGCAGCAGGAGCACCCGTGGACGCCAGCACCCGGCCGAGCGACGACGGCTGGTACGAGATCCGCCTGAGCGGGCACCTCGACCAGCGGTGGTCGGCCTGGCTCGACGGTGCGGGTGTCACGCCCGGGGCCGACGGCACCACCGTCGTCCGGGCCCGCGTCGCCGACCAGGCGGCCCTGCACGGGCTGCTCGCCCAGGTCCGTGACCTCGGCCTGCCGCTGCTCTCGCTCGTCCGGGTCGAGCCCGACCCGCCGCACCCCACCCGAGGAGACTGAGATGACCACCACGACCACCGCTCCCGTCGCACCGCGCACCGCGCCGGTGCGGGCCAGCGACTCCGCCCTGCGGCACGCCCGCGTCGCCGGGCTGCTGTACCTGATCACCTTTGCCGCCTCGATCCCGGCGCTCCCGCTGATCGCGCCGCTGCTCGACGACCCGGCGGCGTACGTGCTCGGGCCGGGCCACGACACCCAGGTGCTCGCGGGCTGCCTGCTCGACGTCGTCAACGCCCTGACCGCCATCGGCACCGCGGTCGCGGTCTTCCCGGTCGTCCGGCGGGTGAACCAGTCGCTCGCCCTCGGCTTCGTCATCTCGCGCACCATGGAGGCGGCCGTGATCATGACCGGTGTCGTCAGCCTGATGGCCGTCGTCACCCTGCGGCAGGACCTCGGCAGCGACGCCGCCGGCCTGGCCACCACCGCGCAGGCGCTGGTCGACGTCCGCGACTGGACCTTCCTGTTCGGCCCCGGGCTCATGCCCGCCCTGAACGCCCTGCTCTTCGGCACCCTCCTCCACAAGTCGGGCCTGGTGCCGCGCTGGATCCCCACCCTCGGTCTCATCGGCGCCCCGCTGCTCATCACCGCCGCGGTGCTGGTGGTCTTCGGCCACCTCACGCTGATGACCGGCCCGGCCCTGCTGCTGACCCTGCCGATCGCGGTCTGGGAGCTCTCCGTCGGCACCTACATGCTCGTCAAGGGCTTCCGCCCCACGCCGTACAGCGTCGACTGACCCGCTCGCGCACCCGCTCCTGCGCCCCACCGACCGACACGTCGGCGGGGCGCAGGCTGGTCGTGCTGGCCTTCCTGCACCGGGACCGACCCGCTGCACCGGCCCTCGCGCCGATGCGAACGGACCTTCGCGCCGCCGGTACCGTCGACGCAGTGACGTCCACCGCGACCCGAGGAGTCCGGGTGAGGCACCTCCTCGGCGAGGTCGTCCGCTTCCTGGCCGTCGGTGGCGTGGCGACGCTGGTGTCGATCCTGGGCTTCAACGCCCTCGTCCACGGGTGGGGGCCGGGCGCGGCGCCGATGGCCGACCAGCCGATCGCGGCGTACGTGCTCGCGAATGCCGCGGCCGGGGCCCTGGCCTTCGTGGGCCTCCGGACGTGGACGTTCCGCGACCGCGACGTGCGTGACCCGGCGACCGGCCTGGTGCGGTTCTTCGCCCTGGGTGCGGTCACGATGGCCATCCCCGTGCTGTTCCTGTGGATCAGCCGCTACGTGCTCGGGCTCAGCAGCCCTCTGGCCGACAACCTCGCGGCCAACGTGCTCGGGCTCGGCGTCGCGACCGCCACCCGCTTCTGGGCGTTCCGACGGTTCGTGTTCGACCAGCCCGCGGCGGGCACCCCGTCGTCCTCACCGGCATGAGCCGCGGGGACCACCTCTTCGTGCGGCGGGGTCGGCGCTACAGCCACCACGGCATCGACTGCGGCGACGGCACGGTGATCCACTTCTCCGGCGGGCGGCGGCCCGGCCGTCGCGTCGAGCGGACGACCCTGGCCGACTTCACCGGCACCTCCGAGCTGCGCGTGCGGGTGCACCGCAACCGGCTGCCGGCCGACGAGGTCGTCGCGAACGCCGAGTCGCGCCCGGGCAGCCAGGACTACCACCTGGTGCGCAACAACTGCGAGCACCTGGCGACCTGGGCCTCCACCGGCTCGTCCGGGAGCCGTCAGGTGCGCGGCTGGGCCCTCGCCGCGCCGGGCGCCTTCGCCTCGGTGGGCGTCGCGGATGCCGCCGGGATCCACCTGATGCTGCTCAGCCTGTTCAGCATGGGTGCGTACGCCGTCGTCCGCCCCGTCCGGCGGCGTGCGGCCGCGCGCCGGCCCGCGACCACCTGACCGGCTGGTGCGCAGGGCCCGGGCAGAGCGCGTGACTGCCGCCCCGGCCCGGGGGGACCTTGGTCCCTGACGCCCGCCCGGCGCGCGGCGCAGGCTGGGTGTGAAGCCAGTACGGAGGAGGAAGGACCATGTCCGCAGGGACCCTGGACATCAGCACACTGACCATCGCGGTGCGCGTCTACGACCACGAGGAGCTGCTGACGTGCGAGCTCTGCGCGAGCGAGGACGACGTCGACGACGTCGTCGCCCGCTGGTCGGACCTCGCGAGCCTGATCGTGGTCGCCGACGAGTCGCCCACCACGTTCGCACCGGGTGACGTCTACCCCGACCACCACGTGATCCGCGTGGAGACACCGCCCGAGCCGGCCCACCCGATCGCCAGCACGCCGCTCCCGGGCTTCGGGACCGAGTAGGCAGTCATGGCCGTGCGGCACCACGCCGCCCACCTGGGGCCGCCCGGTCCGCCCGACCACCCCAGCGACCACCGGGTGTGGATCATGCTGGGCGCCCTCGTCGTGCTCGTCCTCGTCGGCGTCGCCACCGGCCAGATCATCGGCCGGGTCCTGGCCGCCTGCCTCGAGGCTCTGCTCGGGTCCGCCGGCTCGTAGCCCCCGTCAGCCGGCGGCCTTCTTCACCAGGGTCGTCAGCTTCTTCGCCACCGCGTCGTTCATGGCGACGACCGCGTACGCCGTCGGCCACATGTCGCCGTCGTCGAGCTGCGCCGGCTCGTTGAAGCCGACCTCGGCGTAGCGCACCTTGAACTTCGCCGCCGGCTTGAAGAACACCACCGCCTTGCCGTCGCGGGCGTAGGCCGGCATGCCGTACCAGGTCTTCGGCAGCAGCTCGGGGGTGTGGGTGGTCACGATCTCGTGCAGCTTCTCCGCGATCACCCGGTCGGCCTCCGGCATCTCGGCGATCTTGTCGAGGCAGTCCTTGAGGTCCGCCTCCGCCTTCTTCGCGCCCGTGCCCCGCTTGCCGGCCGCCTTGAGCTCGGCCGCGCGCTCCTTCATCGCGGCGCGCTCCTCCTCGGTGAAGCTCTCCTGCGTCGCCTTCTCCGCCATGTCGTTCCCTCTCGTGATCTGGTCTGGTCCTCGGTGTCCCGATCGTAGGTAGCCGGCCGACTGGTCTGCTTCTTCGTTCCTGACCGATCCGCGCGCCACTAGGGTCGGGGCGTCCGGGGAGGTGAGCGGGTGAGGGTGGCGTCGCGGGTGCTGCTGGTGGCCTTCGTGGTGGCCGCGCTGGCGCAGGTGCTGGCTCAGGTCCTCGACCTCGACGTGCTCTACGTCGTGACCAAGCCGCTGCTGATGCCGCTGCTGCTGGGCTTCCTCCTCGCGTCGGCGCCGCTGGAGGGCCGCCTGCTGCGCGCGACCGCGGCCGCCCTCGCGTGGAGCTGGCTCGGCGACCTGGCGCTGATGCCGGAGGGCGACGTGTGGTTCCTCCTCGGGCTGCTGGCCTTCCTCCTGGCCCATGTCTGCTACCTGGTCGGCTTCGCCACGACGTACGCGGACGGGCCGCTCGACCGCAACAAGCTCCTCGTCGTTCCGTACGCCGCGTGGTTCGTGTTGCTGCTCGTCGTGCTCGGCCCCGACCTGGGCTCGATGCTCCTGCCGGTCGCGGTCTACGGCGTCGTGCTGTGCGCGATGGCGGCGCTGGCCACCGGCGTGAACGCGACGACCGCCGTCGGCGCGATCATCTTCGTGGTCTCCGACAGCACGCTGGCCGCGACCGCGCTGACCGACCGGTTCGCCTTCGACGGCGACGGTGCCGTCGTGATGCTCACCTACTGTCTGGGACAGCTGCTGATCGTGCTCGGCGTGCTGGCGGCCTCGCGGCCGGTCAGCGACCGGGTGCCGACAGCACCGCCCACGTCATGACCTCGGCGGCGGCGCGGTCGTCGAGCCCCTCGGCGTCGAGGCGGGCCCAGGTCCAGTAGTCGACCGCCAGCCGCACCAGCGCCCGTTGCCCGGTCGTGCCGGCCCCCAGCGACGCGGCGAGGCGTGCGGCGACGTCGTCCTGCTGGAGGTCGACGGTCGCGGCGAGGAACCGGTCGACCTCGGGCACCGCCTGGCGGTCGCTGTAGACCTTGCCGAACATCGGCTGGGTCTCGCGGTGCCAGGCGTAGAGCCGGTGCAGCACCGCGGTGACGCGCCCGGCGTCGTCGGCGACGGCGAGCTCCTCGGCGAGGTCGGGCCGCGGGTGCACCGTCTCGTAGTGGGCCGCGCACGCCGGCAGCAGGGACTCGAGGTCGGGGAAGTGGTTGTAGACGGTCAGGCGGCTGACGCCGGCCCGGCGCGCGATCTCGGCGACGGTCGTGCGCGCCACGCCGACCTCCTCGTGCAGCTCGGCGGCGCAGCGCGCGATGCGGTCACGGGTCTCGCGCTGCTGGTCGGCGCGGACCTTGAGCTCGTACTTCCTCGTTTGACTTGACATGGTGTTCATCGATGCTAGCATCCCGGTCAGGAGTTTTCGACAAACACACTGTTCAACGAAAGGGAATCTGCCATGTCCGCCACCACCTCCTCCCTGGCCGAGCTGGCCACGCGGGTCTCGGGACGCGTGGTGACCGCCGCCGACGCCGACTGGGACGCCGTCCGCTCGGGCTACAACCTCGCCGCCGACCTCGAACCCGCCGCGATCGTGCTCGCCGTCGACACCGACGACGTGGTCGCCGCCGTCGCGCACGCCCGGGACCACGGGCTCCACGTGGCCGGCCAGGCGACCGGCCACAACGCCGCGGCGCACGCCGGCGTCTCCGACACGCTCGTCGTCGACGTCCGCGAGCTGCGCAGCATCGCCATCGACGTCGACACCGGCCGGGCCCGCGTCGGTGCCGGCGTGCGCTGGCGCGACGTCGTCCCGCAGCTCTCCGACCTCGGGCTCGCCGCCCTGCACGGATCCTCGCCCGACGTGGGCATCGCCGGCTACTCGCTGGGGGGCGGCATGGGCTGGCTGGCCCGCAAGCACGGATTGCAGGCCAACAGCGTCGTCGCCTTCGACGTCGTCACCGCCGACGCTCGCCTGCACCGCGTCGACGCGCACCACCAGCCCGACCTGTTCTGGGCGCTGCGCGGCGGCAACGGCAACTTCGGCGTCGTCACCGCCATCGAGTTCACCGTCTACCCGGTCAAGGAGCTCTACGCCGGCGGGCTGTTCTTCCCGCTCGAGCGCGCCGAGGAGGTGCTGACGACGTGGACCAGCATCGCCCCCGACCTGCCCGAGGAGCTGATGACGTGGACGACCGTCTACCAGTTCCCGGACGTGCCCGAGGTCCCGGAGCCGCTGCGGGGCGGTGCCTTCACGGTCTTCCACGCAGCCTTCCTCGGGAGCGAGGAGGAGGGAGCCGCGCTGGTCGCGCCGGTGCGCGAGCTCGGCGCGGCGCTCGACACCTTCGCGATGGTCGCGCCCGTAGCCCTGGCGGACATGGCGATGGACCCGCCCGACCCGCTGCCCTACCGCAGCACCACCGCCCTGCTCGACGACCTGCCCGCAGACGGGATCGGCCGCGTGCTCGAGGTCGTGGGGGAGGGGGCCGGGTCGCCGCTCCCGCTGGTGCAGATCCGCCACCTCGGCGGTGCGCTGTCGCGGACCGAGCCGGGCGCCGGTGCCCGCGCCACGATGCCGGGCCAGTTCTGCCTGTTCGCCCTCGGCGTGGTGCCCGACTACGAGTCGGCCGTCGAGGTCGCGTCGTACCTGCAGCGTCTCGACGTCGCGGTCGAGCCGTGGCGGATCGGTCAGTACCCCAACTTCGTGGAGCACCCGGCCGACGCCAGCACGTTCTTCGACGCCGCCACCTGGGAGCGCCTGCGGAGCGCGAAGGCGCAGCACGACCCGGCCGGCCTCTTCCGGGGCAACCACCGCATCGAGCCGGCAACCGGTGACCGGGTCGCCCGTGCGGCAGAGGCCGTCTGACCTCCGCCGTTCGTACGATGGCAGCGTGACCTCGGAGCTGGTGATCGAGACGGGGGGCCTCGCCAAGAGCTTCGGCCAGGTCCGGGCCCTCGACGGGCTCGACCTGCGGGTCGAGGCCGGCGAGGTGCACGGCTTCCTCGGGCCCAACGGCGCCGGGAAGTCCACGACGATCCGGATCCTGCTCGGGCTGGTGCGCGCGACGGGCGGGGAGGCGCGGCTCTTCGGCGCCGACCCCTGGCGCGAGGCGGCGGACCTGCACCGCCGTCTCGCCTACGTGCCGGGCGACGTCGCCCTGTGGCCCAACCTCTCGGGCGGGGAGACCATCGACCTGCTGCTGCGGATGCGTCACGTCGACCCGCGCTCCTCGCGGCGTGGGGAGCTGCTCGAGCGCTTCGAGCTCGACCCGACCAAGAAGGGGCGCGCCTACTCCAAGGGGAATCGGCAGAAGGTCGCGCTGGTCGCGGCGTTCGCAGCCGACAGCGAGCTGCTGGTGCTCGACGAGCCCACCAGCGGCCTCGACCCCCTCATGGAGCAGGTCTTCAACGAGTGCGTCGCCGAGCACACCGCGCGCGGTGCGACCGTGCTGCTCTCGAGCCACATCCTCTCCGAGGTCGAGCGGCTCGCCGACCGGGTGACGATCATCCGCGAGGGCCGCACCGTCGAGTCCGGCACGCTCGAGGCGCTCGGCCACCTGCGCCAGAGCAAGGTCAGCGCCACCTTCGCCGGCGCCGTTCCCGAGCTCGACGGGATGCCCGGCGTGCACGGCGTGGCGGTCGAGGGCCGCCAGCTCACCTGCACCGTCGACCGCGAGGGCCTGCCGGCCCTGCTCACGGTGCTGACCTCCGCCGGCATCGAGGCACTGACCAGCACGCCGCCGAGCCTGGAGGAGCTCTTCCTCGACGCCTACCGCGCGCCGGACGGGGCCGTCGGGTGAACGGCCTCGCCGGGACCGGACTGCTGACCCGGCACTTCGCCCGCCGCGACCGGGTGATCGCGACGGTGTGGGTGCTGGTGCTCGCCGTGCTCGCCTTCGCCTCCGCCGCGGCCACCCCGGGCCTCTACGCCACCGAGGCGGACCGCGTCCGGGCGGCCACGGCGATCAACGAGAGCGGGGCCATCGTCGCGCTCTACGGCCCGGTCCTCGACGTCACCAGCGAGGGCGAGCTGGCGATGACCAAGATGACGGTGCTCTACGCCGTCTTCGCCGCGATCCTCTTCGTCGTGCTGGTCCGCCGGCACACGCGCGTCGAGGAGGAGAACGGCCAGACCGAGCTCGTCGGCGGCACCGCCGTCGGCCGCGACGCCCCGCTGGCCGCGGCGGTCACCGAGTCGGTGGTGGTCGGGCTGGTCCTCGGGCTCCTGGTCGCGGTCGGCAACGTCGCCGGCGGGCTGCCGGTCGCGGGGTCGGTGGCCTTCGGCGCCGCGTGGTTCGGCACGGCCGTGGTCGCGGCGGGCATCGCCGCGGTGTGCGCGCAGCTCTCCGCCAGCGCGCGCACCTGCGCGGCGTACGCCGCCGGCACGATCGCGGTGCTCTTCCTGCTCCGCGCGGTCGGCGACACCACCTCCGCGGGGTGGCTGAGCTGGCTCTCGCCGCTGGGGTGGAACACCCAGCTCCGGGCGTACGGCGACACGCGCTGGTGGCTGCTGCTGGCGTACGTCGCGCTGGCCGGCGTGCTGGTCGGCGTCGCCGCCGTGCTCCGGAGCCGACGCGACCTCGGCTCCGGGCTGGTGGCCTCGCGGCCGGGCCCGGCCGAGGGCTCGCCCCGGCTGCGCGACGTGTTCTCGCTCGCCGTGGTGGTGCACGGCTGGCAATTGGCCTTGTGGACGCTGGCGGTGGCGGTGACCGGCTTCCTCTTCGGCTTCATCGCCCCCGGCATCGAGGACCTCCTCGACTCCGCGACCGCGCAGCAGGCCCTGGACGCCCTGGGCGGCGAGATGATCGCCGCGATCATGTTCGTGGTCGCGGTCGTGATCACCTGCTTCGGCATCGTCGTGGTCGCCCACGCCGGCGCCGACGAGGGCAGCGGCCGGGCCGAGGCGGTGATGGCGACGGCGACCTCGCGGGCGCAGTGGTTCGGCGCGGTGATGGCGGTGGCGCTCGGCGGCACCGCCTGGCTGCTCGTGGTGTCGGGCGCCGGACTCTGGATCGGCTACCTCGGCGCGGACGGGCCCGACCCGAGCGAGGTGCTGGTCGCCGCCCTGGCCTGGATCCCCGCGGCGTGGGTGGTCGTCGGCCTGGCCGCGCTGACCTTCTCGTGGCGCAGCCACTGGACGGTGCTGGCCTGGGCGTGGCCGGCGTTCTTCCTCGTGGTCACGCTGCTCGGGGACCTGTTCACCTGGCCCGACTGGGTGCTCGACCTCTCGCCGTACTCGTGGGTGCCGCACGTGCCGGCCGAGCCCTGGTCGTGGCCCTCGTTCCTCGGCCTGACGTCGGTCGCGCTGGCGCTGTGCGACGCCGCCTGGCTGCGCTTCCGGCACCGCGACATCGGCTAGCGGGACGAGCGCCGCGATCAGGTTGGTCGAACGTGCGACCAACCCAGATGACTCGTGCGGTGCCGACCGCTCCAGACGGGTGGAAGCGCCGTCGGCGACCTGGGCTTGACCTGTCGGGCGCTGCCCCCTCGCAGACCCTCACTCATCGTGTGCAGATGAGTGAGGGTTGGCATCGGAGGGGACCCATGGACACGCTGCACGACCGGCTGATGGACCTGGCGGACGACGCACCGACGGGGGGTGCTCCCGCGGCCGAGCTGTGGAGGCCATCGGGCTCGTCGCGGAGACCGGGGCGTTCGGCACGCTCCCGCTCGACCTGCCCGACTACCCCGACGACCCCCAGGACGCCGCCGACTTCGCGCAGCTGGAGCTCTCGCCCGACGGCCGCCGCATCGCCTCCATGCCCTCCAGCGCGGAGCTGGTCGTCCGCGACCTGGTGACCGGCGAGAGCCACTCCCCGCTCTCCGAGCTCGGGACCCGTGCGGGATTCATGTGGGTCGGTGCGACGCACCTGGTCGGCACCGTCGCGGGTGGTGGCGACGGAGACGGTTGGGTGTGGGAGCCGGGCACGGCGCCGGAGCGCGTCGACTACTGGGCCTTCTCGGACGGGTTCGACCTCTGGCTCACCGATCGCGGAAGCGGTCCCGGGGAGCGCGAGGCGCCCACGGTCTCGGGCGAGCCCGGGAAGCTGGGGCCTACGCTCCGGGATGGGGTTGGGGCTTCCCCGTGGTGGAGCTGTGCGACGCCTCGGGCCTGAGCGGGTCCGGGATCCTGCTCGGTCGCTGGAAGGACCCGCAGGAGGGCAACGGCACCGTGGTCGCCCTGGACATCCACGCCGGCCCGCCTTTCGCCGATCCAGCCCTGCGTCACGTGGTCGTCCCGGCAGGGGCGCCGCGGCACGTCACGTTCGCCGCCGACCTGATCGGAGAAGCGCTCGAAGAACAGGGCGGTGCGTCATGACCGGCAACCACCACGACGCCGAGGACCTCGTGCAGTCGGCGCCGATCAAGGTGGTGCCGACGTGGGGACGGATCAAGGACCACCCCGAGTCCTACGTCCGGCAGGTGCTCGCGCGCGAGTCGGTGAACCGGTGGCGCGGTCGTCGGTGGCGGGAGGTGACCAGCGATGCGGTCCCGGAGACGGCGCACCACGACAGCACCGATCGCGTCGCGCTGCTCGAGGACCTGCGCCGGCTCTCGCCGCGACAGCGCGCAGTGCTCGTGCTGCGCTACTTCGACGACCTCACCGAGGCCGACACGGCGTCGGCTCTCGGCATCTCCGAGGGCACCGTGAAGTCGCACGCCCGCGCGGCGCTGACGCGGCTGCGCCACCAGCAGTCGGGTGAGGAGCAGTCGGCGGTCACGACCTGAGAAGGGCGCGCTGCAGGTCAGCCCTCGTACCACCGGCAGGGCTGGCTGCGCAGCGACCGGCACGGCGGCGCCTGCTTCGGCACCTGCACGCCGGGCACCACCGGGAGCACGATCCGCGAGCGGTGCTCGGCGTCGGTCGAGACCGCGACCCGCTCGCCGTGGCTGATCGTGTCGAAGGCCCACGTCGGGCGGGCGTCGCCGGGGGCGTCGACCGTGATCCGGATCCGCGAGCCGGCGCGGAAGGGGTGGGCGAACGGGAACAGCTCCACCCGCACCCGGGTCGGCTCACCGGACGGCAGCGGCGCCGCGTCGGCCTCGAGGTGCGTCGGCACCGGGTCGAGCGGCGTCGACGACGGGTCGAGCGCGCGGTGGCTGGCCCGCAGCCAGCCCGACTGCACGTAGACCTCGCGTCCGTTGGGGCGTACCTCGCTCAGCGTCACCTCGAGGTCGGTGTCGCCGGCCGGGGTGCTGACCCACAGGTCGACCGACCCCGACCCGATCGGCACGACGGTCCGCTTCAGGGGCGGCGTGATCCAGCCGAGGCCCTTGCCCGCCGGGATCTGCTGCCAGTCGTAGTCGGGGTGGGCCTGCCAGATGCCGGAGCCCGACCCGGTGTACGTCGTCTCGGGCAGCGCGCCCGGGTCCGCGCGGTAGCTGCGCGGCGTCGTCCGGCCGGGAGCCACCGACGAGGGGCGCGCGCGCAGGGAGCCGTCGGGGCGCAGGAACCACCGGGTGGCCTGCGCCTCCGCCACCGGCCAGGAGTCGAAGCCGCGCGCGAAGCGGGGGAGCGGAGCGCCGCTGGGCTCGCCGTCGGCGGCGCCCTCCTCGAAGAGGATCCGCACCGGCTTGCGCGCCTCGTACGTCGCGAGCGCCTCGTCGTAGGTCATGCCCGACCAGTCCATGCCCTTCGGCAGCGTCAGCCCGCTCACGCCGGTCAGGCTGTTGGCCAGGATCGGGGCGACGAGGCTCGCCGCCGCGCCGTTCGGCACCCGCCGGCCGACGTACAGGTCGAGGAACTCGGCGTAGCGGCGGAAGACGCCGAGGCCGAGCGACTCGATGTGCGCGCCGTTGCTCATGGTCGCGTAGAGGTGGGGCGAGGAGCTGAACTGGTCGAGCATCGCCGGGAAGTGTCCGCCGGTCTGCTCGTCCTGCCAGGCGCCGGCGAGGAACACCGGCACGTCGATGTCGTCGACGAACGTCGTCGGCGAGATCCGGTCGTACATCTGCGGGGAGTAGAAGGCGTTGTCCTCGATCAGCGCCAGCGGGTCGGGGTTCTGCAGCCGCAGCAGCTGGTTGGCCGCGCACACGGTGTCGCCGGCGTCGGCGCGCTGCTTGGTCCAGGCCTGGCCGTACGGCGCCGCCTGGGTCGCGCGCTCCTTCGCCCACGGGACGGCGAAGCCGGTGTTGAGGATGCCGCCGGGGTAGAGCGTGCCGCGGTAGGTGTCGTCGATGACCGACAGCGGCGAGATCGCGTCGAGGCTCGGCGGCTGGGTGCGCGCGACGTACAGCTGCGAGATGCCGGGGTAGGAGATGCCGACCATGCCGACCTGGTGGAACTTGGCCCACGGCTGCGCGGCGATCGTCTCGATGGCGTCGTACCCGTCGAGGCTCTGGATCGGCTCGAAGTTGAGGAAGGATCCGCCCGAGCAGCCGGTGCCCCGGATGTTCACGCCGACGTACGCGAAGCCGAGGGTGTTGTAGAGCTGGGCCATCGTGGTGTTCGCCGGGTTGCTCGGGTCGTAGCCGGAGTACTCGACCACCGTCGGGAACGAGCCGTTGTTGTTGTTGCCGGGCAGCGAGACGTTGACCGACAGCGTCGTCCCGTCACGCGTCTCGAGGTAGCCGAAGCCGTCCTGGAGCGTCTGCCCGGAGTAGAACGACTGGTCGGGGGCGGGGTCGGAGAAGTCGTCGACCGTCACCGGGTCCGACGTCGTGACCGGGTCGGTGGTCGTGCGCACCGTGTAGCTGCCCGCCGTCAGGTCCCGCCACAGCAAGGCGCCGTTGGCATCGGTGGTGCCGCTCCCGACGACCGCGTCACTCCCGTCGACCAGCTCCAGCGCGGTGCCGGCCGGGGCGTCGACGACCGTGAGCTGGTTGACGCTCGGCTCGACGGTGAAGGTGACCGGATCGGCCGCGTTCGCGGCCCCTGCGCTGATGGTCCCGGCCGCTGCCGCGGCCAGCGCCACGGCGGCGACGACGATCCTGCTCCCTGCTCCCATGGGGGGATGTTGTCACGGCCACCGCCCTCGACCTGTAGTCCCTGACGGATGAGTGGCCTCCCAGTGCGGTTCAGGACGTCATGCGTTCTGCCGGTCCTGACCGCCGAAACGTATGACGTTGGCAGCAAGGCCGGCGCAGGGAGACCGGCAGAGGCCCGTTCAGGTCTCGGGGGAGTCCTCGAGCGAGCCGATGGCCAGCTTCAGCGAGGCGACGGCCCGGGCCCGGACCAGTGGCAGACGCTCGCCGGGGGTGTCCACCAGCCGCCAGTGCGCCCGGCGCAGGAGCTCCTCGTCGCCCTGGACGTGCAGGACCGCGCGGTGTGCCCCGACCACGGGGTTCCAGTCGTCGGTCATCGCGTCGCGCAGGACGCGGGCCAGGACGCCCTCGACCGAGCGGCGCGGCACGCGGCGGGCGGTGCGGTGCGGGGCCTCGGCCCACGGCGTGGCAGGGAGGGTGGGCGGTTCGAATCGCGCTGCGCTCATGGTGACTCCCCCGAACAGGTGAAGACGGTGCGCCGGGGTCACGGGCGGTGTGCCTCCGGCCGGACGGCCGAGTCGTGGAGGCGCGACCCAGCGACGCTACGTGGGCACCTGACCGCGCGTCCACGGGTCAAAGGTCCCGACGTGGGGGAGGCCGAAGGTCCCGGGGTGCGGCGTTCAGTCCGCGCTCCCGGGACGGAGGCCGGTGTTGACGACGGCGTCCGCCACCGCGCGGACCGAGACCCCGCGGGTGCGGGCCATCTGCCGCATCTGCTCGAACGCCTCGCCCACGCCGATGCCCTCGCTCGCCGCCAGCACGCCCTTGGCCTGCTCCACCACCACCCGCGCGCCGAGCGCGTGCTGCAGCTGCGCGGCGAGCACCGTCTGGCGACCCAGCCTGATGCTGGCCGCGCTGAACGCCCCGGTGATCGCCGTCAGGCACTGGGCGCAGCCGATCTCGAGGTCCGCCCAGTCGTGGGGCTCCTGCGAGCACAGGCACACGAAGGCGGTGTGGCTCCCCTCGATGCGCAGCGGGACGATCGCGAGCGAGCGGATCCCGTGCGCTGCGGCCTCACGCCCGAAGTCGTCGCCGTCAGGCACACGCTGCGGCAGGTCGGCCTCGGTCAGTGCGTCGTCGTCGGCGATCTCCAGTCCGGAGGTGACCAGCCGCCGCAGCATCTCGACCTGGGCCACCGTGAGCGGCTCCACCGAGGCCATCGACAGCAGCCGCCCGTCCGTGTCGAGGAGCAGCACGCTGGTGATGCCGAGCAGGTCCTGGAGGACGGTGGTCAGGCCGTCGTACACGGACTGCGTCTCCGGCGCCTCGGTGAGATTCATGGCGAAGTCCGTGATCCGGATCAGCGCCTGGTAGCCGTCGGTCATGGCGCCTCCTCCTGTCCGCGACGACGGCGGTCCACCGCGGGGCCGCCCACGTCCATTCGACGGGGCGTGCGAGCAGGCCATCAGGGTCGGGGTGCCCCGGTCGGCGGGACGATCGGCCCGGACCAGACCTGAAGGTCGTCCTGCCGGTGGACCAGTCGCGCGTCGAGCGACAGGTGGCCGTGACGTACGGTCAGACGCCGACGCTGTCGGTGGTGCCCCGGACGCGGTGCGTCACCTCGACCAGCCCCCGCACGCGGGCGGCGAGGGCGTCGTCGAAGGCGTCGGCGGGTGCCCGCCAGGCCCAGTTGCCGGTGTCGGTGCCGGGGGTGTTCATGCGGCTCTCGGCGCCGAGGCCCAGCAGGTCCTGGGCGGGTACGACGGCGAGCGCGGCGGTCGAGGAGAGCGCGAGGCGCACGAGGGCCCAGGGCATCGGCTCGTCGGGGTCGAGGCCCTGCTCAGCGAGCAGCCGCCGTACCTGGTCGCGGGTGCCCTCGTCCAGCGAGTGCCACCAGCCGAGCGTGGTGTCGTTGTCGTGGGTGCCGGTGTAGACGACGCTCTCCTCGCCGTGGTGCTGCGGGAGGTAGGGGTTGTCGGGGCTGCCGTCGAAGGCGAACTGCAGGATCTTCATGCCCGGCAGCCCGAACCGCCGCCGCAGCGCGTCGACCTCGGGCGTGATCATGCCGAGGTCCTCGGCGACGAGCGTGCCGGGGCCGGCCGCGTCGACGAGCGCCGACAGCACCGCGTCCCGCGGCCCGGGCACCCACCAGCCGTCGCGGGCGGTCGGCGCCGCGAGGGGGACGTGCCAGGCGGCCTCGAACCCGCGGAAGTGGTCGATGCGCACCAGGTCGAAGAGCTCCCGCTGCCGCGCGATCCGGCGCCGCCACCACGCGAAGCCGTCGGCGGCCATCGCGGCCCAGTCGTAGTGGGGGTTGTTCCAGCGCTGTCCGTCGACGGCGAAGTAGTCGGGCGGGCACCCGGTCACGGTCACCGGCCGCCCCTCCGAGTCGAGCTCGAACAGCTCGCGCGAGGCCCACACGTCGGCGCTGTCGAGCGCGACGAAGATCGGCAGGTCGCCGAAGAGCAGCACGCCCCGCCCGGCGGCGTGCTCGCGCAGCTCGCGCCACTGCTCGGCGAAGACCCACTGCTCGAACCGCAGCTCCTCGACGCGGTCGGCCACGGGCGTCAGCACCTCGGCGACCCGGCGCGGGTCGCGGTCGCGCAGGCCGGGCTCCCAGGCCAGCCACGGCAGGTGGCCGACGGCCTCGCGCAGCGCGGTGTACTCGAGGTAGGCGTCGAGCCAGTCGGCCTGTCGCGCGCACCACGCGTCGTACGCCGTCCGCTGGTCGTCGCTGAGCGACGCGGCGACGAGCAGCCCCCGCTGCGCGCGGCGCTCCGCGCTGATCAGGTCGGGGTTGCCGGCCATCGCCGACTGCGCGTTGTACGGCGAGTGGTCCTCGTCGTGGGTCGGCACCAGCGGCAGCACCTGCCACACCGAGCAGCCTGCGGCCGCGAGGAAGTCGACGAACCGGAACGCGTCGTCCCCGAGGTCGCCGGAGGGCAGGGACGTCACGTGCAGCAGCACGCCGGCACGGCGGTGGACCATGCGGCCCAGCGTAGGGGGAGGGAGTTCTCCACCCCGGGCTGCCACCGACGTGCCAGGCGCTCGGGCCCCTGCGCACCGGGGGGAAAGGACCCGGTCGGGCCATGGGCGCGCGGCCTCGTCGGCCCTAGCGTGGAGCGGGGCCGAAGGAGGAGATCGCGGTGCCCCGAGACCTGTGCGACGAGGAGCTGCGTGCGCTCGCGTCCGTGGACGAGCGCGAGCTGGTCCGCGACCTGGTCGACCTCGTCGCGGTCCCGTCCATCAGCGGGACCGACGCCGAGAACGACGTCGTCCACCTGCTCGCCAAGCAGCTGCGGGCTCTCGACCTCGACGTCGACCTCTGGTCGCTGGACCTGACCGCGCTGACCTCCGACCCCGGCTTCCCGGGCTGGGAGGTGGCCCGGGCGGAGGCGTGGGGGCTCGTCGGCACCTCGCGCGGCGCCGAGGAGACCGGCGTGCCGGCGCTCGTGCTGCAGGGGCACGTCGACGTCGTCCCTCCCGGTGACCCGGCGCAGTGGGAGGGCGACGCCTTCAGCCCACGCGTTGCCGGTGGCCGCGTCCACGGGCGTGGCACCGTCGACATGAAGGGCGGGGTCGTGGCGTGCCTGGCCGCGGTCCGCGCGCTGCGCGCGGCCGGCATCCGCCCCGAGCGGCCGTTCGCCGTGCACCTCGTCGTGGGGGAGGAGGACGGCGGCCTGGGCGCCTTCGCCACCCTGGCCCGTGGTCACCGGGGCGCGGCCTGCGTGATCGCCGAGCCGACCAGCGGCACCCTGACCACTGCGAACGCCGGCGCCCTCACCTTCGAGATCTCCGTGCCGGGGCTGGCGACCCACGGCAGCACGGCCTACGCCGGGGTCAGCGCGTTCGAGGCGTTCCTCCCCGTGCACGCCGCGCTCCGCGACCTCGAGGGGCAGCGCAACCGGGTCGTCGACCCCTTGATGGCCGAGTACCCCGTCGCCTACCCGCTGTCCGTGGGCCGCGTGCGCTGTGGTGACTGGGCCAGCAGCGTGCCCGACCTTCTCGTGGCCGAGGGGCGCCTCGGCGTCGCCCTCGACGAGGACCCGGCCGACGCCCGGACCGCGCTGGAGGAGGCGGTCGTGGCCGCAGCCGGCGCCGACCCGTGGCTGCGCGACCACCCGCCGGTCGTGCGGTGGCCGGGTGGCCAGTTCGCCAGCGGCCGGTACGCCGAGGAGAGGCGCCGTCTCGCCCGGCTCGTGTCCGGCGCTCACGCCGACGTGACGGCTGGGCCCGCCCCGCGCGAGCGGGGCGCGCCCTACGGCAGTGACCTGCGGCTGTATGCCGCCGCGGGCGTGCCCACGCTGCAGTACGGCCCCGGCGACGTCCGGCTGGCCCACGGACCCCACGAGTCGGTGCCGGTCGCGGAGGTCGTGGCCGCGGCGGAGACGCTGACGCTGACCCTGCTGCGGGCCTGCCGCGGCGGCGCCTAGGCTCGCCTGCGAGCGACGACAGTCAGGGGACCCCGTGAACGCCTTCCGCGCCGCCGTCGAGGCCGGCGACACCGACGCGATGACGGCCTGCCTGGCCGACGACGTCGTCTTCACCAGCCCGGTCGCCTTCAAGCCCTACGCGGGCAAGGCGATCACGGCCGCGATCCTGCGCGGGGTGAGCCGCGTGTTCGAGGACTTCCACTACGTGCGGGAGATCGCCGACGCCGGCGGGCGCGACCACGCGCTGGTCTTCGAGGCCACGGTGCGCGGCCGGTCGATCACCGGCTGCGACTTCCTCCACCTCGACGACGACGGCCTGATCGACGCGTTCATGGTCATGGTGCGGCCGCTGTCGGCCGCGCAGGAGCTGGCCGCGGCGATGGGCGAGCAGTTCGACCAGATCGCCGCCGAGGCCGCCCGGGGGGTCTGACCCGCCTCAGGCCGCCGGTGCGGCGGCCGCCTCGGGGGTGGCGCGCAGGTGCCACACCGCAGCGGTCGTGGTGCCGGCGACGACCAGCGCGACCCCCACCCACTGCACCGGGCTCAAGCGGTCGCCGGTGAGGTGGGCGGCCGCGAGGCCGAAGACCGGGATGGCGGGCAGCAGCGACCCCGCGACCTCCGCCGGCAGCCGGCGCAATCCCGCGACGTACGCCGTGAAGGCGAGGCCGTAGTAGACGACGCCGGAGGCGACGGCGAATCCCCACGCGGACGGCTCGACGGTGCCTCCCGTGCCGATCCCGGCGGCGGCGGTGACGCCGAGCACGACGACGACCAGCGCGAGCGCCGCCACCTGCTGGGACAGCACCACCCCGACCGTGCCGTCGTCGAGCAGCAGCCGCCGGGTCAGCACCGTGTAGCAGGCGCAGGCGGTCACGGCAGCCACGGACAGCGCGATCCCGCGGGCGTCCCCGGTCGCCCCCGGACGCAGGACGACGAGGACCGCGCCGAGCACAGCGACGAGCGTGGCCGTTGTGGTGACCGGCGTCAGGCGCTCGCCGAGCCAGGCGACGGCGAGCAGCAGGATCAGCACCGGCTCGGTGGCCCACAGCAGCACCGACAGGCTCGCGCTGACGGTGAGCAGGCCCAGCAGACCGAGCAGGTAGGCGAGGCCCGGGTTGAGCAGCCCGAGCAGGACCAGTCGCCGGTCGGGGCGCTCCGCGACCTCGCCGCGGACGCGGCGCACGGAGGCGAACGTGCCGAGCAGCACGCTGCTGGCCACCAGCTCGACCGCGAGCAGGGTCAGTGGCGCGAGCCCGCGGTCGAGGGCCTGCTTGCTCAGGACCGTGCCGACGCCCCAGCACGCCGTGGCCCCGAGCACGCAGGCGACCCCGACCGCCTGCGGTCTCATGCGCCGACGGGCCGGGTGCCCTCGATGCTGGCGGAGACGACGTAGTCGCGGACGTCGCCGGCCGGGTCCCAGGTGGTGGGCAGCTCGCGCGTGGCGTCGACCGGGACCACCCGGACGTCGGTGAACCCCGCCTGCTCGAGCATCGCGGTCACGGCGTCGACGGTCGAGGCGCCGGTGACGCAGGCGGCGACCAGGTCGAGGTCGGCCCGCACGTCGGCGGGCAGCTCGGCCGTGGTCACGACGTCGGAGATCGCCAGCCGTCCGCCCGGACGCAGCACCCGGTAGGCCTCGTCGACCACCTGCTGCTGCTCGGGCGAGAGGTTGACGACGCAGTTGGAGATCACCACGTCGACGCTGGCGTCGGCCACCGGCAGGTGCTCGATCTCGCCGAGGCGGAACTCGACGTTCGCGACCTCGCCCGCACGCGCGTTGGCGCGGGCCCTCGTCAGCATCTCGGGGGTCATGTCGACACCGATCACGTGACCGGTCGGGCCCACCGCGCGGGCGGCGAGGAAGACGTCGAAGCCCGCGCCGCAGCCGAGGTCGAGCACGGTCTCGCCCGGCCGCAGCGCGGCGATGGCCTGCGGGTTGCCGCACCCGAGCCCGAGGTCGGCTCCCTCGGGGACGGCGGCGAGGTCGGCCTCGCTGTAGCCGAGCTCGAGCGACACCGGCGCGCTGCCGCCGCAGCAGCCGCGCGTCGAGCCCTCGGGCTCGACGAGGGCGGCGTAGTGGGTGCGCACCGCGGCACGGACGTCGTCGCTGGCCGGGGTGCTGCCGGGGGTCGTGCCGCGGGTGGCGGGGGTGGTGGTGCTCATCGCCATCTCCTTCCGTCGTGGAGGTGATGAGGCCTGGTGCCGGGCGGGCGCTCAGTCGGCCCGGCGTCGTTCGAGGAGCACGGTGTCGCGCCAGGCACCGTCGAGCTGGGCGATCCGGTCGCGCACCGCGAGGGTGCGGTAGCCGGCGGAGTGGTGGAGGGCGAGGCTGGCGCGGTTCTCGGGGAAGACCGAGGTGTGCAGCGTCCACAGCCCGTCGGCGTCGGCGGCGGTGACCTGGCGGTGCAGCAGCGCCTTGCCGACCCCGCGGCCGCGGAACCCCTCGGCGACGTACACCGAGGTCTCGGCCACGCCGGCGTAGCAGTCGCGCTGCGAGGTGCGCACGGCGGCGGCCCAGCCGACGACCTCACCGTCGACCTCCGCGACCCAGCGGTGGGCGGGGAGCCACTTCCGCCACAGGGTGGACGCGGGCGGGACGCTGGTCTCGAAGGTGGCCTGCCCGGTGGCGATGCCCTCGGCGTAGATCCGGCGCACGACGTCGAGGTCGCTCTCGGCCATCGCCCGCACCGTCACGTCGTCGGGCAGGCCGCTCGGGCAGCAGGGCAGCTCCTCGCCCCCGGCGGTGGTGCGGGGCTGCGAGAGCGAGCCCATCACGATGTCGGCGGCGTGGGGGAGGCCCGTGCAGCAGGCGGAGTTGACGCGCACCAGCGTGGAGGTGCCCTCCTTGGCGAGGATCAGGAAGCCGACCTCGGCCAGCTTCTTGACGTGGTGGGAGGCCGTGGACTGGCTGATGCCGAGCTCCTCGGCCAGCGCCCCGACGGTCAACAAGCCCGCCGGCGCGGTGGCGACGGCGTGCAGCATCCGCACCCGCATCGGCTCGGCCAGGCAGGCGAACCACGACGCGTAGGTCGCGGCGTCGGCCTCGCCCAGCGCGGGCAGTGCCGGCGGCGTGGGCAGCACGGTCAGCGGGATCGGGGTGGCGGTCGTGCTCATGCGGACCAGTGTATCGATCTCGATCGATGGTTGAAAGCATCGACGCGTGTCGATACAGTCACACTCCGAGAAATTCATCGACCATCATCGAAGAAAGGTGACCGTGATGAGCGAGCCGCTCCCCGTCATCGTCATCGGCGCCGGCCCCGTCGGGCTGGCCGCCGCCGCCCACCTGCGCGAGCGCGACCTCCCGGCCCGCGTGCTCGAGCAGGGCGCCACCGCCGGCGCGGCCGTGCGCGACTGGGGCCACGTGCGGCTCTTCTCCCCGTGGTCGGAGCTCGTCGACCCCGCGGCCCGGCGTCTCCTCGAGCCGACCGGCTGGGCTGCGCCCGACCCGGAGCGCTACCCGACGGGGGCGGGCTGGGCCGCTGACTACCTGCAGCCGCTGGCCGACGCCCTCGGCGTCGTGGAGTACGACGCCCGGGTCACCGGCGTGGCCCGCGCCGGGCGCGACCTGGTCGTCGACGCCGGCCGCGACGACGCGCCGTACGCCGTGCACGTCGCGACGCCCGGCGGCGCCGAGGTGGTCGCCGCCCGCGCCGTCGTCGACGCCTCGGGCACCTGGTCGACCGCCAACCCGCTCGGTGCCGACGGCTACCCGGCCCTGGGGGAGGTCGAGCACGCCGACCGGATCGCCTACCGGATCCCCGACCTGGCCGACCCGGCCGCCCGCGACCGCTACGCCGGCAAGCACGTCGTCGTCGCCGGTACCGGCGCCTCGGCCAAGACCGTGCTGGTGGCACTGGCCGCGCTCGCCCAGGAGGCGCCGGGCACCCGGGTGAGCTGGCTGGTGCGCCGTCCCGGCCTCGGCCACACCTTCGGCGGCGGCGCCGAGGACCAGCTCGCCGCCCGCGGTGCGCTCGGCGACCGCGCCCGCGCCGCGGCGCAGTCCGACCTCGTCACCACCCGCACCGGCTTCCGGGCCGCGCGCGTCGAGGCCGACGGCGACCGCCTCGCCGTGGTCGCCGAGGACGGCCAGCGCGTCGGGCAGGTCGACGAGGTGGTGGTGACCACGGGCTTCCGCCCCGACCTCGGCTTCCTCTCCGAGGTCCGGCTCGACCTCGACCCCGCCCTGCAGGCGCCGACGAGGCTGGCGCCCCTGATCGACCCCAACGTCCACTCGTGCGGCACCGTCTACCCCCACGGCGCCGCCGAGCTCGCGCAGCCCGAGGCCGGGCTCTACGTGGTCGGCATGAAGTCCTACGGCCGGGCGCCGACCTTCCTGGCCCTGACCGGCTTCGAGCAGGTGCGCTCGGTCGCGGCGACGCTCGCCGGCGACCACGAGGACGCCGCGAGGGTCGAGCTGGTGCTGCCCGAGACCGGTGTCTGCGGAGGTGCCGGGCTCTTCGACGAGGAGGAGTCAGCCGCCTCCGGTGGGTGCTGCGCCCCCGCGCAGGGCGAGGTGCTCACCGTCGGGTCCAGCCGCTGCTGATGACCCCGAGCGACCGGTCGGAGGAGCCCGGCGTCCTCGACGACGCCGGGCTCCGCCGCGCCGTCGCCGTCCTCTGCACGACCGAGATCACCTCCTGGGGCGTCCTCTACTACGCCTTCCCGGTGCTCTCCGACGCGATCACCGCCGACACCGGCTGGTCGCCCACGCTCACCATGGGCGCCTTCTCGGTCGGGCTGGTCGTCACCGGGCTGGCCGGCGTGCTCGCCGGCCGCCTGCTCGACCGGCACGGGCCGCGTCCCGTGATGACGACGGGGTCGCTGCTCGCCGTCCCCGCGCTCGCGCTGATCGCGCTCGCCCCCACCAGGGCGGTGTTCCTCGCCGGCTGGGTGCTGGCCGGGGTCGCGATGTCGGCAGTCCTCTACACGCCCGCCTTCACGGCCGTCACCCGCTGGGGCGGCAGCCGCGCCCTGCGCGGCCTCACCGCCGTCACGCTCGTCGCCGGTCTGGCGTCCACGGTGTTCGCGCCGCTCACCGCGGTCCTCGAGCACGCCCTCGGCTGGCGGGGCGCCTACCTCGTGCTCATGGTCGTGCTGGCTGCCGTCACGGTGCCGCTGCACGCGTTCGGACTGCCGTCGACGTGGGTGGCCCACGACCACCCGCGCAGCCGGGGCGGGCGTGCGAGCTCGTCGCGGGAGTTCGTCGTCCTCGCCGTGCTGCTGGCGCTCGCGGCCTTCGCGACGTACGCCGCGCTGGTCAACCTGGTGAACCTCCTGGTCGGTCGCGGCGTGGCCCTCACCGCGGCGGCCGTCGCCCTCGGCCTCGGCGGCGCCGGACAGGTCGCCGGCCGCCTCCTCTACCGACCGCTCGCCGAGCACTCGACGCTCCTGGCACGCACCGTCGCCACCCTGCTGGTGCTGGCGGCGGCCACGGCGGCGCTGGCCCTGGTCGACGGGCCCTACGTGGTCCTGGTGCTGCTGTCGGTGGCCGCCGGCCTGGCCCGCGGGATCATGACGCTGCTCCAGGCGACGGCCGTGCCCGACCGGTGGGGGACCCTCGGGCTGGGACGGCACAACGGCCTCCTCGCCGCGCCGGCCATGGTCGCCTCCGCCGGGGCGCCGTTCGCCGCGGCGCTGCTGGCCGGGGCGCTCGGCGGGCTCGACGGCGTCTTCCTCGGGCTCGCCGTCCTGCTGTGCGTCGCCGCCGTCCTCGTGCCGGCGACCCTGCCGTCGCGGACGCCCGTGGCCTAGCCTCGCTTGCGGTCCTGCTTCG
Source organism: Nocardioides taihuensis (assembly GCF_042657275.1). Classification (NCBI taxonomy): domain Bacteria; kingdom Bacillati; phylum Actinomycetota; class Actinomycetes; order Propionibacteriales; family Nocardioidaceae; genus Nocardioides; species Nocardioides taihuensis. The sequence continues at coordinate 244,047 of NZ_JBHSKD010000002.1, forward strand.
ACATCGCTCAACATAGACACATGTCGAAGTCCTCGTCCGGGTCCGGGCTGCGCGAGCTGTCGCTCGCCGACGACGCCCTGGCCAGCTGCATCCCCCTCGCCCACAAGCCGATGAGTGCCGCGCAGGCCGGGCAGGTGGTGCCGCTGCTCAAGGCCGTCGCCGACCCGACACGCCTGCGCCTGCTGTCGCTCGTGCTCTCCCACGAGGGCGGCGAGGCCTGCGTCTGCGACCTGACGCCCTACTTCGACCTGAGCCAGCCCACGATCAGCCACCACCTCAAGGTGCTGCACGAGAGCGGCGTCCTGCAGCGCGAGCGCCGCGGCACCTGGATCTTCTACCGGGCGCGCCCCGAGGTGATGACGGCCCTCGGCAACCTCTTCGCGACCGGCACGCTCGACGGAGGGCCGGCATGACCGAGCCCGCGCTCCACGCGCCTCCGCACCGCGATGACACGGTGGTGCAGCGCCTGTCCACGCTCGACCGGTTCCTGCCCGTCTGGATCATCGCAGCAATGGTGCTGGGCCTCGCGCTCGGCCGCGCCGTGCCCGGCCTCGACGACGCCCTCGCGGCCGTCGAGGTCGGCTCGGTCTCGCTGCCGATCGCGGTCGGCCTGCTGGTGATGATGTACCCCGTGCTGGCCAAGGTCCGGTACGACGAGCTCGGGCACGTCACCCGCGACCGGCGGATGCTGGTGACCTCGACCGTCCTCAACTGGGTGGCCGGGCCGCTGCTGATGTTCACCCTCGCCTGGGTCTTCCTGCCCGACCTGCCGGCGTTCCGCACCGGGCTGATCATCGTCGGGCTCGCGCGGTGCATCGCGATGGTGCTGATCTGGAACGACCTCGCCTGCGGCGACGGCGAGGCGGCGGCGATCCTGGTCGCCCTCAACGCGATCTTCCAGATCCTCGCGTTCGCGCTGCTCGGGTGGTTCTGCCTGTCCGTCCTCCCGGGCTGGCTCGGGCTCGCGCAGGCCGCCCTCGAGGTGTCGATGTGGAGCATCGCCACGTCGGTGCTCGTCTTCCTCGGCATCCCGCTGCTGGCCGGCTACCTCACCCGCACGATCGGCGAGCGGACGCGCGGGCGGGAGTGGTACGAGACGTCGTTCCTGCCGCGGATCGGCCCGGCCGCCCTCTACGGGCTGCTGTTCACCATCGTCATCCTCTTCGCCCTCCAGGGCGAGACCATCACCGGCAACCCGCTCGACGTGGCCCGGATCGCGGTGCCCCTGCTCGCGTACTTCGTCCTGATGTGGGGCGGCTCGATGCTGCTGACCCGCGCCCTCCGCTTCGACTACCAGCGCGCGACGGCCGTCTCGTTCACTGCCGCCGGCAACAACTTCGAGCTCGCCATCGCCGTGGCCATCGGCGTCTTCGGCGTCGCCTCGGGGCAGGCCCTCGCGGGTGTCGTCGGGCCGCTCATCGAGGTGCCGGCCCTGGTCGCGCTGGTCTACGTCAGCCTCTGGGCCCGCCGCTTCTTCCCCGACCGCGACCCCGCCCCGACCGGGGTCCCGCAGTGAGCACCCGCGTCCCCCAGGACGAGGCAGAGGTGCGCCGGATCGTCGCGGACCGCGACGGCCGGGTGCGCGCCCTGCTCGTCGAGCTGGTCCCCGACCTCGAGCTGCCCCCTCGGTGCTCGCGGAGCAGGACTTCCGGCTCTGGACGCCGGCCGCCCCGACGGCGTGGACTGGTGGGGATGGGGAGGAGGTGACTCCCGTGCTCAAGCGTCCACGCTGGCTGCACAAGCTCCACCGGTCGCAGAAGTGCCCCGACTGCGGAGCGGCGGTGAAGGAGACGTACTGCGAGGTCTGCGGCTACGACCTGGTCCGCAAGGTGCAGGACGACGTCAGCTCGCACCGGCCGACCTTCTGACCCCGGGGCCGGAGGGCAGGACTTCCGTCCCTGTTGTGCACGGGTGTCCTGTCGCACCCTCGTGTGCATGCAGACGACGACGTCGACCGCGGCCGCGTCCCCGGTCGCGCTGACGCCCGCGGTGCCGCACGACGAGCTGTGGTTCCGCGCCCACCCCCGCCTGGCCCTCGCCGTGGTGACCCTGCTCTTCGCCGGCGTGCTGGCCCTGCGCCTCTCGGTCGGCGAACCGGTCGACGGCTACTCCATGCTCTTCGTCTTCCCGGTCGCCCTGGCAGCCGTGGCCTTCGGCGCCCGCGGCGGCCTGCTGGCCGGCGTGGTCGGGCTGGCGCTGGTCGCGGTCTGGGTGCTGGCCCGCGACGTCGACCTCAGCGTGGCCGGCTGGGTGACGCGCGCGCTCCCGCTCCTGCTGCTCGGCTACCTGCTCGGCCGGGCTGTCGACCGCGGGCAGCGGGCCGAGGCCGAGCGTCGCCGGCTCGAGGTCGCCGCCGCGCTCCACCGCGAGGCCATCGAGATCAACGACTCGCTCGTCCAGCGGATGAGCGCCGCCAAGTGGGCGCTCGAGGCCGGCCGCACCGACAGCGGGCTCGAGGCGCTCGTCGAGGCCATCGGCGAGGCGCACCGCCTGGTCTCGGACCTGATCCGGCGCGCCGAGATGGGCGACCACGCCGTGGTGCTGCCACGGGACGCGCGGCCCTGATCGAGCCCGCACCCGTGCGCGGCGTCAGCGAGCGTCACGCTTCGCCTGGCGCCGCGCGCCCTGCGAGCGGGTGGAGGCGTCCTTCTTGACGCCTCCGGTGGTCTTGCGGGTCGTCCGGGCGCGACCGCGAGGCGCTGAGGCAGCCCGCGCGGCCGCGGTCTCCGGGCCGGCGCTGCCAGCCCGGGCAGTCGCGAGACGCTCGGCCTTGAGCGCCTTGGCGGACTCGCCGGCCACCACGCCGAGCCGGCGGCTGACCCGGGCGAGAGCCTCCTCGAAGACCTCGGCGCGGTCGCGGTCGCGCTGGTTGGTCGGGAAGCTCTTCCCGCGGCCGCCGCGCTGGGCGACCGAGGCGCTCGCGGCGCGCCGGTAGTTCTTCACGTACTTGGTGCGTGCCCGTCGGATCCGCTGGTGCAGCTCGAGGAGCTCGTCCTCGTCGAGCTCGGCCATGGCCTCGCGGTCGGTCTCGGCGACCAGCATCCGCTCGGCGTCGGGCATCGAGTTGAGCACGGCTCTGTCCATGTCGGCATCGTCCTCCTCGCAGGCGCCGGCGACCAGCCCCTCAGCGCTCGACGGAGAACTCCGCCGAGCCCGCGGAGCGGCAGGCGGGTCGGTGGGTCCTGACTGTCGTCCGAAGCCCCATGACCTACGCCTCTACCGCGTCGAGCGCGCGGGCGACGACGCTGTGAAGGATAGGCAAGAAGTGGTGGCAGGCATGCAGCACGTGACCGGGACGGGTGGCCGCACCTACTTCCTCCTCGCCGTCATCGTCGCCACGGGGCTGGCCGTGTTCACAGGTCCTGCCGTGTCGACGCCGGGTCCAGCCGGCACCACCGCCGCCGCACCGGCGCTTCGTACGGACGGTCCCCGGTGGGGTCCCGCGCGATCGGTCTCGCCCCCGCACCGGCGGGCCACGTCGCCGGCGCTGGCCTACGACGGGATCGGCAACACGGCCGCGGTGTGGCGGGCCTGGGACGGCCGGAACTGGCGCGTTCAGTACTCCCAGCAGCGCCGGAAGTCGGACTGGAGTCGTCCAGTGTGGATCTCGGCCCCGGGCACCGACGTGGCCGACCCCCAGGTGCGTATCTACTCTGGCGGTGGCGCGAACAAGGCCGGTCGCTACGTGCGGCCGTACGCCACCCGCGTCGTGTCGTGGCTGGCACAACGCCGCCATCACGCGGTGGTCATGGCGAGTGTCACGTACGGCGCTTCCAGCTGGTCGCGACCACTGACGGTCTCCGACCCGCGCCGCGACGCGGTGAAGCCGATCCCGTGGTATGCCGCCGCGCAGTGGCGCGAGGGCCGCTCTCGCGAACCCACACCGACGGTGTTCTACCTCGGCGACGACGGGCACCACAGGCGGGTGCAGATGGCGACCCTCGACCACGCGGGGACCACCGTCCACCGACAGTTCCTGTCGGCGGCCGGCGGTGATGCCCGGGATCTGTCGATGGCCGGGTGGAAGGAGCAGCGGTTGATGTTCAGTCGCTTCGACGGCCACCACTACGTCGCTCTGTCCCACCTCTTCCTGACGCTGCCCACCTCCGGTCCGGAGGCCTACGGGGACATCGCTGAGAACATGCTCACCCCGATGTTCAGCAGGTTCGGTGTCTATTGGACCAACCGCAGCGGCGGAGACGTACGCCTGCGGGGGTCGTTCCACGGTGGTCAGCCGACGACGGTGTCGAACGTCGGCGGCGATGTGCTGGGCATCTACAGCACCGTCATGGACCGGCGCTCCCGTCACGACATCGTCTGGAGGGAGCGTGGGGCTGGGGTGGCGACGCTGTTCCACGCCTACCGCGGGCGCGACGGCTGGGCGGCCCCGCAGCCGGTCTCGGCCCCGGGGCTTCGGACGGGCACTCCGGCCGTCGCCCGGTGCTCGTGGACCACCGTGCTGGCGTGGCCGCAGCAGATCCCGGAACACCCGCTCAGGTGGCGCGTCAGATCCGCCGACCTCTCCGATCTCGGCCCGGTCATCCACTCCGCGATGCCTCCGCGGCTCGTCATGGGGGCTTCGGGGAGGCAGCAGAACGCCCTGGCCTTGGCCTGGCGCGACCCGACGTCGCACCGCATCGTCGTCGCGAAGGTGCTGCATCGCTGACGGGGCTCAACGCCGCACGGAGAACTCCGCGGAGCCGGCCGAGCGGTAGCGGTCGGTGAGCAGGTAGTGGACGACGTAGTCGCCGGGCGGCAGCGGCCACGGGCTGCCCAGGTGGTCCTGCCCGATCACGAGCTCGCCGTCGGTGGTGGGCGGCAGCGCACCCGCGTCGTGGCCACCGGTGTAGGCCCAGACGAGGTAGTCGTCCTGGAACGGGTTCGCTGCGTCGGCGCGGTAGACGCCGATCCAGTCCCACCGGTTGGCCGGGCCCTGGGTCCACGACACCGTGATGTCGTCGCCGACGCCGTAGGTCGCGCGGTCGGTCGTCACCTCCACGTCCGCCGTCGCCGAGCGCACGTCGAGCTGGTTGGTCGCCACCACCTCCCCGTCGGCGCCGGCCAGCGTGACGTCGTACCGCCCGGGCGGCAGTTCGGCGGTGCCCAGGTCGAGGGTGCCCACCTCGCCGCTCACGTCGTACGACGCGGAGCCGGGTCCGCTCAGCCCGATGCTGCCGGCAGAGGTGCCGTCGGGGAACCACCAGTACGCGGTGACCTCCTCGCCCACGGTGACCAGGCGCCGCGACAGCGCGACCGTCGTCGGGATCGGGGCGGGGGTGACCGTGAGCTCGGAGTAGACGGCGCGGTGGTCGGAGGTCCAGCGCGGGTAGCCCAGGTCGACGCCGTCGACGCCCTCCTCGCCCACGACCTGGCTGCTGCCCACCTCGACCGGCCCGCCGGCGTAGGCGAAGTCGATCCGGCGCGCCATCCGGCCCGTGTCGCCCACGTCGCCCCAGGTGTTGCCGGGGTCGGTCACCGGGTCGGGGTGTGCCTCGCGGTAGACGTCGGTCATCCCGGCGTCCACCAGCGCCCGGCTCACCGGCCACGCGACCGGCCCGAAGCCGCGGTGCTGGTCGGCGGTCTCGGCGGTCCAGTCGAGGTGGGACGGCTCGTTGAGGTCGCCGGTCAGCAGCACCGGCCAGCCGTCGGCCATCAGCTCCTCGGCCGACGGGATCAGCTTCTCGATGCTCGACGTGCGCACCTCGTCCTCGGAGGCCAGCACCTCCTCGACCGGCACGCCCTCCACGAGCTGGCGCGGGCCGTCCTTCACGTAGTCGAGGTGGGTGTTGATCATCGCCACCGCCTCGCCCGGTCGTACCTCGAGGTAGGCGTAGAGGCCGTCGGCGCCGGAGGGCTCGAGGATCGGGTACTTCGACAGGATCTGCAGCCCCACGTCGTAGTAGGGGTAGCCCGCGGCCTCGGCGATCTTCGGCAGCCGGTTGTAGGACTCGAGCACCCCGACCACGTCGGCGTCGAGGTCCTCCATCACCGCGTCGGTCGCGCGGGTGCCGCCGTACTCGACGTTGAAGACGAGCAGCGACAGGTCCACCGGGTCCGGCTCCGGCGCCCCGCCCGCGGCCGGGGAGGTGGACGGTGCGGCGGCCGGCTCCTCGGGCTCGTCGGAACCCGTGCACCCGGCGAGCAGTGCAGCGAGGAGTCCGAGCCCGGTGACGACGGCGGCGGCCGGTGCGGGAGAGGAAGGTCGCACGGTGGTTCCCCTATCGGTGACTGAACGCTCAGTCAGTCATCGACCGTAACCGCGCCGGCCGCCGCTGTCGAGAGGTGCTCAGCGGTCCTCGCGCAGCCAGCGCCAGGCGAGGGCGCCGACCCACAGCTCGTAGCCGAGGGTGCTCAGGGCCAGCACCGGGAAGACCGCTCCCGTCACCACCGTGGCGGTGCCGACGAGGCTCAGGGGCAGCAGCGCCACGCCGACGTTGCGCAGCCGGCGCGACCGGCCCTCCAGGGTGAGGGCGAGCACGATCGCACCCACGAAGAAGATCCGCGGCAGGGCCGAGAAGGCCAGCGAGTACGGCGCGATCGCGTCCCAGCCGGCGAGGATCCGGACGTCGGTGCCCTTGGCGGCGGTGTCGAGCGCCACGTCGTGGAGGATCGCGGCGAACGGCCAGACCAGTCCGAGCAGGGTGCCGGAGGCGAGCGCGACGGTGGACAGGATCCCGCTCGGGTCGGCCCGGCGCAGCCGCTGGTGGACCACGCCGAGGAAGCCGAGCAGCAGGACGCCGGCCAGCATGAAGGCGTAGTTGCCCCACCGGTACCAGTCCGCGGCGTCGAGGACGTGGCGTCCCCACTCCAGGGCGGACTCACCGGGTGAGCCGCCGCGAGGGAGCACCAGGGTGGTCATGGCGACCATGACGCCGAGCTGGCAGACCGCGAAGGCGACGCCGAAGCGAGCGGAGGCGCGGGCGAGCCGCGTCTCGGTGCCTTGCGTGCCCGGGGCGGCGGGAAGGTCGTGCGCCGGGCGGGTGGACGTGGTGGACATCGAGGTTCTCCGTTCTGTGGTGGGCCCGGACCGGGCCGACACGAAACCTAGGAATCCGGCGGTGCCGGCCACATCGATCCCGCGGACGGTTCGCGCTCACCCCGCCGACCGCCCGGCGCTCATCCCGTGGGCTGATGCGAGGGACGCCCCCGGCTCACTACATTGCGGCGCGTGGACCTGCTCGACCGCCTGCGCACCACCTGGCTCGACGCCGGGCTGGCCGTCGCGTTCACGGTCGCCGGGCTGCTGCAGACGGCGCTGCTGCCGCTCGCCGCCCCCGCCCTCGCCGTGCTGTACGTCGTGGGGTCGACGCTGCCGGTCGCCTGGCGTCGTACCTTCCCGGTCGAGTCGAGCCTCGTGATGGCGGCCTTCTGGCTGATCCCGCTCGAGGGCTACCCGGTACTCGGGTTCGTGGTCGTGATCCTCCAGTTCTACGCGCTCGGCAACCGGGGCGAGCCCGACCGCGCGGTGGTCGGCGCCACCCTCGTGGCCGCCCTGCTCTCCGTGGCCGGCACGCTGCTCGGCCCCGAGGCGCCCGTCGCCGCGATCGGCGCCGGCCTGGTCGTCCTGGCCCCGGCCGTGGCGGGCCGGGCGGTGCGGCACCAGCAGCGGCAGAACCAGGCGCTGGTCTCCCTCACCCGCGAGCTCGCGGAGGAGCGCAGCCGGGCCGAGGCCGCGGCCGTCGGCGCCGAGCGCGCACGGATCGCGCAGGAGCTCCACGACGTCGTCGGGCACGAGGTCACCCTGATCGCGATCCAGGCCGAGGCCGCCGCTGCGGCGCTGCGGCTCGACCCGGCCCGGGCGGCCGAGCCCGTCGAGGCGATCCGGTCCACCGCCCACCAGACGCTCACCGAGATCCGCGCCGTGCTCGGTGTGCTGGCGCCCGAGGGCGAGGGCGCAGGGCCCGAGGGCCTCGCTGCGCTCGTCGACCGCGCCCGCGACGCCGGGATCGCCGGCACGCTGTCCGTGACCGGCACTCCGCCGCCTGACCAGGCCCCGGTCGCGCTCGCGGTCAACCGGATCGTGCGCGAGTGCCTCACCAACGCCGGTCGCCACGCCCCCGGTGCGCCGGTCGACCTGCAGGTCGACTGGTCGCCCGAGGCGGTGCGGGTCCGTGCGGTCAACCCGGCGCCCGGGCGACGCCGCGTCGCGCCGGGCCGTGGCCTGACGGGGATGCGCCACCGCGCCGAGCTGCTGGGCGGGACGTTCGAGGTGGCGACGACCAGCGGGCTGTTCGACGTCCGCGTCTGCATCCCGGTGGCGGTGGGGGCATGACGCGCGTCGTCGTCGCCGACGACCAGGACCTGGTGCGTCACGGCCTGCGGATGATCCTCGAGCTCGGGGGAGTCGAGGTCGTCGGTGAGGCCGCTGACGGTGCCGCGGCGGTCGCGGCCGCGGCCGAGCTGCGCCCGGACGTCGTGCTGATGGACCTGCGCATGCCCGGCACCGACGGTGTCGAGGCCACCCGCCAGGTCGTCGCGGCCGGCACCGCGAAGGTGCTGGCGCTGACGACCTTCGACGCCGACCAGCACGTCGCGGACGCGCTGCGGGCGGGCGCGGTGGGCTTCCTGCTCAAGGACGTCACCGCCGAGGGGCTCGTGGACGCGGTCGAGCGGGCGGCGGCCGGTGAGCCGGTCGTCGCCCCGGCGGTGCTGGCCCGGCTGATGGAGCACTTCTCCGCCCACCCGCCCGTGCCGCCGGCCCGGCCCCCGGGGTTCGCCGACCTCAGCGAGCGCGAGCGCGAGATCCTCGCCCTCATCGGCGAGGGGCGCTCCAACGCCGAGATCGCCAGCGAGCTGGTGATCAGCATGGCGACGGTGAAGACCCACGTGCGACACGTCTTCGCCAAGCTCGACCTGCGCGACCGCGCCCAGGCCGTCGTGGTGGCGCGCGAGACCGGTCTGTCGGGCGGCTGACGAAACCCGCTCGCCCGGGCATGATGTGGCGGGTGAATGACCGTTCAGTCAGCCAGCCGGACGCCGGCCTGCCCGCCCGGGCCCGCGTCGTCGTCGTGGGCGGCGGCGTGGTCGGGTCGAGCGTCGCCTACCACCTCGCGCACCTCGGCGTCACCGACGTCGTCCTCGTCGAGCGCCACGAGCTCACGGCCGGGACGACGTGGCACGCGGCCGGGCTGATCACCAGCGCCGGGATGACCGACGAGACCTCGATCTGGATGGCCCGCTACTCGCGCGACCTCTACACCCGGCTCGAGGCCGAGACCGGGCACTCGACCGGCTTCCGGGAGATCGGGCACCTCCACCTCGCCTGCAACCCGGGGCGGCTCGAGACCCTGCGCCGCGAGCGCGCCTTCCAGCGCGGCTTCGGCATCGACAACGTCGAGGTCTCGCCGGCCGAGGTCGCGCAGCTGACGCCGGTGACCCGGGTCGACGACGTGCTCGCCGCGTCGTACGTCGCCGACGAGGGGCGCGCCGACCCGGTCGGGGTGGCGACCGCGCTGGCCAAGGGCGCCCGGCAGCTCGGCGTGCGGGTGGTGACCGGCACGTCGGTGACCGGCCTCCGCTCCGAGCGCGGGCGCGTGACCGCCGTGGTCACCGACCGCGGGGACGTGGAGTGCGAGACCGTCGTGCTCGCCGCCGGCCTGTGGACCCGCGAGCTCGGGCGACGCTGCGGCGTCGACGTGCCGCTGCAGGCAGCCGAGCACTACTACCTGCTGACCGAGCCGGTGCCCGGCGTGCACCGCGACCTGCCGGTCGTCGAGGACCCCGACCGCTACGGCTACTACCGCGAGGAGGCCGACGGCCTGCTGGTCGGGTTGTTCGAGCCGGTCGGCGCGGCCTGGCACCTCGACGCGCCGCCGGCCGACTTCGCCTTCGGCACGATCCCGCCCGACTGGGACCGGATGACGCCCTTCCTCGAGCGCGCGATGTGGCGCTACCCGGGCCTCGAGGGCATCGGGCTGCGGAAGCTCTTCTGCGGGCCCGAGTCGTTCACCGCCGACGTGCACCCGCTGCTCGGCCCCGCGCCCGAGGTCGAGGGCGTCTTCGTCGCCGCGGGCATGAACTCCCTCGGCATCCTGTCCGGTGGCGGCGCCGGCAGCGTGGTCGCCCAGTGGATCGTCGACGGCCGGCCGCCGGTCGACGTCACGCACTACTCGGTCGAGCGGGCGCTGCCGCACGAGACCACCCGTCGGTTCCGCGGCGAGCGGGTGGTCGAGGCGCTGGGCGTGCTGTTCGGGGACGGCGTGTGGCCGACCTTCCAGTGGCGCAGCGGGCGCGGCGTACGGCGATCGGTGCTGCACGACCGATTGGCTGCGGCCGGCGCGAGGTTCGGGCAGTCGGCCGGCTGGGAGTACCCGCTGTGGTTCGGCGACCCCGGCACGACGTCCGCGCCCGAGGCGACCTGGGGCCGGGCGGCGTCGTTCCCCCGCGTCGCGGAGGAGCACCGCGCCGTGCGCGAGGCGGTCGGCGTGATGGACATGTCGCTGATGTCGAAGTTCCTCGTGCAGGGACCCGACGCCGGCGGAGTGCTCAACCGGCTCTCGGTGAGCCAGGTGGACGGCGAGCCGGGACGCGTCGTCTACACGCAGTGGTGCCAGGACGACGGCGGCCTGCTCGCCGACCTGACCGTGACCAAGCTCGCCGACGAGCGGTTCCTCGTCGTGGCCAGCGACGTGGTCCACCGCCGGGTCGAGACGATGCTGCGCCGCGCGCCCGCGCCGGGGGAGGTGGCGATCAGCACCGACGTCACGGCCGGCACCACCCTGCTGTCGGTGCAGGGGCCGGCGTCGCGCGAGCTGCTCGCGTCGCTGTCGCCCGACGACTGGTCGGACGCCGCCTTCCCCTACCTCACCGCGCGCGAGGTCGAGGTGGGGTCGTCGCGCTTCCTCGCGCTGCGGGTCACCTACCTCGGGGAGCTGGGCTACGAGCTGCACGTGCCGGCCGACCAGGCCGCCTCGGTGTACGACGCGCTGGTCGCCGCCGGCGCGCCGTACGGGCTGCGCGACGTGGGCCTGCTCGCGATGGGGTCGCTGCGGCTGGAGAAGGGCTACCGCGACTACGGCGTCGACATCGAGAACACCGACGACCCGCTGGTCGCCGGGCTCGGGTTCACGATCGCGTGGGACAAGCCCGGCGGCTTCACCGGGCGCGACGCGCTGCTCGCCCGCCGCGACGACCGCCGGGCGCGGATGGTGCACGTCCGGGTCGACGACCCCGAGCCCCTGCTGCACGGCGGCGAGCCGGTGCTGCACCACGGCACGTGGGTCGGCTACGTCCGCGCCGGCGACTTCGGGCACACCCTCGGCACCAGCGTCGGGCTCGCCGTCGTCGAGCACGACGAGGGCGTCACGCCCGACTGGCTGCGCGCCGGCGGATTCGAGGTCGACGTCGCCGGCACCCGCCACCCGGCGACCCTGTCGCTGCGGCCCTTCTACGACCCGACGCGGGAGCGCATCCTGGGCTGAGTCACCCGCCCGGCGGCACCCAGACCATGTGCACGTCGGCGCGTGCGTAGTGCGAGCCGTCGCGGAGCGGGCGGTGCTCGAAGCCGAGGCTCTCGTACAGCGCGATCGCCGGCCCGAGGCGGGAGTTGGTCTCGAGGTAGAGCTCACGCCCGCCCGTCCCGACGTACGCCCCGATCGCGGCCTCGGCCAGCTGGCGGCCGATGCCGGCGCCGCGCAGCCCGGGGGTGACGGCCATCTTGGTCAGCTCGTAGACACCGTCACCGTCGTGCCGCAGGGCGACGGTGCCCACGGCAGTGCCGTCCGCAGCGACCGCCAGCAGGACCTGCCCACCGTCGGCGATCAGGTGCTGCTCGGGGTCGGTGAGCACCAGCCGGTCGACCTCCTCGATGCTGAACCAGCGCTCGAGCCACTCCCGGTTCAGGCGCTCGAAGTCGGCCTGGCGCCCGGGCTCGTAGGGGACGATCTCGATCGGCCCGGGGAGAGGGTCGGTCGCGGCGGGGGCTTCCTCGACCATCTGCGCAGGATAGTGACGCCGCGCGCAGCGGAACAGTCAACCGGCCTCCTGACAATCCATTTCCCCCCGGCCGCCCCACGGGGCAGCATCGCCCGCATGTCGCTGCCCACCCCCACGCTGCAGACCGAGCGCCTCCGCCTGCGCCCCGTCACCGATGCGGACGCCGATGCGCTCTTCGCGCTGCACGGCGACGCCCACGTGCTGCGCTACTGGGACTCGCCGCCGTGGACCGAGCGGGCCCGTGCCGACCGCTTCATCGCGGCGTGCCGCCAGATCGCGGACGACGGCAGCGGCGCCCGGCTGGTGATCGAGGGCGCCTCCGACGGTGACTTCCTCGGCTGGTGCGGCCTGACGAGCTACAACGCCGACTTCCGCAGTGCGTCGCTGGGCTACGTCCTGACCGAGGCCGCCTGGGGTCACGGGTACGCGACGGAGGCCGCCCGTGCGCTGCTGGCGTGGGCGTTCGACACCCTCGACCTCAACCGCGTCCAGGCCGAGGCCGACACCCGCAACGCCGCCTCTGCCCGCGTCCTGGAGAAGCTCGGGTTCGTCCACGAGGGGACGCTGCGGGAGGACTGCATCGTCGACGGCGACGTCTCGGACTCGTGGGTGTACGGGCTGCTCGAGCGCGAGTGGCGCGCGGCGTCCGCACCCGCCTGAGCGAGCGAGGCGGACGTCAGGCGCCGAGCACGACCAGCCGGTCGCGGCCCTGGCGGACCCCACCCGCGTCGGCGAGCGCCACCGCCTCGCGCGCCAGCCCGGGTGTCGCCGGGTCACCGGTGGCCGCGGCGACCTCCACCCGCGCCCAGCGGGCCTCGTAGTGACCCAGCGGTGGCCCCTCCGCGAGCGCCCGCGCCACCAGCGGCTCGGCGGAGTGCGCTCTGCCCGACTCGACCAGCACCATCGCCGTGCGCGCGGCCGCCCAGCTCGCGAAGAGCCCCAGGTGCTCCGAGGTGCGCAGCGAGGAGCGGAAGGCGTGCAGGGCCGCGTCGAGGTCGCCGCGCCGCTGCGCGGCCAGGCCGATCGCACGCCAGGCGGTCGCCGTCCAGCCGCGGTGCCCGATGCGGGTGGCGATCGCGAGCGCCTCGGCGGCGGCGTCGGTCGCCTCGTCCGCCCGGCGCAGCGCGGCCAGCGCCTCCGCGCGGTGCCACAGCGCGTAGGTCTGGCTCTCGGGGTGGCCGAGGTCGCGCGCCAGCCCGAGCGCCTCGTCCACGAGCGCCAGACCTTCCTCCGGCCGGCCCTCGAAGACCAGGGCGTGGCCGGCGGTCGACCGGGGTGTCACCACCCGCACCAGGTCGCCGGAGTCGCGGAAGAGGTCGGCGGCGCGGCTCAGGGCCGTCTCGCCGCCGGCCACGTCACCGCCGAGGAAGGAGGCCATGGCCCGCGCGTCGATGATCCGCGCCATGCCGTTGGCGTCGCCGAGCCGTTCGTAGAGGGCGAGCGCCTCCGAGGCACGCTCGGCAGCCCGCGCCTCGTGCCCGAGGTTCATGTCGAGCACGGAGGCCACCTCGAGCGCCCGGGCGCGCTCGGTCGCATCGGTCCCCGCCTCGACGACGGCGAGCTCGGCGAGCTGGGCGGCGCGCACCAGGTCGTCGGAGCCGGAGGCCAGCAGCGCCAGCCTGGCCAGCAGCCGCGCGTGGTCGGGGCCGCCGGGGTGCGCCGCGAGCGCGGCGTCCAGGTCGTCGCGCGCGCCGGCGATGTCGCCGCGGCGCTGGCGGGCCTGGCCGCGTACCTCGTGCAGCTGCGCCGCGACGGACGTCGGCGGGCCGAGGTCGAGGCCCTGCGTCGCGACCGCGACCGCCTCGTCGTCGGCGGCGGCGTCGAGTGCGTGCCGGGCGGCCCGGGCGTAGGCCGCTGCGGCCTCGGCGGAGCGGCCGGCCGCGCGCAGGTGCTGCGCGAGCACGACCGGGTCGTCGTCGGCAGGCAGGGCGTCCACCACGGCCGCGTGCAGCCGCACCCGGTCGGCGGGGTCGAGCGACGCTGCGACCACCTCGGTGACCAGGTCGTGGCTGGTCGCCCACCCCTGGTCGCCGAGGCGCACCAGCCCTCGCCGGTGCAGCCGGCCGAGCGACCCGAGCACGTCGGGCTCGTCGGCGCCGGCGGCCTGGGCCAGCACCGCCCCCGGGGTCTCGCGGGCGAGGACCGCGAGGAGTGCGAGCAGCTCCCGGTCGTCGGCGGGCTGCGCGGCGACCCGCGCGGCCACGGCCCGGTGCTGCCCCTCGCGGGCGAGCTCGACGGCACGCCCTGCCGCGGCGCCGTCGACCGACGCCCACCGCCCGCGGGTCGTCGGCGTGAGCAGGCCCTCGGCGGCCAGGGCTCGCAGCACCTCGGCGACCGCCATCGGTGTCCGGCCGGTGTGCTCGCGCAGGGCGTCGGCGACGCGAGGGTCGTCGACCAGGCGGTCGATCGCCTCGCCGGGCAGCCCGCCGAGGTCGATCCGGGCCGTGGTGCGGACGCGGTCGAGGAAGGCCCCGACCTCCGGACCCAGCTCGTCGGGGCGGACGGCGACCAGCACCGGCAGCTGAGGGACCCGGTTGGTGGCGGCCTCCAGCACCTCGAGGCTGCGCGGGTCGCACCACTGGAGGTCGTCGACCGCGAGCGCGGCGTCGAGGCCGCCCAGCAGCCGCAGCGTCGCCTGCTGCACCAGGATCCGGCGGCTCTCGGGGTCGGTCGACGCGGTCACGGCGTCGAGCTCCGGCAGCAGCCAGCCCACGGCTGCGGCCATCGGCGCGGGGAGCGCGTCGACGCGGGTGAGGTCCTGCGCGAGGACGTCGCGGAGCAGGGTGCGCAGCAGCGACCAGGGCTCCGACTGCTCGGCCAGGTAGGCACGCGCACGCACGACCGCGACGTGGCGCGCGACCTCGTCGATCAGCCGCGACTTGCCCGCGCCCGAGACCCCGGCGACCACCACCACGCCGCCGCCTCTGCCTGCGGCGAGCCGCGTGCGCACCGCCGCCAGCTCCGCGTCCCGGCCGACGAAGGTCAGCTCACCGAGCAGCTGGGCCCGGGGCGGCCGGGCCCGCGTTCTGGTGTCCGGGGTCGTCCCCTGGCGCAGCAGCCGCGCGTGGACGGCGGCCGCGGCCGCCGAGGGGGAGACCCCGAGCTCGTCCGCGAGAGCCCTGCGGTAGTCGTCGTACGTCTGGAGGGCGGCAGCCGGGTCGCCGGCTGCCGTGAGCGCGTCGACCAGCGCGAGCACCGCGGTCTCCCGCAGGGGGTCGGCGGTGACGGCGCGGCCGGCGAGGTCCACGGCGGCCTCGGGCTCGCCCTCCTCCACAGCCAGCGCCGCCGCGGTCTCGAGCGCCTGCTGGTGCGCCCGCTGGAGCCGGCTGCGGTAGTCGGACGCCCAGTCGTCGTAGGCCTCCTCGGGGAGGGGGTCGCCCTGCCACCGGTCCAGCGCCTCGCGCAGGTCGGCCCACGTGGCCGGACGACCCGGGGCGACCGCGGCCAGGAACAGCTCGGCGTCCACCTCGCAGACGGGTGGCGCGGCGAGCAGGTAGCCGCCCTGCCCGGTCACGACGGACGACGGGTCGCCCATCGCCCGGCGGGCGCGGTTGACGAGCACCTGGAGGTTGGCGACGGGGTCGGCCGGCAGGCGGTCGGGCCAGAGCGCCTCCGCGAGGAGGTCGTTGCTGACGAAGCGGCCCTGCCGCGTGGCCAGCACCTTGACCAGCGTGCGCACCTTGCGGCCGGCGAACGCGGCCGGGGGGACCTCGAGCCCGTTGCGGAGGACGGCGAAGCGACCCAGCAGACGGATCTCGAGGGACCCTGCGGTCGTCACGGCCACATCCTGCGCCCGGCGGCTCGCCCTCTGCCAGCGAACCGCAACCTTTCCGCAAGGTGGTGTACCTAGCGTCCCCGTCCAGACGGAAGGACCGCCGCAGGGGCGGCCCACCGACCCGAGGAGGCAGCATGGGCACCGAGCAGATGACCCGTCGGCAGACGGTCGAGCAGGCGGACTTCGCCACCCCCGACGAGGTGCGCGCCTTCGAGCGCGGACGCGCCGAGATCCTCTCCATCGGCGGGACCGAGATCGGCCGCCTGGTCCTCGAGCCGGGCTGGCGCTGGTCCGACCACGTCAAGCCGGTCGCCGGCACCGAGCTCTGCGAGGCGCCGCACTTCCAGTACCACGTCTCCGGCACCCTCCGGATCCGCACCGAGGACGGCCGGGAGCTCGACGCCACCCCCGGCCAGGTCACCTCGCTGCCCGCCGGGCACGATGCCTGGGTCGTCGGGGACGAGCCGGTCGTGGTCGTGGACTGGTTCGGCGCGAGCCACTACGCCGAGCAGCCGTGACCACCGACGCCGCCGTCGACGAGCGCGCCACCGCTGCGGCGGTGGCGCGGTTCGCCGAGGCGTTCGACCGTCACGACGTCGACGCGGTGATGGCGGCGGTGACCGACGACTGCGTCTTCGAGTCCACGGCCCCGCCCGACGGCGTACGCCACGAGGGCCGGGTCGCGGTGCGCGCGGCCTGGACGGCCTTCTTCCGCGATGCCGCCGGGTCGACCTTCGAGACCGAGCAGCAGGTGGTCGCCGGCGACCGCGCCGTCGTCCTGTGGCGCTACACCTGGCCGACCGGTCACGTGCGCGGCGTCGACGTCTTCCGCGTGCGCGACGGCCTGGTCGCCGAGAAGCTCTCCTACGTCAAGGGCTGAGGGTCGACGACGGGGAATGCGACGGCTCTCCGGGGCGTTCTCGCCACGCAGGTCGTACGACGTGCAGCGGACCGCCACCCCATCTCGTACACTGGTCACCGACCGGCGCCAGATGACGTGACCGACGCTCTGTTCGGACTCGGGTGGTCGCCGCCGGTCTGCTCGGCCCGGGACGCAACGATTCCCCGGGCGCACGTCGGCCGACCGACGCCGCGTCGTGGCACACGCGGAGGTCCGGCTGGTCGACCCGGAGGTGCGTCGCCGTCCACGGCCCGCACGAGTTGAGAGAGAGACGTGCTTGGCCACGAAGCGTGATCAGCGGTCCGGTGGGAACCGGCGTCGGCAGCCTGCGCGCAAGCAGCAGCAGCAGAACGACGGCGTCATCCCGGAGCTCGCCAAGGCCGTCCGTGAGGTGGAGCACGCCGTCGAGCGGCGGCAGCTGACCTCGGGGCAGCGGGCGCGGTTCCAGGCCGTGGCGCTGCTGGCGCGCGAGGAGCGGGCGCGGGTGCGGGCCGACGAGACGCTCACCGACGCGCAGCGCGACAACTTCCTCAAGCGGCTCGAGGGCGTGGCCACGATCCTGGCCAGCACCGCGGCGCGTGAGCCGTCGCTGTTCTCGCTCCTCCAGGACGACGCCGACATCAGCGAGGCCACCAAACGGATCAAGCGCGACATGGAGACCGCCGGCGGTCTCGAGCCCGCGCCGGAGGCCGAGCCCACGTTCAGCGCCGAGCAGCCGGCCGAGCGCCGCGTCGTACCCCGCTCGGTGGTCTCCGCGCAGCTGGCCAACCCGTTCATGCCCCCCGACTTCAGCAAGGCGGCCCCCCGCACCCAGGGCAAGCTGGTCGGCTGGGAGCTGATCGGCCCGCTGCTCAACGCCTTCGAGCACCCGGTGCCCGGTGCGCCGGCCTGCATGGCACTGCCCGACCCGCTCGAGACCCGGACGCCCCGCGGCTTCGAGCTGATGCCCCACCAGGGCCAGCTGCTGGCCTCGGTCGCGGCCGGCCACCGCACCTTCCTCCTGGCCGACGAGCCGGGCCTCGGCAAGACCGCCCAGGCGCTGCTCGGCGCCGAGGTCGCCCGGGCCTACCCGCTGCTCGCGGTCGTGCCCAACGTCGTGAAGACCAACTGGGCGCGCGAGGCCCAGCGCTGGACGCCGAACCGCTCGGTCACGGTCATCCACGGCGACGGCGCGACGGTCGACGGGTTCGCCGACATCGTCGTGGTCAACTACGAGGTCCTCGACCGCCACGTCGGCTGGCTCGGTGACCACGGTTTCCGCGGGATGGTCGTCGACGAGGCGCACTACATCAAGAACAAGAAGTCCCAGCGCTCCCAGCACGTCGCGGAGATCTCCGAGCGCATCCGGCGCCGGGTCTCCCGGCCGCTGCTGATGGCCCTCACCGGCACCCCGCTGATCAACGACATCGAGGACTTCCGCGCGATCTGGGAGTTCCTCGGCTGGATCGACGAGCGCAAGCCCGGCAACGAGCTGATGGCCGCCCTCGAGGACACCGGCTACACGCCGGCCGACCACGCGTTCTACCCCCTCGCACGGCAGTCGGTGATCGACCTCGGCATCGTGCGCCGGCGCAAGGTCGACGTGGCCGCCGACATCCCCGCCCGCCGCATCGCCGACCTCCCGGTCGAGCTCGAGGGCCCGGCGGGCCGCTCCATCGCCGAGGCCGAGCGCCAGCTCGCCAAGCGCCTCGTCGGGCGCTACCGCGCGGCGATCGAGCACCGTCGCAACGGCGCGGACGTCGAGGGCATCGACCTCACCCTCGTGCACCGGGTCGCGGAGCGCGAGGTCGCCGAGAGCAGCGACGAGAAGACGGGCGACAACGTCTTCACGATGGTGCGCAAGATCGGCCAGGCCAAGGCCGAGCTCGCCGCCGACTACGCCGCCCAGCTCGCGCGCAGCGCCGGCAAGGTCGTCTTCTTCGCCAAGCACCTCGACGTCATGGACACCGCGGCCGAGGTCTTCGACAAGCGCGACCTGCGCTACACGCAGATCCGCGGTGACCAGAGCCGGACCGCGCGCCAGGAGGCGATCGACGGCTTCGTCAACGACCCCGACGTCTCGGTGATCATCTGCTCGCTGACGGCCGCCGGCGTCGGCATCAACCTGCAGGTCTCCTCCAACGTCGTGCTCTCCGAGCTGTCGTGGACCAACGCCGAGCAGACGCAGGCGATCGACCGCGTCCACCGGATCGGCCAGACCGAGCCCGTCACCGCCTGGCGGATCATCGCCGCGCAGACCATCGACGCCAACATCGCCGAGCTGATCGACAGCAAGGCCGGGCTGGCTGCCCGGGCGCTCGACGGTGCCGGCGAGGAGGCCGGCGACAGCGCCGACGTCCGCGTCGAGACGCTCGCCGCGATCCTGACGAAGGCACTCGAGGCCGAGCTCGCGGAGCAGGCGGCGCAGGCCGAGCCGTCCGGCCCCGCGGCGGACATCGAGCTGGTCTGACCGGCCTCCCGCCCGTCAGTCCAGCTGCGGTCCCGGCACCACGTCCCCGGCCGGGGCGGCGCCGGGCGCCGGCTCCTTGAGCTCCACGAAGACGACGTGGGTCGGGGTGTCACCGATGTTCTCGCCGTGGTGCTCCTGGGCGGGCAGCCAGCCCGTGACGCCGGCCGCGAGCTCGACCTCGTGGTGCCGGTCGCCCGACACGAGCCTGCGGCGGAACGAGCTGAGCGTGTACATGACGCTGTCGGGGTGCTGGTGCGGCGTCGTCCGGTCTCCCGGCCGGTCGCGGTACTCGAGGACCCGGACCCGCTCGTTCTCGAGGACGACGCGGTAGTGGTCGGGGTTGGTGGTGACGGGATCGAGGCTCATCCGGTCACGATCGCACCGCACCGCCGCGCTGGCCACTGCCCAGGGTGGCGGTGATGGCAGAGCTGCTGACCGCCACCTCGACCGACCTGGATCCCGCCGACCTTCGCCCGGGCGTGGAGCGCGGCGCGCAGCGAGGGTCAGTCGGTCTCGGCGAGGTAGGGATCGGTGATCTCGCGCAGGTCGGTGAGCGCCCTGCGCAGCTCGGCGGTGCGGTGCGGGCCCAGTCGACGCTCCCACGAGCGCTCCATCTCCTCGACGACCGGTCGCCCGAGCTCGATGAGCGCCCGGCCCCCGTCGGTGATCGTGACGACCCGGGCACGCGCGTCCGCGGGGTCCGGTGCCCGCCGCACCCACCCTCGTTGCTCGAGCTGGTCGACGATCGAGGTCAGTGTCTGCTTGCTGACCTGGGCGGCGCCCGCCAGGTCGTTCATGCGCGAGCCCTTCGCGCCGATCCGCTGGAAGACGCGGGCCTGGCTCACCGACATGTCGTGGCCGTGGCGCCGCAGCTCGTCGAGCACCGCCGACTCCATCGCCCGGTAGGGGATGAACAGCAGCAGCCCGAGGTTCGGCTCGTCGACACGGCTGGTCACGGCGCCATCCTTGCAGAAGTCCGAGAATCGGAGTAAAAATGATCCGAAACTCGGACCTTCTGGGAGGTGGCCGTGGACTCTGACGCCTACTGGGCCGTGGTGGGCCGGCTCCGTCTGCGGCTCGCCGACCTGCTCGAGACCCTCGGCCCCGAGGAGTGGGACCACCCGTCCCTCTGCGCGGGCTGGAGGGTCCGTGACGTGGCCGGGCACCTGTCGCTCGTGCCCACGATCACCGTGCGTGAGATGGCGGCTGCCGCGCCGCGTGCCCGCTTCGACCCGGACCGGATCAACACGCACCTCGCCAGGAGGTACGGCGCTGCGGAGCCCGGCGAGATCGTCGACCGGATCCGCCGGCACGCCGGAGACCGCACGACGGCCTGGGCCCTGAGCACCGCCAACTCGCTGTTCGACATCGAGGTGCACAGCCAGGACATCGCGATCCCGCTGGGCCGCGCGTTCCCGGTTGCACCTGAGGACACGGTGCCGGGTCTCGAACGCGTGTGGACGATGGGGTGGCCGTTCCGTGCCCGCCGGAGGCTCGGGCACCTGGCGCTCCGGGCGACCGATGCTGACTGGGCAGTCGGCGACGGTCCCGAGGTGCGCGGCCCGGCGCTGGCCCTTCTCCTGCTGCTCACGGGGCGCGGCGCCACCGCGGCGCCGGACCTGACGGGGCCCGGCGTCGAGCTCCTCGCACTAGCCTGAGCGCATGGCCCGCGACCCGAACATCCCGGATGCCTTCGACGTGTTCACGGTCGTCGTGCTGCGCCGCCCGGCCGACGCGCCGGAGATGGGCGACGAGGAGCTCGACGACCTCCAGTCCCGCCACCTCGCCTACCGCGCCGACCTCGCCGCACGCGGGCTGATCGTCGCCAACGGTCCCTTCGGCCAGCAGAGCGACGAGTCCTACCGTGGCATGTCGGTCTTCGCCTGCGACCCCGCCGAGGCCGCCCGCCTCTCCGACGGCGACCCGTCGGTGGTCGCCGGCCGCCTGGCGTACGACGCCATGGAGTGGTGGGTGCGGGCCGGCTCGGTGGGCTTCCCCCTCGCCACCGGCCCGGTCGGCGAGCGCCGGGCCATGCCCGACGACTGAGGCGCCGATGACTCCGGGGCGATGAGCCGGTCCACCCCTCCATGACGACGCGTGTGCTCGCCAGCGGCCTCGCCATGGGCGAGTCTCCCCGCTGGCACGACGACCGGCTGTGGGTGTGCGACTGGCTGGCCGGGGAGGTGCTGACGGTCGACGCCGACGGCCACACCGAGGTGGCCCTGCGGGTGCACGGTCTGCCGTTCTCGGTCGACTGGCTGCCCGACGGCCGCATCGTCTGCACGACGCCCCGGGGCGTGGTCGTCGGCCCCGACCTCGCGCCGTACGGCGGGACGGGCCGGCCGTGGAACGAGATCGTGGTCGACCCGGCCGGCCGCGTCTACGTGAACATGCCGGGCTCGATGCCGGGGGAGGAGCCACGGCCCGGCGTCGCTGCCGTGGTCCTGCCCGACGGCGGGACCCGCGACGTCGCGGACGACCTGTGGTTCCCCAACGGGATGGCGGTGACGCCCGACGGCGCGACGCTGATCGTGGCGGAGTCGCACGCCGCGCGGCTGACGGCGTTCACCATCGCGGACGACGGCTCGCTGGCCGACCGTCGGGTGTGGGCCGACCTCGGTGACGGGGCGGCGCCCGACGGCATCTGCCTCGATGCCGCGGGCGCGGTCTGGTACGCCGACGTCCCGAACCAGCACTGCCGCCGCGTGGCCCAGGGCGGGGAGGTGCTCGACACCGTCGAGGTCGACCGCGGCTGCTTCGCCTGCATGCTCGGCGGCCCCGACGGACGCACCCTGCACGTCGTGGCCACCGACTGGGAGACCCTCGACTGGCAGCACGGTGGCGGCGAGCGCACCGGCGAGGTGCTGACGTACGACGCGCCCGCGCCGCACGCCGGCCACCCCTGACCCGTCGGCCCCGCGCCCCGTAGCGTGACGGGCGTGCCCGCAGCCTTCACCCGCGACCGCCTGACCTGGCTCGCTTACCTGCTGCTGGCGTGGTTCGCCTACCTCCAGGCTGCCCCCGGCCTGGTGATCCCGCACCTGCGCGACGAGCTCGACATCGGCTACACCGTCGGCGGGCTGCACGTCGCGGCCTTCGCCGCCGGGGCGCTCGCGTCGGGGCTGGTGTCGTCGTGGGTCGAGCAGGCCGTCGGGCGCCGCCGACTGCTCTGGTCGTCGGCGGCGCTGATGGGTCTGGGTGCGGCCGGGCTGACCGCAGGTCCGGTGGTGGCCGCGACCCTGCTCGCGGTGCTGGTCATGGGGCTCGGCGGCGGGATGCTGCTGGCCACGATCCAGGCCACGCTGGCCGACCACCACGGCGACCTGCGCACCGTCGCGCTGACCGAGGCGAACGTCGCCGCGAGCCTCGCCTACGTCGTGCTGGTCGGCGCCTTCTGGCTCGTCGCCGTGCTGGGCGCGGGCTGGCGTGCGGCGCTGCTGGCCTCGCTCGTCGTGCCGTTGGTCGCCTGGGCCGCCAACCGCGGCCTCGCGATCGACGCCCCCGCGCCGCCGGCCGAGGGGCACGGGCGGCTGCCGGCACTGTTCTGGGTCGCGGCCGGGGTCCTGGTGTGCTGCACGGCCGCGGAGTGGTGCATCACCGCCTGGGGTGCGAGCTTCGTCGACGAGGCGGTCGACGTCAGCGCGGACGACGCCGTCACGTTGATGGTCGGCTACTTCGGGGGCGTGCTGGTCGGCCGTGTCGTCGGCAGCCGGCTCGCCCGGCGTCACGACCCCGCCCTGCTGCTCGGTGTCGCCCTCGTCGTCGCCGCCGTCGGCTTCGTGGTGCTCTGGCCGTCCGGAGTCCCCGTCCAGGCGGTCGCCGGGCTGGCGCTGCTCGGGCTCGGCGTCGGCAACCTCTTCCCGATGGCGCTGTCCCTCGCGGTCTCGCTCGCTCCGGAGCAGGCCGCCCGCGCGAGCGGGCGCGCCGTCGCCGTCACGTCGCTGGCCGTGATGCTCTCGCCGTTGCTCGTCGGCAGCCTCGCCGACGCCACCTCGCTGCACGCGGCGCTGGCCGTCGTGCCCGTGACGCTCGCGCTCGCCGCCGCCGGCCTCCTCGTCGTACGCCAGGGAAGGCGAGCGCGTGTGAGCACCCCCGTGTGACGCAGGGCACGCGGTCGGCCACGCCGCTCACGTGGTCGCACTCCGGCCTGATCCGGCTCGCGTGGACCATCGAGGACCGCGTACCCGTCGACCAGCAGCCGATCGTCGCCGACCGCTACGCGAGGGCGCCCCGACGAGGCCGGGACGTCATGCGGGGCGCGCGTCCTGACCGGCGAACCGCATGACGTTGGCTGTCGCAGGTCACCCGCGCTCGAGCACCGCCACGGGAATGGTGCGCCCGGCCTTGCGGGCGAACTTCTCGACCTCGGGGGCCTCGGCGAGGATCACGTCGCGCCACATCGCGTCGCGCTCGTCGCCGTGCAGCTCGCGGGGTCGCAGGTCGACGTGGCGGTCGCGCAGCTGCACGTGGGCGACCGTGACCCGGCGCAGGTTCTGGAACCAGTCGGGGTCCTGCGGAGACCCCGAGCCCGTGCCCCACACGACCAGCCCCTCCGGCCGCTCCAGGTAGCGCACGCAGGTCGAGCGGGGCAGACCCGTGCGCCGACCGGGCGTGGTGATCATCAGGACCGTGACCCGCTTGCTGCCGCTGGACAGGCGACCGTCGAGCGTGCGGTACATCCACACACCGATCCGGTTCCCGACGCGGGTCAGGCGTCGCTGGAAGCTCATCGCCGCTGGCCGTCGACGGCCGTCATGCCGGGAGCGTACGACGGTCGCACCGCCCCGGCCAGACCTCCGGGCGCTCGGCGACCGCGCGAACCCGTCACCCCCGTCGGGCTCGGGCACCGGACAGCGCAGCGAGGATGAGCTCGAGGCCGTAGTCGAACTCGGCGTCGACGCTGAACTCCGACGCCCGGGCGACGACCTCGGCGAGGTGCGGGTAGTCGGACGAGTCGAGGTCGGCGGTCGGCGCCGCTTCCTCGGCCCTCCCGTCCGGCGGAGCCGACGCACGCGACTCCTGCAGCACGTGCCCGTACACGAAGCTGTCGAGGGTCCAGAAGGCGTGGGCGGCATCCTCCAAGGAGAAGCCGGCCGAGCGCAGGCAGCCCAGGACCGCGTCCACGTAGCGGGTCGAGGCGGGGCCCGAGGCTCCGCGGCTCTCCAGCAGGCCGATGGCCCAGGGGTGGGCACTCAGTGCCGTCCGTGTCGCGTGGGCCCGCTGCCGCATCGCCTCCTCCCAGCCGGCGTCCAGGTCGGTGACCTCGATGCCGCCGAAGATCTCCTCGACGACCTCGTCGAGGATCTGGTCCTTGCTCGACACGTGCTTGTAGAGCGACATCGCCTGCACGCCGAGCTCGGCGCCCAGCCGGCGCATCGTGAGCGCCGCCAGACCCTCGCGGTCGGCGAGCCCGATCGCGGCGCGGACCACCCGCTCGCGGGTGAGGGGAGTGCGCGGGGTGGGGGAGGGCACATTGACCAGTGTACTAAGTAAGCCTAGAGTGGGGAACGAGAGGCTTACAGCGTAAGCCACCGCAGCGAGGAGACGGACATGACCCACACGGCACCCGCACCGACGATCCCCACCACGGGGAGCACGCACCTCGACCCGGTCCCGGTGAACGTGCGCGTCAAGATCTCGGCCCTGTGGGCCGCGATGATGTTCGTGTACGTCTACGTCGACCTGTTCTCGCTCTTCCGCGCCGACATCCGGGCCGATCTCGATGCCGGTCAGGTCTGGACCTTCACGGTGGGCCAGGGCTTCTTGCTGGGCGTCACGGCGTACGTCGCGATCCCGAGCCTCATGGTCTTCCTGAGCCTCGTGCTCCCCGCCCGCGTCGCGCGGTGGGGCAACCTCGTGCTCGCGTCGGTCTACCTGCTCACGGTCGTCGGCGGCGCCATCGGGGAGACCTGGACCTACTACCTCCTCGGCAGCGCCCTCGAGGTCGCGGCCCTGGCAGCCGTCATCGGCTACGCCTGGACCTGGCCGCGGGTGGGCCCCTCGCCCGCCGACGGCGGGCGCTGACGCGACAGGCGGGCCTGCCCTACGCTCCGGGGATGAGTGGTGCGCACCCGGACCCCGCGCGAGTGGCGGAGCTCAAGGCGCGCGAGGATGCCGCGTTCGTCGCGGCGCGCCCGCGCAGCCAGGAGCTGTGGGCGGCCGGGCAGGGCGTGATGCCCAACGGTGTCCCGATGAGCTGGCTGCGCACGTCGTACGACCACCCGCCGCTCTTCATCGAGTCGGCGGAGGGGTCGCGGCTGCGTGACGTCGACGGGCACGAGTACGCCGACTTCAACATCGCCGACATGTCGATGTTCACCGGCTACGGCCCGGCTCCCGTGGTCGAGGCCGTGAGCAGGCAGGTCGCCCGGGGCTCGCAGTACCTGCTGCCGACCGAGGACTCGATCTGGGTCGCGGGGGAGCTGGGGCGCCGGTACGGCCTGCCGCTGTGGCAGTTCACGCTGGCGGCGACGAGCGCCAACACCGAGGTGATCCGGATCGCCCGGTCGCTCACCGGTCGCGAGAAGGTCCTCTTCTTCGACGGCAAGTACCACGGTCACTTCGACGACGTGCTGGTCGAGCTCGAGGGCGACCACCTGGTCCCCGAGGAGGCCGGCCTGCCGCACGACGTCACCGAGCGCACGCTGGTCGTGCCGTTCAACGACCTCGCCTCGTTGTGGCAGGCGCTCGCCTCCCGCGAGGTCGCTGTCGTGATCACCGAGCCGGCGCTCACCAACAACGTCGGCCTGCTGATGCCCGACGCCGGGTTCCACGACAGCCTGCGCGAGCTGACGCGCAACGCCGGCACGCTGCTGGCGTACGACGAGACCCACACGCAGGTGGTGGGTCCGGGCGGCCTCGCCCGGATGTGGGGCCTCGCCCCCGACTTCGTGACGGTCGGCAAGTCGATCGCCGCAGGCATCCCCCTGGGTGCCTACGGCATGACCGAGGAGGTCGCGGCCGTGCTGCAACGACCAGGCGGCCGCGACGACACCAAGCCGCAGGTGGCCGTCGGCGGCACGCTCTTCGGCAACCCGGTCTCGATGGCGGCGGCGCGCGCGGCGATGAGCGAGGTGCTGACCGACGGCGCCTACGCGCACAGCCAGCGCCTGGGCACCCGGCTCGCCGACGGGCTGTCGGGGGTCGTCACCGAGGCGGGCCTGCCGTGGACGACCCACCGGTTCTGGCCCCGCAGCGGGGTCTCGTTCAGCCCCGCCCCGCCGCGCAACGCTGTCGAGGCGACGACGGTCCTGGACGTCCCGCTGCGGCGGCTGATGCGTGTCTACCTGGCGAACCGCGGCGTCTGGGACGCCATCATCGGCGCCGGGCCCACCTGCTCGGTCGCGGCGACGGACGAGGACGTCGACGCCTACGTCGCGGCGTTCGGCGAGCTCGTCGGCGAGCTGGGTGTCGGGTGACCGCGTCGACGTCCCCGGCGCGACCGCGGCGCGGAGTGCTGCTCGACCTCGACGGGGTCGTCTACGTGGGCCACGACCCCGTGCCGGGTGCCGCCGACGCGATCAGGTGGCTGGCGCGCGAGGGCGTGCCGTACTGCTTCCTGACCAACACCACGTCGCAACCGCGGCAGGCGATCGTGGACACCCTCGTCGGCATGGGGGTCCCGGCACGCACCGAGCAGGTGCTCACCCCAGCAGTCGCGGCGGTGGCCTGGCTGCGGCACCACGGCATCGACCGTCCGGCAGTGTTCGTCCCTGCGGCGACGGCCGCCGAGTTCGCCGCACTGCAGCCGGTCGCGGAGGACGTCGAGCAGGGGGCCGGCGCGGTCGTCATCGGCGACCTGGGGGAGGGCTGGGACTTCCCGACGCTCAACCGCGCGCTCCGCCTCCTGGTGAGTGGTCCCACGGCGCCACTGGTCGCACTGGGCATGACGCGCTACTGGCAGGCCGAGGACGGCCTCCGCCTCGACGCCGGGGCCTTCGTGCGGGCACTGGAGTACGCCGCGGGCCGCACCGCGGTGGTGCTGGGCAAGCCCGACCCGGCGTTCTTCGGCGCGGCGGTCGACGCGCTGGGTCTGGAGGCGGGTGTGGGGACGGGGCAGGTCGTGATGGTCGGCGACGACGTCCGCACCGACGTCGCGGGTGCTCAGGCCGCGGGACTGACCGGTGTGCTCGTGCGCACCGGCAAGTTCGCCGCGTCCGACCTCGACGGCGAGGTGCGCCCCGACGCGGTGCTCGACTCGTTGGCCGACCTGCCGGAGTGGTGGACCGGAGCTGCTCCGGGGTGAACTTCGGGTCCTTCGACCCTGCCGCCACCTTCGCAGACGGGTGCCAGATGGTGACCATCAGCCCGGTGCGGGCCGCAGCGACCGGCTCGCCGACCACGGGAAGGACCGGCGATGGATGACCGAGCACACTGGCCGACGCGCGAGGAGGTCCTCCGGCTGGCGGAGGAGCACGTCTGTCCCGACCGGGTCCGGACGCTGACCGGGCTGCACGCGGACCTGGTCATCGGCAGGCGCGAGGGCTACCGGATGTGGGACCTCGACGGCCGGGAGCTGCTCGACCTCCACCTCAACGGCGGCACCTTCAACCTCGGCCACCGCCACCCCGCCCTGGTCGAGGAGCTGCGGGTCGCGCTCGACCGCCTCGACATCGGCAACCACCACTTCCCCAGCGCGGAGCGGGCACTGCTGGCCGAGCAGCTGGTCGCGCTGACGCCCGGCATGCGGTACGCCGTCTTCGGCAGCGGCGGGGGCGAGGCGGTCGACCTGGCCCTCAAGAGCGCCCGCCGGGCGACGGGCCGCAACCGCGTGGTGTCGGCCACCGGGGGCTACCACGGGCACACCGGGCTGGCCCTCGCCGCCGGGGACGAGCGGGCGGCTGCGGCATTCGGCTCCGCCGGCGCACCGGGCGAATTCGTGCACGTGCCCTTCAACGACGCCGCGGCGGTCGAGGCCGCGTGTGCCGCCGGCGACGTGGCGGCGGTCATCCTGGAGACGGTGCCCGCCACCGTCGGGTTCGTGCCGCCGCAACCGGGCTACCTCGCGGAGGTCGAGGCGGTGTGCCACCGCCACGGCACCGCGCTCGTCCTCGACGAGGTGCAGACAGGGCTGGGCCGGACCGGTCCGCTGTGGGCGTTCGAACGCCACGGCGTCCAGCCGCACGCGGTCATCACCGCCAAGGGTCTCTCCGGCGGGCTCTACCCGATCAGTGCCACCCTGCTCGACGACTGGCTGGGCGGCTGGTTGGAGGACGACGGCTGGGGTCACGTGTCGACTTTCGGCGGCGCCGAGCTCGGCTGCCCCGTCGCACGGCGGGTGCTCGACCTCACCACCGACCCGGCCACCGTCGAGCACGTCGAGTCGCTGGTCGCGCTGTTCGCCGACGGACTGGCGGACCTGCGCCGCCGCCACCCGGAGTGGCTGCTCGAGGTGCGCCAGACCGGACTGGTGATCGGCCTGAGGTTCGCCCACCCGCAGGGAGGGATGCTGATGACGGGGGCGTTGCTGACGGCCGGGGTCTGGGCGATCTACGCCGGCTTCGACCCGTCGTGCCTGCAGTTCAAGCCCGGGCTGCTGCTCGGCGTCGACGAGGCGCGGGCCGCGCTGGCCGCGCTGGACACCGCCTGTGCACAGGTGGGGGGTGCGGTCGCCGGTGGCTGAGCAGGCAGGAGCGGACGCGGGGTCGTTGGCGCGGCGCCTGGCCGACCTGGAGGAGGGGCTGGCGCCGGCCCGTCCGGAGGCCACACCCGGCCTGCGCATCCTCGGGTACGGCGAGGTGAGCGCGGTGCTCGTCCTGGCCGACGTACCGGGCCTGGTGCTCAAGCGGATGTCCGGGTTCGCGGACCAACGTGCGGCCGAGACCTACGGCGAGCTCGTGACCGACTACGTCGCGGCGGTACGCAGCGCCGGCGTCCCGGTCGTCGAGACCGAGGTGCTCGTCGTACGCCGTACCGGGCGGACCCCGGTCACCTACCTCGTCCAGCCCGAGGTCGCGGGCGACCGGATCGGGCACAGCATCATGCGGACGGCCGACGACGCCGCCCACGAGACGCTGCTGCACCGGGTGCTGGACGCGGTGCTCGCCGTGCGCGAGAAGGCCGCTGAGGACGTCGCCGTGGACGCCCAGCTCTCGAACTGGTACCTCGCGCCGGACACCAGCGGCCCTCCCACGCTGCTCGACGTCGGCACACCGTTCCTGCGGCGGGGCGGGCGCCAGGCGATGGACGCCGAGATCATCCTCTCGACCGCCCCGGCGCCGCTGCGGCCGGTCTTCCGCCGCCTGGGCACCGTGCACGCCTACTTCGAGGACTACTTCGAGCCGCGTACCGCGGCCGTCGACCTGCTCGGCAACTACCACAAGGAGGGCCGACCGGACCGGATCGACGCCGCCCTCGAGGTGGTCAACCAGTGGCTCGAACCGCTCGGGGCGTCCCCGATCACGAGGCGCGACGTGGACCGCTACTACCGCTCCGACGCGCGCCTGCTCGGCTTCTGGCTGCAGGCCCGCCGGGCCGAGCGGGCGGTCCGGCTCCGCACCGGCCGCGGGTACGACTTCATCCTCCCGGGCAGGGTCCGGCGCTGAGGACCTCGTCCACGGGCCGGGTGCCGCGTCGTCGGCGGGTCAGCCGATGCGCTCGGCCAGGGACACGACGATCCCCTCGGGTCCGCGGACGTACGCCATCCGCCAGACGCCCTCGTGCTCGCCGACCCCGCCGACCAGCCCGTACCCGTCCGCCGCCAGCCGGTCGACCATCGCCTCCAGCCCCTCGACCTGGAAGCAGACGTTGCGCAGGCCGACCTCGGTGATGGTGTCGGGGGAGCCGTGCTGCATGGCCGGCCGGACGAAGCTCGAGAGCTCGATCGCGGTGCCACCGCCCGGCGGTCGCAGCATGACGATCTCGGTCCGCGAGTCCGGGATGCCGATGACCGTGTCGATGAACTCCCCCTCCACGAAGGTCCGCCCCTCGACCTCGAGACCGAGGCCGACGAAGAACGCCGTGGCCGCGTCGAGGTCGGTCACGGTGACGCCGACGTGGTCGAGCTGCTTGATCGTGCTCATGGGTGTCATCGTCTCCTGCTCTCCGTCGTGTGCTCCGGGGACGGGGCTCGCGCCCGGTTCTCGACATTCCGTCGGTTGCCGTGGACGTGAGCCCGAGGTGCTGCCACCGTGGTGTTCGTGACGCGGATCCTTGACGTCGACTACCTCGTGGTCGGGGCGGGGGCCATGGGCATGGCCTTCACCGACGCCCTGATCGACCACGCCGAGGTACGCGTGGCACTGGTCGACCGGCGCCACGGCGTCAGCGGCCACTGGCTCGGGGCCTACCCCTTCGTCCGGCTGCACCAGGCCTCCGCGTTCTACGGCGTCGCGTCCAGCCTGCTCGGGGGCGGGCAGCTGCAGCAGCGCGGACCCGAGCGCGGGCTCCAGGAGCGGGCCTCCCAGCTCGAGATCTGCGCCTACTACGAGCGGGTGCTCGAGCGGTTCCTGGAGTCGGGCCGGGTCGAGCTCCTCCCCAACAGCGAGCACGTCGGCGGGCGCACCGTCGTCTCCCACATCTCGGGCGAGCGGTTCGAGGTGCCCGAGCGCTGCCGGGTCGTCGACGCCCACTACCTCGCGCCGAGCATCCCGGCGGAGAAGCCGCCGCCGTTCGCGGTGGGCGAGGGTGCCCGGGTCCTCCCGGTCAACGAGCTCGCCCGGCTCGACGACGCCCCGAGCCAGTACGTCGTGGTCGGCGCGGGCAAGACCGCGACCGACGCGTGCGTCTGGCTGCTCGGGCGCGGGGTCGACCCCGACGCCATCTGCTGGGTGCGACCGCGCGAGCCGTGGATGATGAACCGGGCCGTGGTGCAGCCGGACCCCGCGATCTTCACCGCCATGGCCGCCGACGTCATGCAGGCCGGTGCGGAGTCGACGTCGCTCGAGGACCTCTTCCTGCGCCTCGAGGACGCCGGCATCATGCTGCGCATCGACCGGACCCTCCTGCCGACGATGGCCAAAGCGCCGACGCTCGCCGAGTGGGAGCTCGAGCAGCTGCGCACCATCGAGAACGTCGTGCGCCGGGGGCACATCCAGGCCGTGGAGCGGGGCAGGCTCCACGTCGCCGACGGCGCGGTCTCCGTCGCGGACGACGCCCTCGTCGTGCACTGTGCGGCCGACGGGCTCAAGTACCCGCCCCTCGTCCCCGTGTGGCGCCCGGACGTCATCACGCTGCAGCCGATCAGGGCCGGGTTCCCGTGCTTCGGAGCGGCCCTCGTGGGCTACGTCGAGGCCACGCGCCACGACGACGACGAGAAGAACCGGCTCTGCCCGCCGTCGGGCTACGGCAACTCGATGGCCGACTGGGTGCGCATGAACGTCCTCGGCACCCGGGCGGTGCTCTCGTTCACGAGTGAGCCCGACATCAGGGAGTGGGCGAGCCGGGTGGCGCTCAACCCGGCGCGGACCCCTCCCGACCACCCGGGGTCCGCGGCGCTGGACGCCGCCCGCGAGCGTCTCGCCGCCCACCTCCGGCCGGGCCTGGCCCGGCTCGCGGAGCTCTGCTGACGGTCCCGGGCCGACGCCCACCGCGGTTCAGTACGTCGGGGCGCCCTCGCTCCGCCGCTCGATCGTCTGCAGCACCCAGAAGACGCCGAGGAGGAAGATCAGCACCGCCTCGACGAGGAACGTGGCATGGACGTCCGCCCAGCCCGAGAACCAGTGGAAGCGGTCGCCGCCCTTGATCACGAGCGCGCTGCCGACCATCGTCACGGTGAGGATCCCGTAGAGCCACGTCCACCTGCTGTACCCCTGCCACCACGACCGCGTGGCGCGGTCGGAACGCCGGGCGTTGTCGACCGCTGCCGACGCGACCGCGACGATGATGCAGGCCACCGCGAGGTTCGCCGACCAGCTGTGCACCCGGTGGTTGAAGAAGCTGGACGGGTCGTCGGCGTGCTGGAACAGCAGGTAGTAGACGAGCAGCGCGGCCGCCGCGAGCGCCCAGGTGATCAGGTAGGACAGCAGGGCCTTCCGGGAGGCCTTCGCCGGCGACCGCACGTAGAGCCAGGCACCGACGACCGCCACCAGCAGCAGGACCACGACGCCGACCGCGAGGAAGGCGGTGAAGCTGCGGGCGACGGCGTCGGCGTTGTCGCTGATCAGGCGGGCGTCCGCGATCTGCTTCGCCTCCGGATCGGTCACCTGGCCCGCCTGCGGCGTGCTGCAGTAGTTCGCGTCCAGCGTGGGCACGAGGGCCACCACCGACAGCAGCATGCCCGCCAGGTTCAGCGCGGCGTCCTCGACGAACGTCTTCCCCCACATCGCGATCATCACGAACCCGATGATGAGCAGTGCGCCGACGAAGACCGGCCGGACCGGCGTGTAGTAGTAGGCGCTGAGCGACCGCTGGACACACCCGCCGGGCGTGTTCACGATCTCGCGCCACACCGCGATCCCGAGTGCGGCGATCACGGCGACGACGCCGAGGCGGAGTGCCGTGTAGGTGCGGAGGGCTACCGGGGGGACGTCGGACGGCGGCATCTGCTCGTTCTCCTCTCCTGACCCGCCCTGCGAGGGGTCACTCGGTGGGCTTGCTGCGGGTCGCGCGCTTCTTCGGAGCCGGCTTGGTCAGCGCGGCGATCTGCTGCTCGAGCGAGGAGACCCGCTCGGTCAGCGCCGCCAGGTGCTCGGGCGAGGTGTCGGGCGCGGTGTCGGGCGCCACCGTGCGACGCAGCGCGACCCCCCGCGACACCTCCCCGGTGGCGAGGGTCCGCTCCGTCCCGGTGATCGCCGGCTGGGCCCGCACGATGCCGAGGTCCTCCCGGATGACGGGGCTCTGCAGCAGGTTGCGCAGGATCACCTCGTGCGTGGCGGGGCGCGTGAACACGGGCGCCGCGCCGGGCGTCGTCGGTGCCTCCTCGACGCCGGGCTGGACGTCCGGCGGCGCCGCGGCCGGGGTGCTCTCCTCGCCCCAGTCGCCGGAGTTCGCGCCGCGGAGGAAGCTGGTCGCGCTGCCCAGCCCGCTGCCCCGCCACCGGCCGAGGGGGTCCTCGTCCTGGGCCACCTGCAGGAAGCGGAGCAGGCGCGCGGGGTCGACCCGGTCACGCGCGTCGGCACGGTCGGCCGTCGAGTACCTGCCGAAGTACTCCGTGAGCACCCGGCAGCAGAAGTCGCCCAGCACCTGGCGCAGTGCCGGCAGCACCGGCACGAGCGACAGCCAGTAGCCGACGGTGGGGAAGGACTTCACGTAGCGGCGACGCGAGAAGTTGCAGACCTTGTAGACCGAACCCCCGCGGATGCTCACGGCCGCGAGGTCCAGGTCGAGGTTCTCCTGCCGCGGCGGGCACCTGACCAGGAGGTGGTCGCACACGCAGTCCTTCAGGTACTGCGCGAGCCCGCCGACCAGGTCGGCGAACGCCTCGACCGCGGCGTGCCGGTAGTCCACCAGTGGCTCGAGGTCGAGCTCGTCGGCCAGCACCACGCCCACGTCCATCACCGAGAGGCTGTTGCTGACGAGGTTCAGGACCACGGCGTTCCTCGCCTCCAGCGCGGTGGCGGTCGAGGAGACCGGCCCGACCTGCACCGGGATCTGCAGCCCGTCGACCAGCTCCTGGCGCGAGGTGTCGAGCACCCGGGCCAGGGACGTCGCGGAGTCGGTGACGAGCAGGCGGTCACGGACGGCCTGGAGCGCCACCCGGCCCTCGGCCCCGACACCCACGCGCGTCACCTCGTTGCCGCTGGCGAGCTCGATCCCGGTCACCTGGCGCTCACGGCCGCTGCCGGTCACCACCCAGGCGGACGTCCCGTCCGCCGCCTCGCTCCGCAGGACCAGGGCGACGTCGTCCGACCCGGTGCCGGGCAGCGTGGTCACGCGCAGGCCGGACCGGTCGGGCAGGTGCATCGAGACGAGCCGGTCGTAGCGCTCGGCGGTGCCGCCGTCGGGGCCGATCGTGAACACGGCCTCACCCTGCGGCGAGATCGCGAGGTGGCCGACGGTGTTGAGGGTGGCGGTGGACTCGAGCGGGCCGAGCCCGTCCGGGACCTCGCCCCAGGGGATCTGCCACACACCGGCGCCGGTGTACTCCTTGAGGCTGAAGGCCTTGCCCTCGGTGGCTGTGCGGCGCAGCCCCACGGCGTACACGTGGTCGGCGTCGGCGTCCGTGGTGGCCAGGGTGACGAGCTTGACGCCGCAGATGGTCGTGGCCGGACGCCAGCGGACGCCGGTGTCGCCGATCTCGCCCACGCGGAAGAACGTGTCGTTGCCGTCGCGGGTCGGCACGGCGACGGCGACCAGCTTGCCGTCGGGTGAGAAGGCGAGGTCGGTGACGGCGGCCGCGGCGGTCGACGACCGGGCGCCCGGCTCGAGCTCGAGGCCGCTCACGGGGTCCATCCGCGACACCAGGCGCTCGGACCGCAGGCTGTAGCGGTTGAGCATGGTGGAGGGCTGGAGCGGGTTGATCCCGCCGCCCGTCGTCCACACCTCGTCGCCGCCGGGCCGGGTGCGGGCCCGGTCGTGGTTGCCGGTCCCGGCGATCGTCCGGAGCCCCTCGAACGACGCGGGGTAGTCGGGGTAGGGGCGCGCGTCGTCGAACATCGCGCAGAAGGTCTCGCTCGCCAGGCGCTTGCGCAGCCCCCGGTAGAACGACTCGAGCACCTCGTGCTCGCTCGCCGACACGAAGACCGTGGCGCTCGACTGCGGGTTGACGACGTCGCTGAGCAGGTTGGTCAGGGCCGTGCGCAGCAGGTAGGCGCGAGGGTCCGCGTCGGTGCCGGGGTCGAGCTGCGCGCGGACCCAGCTCAGCGGCTTGGCGATGCAGTCCTCGTAGATGTCGTTGAGGAGCGTGCCGTCGAGCCACTCGCGCTCGGTGCGGGCGACGAAGCGGGTGACGGCGGCGCTGGACCGGCCCCCGCCCCGGGGACGCAGCACCAGGCTGACCTCGCCGTCGCCGTCGGCGTCGAGCACGCCCTCGCCGAGGCCCTCGATCTCCCGGAGGACGTCGACGACGATCGGCTCGGGCACGTCGAGGTCGTTGCCGTCGGCGTCGATGGCGCTGCCGGGCTCCACGGTGACGAAGCGCCGGAGCGCCCCGGCCTCGTCCTCCTCGCGGAACAGCCGGCGGCGCTCCTCGGTGCTCAGGTCGTCGGTGCTCCGGTCGTCCTCCCCGGAGCCGCAGTGGACCGCGAGCCCGCAGACGATGCCGTGACCGTGCAGGAGCCGGTTGTGCCGGCGCAGGTCGTTGGCGCGGCACAGCGCGTCGATGGCATCCTGCACCGTCTCGACGCCGGCGAGGTCGCAGACGTCGTTGTCGACCGCGACGTCGTCGGCGGTGAGGGTGGTCAGCGAGGGGAACAGCTCGCGGCAGTCGGCGACGGACAGCCCCGACGCGGAACGCGTGACGATCGCCAGCCGCCCTGTGTCGTGCCGCACCCCCGACGCAGGGAGGGCGAGCGGCTCGCCGCCGGAGTCCCGCGGCCAGTCCACGTCGGCGAGCACGCTGCGGGCAGGGACCAGCCAGTAGTCGTGCCGGTGGAAGGTCCCGCCGGACGGGAAGCGGACCTGCACGCCGTTCTCGAGCTCGACCCAGTCGTCGCCCGACACCGTCACGGCGCCCGGGGAGTCCCAGCGGCGGACCTGCGGGTTGCGGGGGAAGTCGGTGATCGCGGTGGAGCCCGTCGCGGTTGCCACGTCGAGCACCAGTCGGTCCTCGCGCGCGTCGAGCAGGCGCACGAGGGTCCCGCCCCGGGCCTCCAGCACGCAGGCGTCGTCGAAGAGCTCGACCCAGTCGCCGGGCTGGAACCCGAGGACGGCGTCCTTGCCGATGCTGGCCACCTGGAGCGTGTCCGTGGCGACGGAGGAGATCCACGTGGTCGCCACGGACGCGTTCTCGCGACTCCAGAGGACGACCGGGCGTCCGGCTTCGAGGTCGTGGACGTGCACGCGGTAGAGCTGGTTCTCGAGCCCGACGTAACCGCCGGCGGGCGTCGGCCGGCACAGGTCGGTCGAGCCGCTCGGGGGCTCCGCCCGCGCGGCCATCAGGCCGGTCGAGGGAGCCAGGGCCTCGAGCGCGGCCGACAGGTCGGTGTCGCAGTCGACGGGGTCCGGGACGCCGGCGAGGTCGAGCAGCCGGACCTGCCACACGACCTGGCTGCGCGTGGTGGTGTCGGTGCCCAGCGCCGGCTCGCTGAGGTGGGCGTCGTCGAGCGAGGAGATCGACCGCTCCCAGACGTCGAGGTAGGCGAGGTAGCTGCCCTCGGGCAGGTCGAGCACCCGCGGGTCGGTGGCGCTGGCCTGCGTGGTGTGCTCGGGGGTGGGGAGGTCGGGCTGCACGGCGTAGGAGTGGAGGCGCCGGATCCGCAGGTCGCCGTTGAGCGCCGCGACCGAGGCGTCGAGGGTCACGGTGTCGGCCGCGACGTCGACGGCGGTGGCCCGTGCCACCACGGTTCCGGAGTCACCCACGACCTCGACCCAGGTGCCGGGGCGGAGCTCGACCCCGTCGAGGACCAGGGTGTCGACCTCGACCCGCGTCGAGGTCGGGGTCCCGGAGACCGTCGTCGTCCCGCCGTCGGCCTCGCACAGGTGCCCGGCGACCCACGCGCGGCCGGGGGAGAGGAGCAGGTCGGTCCCGTCCGCGGAGGCGGTCAGCTCGAAGCCGCCCTCGACCTTGGGCACCCCGGCGGGCCCGATCACGTCGAGCGACTCGGCGCGGTCGCGGTGAGCGGTCACGTCCAGCTGCTCGTTCCAGTCGGCGTCCAGCTGGACGCGGCCCTGCTGCATCCGGACACCGGAGTAGTGACGGTCTGCCCGGAACGTCGACCGGGTCAGGTCTCCACCGTTCATGTGGCACCCCCTTGTTGGGTGTGGTCAGGTCTCACGGACGACTCCTGCCTCGAGGCCGAGCCGGAGGTGCTCGTCGAGCACCGCGGCGAGGTTCGCCAGGCGCTGCGGCTCCTGCAGCTCCGCGAAGGCGCCCATCGCGGCACCGTTGGACGCGCCGGTCAGCAGCGCGGGGTCGGACCGGTCGTCGAGCCGTCCGTACGCCGGGTCGCCGTAGGTCGTGGAGCTGAACGCCGGCGTGAGGCGGGCGCGCACGGCCGCGGCGGTGGCGGCGTCGGTCACCCCGGTGAGAGCCAGGTCGGGCTGGCACCGGAAGCGGCGCGGTGCGACGGCACCCTCGCTCAGGTAGCTGAACCGCAGACAGCCCGCCTGGTGCCGCTCGACCGTGACCTGGCCGGCCAGGACGCAGTCGCTGGCGCTGAGCTGCTCGACGGTGAGCGCACCGACCACCGTGACCTGGTCGAGCAGGGCAGGGGCCCGGGGCGCGTCG
This sequence comes from Nocardioides taihuensis, assembly GCF_042657275.1. Lineage (NCBI taxonomy): Bacteria > Bacillati > Actinomycetota > Actinomycetes > Propionibacteriales > Nocardioidaceae > Nocardioides > Nocardioides taihuensis. The sequence continues at coordinate 281,371 of NZ_JBHSKD010000002.1, forward strand.
ACCGCGGGGCCGCCGACGCCGTCGACGATGCTGGTGGCGAGGTCGAGCTCGGGGCCGCGGTGGGGCACGGCGACCGGCCCGCTGATCGCCCGCGTCAGCTCGATCACGAGGTGTCCGTTGTCGTCGTCGGTCGCGGCAGGGGCGTCGACGGTGAGGCTCCCCGTGCCGGGGACGAGGGTGGTGTGACGCAGGGCCAGGCGGCCCAGGTCACCCGCGGCCACCGTGACGCTGCCCTCCAGCAGCAGGCCGTCGACGGCCAGCTCGCCCGGGAGCTCGTCCCCGGTCGGCGCCGTGCCGGTGACGGTGATGGAGCCACGCAGGTGCGGCCGGCGGCCGGCGGGCACGGCGTCGGTGAGCTGCAGGACCGTGAGGGCGTTCGCGGTCTCGGCCTGCGACCAGGCGAGGGCGGCGATCGTCAGCTCGCTCCCGGCGGGGACGGTGACGGCGAGGTCCTCGACGTAGGTCCGGCTGTCGAGCAGCGCGATGACCCCGATCGTGCCGGCGGGCTCGGCCTGCCAGTCGGCCACGGCCTCGGCGATCGTGGCGCAGACGGCGCCGGGGACCGGCGCGGCCGCCGCGCCCACGGCACGGAACCACGGCGCGCTCCCGTCGGGCGCCGTCGGGAGCACGGTGTCGCGCACGTAGCTGCCGGCGCCGACGCGGCCCGGCGAGGCGACCGTGGCGGTGACCTCGACCGCTGTGGGCACCAGCCCGTCGCGGAAGGCGAGCCGGCCCCGGACCGGGTCGACGGCCACGGTCAGCGGTGCGGCCGGGCGGGGCCAGCCGGTCGACGTCGCCGCAGGCGGGTCGCCGAGGTCCGCGGCGGTGAGGGCGGCCACCGGCACGGCCTCCAGGCCGCCGCCGGTGTCGGCGTACACCTCGATGACGGGCTCGGCGCCGAACCAGCGCGGCACGTCCCCGGTGGCGGCGCGCAGCCCCTCGAGCTCGTCGTACAGGGCCCGGGTGCGCAGCGGTGCGGGGACCTCGAACTCACGGGCCAGCGTGGTGATCGACGGCTGCGGGGGAGGCGCGTTGAAGAGCGGCGCCGCGAGGCCGACCGGGTCGACGAGGTAGCGCCCGTCGGGAGGGTCGGTCACCGGGCGGGCGGTGGCCCGCAGCACCGTCTGCGGCGCCAGCCGCCACACGTGCAGGCCGATGGTGGGGAGGTTGTGGAGCCCCGCCGGCACCAGGCGCGCCTCGGCGGTGCGGGCGGCGACCGAGAAGGGTCCGCCCACGAGCTCGAGGTCGGCCGCCCGCCGCAGGTCGGGGGTGCGCAGGTTGCCGGGGCGGCGGTGGGCCAGGTGCTGGGTGGTGCCGAGCCGCTGGAAGTACTCCACGGCCGCCGTGGGCCACCCGGTGACCTGGAAGGCGAGGTCCTCGAGGGCAGCCAGGGTGCCCTTGCGGCGCCGGTGGTCGAGGGTGTTGGCGACGAGCGCGCGCTGGCGTCCCGCACCCGGCCCGAGCGGGTGCAGCAGCCGGACGCCGAGCAGGTCGCCGAGGTAGGGGACGACCCAGTCGGCGCAGGTCTCGATGAAGGCGTCGTCGTAGAGCTGCTCGAGGTCGGCGGCGACCAGGTCGCCCTGCTCGCCGAGGATCTGGAGGAGTGCCTCGAGGACGCCGCCCTGCCCGGGCTCGGTGTCACGCTGGTGGTAGACCCGGGGGAGCAGGTCGATGAGCTGGTCGCGCAGGGCGGTCATGACGACGCCTCCGTGACGGTGAGCCCGCCGGCGGCGAGGACCACGAGCTGGGCCGGCATGGTGACACCGCCGACGACGCGCGCGGAGGACGAGGGCACGTCGGTGCGCGGGACCGTCACGGTCACGGCCACCACGCCCGCGACGGCGTGCGCGGCGAGGATCACGTCGCCCTCGGTCAGGGGCTGCCCCAGCTCGCGGTCGCCCTCGGACAGCGCGGCGGTCACGGACCGGGTGACGCCGTCCAGCACCTCCCGCGTCCCGTACGCCGGGTCGACCACGACGGTGAGGCTCACGTGCTCGGCCACGACCTCGGCGGCCTGCACCTCCAGCGGCAGCCGGGCGTCGCCGGCTCCGAGGAGCGCGTCGCGCAGGTTGCGGATCGCCTCGGTGTCGAGCACCTGTCCGCCGGAGCCCGCCACCGTCAGGTGCACGAACCGGCGACGTCCGTCCCACAGCCGGGCCGCGACGGCCTTGCCGATGCCGGGGACGCCTCGCGCGAAGTCCTCGACGTCACGCAGGGAGACCACGCGATCGAGGGTCAGGGCGGTCCGCGGGGCGTGGGCGCGGACGTCCGCGGGTGTCTCGGGGTCGGCGGCGAGGCCGGTGGGCAGGGGGTTGGTCACCGCTCGCAGACCGAGCGGCCGCGTCATCGGCAGCGTGAGCACGTCGGCGTCGAGCCGGCCCGCCATCCCCGTGCCGACGCGGTAGCGCGCCGTGACGTTGCCGGCCCCGGTCGGGAGCCGCGAGCCCGTCCGTCCGTCGCCGAACGTCACGGTCACCGTGCCCTCGTCGTCGGTCGCGGTCACGTAGACCTCGTCGTCGGGGCCGCAGCCGAACAGCTGGGGAACCTCGCGCCAGAGCCGGCCGTCGACGCGCACCTCGAGCGTCGACGTGACTCCTCCGCCGCTGGCCGACGGCACGTAGGTCAGCGGCGGCTCCTGCAGCGTGAAGTGCTGGTAGGTGAGGGCGGCGTCGCCGCCGCCGAGCACCTGGGCGCGCGACTCGCCGTGGGTGGCCGTCACGACGTTGGCGAGCACCCGCACCGCGTCGCGGTCGTAGCAGCCCGTGAGCGCCGCCGTGAGCACGAGCGTGTCGACCTCGTCGCTGTCGGGGGTGGGCCCGGCGACCACGGCCTCCTCGCGGTGCCGGGGGGCCCCGGCCGCCGGTGCGAGCGGCTGCAGCGCGTCCGCAGGACCCGTCACCAGGCCCCGGGTGGTCCGCCACGTGACGGTGCCGTCGCCGTTGTCGTCCACCCGCCCGCTCACCTCGAGCTCGTCGCCGGGGTGCAGGTGCACCGCACTCCGGCCGGGAGGAGTCGCGGTCAGCGTGCGCACGCCCTCGGCCACGCGGATCCGGGGTCGGGGGCCGACGACGACCACGCGGCGACCCGCCTCCAGCGTCGGCACGGGACGGGCGAGGACGATCTGCTCGCCCTGCACCGGCAGCGGATCGGGCCCCGTGGCCAGCGGCAGCAGCTCCGAGCCCACGAACGCCGTGGTCTCGCGCACCGAGGCCCCGAAGAGGTGGCTCGCTGTCGGACCGGTGAGCGACAGCCGGCTCACCTTGGCGTTGAGGGTGAAGTCGGTCCGGGAGGTCTCGGTGGTGGCCATGACGCGGTAGAGCACCGTCACGCCGGTCCTGGCCAGCACGACCCAGGACCCCGGCGAGGCCGCCGGGTAGGTGGCGTCGAGATCGACCGTGTTCTCCGGCTGGCCGGGCGCGACCACGCTGAACCCCGGCCAGTCGGGTCCGGGCAGCGCGCGGGACTCGAGGGTGTCGCGCCTCCGCCCGCGGTGCTCGGCGTGGAGCAGCGACCTCGTGACCGGGACGGACGAGCCGGTCCCGTCGGGCCTGCCGCCGCCGACGGACTGGCTGATCAGCCGCCAGTCGGGAGCGGCGGCGCCGAAGATCGCGGCCCGGGTGCGCAGGACGTACAGGCGCAGGTCGCGGGCGTCGGGGAGCTGCTCGACCCCGTGCCGGCCGGTCGACGTGGCGGGTTCCCCGAGCGGGTCGACCCAGCCGATCCGCGTCGCGTCGAGGCCGGGGAGCCGCTCCACCGAGGCCAGCCGCCGGAACGCCCAGTGGGTGTCGGCGCTGGAGGCCTCGCGCTCGCGTCCGACGAGCAGGACGGCGTCGCCGACGGCGAGGTCGCTGCGCAGCCCGTCCACGAGCACCGAGCGGTGCCCGACGCCGACCTGCTGGGGCACCCGGGCTCGGGCCGCGATCGCGTTCCAGGCCGGCCGCGCGACCAGCTCCGCGGTGGTCTCGTAGGTCTGGGGCACCTCGCCCGGCCCGGGCAGGCTGGCCACCCGGGTGCCGGTCGGGACCGGCACGACGTCGGGTGCGCCGACGGCGTCCTCGAGCGTGAGGGCGAGCACGGTCGCCGACGCCCGTCCCCGCAGGGGCTGGTAGCCGACCTCGTGGGCGAGCTCGCTGAGCGAGCGCGGGTCCACCGCGGTCCGCAGGTAGGCCTCGTTGGCGACCCGCTCGGTGTAGAAGGCCAGCACGTCGAGCACCGACGACCACGCGTCGACCAGGGCGATGGTCGGGTCGTCGGCGTCGCGGGTGGTGAGCCCTGACAGCGCGGGGCTGCGCGTGAGGCGTGCCTCCATGGCGGACGCGAACGCCCCGGACGTGCCCACGCGACGTCGTACGGCGGGCAGTCCGGGTGGGTTGTCCACCCGTGCCGGCGTCGCCGTCGCTCCAGCGGGCGGGCAGCCGCAGTCGCGGCGCTGGTCGCTCATCGGGCACCCCCGACGCGGACGGTGAGCACGCCCCGCTCGGGGACGTCCGGGTCGTTGGCGAGCTGGGCGATCTCCATGTCGTGCACCCGGAGCACGCCGGCGGCGAGCTCGCCGCGGCTGTGCTCGCCGTACCGCCGGAAGGTGGTGGCGCGCACCGTGGCCACGCCCGGCACGGCGAGGACCGCGGCGTAGACCCGGCTCAGGTGGACCGGGGTGCCGAAGGTGAAGTTGTCGGGGTGGAAGAGACCGCGCCGCCCGGCGCGGGTCGTCCCGGCCGACAGCACGTCGAGCACGTCGCGCTCGACGTCGGTCGCGAAGCGGTCGTCGTGGGCGCAGACGGAGAGCTCGAGCTCGACCGGTACCGGTCGGGGCTGCGCGACGTCGACGTCCACACCGGCCATCCGGTAGCCGTCGAGGAAGCGCCCGACCCGCTCGGTGAACGCGGGGTCGACCGCGACGCCGTCGGTCCGGTCGACCGTCACGAACGCGGTGTACCAGCTCCCGGTCCAGCGCATCCGCCCGCGGGCCCGCTGCACGCCCGTGAAGCGGTCGGTGACGATCGCGCCGTAGTCGGCCTCGGTCACGGCGCGCTCCTGCACCCGGAAGGCGTACGGCGCGTCCTGCCGCACCTGCTCCGTCGGCTCGGGGTCGACGCCGCCCGTGCCGGCGAGCGGGTTGCGGACGACCAGGTCGTCGCCGTCCATGCGGGTGATCGCCTCCGGGCCCACGTTGCCGGCGGCGCCGTGGCCGACGCGGTAGGTCGCCACGTGGGGCTCGTGCACGTCGGGCTCGCGGCCGTAGGAGCCGTCCCCGAAGCGCAGGGTCGCGGTCCCGTCGTCCTCCGGCTCGACGACGAGGGTGCGGTCGTCCGCGTCGGAGGCGAGCAGGTCGGCCACCGGGCGGAACGCGTGGTCGTCCTGCGGGTCGTTGGCGGGCGCCACCGTGATGGACGGCAGGGCCTGCCGCGGGTCGGTGGCGAGGAGCGCGGTCGCCGAGGGGCGGACCCGCCGGCCGGTGTGGTCCGTGACGAGCTCGTCGTAGGGCACGGCGTACGTCGGACGCCCGTCCGGCAGCAGCGGGCGCCAGCGACCGACGTCGTCGAGCCCGGTGTCGAGCGGCACCGGCCCGTCCACGGTGGCCCCGTGCTCGACGAGCACCATGTTCCCGGCGGCCACGCCGACGACCGACCGGCGCAGGCTGCCGTCGCCGTCCCGCGTCTCCGACACGATGCGCAGGGGGAACCGGAGCGCGTCCTCGGCGTCCCACCGGACGTCGAGTACCGCCCGCCCGTCGAGGGGGTCGGTCGCCGGCTCGCCCACCTCGACCAGCCGCACCACCGCACGGTGGGTGCGGTCGGCATCGGCCGGCTCGCCGCTCTCCGCTCCCGCGATCTCCTCGAGCAGCAGGAAGTCGCCGGCTGCCAGCGACAGCGGGTGGTCGATCCGGAGCGTCGCGCTGGTGGCGCCCTGCGGCAGGCAGCACAGGTCGTCGCTCCAGGTGTGCAGGTCGATCCCGCCGTGGGCGGGGAACGCCGCCAGGTCGTGCAGGGACTCGAAGACCTGGACGTCGCCCTCGTCGCCGCCGGTGCGGAACCGGGTGCCGGCCGGCACGGTCTGGGCTGCGGTCACCGGGAGGTGCACGAACGTCCGCGCGGCGCAGCCCTCGTGCACCCGGTAGCCGAGCAGCCGCGCGTGCCGGCGGATCGACGTACGGCGCCGGGCCGTCCCGAGGTAGGCCTCGGTGGCGACCGCGTCCTGCTCGTAGCTGAGCCGGTCGGCGACGAACGCGAGCAGCTCGACCAGGGCAACCTGCGCGTCGGCGGGGTGGTCGTCCCAGCCGGGCACCCGGGCCGCGATGCGGTCCACCATCTGCCGGCGGAAGCTCTCGTAGTCCTTGGCCAGGTAGTCGCGCACCGTCGAGGGCAGCGGGGGCGGTTGGCAGTTGTCGTCGCGACGGCAGTCGAACCGCGTCGGGCAGCCGGCCTTGAAGCTGAAGTCGAGCTCGCTGAGGCGTGGGTCGAAACCGCGGGGCGTCCTGCCCGTGAGGGGGTCGACGAGCCGCAGGCGGTAGGTCGAGAAGTCGCCGGGGCCAGAGGTCGTCACGGTGAGCACGTCGTCCGTCGTCGCGGTGCCCAGGGCCCGGAGGCCGCGGACCCGGTCGCCGCCGTCGATGACGACGTGGCTGCGCGTGAGCGTCGTGCCGCCGGAGGGGACCTCGTCGGGCTGTCCGGGCAGCGCGTGCAGGAAGTGCACCGCCAGCTTGCGCTGGCCCGGCAGCACCTCGAGGTAGTCGATGCCGTTGACCGTGACCGCGTCGCGGACCGCTTCCACGCGCTGCCCCTCGGGACACAGGTCGAGGTCGCTCACAGCGAGCTCCGGAACTCGTCGAGGCGCGACTCCTGGGTCGCCCGCACCGTGTAGCCGACGGTGACCCGGAGCACGGAGTCCTCCGCCCGCACGTCCACGCGGTCGACCGCGATCAGCTCACCGAGCCACTGCTGGAGCGAGGCCTGCACGGTCGCCTTGACGGCCAGGGCGAGCGGCTCGGAGTTGGGCTCGAAGACCAGCTGCAGCAGCCCGCAGCCGAACGTCGGGCGGTTGACCCGCTCGCCCGGGCTCGTGAACAGCACCTGCTCGACGAGGTCGTGGACATGGTCGTCCTGACCGGTCGCGGCGGACCGGCCGCGCCCGTCGATCCGGAGCGGGAAGTCGGGCCGCAGGCCGCTCACTGGGCCATCACCCTTGCCTGGCCGGGCGAGATGACCATCGACGGCGTGCCGTTGGGGGCGCAGACGGACTGGCTGTCCTGCAGGAGCAGCGGGATGCCCCCCGACCGCACGCGCAGCGCGCCGGTCATCCAGGTGTCGGTCACGCACGGGGACGGCACGGTGCCGGCGACGAACGGGCACCCGGCGACGACGTAGGGGGCGGACTGGCCCACCGCGGGGGAGCCCGACATCAGCACCCGCGGCAGCGGTGCGGTCGGCTGCGCCTGGCCGCCGTGGGCGCACAGGACCGTGCCGGCCTGGGTCAGGGCGAGTCCGGGCATCAGGTCACGTCCAGCGCGCCGTTGTTGATCGAGACCTGGGGGCCGGTGAGCTGGATGGTGGCGCCCTGCCCGTTCGTGATCTGCAGGCCGATCGCGCTCAGCACCACCTTCGCCCCGTCGGCGGTCTGGAGCGTGATGCCGCCGACCCCCGGGGTGTCGTCGACGGTGATGCTGTGGCCCGCGGGGGTGACCACCATCAGCTTCTTGTACGGCGGCGCCAGCCACTGGGTGGGCACCTCGGCGGCCGAGCCCCACCAGCAGCCCGTCCACACGGGGTAGTCGGGATCGCCGTGCTCGAACTCGATCCACACCCCCGCGCCGACCGTGGGCAGCGCGAAGAGGCCGACCTGGTTGCCGCCGAAGGGCGAGCACGGCATCGCCCAGCCGCTGGTGCCGTCGCCGTACACGTCGGGCACGCTGGCCTTGATCCGCATCGTCATCAGCGGGTCCTGGATGTCGGTGACCACGCCGCGGTACTTGCCGAAGAACTCGGTCACGGGACCACCGCCGGGGTGAGGGTGCCGGTGCCCTCGCGGCTGAGGCCGAAGCCCTGCACGTAGCTGCCGCGCGAGATCGTGTGGGTCACCTGCGTGACGTAGTAGAACCCGTCGTAGTCGAGCCCGGCGCCCCGCACGCCCACGAGGCCGCGGGCCCGGAGGACGCCGCCGTAGCGGGCGGTCTCGACGGTGCCCTGGCCGCGCACCGCCTCGGGCGCCCGCGTGGCGGCGGCCGCCGAGGCGAGGGCGGTCTGGAGAGGACCCGTGTTCGCGGTGTCGCGGAGCACGGTCGTCCGGCGGGCACCGGCCGGAGACGCGGACAGCGGGGGCAGGCGGAGGGCGGGCAGCGCGGGGATCGGGATCCGCATCTTGGTGAGGGGCTCGACGAACGTGCCGGTCGCGCCCTCCGGTGCCAGCGAGTCGTTGCTGAAGGACAGCTGGCGGCAGTTGCCGTGCGCGCCCATGCCGCGGGTCAGGGCCCGTTGCGGGATCCCGGCGCGGACCACGGGACCCCAGTGGGCCCGGTTCACGCCGAAGGTGATCGGCTCGCTGTAGAAGACGAAGCTGTTCGCCTCGGCGAGCCGGTTGATCATGGCGAGGTCGGTCTCGCGCTGCTGCGGGGTGCGCTGGAGCTCGATCGGCACGTCGGTGGTGGGCGTGACGTCGGGCACGAACCCCAGCTCGGGGTAGGAGGCGAGCGTGCGGGTGACGATCACGTAGTCGGGCTGGTTGGCGAACGACGTGTTCCTCTCCTCCAGCCCGAGCAGCGAGGTCACGGTCCTCCCGGTCACCGTGAGCGTGGTCTCGCCGGGGCGGTCGCTGGGACTCAGGTCGTGCCGCTCGACGACCCCGTCGATGAGCGGCTCGGGGACGACGCCGATCACGGCCCCGATCCAGACCCGTGTCCCCGGCGACAGGGTGTCGACGACGTCGTAGCGACCGAAGGTGTCCTTGGTGAGGGCGAAGGTCATCTGGAAGCCGTCGCCCGACTCGGTGTCGTTGCGGACCTCGACGGTGCGCAACGGCTCGATCAGGCTCGGGCTCGGCGTCGGGACCGGGTTGCCGGTCCAGAGCAGCAGGCGCACCCCGAGGACGCTCTCGAGCACCGCGTCACCCGCCCTGCCGCACGGGCGCGGCGATCGGCAGCCGGGTGCCCGGCACCTCCAGATCGGCCGGGCGGAGGACCTCGGTCGCGTCGCACAGGCGCCAGAACTGCGTCGGGTCGCCGGCGTAGCGGGCGGCGAGGTGGTCGAGGCGCTCACCCGGCTGCACCGTGTGGTGGCTGAGCACCGTGAGGTCGGCCAGCCGGGGGAGCAGCCGCCGGCGCACGTAGGTGACCTCGCGGGCCTCCCCGTCCGCGCCGGTGACGACCGTGGTGGCGGTGGGGAGCCCGGCGTACCGGCTCGACGGGGCGAACACCTCAGCCCCCTGCCGTCGCGCCGGCGCCCACGGTCGTGGTCGCCGAGAAGGAGAGGGCGCTGCCGAGGTTGGCCATCGCCTCCTTCGCCACCTGGTGGACCATGAAGAGCCCCCCGCCGACCGAGAGCAGACCGAGGTCGTCGTAGGTGAGCACGCGTACGCCGAGCGTCACCTTGGCCTGGATCGGGTTGAGGCTCGGGTCGTAGGCCTCCTCGGCGACGCTGATGCTGGTGATCCGGACGGGCAGGATCCGGGTGGGCCCCCAGACGAGGAGGGCCAGCGGTGCCTCGGGCGGGACCACCTCGACGAGGCCGGCGAGCGCGAGGGCCTCGTTGGCGATCACCAGGCCCGACGCGGGGTAGAACATCATCTCCAGCGACGCCAGCTGCGGGGCGATGCCGAGCTCGCCGGCGACCGAGTCCCCGACGGCGAGCTGGTCGGTCGCGTCGATCTCGATCGCGAGGTCGAAGGTCTCCTCGGGCGGCCCGCTCAGCCGCAGCGCCTCGCCCTCCGCGCCGTCGCCGCCCCCGGTCCGGGCGCGCAGCGTCCGGGTGACCTTCTCGGGGTTGTACTGGAAGACGATGACGCTGGCCAGCGGCTTCAGCACGTCGAGCCCGATCAGCGCACCCTTGGTGAGCCTCGGCGATCCGGAGAACCCCGTCATCCGCTCAGGCTCGCCGGGTCGGCGTCACCGGGCCGTCACGGTTGCCGCACGCGCGAGTGTGGGGGAGCACGCTGCGGGGCTCAGCGCCCCTCGACGACCCGGGAGGCGTGGGTGTCGTGGTGCAGTGCGATCGCGAAGTGGTCGCCCGGCGCCCCCGACACGCCCCGGAACAGCACGAACCACTCGTCACCCTCGAGCCGCGCCTCCGGCTCGGCGTAGCGAGCGAGGTCGTGGCCGGCAGCGACCGCCAGCCACCTCGCCACCTCGACCGCCTCGGTCTCGGTCATCCGGCGGACCCGGTCAACAGTAGGACGCCTTCTGGGTGCGCGTGTCCGCGAGATGGCTCCGCAGCGTGGCCTCGCACGGGGTGTGGTCGCGCGTCGCCGCTGCGAGCAGCGGGGCGATGCAGGACTCCTCGACGCCGTACGCCGTGCACTCGGAGGTCTTGAGGAAGTCGGCGTAGCCCGGTCCGCCGAGCGGGATGGCGGCGCCGTTGGCCTTGTCCTTGCACCCCTGCGGCCAGCGGCGGCGCCAGTCGGTGGCGTGGGACTCCTCGTGGCGGCGCACGCAGCCCTCGATGCCGCACGCCGCGCCCGCCCAGGAGTTGAGCGCGACGCGGTACCCACCGCTGCCGTCGCAGACGATCGTGGCGGCACCCTGGTGCGGTCGGTCATCACGGACGGGGCCCGGGATCTCCTCGTCCTCGACGTCGGTCCCGGTGACCGAGGGCAGGCCGCAGGCCCGGTCCGGTCGGGAGACGTGCAGGTCTGCGAACTCGTGGTCGGGAGCGCCCGGGCGGGATCCGGCCGGTGCCGCGACGGCCGGCACCGGCGACCAGACGCCTGCGCGGGACCGGTCCACCACGCGACGCTTCCCGGAGATGGTGCGGGTCATGGAAACCACCTGATCCTTCTCAGGGCATCGTGAACCGGCCGTTGATCGCTGTCCAGTGCTTCGTCTCGACAGCGGTCCCGTTGCGCTGGATCTCGCCGCGGAAGCTCATGTTCAGGTCGAAGACGTCGCCGGTCACGGGGGTGATCCCCGTCAGTCCCGGGAAGTCCTCGTTGCGGTAGCGACAGCCGTTCGCCTGGTCGTTGGCGTTGGCATCGTCGATGTAGTGGTCCTCGGGACTGGCGTCCGCCCTGTTGTTGCGGTGCCCGTAGTTCACGGGGTTGTCCGTGGTGTCGCCGTCCTCGCGGAAGTTCGCCGGCAGGCGGCCGCCCGGGACGTTCGCGAAGGCGTTGCTGATGTCGGTGGTGACCCCGCCGCGGATGTGACGGGCATGTCCCCGGATGAACTGGCGGTACTGGAAGTCCGAGCAGGTGCACCGGCTGGAGAACTCCGACGAGGTCCGGAAGTGTCCCTCGATGGACGCCGGGTTGGTGCCGACGAAGTTCACCGGAGCAACGCTCACGTTGAACGCCGTCAGGCAGTTCGCATCGGTGGTGTCCATGCCCTCCAGCGTCTGCTCGTCGTTGAGGAAACGGAAGGTGTCGCTGCCGACCTTGCCGTCGGCCGTGAGCCCGTACTGCTCCTGCGTGGCAGCGATGGCGACGATGTTCCCCCGCGTCCAGGTGCCGGTCACCTCGCCCCCCAGCAGGTTCTGGATCAATCTCGTGTTCGCCTCGTCGTAGCGGGCCCGGTTGAAGGCGATGGCGGACCGGATCTGTGCTTCGCTGAGGTCTGCCTGGTCCTCCACCGGGCCCTCCGGCAGCTCGGTGGCGAGGTCGCGCTGGACCGTCCCGGCCGGCTGCGGCGTCGGCGACGTCCCGGTCTGCTGGACGACGTGGGTGAGCTCGTGGGCCAGGAGCCTGCGGCCCTCGTGCGTGGAAGGACGCCACTGGCCCGCGGCGAAGGCGATGTCCTTCCCGAGGGTGAACGCGTGGGCGTGGACGGCCTGCGCGGCCTCGGCAGCCCTGACGTCGGTGTGGACGCGCACGCTGCCGAAGTCGTGGCCGAACCGTTGCTCCATGAAGGTCCGCACCTCCTGCTCGAGCGGGCGCCCACCCCCGCGGACGGAGCGCACGCGCTCGTCGACCTCCCGGGCGGCCACGCCCGGGTCGGTCGCGCTGCGCTTGACCTCCTCGTCGACGTCGTACGCCGAGAAGTCGGCCGCTCCCTTGCGCTGGACCTGGTGCCCGGGTCGCGCCGCCGGGGTCGCCACGTCCACGTCGCGCATGAGCTGGTCGGCGATCCGGTCGGCCTCGACCTCCGCGGGGTCGTCCGGGCTGCTGACGCGCAGGGTGGCGGGACCGACCGCCGCCGAGCCCGAGGCGTGCCGGTGGAGCTCGTCCTCCTCGTGGGCGCACTCGCCGGCGCCACACTGCCTGCCGCCGCACCGCCACACCGTGGTGGCGGCGACCTCCGTGGTCGGTGCGCTCGTCGTCGTTCTCATGGACCACCCTCCTGGCCACGCGGTGGGTCGACCACCGACGAGACGGCGTCCGAGACCGCGGACCTGACGCGGTCGGGCGCCACGGGACCGGTGACGGACGCGTCGGCGACGGCAGACTCGATGGCCGCGAGGAGCGCCGCGCGGTCGACGTCGCCGGTGACCCTGACGTCGTGGAGCCGCACCTCCGGCCGGGTCACGGGGACTCCCAGGTCAGGGAGGGCATCGGCTGGCCGAGCTTGCTGCACTCGATCCGGGCGGCCTGGACGACGTGCCCCATGCCGACCGGCTCGCCGGCGTGGGCGGCGAGGAAGGCGGCGTTCACGGCGACGTTGCGGATCGTGCCGCCCGCGAGGTCCAGGGTGGCCAGCGCGTCGAGGTCGAGCCCCGACGTCGGTGTCGCCGCGGGGAAGGCGCGACGCCAGAGCTCGAGGCGCATCGCCCGGTCGGGGAAGGGGAAGCTCACCAGGAAGCGGATCCTGCGCAGGAAGGCCGCGTCGAGCGCGTCGGCCATGTTGGTGGTGAGGATGGCCAGCCCGCGGTAGGCCTCCATCCGCTGCAGGAGGTAGGAGACCTCGACGTTGGCGTAGCGGTCGTGGCTGTCCCGGACCTCGGTGCGCTTGCCGAAGAGCGCGTCCGCCTCGTCGAAGAGGAGCACGGCGGCCCCGTGGTCGGCGGCGTCGAAGACGCGGCGGAGGTTCTTCTCGGTCTCGCCGATGTACTTGCTCACCACGGCGCTCAGGTCGACCCGGTAGAGGTCGAGGGACAGGTCGTTGGCGACGACCTCGGCCGCGAACGTCTTGCCGGTGCCGCTCGGCCCGCCGAAGACGGCCGTGCTGCCCAGACCGGTGTCACGTCCCATCCGCAGGCCCCACTCGTCGTACACCGTCACCCGGTGGCGCGCGTGGGCGGTGAGCAGCTCGAGGGTCTGCCGCTGGACGGGCTGCAGGACCAGGTCGTCCCACGAGGCTGCGGACTCGACGCGCTGGGCGTGGGTGCTGAGGTCGGGTCGGTCGACGGCGCGGCAGGCGGTCCAGAGCGCGTCCGGGTCGCCGCCCGCGGCCGTCACGGTCGCCGCGATCGATGCGGCGTCGAGGTTGAAGGCCGCCGCCAGCGCGGCGGCCGGAGCGTCGGGCCCGGCCCCGGCGAGCCACAGGTCGTGCTGCTCGGCGGCGCTGGGCCGGGGCACGTCGACCAGGACCGTGGCCCGTCGTCGCAGGGCCGGCAGCGCCCCGGCCGAGACGGCGACCGGCGCACTCGTCAGGGACACCAGGGCGTCGACCGCGGCGTCGGTGTCGGGCTCGTGGTCGACCAGGAACGCGGTCCCGGCCAGCACGCAGTGGCGTTCGAGCAGCCGCGCGAGCTCCTCGCGGGCAGCCGGGTCGACCGGGATGACCCGGGGGTCGATCGTCGACAGGCCGGTCCCGAGGTCACGGGCCGCGTGGGCCGCGACGGCGAGCCGGCTCCAGCGGTCACCGCCGGTGAGCACCGGCACCGGCCCCCCGGGAACGCGCCACAGGTCTGCGACCCGGTGCGCCGCGGGATCCTGGAGCGGGGTCGTGCCCGGCTCGGCCGCGGCCGCCCCGACGATGCCGGTGAGCTTGGCGTCCGGGCCGCGCAGCCCGGTGAGGTAGTGCAGGACGTACTCGTCGATCCGCAGCGTGGCTGCCGTCAGCGGCCCGTGGTCGGCCACCTGCACCAGGCGCCACCGGCGCAGCGGTCCGTCCGGCGCGAGGGCCGACCAGTGCGGGTCGGGCAGGGCGGCCAGCGCCAGGCCGAACGTGGGGCTGCTGGCGCACAGGGCCGCGTGGCCCGCGTCCAGCTCGACCCCGGCGCACAGGAGCAGGATCGACCGCTCGAACGGCGACAGCCCGAACGCGTCGGCCACGACGTCGACGGCGGACGACTCCGCCTCGGCCCCGGCCGACCGGTGCGGGGCCGGAGGTGGCTCGACGCCGGCGTGGCGGGCCAGGGCCGCGGTCACCTCGCTCAGCTCGGCGACGACCGAGCGCTGGTTGGCCCGGGTCCAGGTGGCGGAGTCGGCGCGCGCCTCGGACGCCGCGGCGGTCGCGGTCACGGCACGGTCACCAGGGGTCCCGTGATGGTGCCCGACGCGTTGCGGGTCACCGGGCTCTGAGCGCCGTCCACGACGAGGCTCACGCCGTACTGGCCGGCCGGGAGGCCCGGTCCGGCGGACGGGCGGGGGAGCGCGACCGTCGTGGTGTCGGCGGCGAGCGGAGGTACGTCGACCTGCCGCAGCGTCGCGCCCGTCGTCCGGTCGAGCAGCGCCACGGTCACCTGCTGGGTGCGCCCGATGGTGAGGTCGCTGGTGAGCGTGAGGGTGGTGGCGTTGACGTTGACGCTCACCTGCGGGACGACCACGACGCCCACGGGGTTGCTCGTCTCGCCACCGCGGGGCTCGCCCGGTGCGTCGCCGACCAACCACTGGTGGGCCACGACCACCGGTTGCAGCCCGGCGCGCAGCTGCGCGCCGCCGGCGAGGGGCACGCTGATCGAGGTGGCGCCCGTGTCTGCTGCCGCCGGGGTCAGCTCGGTCGCACCGACGCGCACCACGGTCCGGTCGCCCCGCAACCCGCTGCCGGCGATCCGGAGCACGGACGTCGAGGCGACCGGGGCCCGCGGGTCGGCGGCGTTGAGCGCACTGAGGATGGTCGGTCGCAGCAGCCCGCGGACGGTGAGCCGGGGCTGCAGCACGGGCGGCGCCTCGACCGGGGTCCCGCTGGACTCCTCGAGGCGGACCGCCGAGGCGACGTACGTCGCGGACAGCTGGTAGGGACTCTGGAAGAAGACCGACCACAGCTTCGAGAGCTCGTCGAGGCTCATCGGGTCGGGGGAGACCCGCACCACCTCGTCGGCGTCGGCGAGGTCGGTGAGCGCGAGGTAGGCGTGGGTCGGCGGCTGGGCGGTGGCCTCGGCGGTCACCTGGGCGATCAGGTCGGTGCCGAGGATCGGGTGCGTGTGCAGAGCGGCGAGCGTCGCGCCGAGCAGGCGCTGGGGCACGAGCTCGTCGTCCCTGCCGTGGAAGGTCAGCAGGTAGTGGAGGCTAACCGGCACCCGCGGCCGCGCGCGCAGGGTCGTGCCGTCCGAGGTGCGCCCCGGCAGCTCCTCGTTGCGCGACACCGAGTCGAGCGAGGTCTTGTACATGTAGATGTTCACGCCGGACTTCTGGTGCTTCACGTCCGACCGGTCCACCCACACCTCGGCCCCGCCCACGGCGGCGCTGACCCTGGGCGTGAGCAGGCGCTGGAGGGACGCGGAGACCGTGGCGACGGCGAGGAAGTTGCTCACCGTCCGCTCCGCTCACGCAGGTAGTCGGCCAGTGCCGGGGCACCGGTGCCGCGTCGCTGCGGCGCCGGCCGGACCACGGGAGGTGGCGACGCTGTCGGGGTCGGCGACGCGGGCGGCGCCGCGACCACGTCGATCCGGCCGATGGTGACCGTGACCTCGGGGGCCGGCTCCTCGGGTGCCGGACCCGGGTGGAGGCGGGGCAGGGGCACCACGGTGGCACCGGGACCCGCGGGGTCGGCAGGACGCGCGTCGACGGCGACCCCCGCGAGCACCGTGGACCGCACGGCCGCCTCGGGAGCGCCGTCCGGCACGCCGGCCGGCCTGGCGGAGGTGGGGACCGGCGGCCGCTTCTCGAGGTCTGCGGCCGCCGGCGTGGCTGCGTGGGCCGCCACCGCGCTGGCGGCGACCGCGGGACCGGGTCGGCCGTCGCGGGCGACCGTCACCGGTGGCGCAACGGGGACGTCGGGGGCGGCGACCTGCGGCGCCGCCCCCGTCGCAGCGGCCGCGGGCCGCTCGCCGACGGCCGGGCGCGGCTGGGCCCGTCGGACCGGCGCAGGCGGGGTCGGACCGACCGACGGGTCGGCCGGAGGCTCCTCAGCCGTCACGGGCAGCGTGGCGGGCGGGGCCGGCGGGGTGGGCGGGGTGGGCGAGTTGGTCGGACGGAGGTCGGCTGGTGCGGCGTCCACGGCCGGAACCGCGACCTCGAACAGGGAGGGCGCCCGGGGGCGCAAGCCGCCCGTGGCCCGGGTCGACCGGGTGGCGAGCCGCATCAGGTAACCGCTCATGGCTCGAGCGCCGACAGGTAGAGGTGTCGCCGGAAGGCGCTCAGGGCCAGGATGTCCTGCTCGCGCCAGCCGTAGGCGCGCGCGAGGGTGTGGACGTCGGTGGCCAGCCGGCGCGCCGACGACTCCAGGGCCGCCCAGGCGAAGCGCACCGGGTCGAGCGTCTCCGACCACCGCTCGCCGCAGTCCTCGCAGGTGAGCACGACCTCCAGGTCGCCCGTGGGGTCAAGCTCGTCGAGCGTCGACTCGATCCGCTCGACCACCGCCGGTGGCAGCTGGTCCGGCGGCACCTCGCTCCCGTCGTACGTCGCGCGGACGACGCAGCGCTCCAGCAGCGCGTCCCGCAGAGCCTCGGGGCTCCCCCCGGCGGGGACCGCCCGCAGGTCTCCCACCGTGACGGCCCGCACCACGACCCGGTGGCCGTCGACGTCGACGGTGACGGGGCCCGGTGACGACTCGGCCACGAGGGCCTGCGCGTCGACGGCGACGTCCAGCGCCGACCCGCACGCGGGACAGTCGGCCACGGCGTCGAGCACGGCGCGACGTGGGCAGTAGTGCTCGAGCAGGGCGCGGTCGCGCGTGCCGACCGGCCAGTCCTCGACGTCGTCCGCCGGCCGGTCGTCGCGGCGGTCCGCGACGGCCGACACGAGGAGCAGGTCGGCGCGGGCGGCGGGGCTGCTGCCCAGGCCCGCCTCCCACAGCTCCAGGACGGTGGCCGGGGTCAGCTGGCTCACGTGAGGCTGGGCTCCGTGGGCTCGGGCACCTCGCGGTCGCGCTCCCAGCCCTCGTTCTCGAGCTTGAGGTGCTGGATGGCGACTGCGTTGGCGTTCGCGTCGAGGTCGGGCAGGGCCTGGAACTCCGAGACCCAGCAGCGGAAGACCTTGTAGGCCAGCGCGACCTGGCCGGCCTCGTTGTAGACCTCGATGATGAGGTCCTTGCGGAAGTCCTTGAGGGAGGACTCCGCACCGAGCCCGGAGCCGAAGCTCCAGACCTTGTTCGCCCACGCCTCGAACTCCAGGTCGTGGGTGACGCCGCGCTCCAGCGTGATCGCCTCGAACTCGCTGCGCCCCGGTGACTTGCGCGACGTGCTCGGGTCTCCGCCCTCGCGGTGCTTCACGGGTTCGGTGGTGCGCTTCAGGGCGCCCACCTTGCTGATGCCGGCCACGTACTTGCCGTCCCACTTCACCCGGAACTTGAAGTTCTTGTACGGGTCGAAGCGGGTCGTGTTCACGGTGAACTGAGCCATGGTGGGGACGCCCTTCTCACGCCGTGGCCTGGCCGGCCAGCTGCTGGATCTGGATGACGACGAACTCCGCAGGCTTCAGCGGCGCGAACCCGACGAGGATGTTGACCACGCCCCGGTCGACGTCGCTCTGCGTCGTGGTGGTCCTGTCGCACCGGACGAAGTACGCCTCGCGGGGCGTCGTTCCCTGGAACGCGCCCTTGCGGAACAGGTCCTGCATGAAGGCGCCGACGTTGAGCCGGACCTGCGACCAGAGCGGCTCGTCGTTCGGCTCGAACACGACCCACGTGAGGCCGGCGCGGAGGCTCTGCTCGAGGTAGAGCGCCGTACGCCGCACCGGGACGTACTTCCACTCGCTCGCGCGGGTGTCCGCGCCGAACAGGGTGCGCGCCCCCCACACGACGTTGCCGATCACGGGCAGGGAGCGGAACGCGTTGATCCCCAGGGGGTTGAGGGCGCCGCTGTCCGCCTCGGTGACGGGGACGGCGAGCGAGACCCCGGCGACGACGGCGTCGATGCCCGCCGGGGCCTTCCAGACCCCGCGGGTGCCGTCGGTCCGGGCCATGATGCCGGCCACGACCCCACTCGGCCCGATGTTGCGCATCAGCCCCGGAGCCAGCGGGTCGGGCATCAGGAGGCGCGGGTAGTAGCAGGCGGCGTCCTTGCTCGGGTCGAACGCCGTCCCGATGAGCCCCTGGGCCGCCGCCGGCGTGGTGGTCGTCGCCGGCGGGTCCACGAGGAGGAGGGCCTGGTGCGCGGCGCAGAACGTCACCGCACCGGCGACGAGTGCCTTCTGGTCGGCGGCGCCGAGGGTGGCCATGGCCGGGATGCAGAGCAGGTTGAAGACGAACGGCTCGATGGAGACCAGCGTCTTCATCGCGGTGTCGAGCTTGGTGCCGAGGTTGGTCGCGAGCGCGGTCGTGTCGGCACCCGCCGTGCTCATCGGCGCCCACGGGCTGGGGCTGGCGGTGTCGTCGGGTTCGCCGGTCGCCGTCGCGGCGCCGCCCGCCGGGTCGCCGGCGGTGCCGACCCCGGCCGCGAGCCGGATCAGGCGCGAACCGGCGTTGACGACGTCGATGGCCGAGTTCGCGGCGCCCGGCGTCCGGACCAGGTTGCGGAAGACCTCGGCGTCGACCACCCGGCCGGACACGACCTCGCGGACGAAGATGCTGAAGGTGCTGCCACTGGTCGTCACGGCGACCTGCAGGTTGCTGCCCCACGCCCCGGGGTTGGCCGCGGTGACCGCCAGCGACTTCTTCGCCGGCGAGGCACCGTCCTTGATGTCCATCGCCGCCGCGGTGTCACCGGCGTCGGCGAGGCGCACCACCCAGGCCACGGCACCGCCCTGCTGGAAGTACTGCAGGACGGCGTAGCTGGCGGCACTCTGCGCGTGCAGGCCACCGAACACCCGGGTGAACTCGGTGAAGCTCGTGATCCGCGTCGGCGTGCTCACCGGTCCGCGCGGGAACCAGTCGACGAAGGCGGTGTCGGACGTGCTCACCCCGGTGATCGGGTGCACGCCACTGGGGAGCTCCTCGAGGTAGATACCGGGGGCGTTGAGTGTCGAGGGCATGGCGGGTTCCCCTTCGCGAGAGTGGCTGCCTGGTCCACGGATATGCCGTCCTGCGTCACCGAGGCGTCACGAGCGAGTCCAGCCAGGCGCCGACCGTGGCCAGGACCTCGGCGCGCGTCGCGGCGTACGACGTGACGACGTCGCGCCCGCCGACGTCCCGGGTCGCGCTGATGCGGACCCTGAGCTGCCCGTCCTGCTCGGTCCACAGGCGGAGCACCAGCAGCGCCTCGACTCGTCCGGGCGTCTCGCTCACCCGCCCTTTATGGCCCCCCCGACGTCACGTGGGCATCACGGAGGTCGGTGACGACCGTCGCGGCCAGGGCACGAGGCTGGCCAGCCGGGGCGAGGGCTCGACGCCCAGCTCGCGCCACAGGTGCTCGGTGAAGACGTCTCGCTGGTGGACGGCGTCCGCCACGTTGCCCTCGGCGAGGTAGACCGACACGAGGACGACGGTCGCGGTCTCCCGGAGCGGCTCGGTGCGCACCGCCTCGAGGGCGAAGCGGAGCGCGGCGTTCAGGTCCCGTCGCAGGATCAGCAGCCGGGCGGCGTGCTCGAGGGCGTGGAGACGCATCTGGCCGAGTCGCTCGCGCTCGAAGATGATCCAGTCGTCGTACCAGCCCGGCAGGAACTCGCGCTGCCACAGCGTCGAGACCTCGTCGCCCGCCCACGGCTCGTCGCCGGGTTCGTGGTGGAGCAGCCGGGTCGCCAGTGCCTCCTGCTGGCGGGAGTCGACCCACAGGTCGGGGGAGACGCCCAGCCGGAAGCCGTCGACGCAGAGCAGGCCCGGGAGCAACCGGTTGAGCCTCCACACGCCGGTGCGCAGGTTGGCGAGCGCGTGTCCCTCGGTGGCCTCGGGCCACAGCGTGCCCGCGACGACAGCGCGTGCCGACGGGCCGTGCTGGGCGAGGTAGGCGAGCAGGCGCTGCTGTCCTTCCGGCAGGTCGACCGTCGTGCCCGACGCCTCGAGGGTGAAGGTGTCGAGCAGACGCAACCGCGCGCCGGCAGGGGCGGTCACGGAGAGCGGCGCGCGCCCCGTCTCACGTCGCGCCGGCACGGCTTTCTCCCGAGACGATGCCGGTGCGGGCGCGGCGGGGGACTGCGTGGGGGACATCCGTCACGCCGGCACCCGAAAACGTAGCCACTGCCTTCACCACCCGCGGAGGTCGGGCTGTGTGGCTCGGTTGCGTACCAAGGTCCGCCCGGATCTCCTTGACTCCCTGTTGTACCTCTGCTGACTGTCCACCGCCACCACGTGACTTCCTGACTAGACCAGGGCCGGCCCTTGCCGGTGTCCCTACCTCCCAGAGAACGGTGCGGTTCGCGAGATACACCGGACACGTGACGCCCGGGTGACGCGGCACGGCGACAGTGGCGTGGTCGGCGCGTGGCCGGCGGAGGGGAGCACGTCCGATGGCACAGGGGAATCTGCAGCTGCTGACCGGACTGCAACCTGATCTGAGGAAGAAGGCCGAGAAGGCCTTCGCCACCGCCGCGAGCGAGAAGGTCGACGTGTTCGTCGTCAGCGCCCTCCGCAGCTACGAGGAGCAGCGGCGCCTCTACGCCCAGGGTCGGGAGACCCCGGGCGCGATCGTCACGAACGCCCGGCCCGGCGAGAGCTACCACAACTTCGGGCTCGCCTTCGACTTCGCCGTCGTCAAGAACGGGCGGGCGGTGTGGGACCAGGACCACCCCGACTGGAGAGCGTTCGTGGCCATCTGCAAGGGCCTCGGGCTGGAGTGGGGCGGCGACTGGAAGTCGTTCAAGGACTACCCGCACCTGCAGCAGGGCAACGCGCCCTCGCTCGCCTCGCTGCGCTCGACGTTCCCGCACGGATGGCGGGGAGCTGACACCAGCCCGGAGTGGCGGGTGGTCACCGAGCCGCCGCTCGAGAACGGGTGCCGGGACAAGCGCCCCGAGACGGGCAAGGGGATCGTCGCCCAGCTCCAGGCGATGCTGCTGCTGGACGACGACGGCTACTTCGGCGACATCACCGAGCACGGTGTCCGCGCCTTCCAGCGCACGCACGACAGCACCGGCGCCCGGGTGGAGCGCCGCGGGCTCCGGGTGACCGGTGTGGTCGACCAGCGCACGTGGCAGGCGATCGGCGCTGCCGCGGCCGCGGACGACCCGGACGACGGCGACCCCGCGGACGGCGCCGGCTGGCTCCCGCCGCGGCAGATCGCCGACGCCGTCGACGCCGAGCCTGCACACGTCCTCGCCAACTGGCCGCGCCTGCAGCAGGCACTCCGCCGCGGCGGCATGGCCGGCGACGCCGTGAACATCGCGGCGGCCGCCACCGTGGTCACCGAGGTCGGCCGGGTCTTCGAGCCGATCAACGAGTTCGGCGACGACGACTACTTCACGCGCATGTACGAGGGCCGCGCCGACCTCGGCAACACCAGGCCCGGCGACGGCGCCCGCTACCACGGCCGCGGCTACATCCAGCTCACCGGCCGGGCCAACTACCGGACCTACGGGAAGAAGATCGGCGTCCCGCTCGAGCAGCATCCACACCTCGCGCTGGCGCCGTCGACGGCGGCGCAGGTGCTCGTCGAGTACTTCGGTGAGCGGGGCGTCGACCAGGCTGCCCGCGCCGGCGACTGGGAGCTCGTGCGGCAGAAGGTCAACGGCGGCATGAACGGCTGGCCCGTCTTCAACGCCGCCGTCAAGTCGCTCACGAAGGCGAGCGGCACCCGTCGCTAGCCGAGCCGCGAGGCGACGACGCGGTCGAGGACGTCGAGCGGCAGCGCGCCGCTGTCGAGGACAGCCGAGTGGAAGGCCCGGATGTCGAAGCGGTCACCCTGACGCTGCTCGGCCTCGGCGCGCATCCGCTGGATCTCCAGCCGACCGATCATGTACGACGTGGCCTGGCCCGGGTAGCAGACGTAGCGGTCGGCCTCGGGCCGGCAGATGCCCTCGGCCAGCGGCGAGTTGGACAGCATGAAGTCGACCGCCTGCTGGCGGCTCCAGCCGAACGCGTGGATGCCGGTGTCGACCACGAGCCGGCAGGCCCGGAGCGAGTCCGCGCTGAACATGCCCATCCGGTCGAGGGCGGAGGAGTAGAGGCCCATCTCGTCCGCCAGGCGCTCGGAGTAGAGCCCCCACCCCTCGGCGTACGCGTCGTTGACGGCGTACTTGAGCAGCTTCGGGACCGACGCGGGCAGCTCGTCGGCGATCGCGAGCTGCAGGTGGTGCCCGGGCACCCCCTCGTGGAAGGCGAGCGACTCGAGCTCGAACCGTCCCCAGGCCGAGGTGTCGGAGGTGTTGACGAAGAACGTGCCGCCGCGCGACCCGTCGCTGGCCGGGGGGAAGTAGAACGCCTTGGCGCCCACCTCGGTGCCCTCGACCGCGCAGGAGGCGCGGGGGACGACCTCGAACCAGTCCGCCATCGCGGCCTCGGCGCGCGCCAGCGCCGTCCGTGAGTCCTCGACCAGCTCGTCGGGGTGCTCGTAGTGCAGCTTCGGGTCGCTCCGCAGCGAGTCGAAGATGGTGTCGAGGTCGTCCGATCCGACCACCTCCGGGCCGAGCTCGCGGTACTCGTCGGCCAGGTGGGCCAGCTGGGCCAGCCCGATCTCGTGGATCTCCTCGGCGGTCTTGTCGGTGGTCGTGAAGTAGCGCAGCGCCGCGGCGTACGTCGCCTCGCCGCCCTCGAGCCACGAGAGGCCGCATTGCTCCTCGGGTCGTGCTTGCGGGAGCACGTCACGCAGCGCCTGGCGGTAGGCCTCGAGGCCCGGACGCACCGAGCGCTCGACGGCGGCGCGCAGCGCCTCGCGGACAGCGCCGTCGTCGATCCCGTCGGGCAGCGAGATCGCGGCGACGACCTGGTCGTCGGACAGCGGCGTCGCGAGCGCGGCACCGATCTGCGCGATGGTCTCGCGGACGAGGTACGCGGCGGGCACCCACCCGTCGGCGGCACCCTCGCGCACGCGGTCGGCGGTCTCGCGCAGGTGGACACCGACGGCGTCGAGCTTCGCGGGCATCTGCGCGGCCACTGCCTCGTCGGGCACCGTCAGCAGCCCCATCACCAGCGGCAGGTCGACCTGGATGCCGCTGATCGGGTCGGCGCGGAGGTCGCCGAGCGGCGTGGCGGCGAGGTCGGCCGAGGTCGACCCGTAGGAGGCCACCACCGACCGGGTGATCCGCTCCTGCTCGTCGAGCGTGCCCTCGTCGATGGACTCCGCCCGCCGGGCCAGCTCCCGCATCGTCGCCGCGAACCGAGCATCGGACTCGCGGCTGGCCCCCTCGTAGGAGTCGACCGCGGAGTAGTCACCGAGCAGGTGCCGGAGGTAGGTCGGCTCGCGCGACGCCGCGGCCTCCCAGCAGTCGTCGGCCAGCCGACTCAGGTCGTCGCTCACCAGGTTCCCCTTCGGTCGGCGCGGGCCCCACGTCCGGCTCGACGATAGCCATCGGGCCGCACAGGCGTCCACGCCTCATCAGGCCGACGGCGTCGCGGGCGGCGCCGGCAGCGCGGCTCAGAGACCGAGGTCGGTGAGGCCGGGGTGGTCCGCGGGCCGCGGGCCGGGCCGGTCCCAGTGGAAGAGCCGCTCGGACTCGTCGATGGCGATGTCGTTGATGCTGGCGTGACGTCGTTGCATCAGGCCGTGCTCGTCGAACTCCCAGTTCTCGTTGCCGTGCGAGCGGAACCACTGACCCTGCGCGTCGTGGGACTCGTAGACGAACCGGACGGCGATCCGGTTGCCGCCGTACGTCCACACCTCCTTGATCAGCCGGTAGTCCAGCTCCCGGGCCCACTTCTGGGTCAGGAAGGCCTCGATCTCGGCACGGCCGTGGACGAACACCTCGCGGTTCCGCCACCGGCTGTCGACCGTGTACGCGAGCGCGACGCGAGCCGGGTCGCACGAGTTCCAGGCGTCCTCGGCGGCACGGGCCTTCTGTGCGGCGGTCTCCGCGGTGAACGGTGGGAACGGCGGGCGGCTGTCCATGCCGTCACGCTACTCACTCGCAGGGTGCGTCCAGAGTCATTCGCCCGACGCGATGGCGTCCTTGATGGCCTGCGCGTCGACGTCGAGCAGCGACCTCCCGCGTTCCAGCGGCTCCGGGACGACGGTCCAGCCGTCTCCTGCGTAGCGAGGGATCACGTGGAGGTGGACGTGGAGGACCGTCTGGAAGGCGACCTCGCCGTCACAGACCATGACGTTGATCCTCCTCGGCGCCCAAGCGGGACCGGCGCAGCGCTCGCGAGAGGTCGTGACCGACCGACCACACCTGAGCGCCCGTGGCTCGATCGAGGTCCTCCAGGCCGACCGCGTGCGTGCGTGGTACGACGAGCAGGTGGCCGGGTGTGACCGGGTGCAGGTCCATGAAGGCCACCACGGCCTCGTCCTCGTGCACCACGCTTGCCTCGGCCTGTCCGGCCACGATGGCGCAGAAGATGCACCCTTGCTCCCGCGTCGTGCCCTGGCTCATGGGGCAACCATGCCGGTGAGCTGGCGCAGGGAGTCGCTGCGCCAGGTCGCCAGCGAGAAGTCCTGTCCCCGGGTGAAGTCGTTGTGGACGACGGCGCAGTCGATGCCGGCCGCCACGGCGGAGGCCAGGCCCCGGGCCGAGTCCTCCACCACCAGCGCCTCGTGGCGGTCGGCACCGAACCGCTCCAGGGCCGTCAGGTACGGCTCCGGGTGCGGCTTGGCCTGCTGGTAGTCCTCGCGCACGAGGACGAAGTCCATGAACGGGACGATCCGGCGCTGCTCGTGGATGAGGTCGAAGTCCACCCGCTTCGCGGTCGTGACGACGGCCATGCGGACGTGCCGGGCCAGCTCGGCGAGCGCGTCGACGACACCGTCGATCTCGATGGCCTCGGTCCGCAGGTACTCCTGGTAGTAGGTGTCGCGGAGCTCGCGCTGCCTGGTGATGGTCGGTTCGCCGACCCCTGCCGCCCTGGCCCGGGCCCACGTGCCGAGCCCCCGGCTCATGTCGTGCAGGTAGTCGTCCCGGTCCAACGAGAGGCCGAGGTCCGCCAGGGCGCGCTGACCGGCCCTGAAGTACCAGGGCTCGGTGTCCACCAGGACCCCGTCGTGGTCGAGGAGGAGGTACTTCTTCACCGGTCGATCCTGTCGCAAGGCGCCCGCAGGCGTCGCCGGTCCCCCGTGCGCAGGCTCCGTGACGGCGCGCGCCGACGTAGCCGGCGGGGCCGGGGGCGTACGCTCGCACGCAGCCGACCGAGGGAGTGCCCGTGAGCTCTGCGAACCATCTGCTGGAGGCGCTGGAACCTGTCGTCGCCGAGAACCTCGACCGCCACCTCGGGATGGCCCAGGAGTGGCACCCCCACGACTACGTCCCGTGGAGCGAGGGTCGCGACTTCGCCTTCCTGGGTGGCGAGGACTGGGCTCCGGAGCAGTCCCGGCTCTCCGAGACCGCCAAGGCGGCGATGATCACCAACCTGCTGACCGAGGACAACCTGCCGTCCTACCACCGCGAGATCGCCACCCGGTTCGGTCGCGACGGGGCGTGGGGCACCTGGGTCGGTCGCTGGACCGCGGAGGAGAACCGTCACGGCATCGCCATGCGCGACTACCTCGTCGTGACCCGCGGCGTCGACCCGGTCGAGCTGGAGCGCGCCCGGATGGACTACATGACCTCGGGCTACGACTCCGGTGACAAGACGCCGCTGGAGGCGGTGACCTACGTGTCGTTCCAGGAGCTCGCCACGCGGGTCTCGCACCGCAACACCGGCAAGGTCACCCACGACCCGGTCGCCGACCGGATGCTCGCCCGGATCTCCAAGGACGAGAACCTCCACATGGTCTTCTACCGCAACATCGTGGCGGCGGCGCTGGAGATCGCTCCCGACGAGACCATGCGCGCCATCGCCGACGAGGTCATCGGCTTCGAGATGCCCGGCGCCACGATGGCCGGCTTCCGACGCAACTCGATGATCATCGCCAAGGCCGGGATCTACGACCTGCGGCTGCACCACGACGACGTGATCATGCCGATCCTGCGCCACTGGGACGTCTTCGACCGCACCGACCTCGGCGAGGTGGGCGAGCGGGCGCGCGACGAGCTCGCGACCTTCCTCGAGGGGCTGGACACCCAGGCGTCCCGCTTCGTCGAGCGCCGCGCCGAGCACCGCGCGCGCGTCGCCGCGCGGGCCGACAGCGACGGTACGCCCGACATCGCCTCCTGACCCGGCCTCCCGCGGCACGCCGCGGCCGCCGCACTCCCGGGGCTGGACCCGGGAGGCGGCGGCTGGCGGGCGCTCAGCCGAGCGGTTGCACCGCCGTGATGTGCGTGCTCCAGTTCGCGTAGAAGCTGCGCCGGTAGCCGCACGTCGTGTCGAGCGCGAACTCCGCGTCGGTGCACTGCGAGGCCGTGTACTCGCTCGCGAACCACATCGTGCCGTCGGGCGTGACCGTCGCGGCGCCGTAGTCGCCCCAGCGCGGGTCGTAGCCGCCCTCGCCGGTGGCGGTGAAGCCGTCGTTGGGCCCGACCCCCTGACCCGTGACCTGCACCCGTTCCGGCGCCTGGCCCGCCCGGAACCTGGCGACCGCTGCGCTCGGGTAGTAGCTCGGTCCGGCGAGTGTGGCGCCGATCGCGCCCGCTCCGGTCGGGCCGACCGCGATCGAGGGGTAGGTCAGGTTGGCGCCCTGCACCGCGACGTAGCCGTTGCCGCCCAGCGACGCCGACAGCGCACCGCTCTGGCTGGGGTGGAGCACGAACCAGGCGACGCCGGTCCGCTGCTTGATGGCCTTCCACGCTCCGTTGTTGGTGTTGTACCAGGCGGCGCCCGACCCGGTGAGCGGGGTGCCGGTGGTCAGGTAGACGTCACCGTCGTGGAGCCACGCGCCGTAGACCTTGCCCGAGTTGCCGGCGTCGAGCACGCTCGGCGACTTGATGCTCGGGTAACGGACGCCGATGCACGACACGGAGTTGACGCAGTCGAGCAGCGGCGTGGGGCCGTTCTGCTGCTGCGCGAACCCGGGCGTGGCGTAGGGCTGGGTGGCCACGCTCGTCTCCTCCAGCGCCAGGTCCGGCGAGTCGGTGTCGAGCGACGAGGTGTTCGTCAGCGAGTAGAGGGCGATCGACCTCGCGAGGCCCGCGGTGAACGGCGAGCCCGACATCCCGAAGTACATCGTGCCGCCCTGCGAGGTGGCCCACTCGGCGGGCAGCGCGTTGACGGGCTGCATCGTGTAGGACAGGTCGTTGTACGACGACGTGGGGACGTTCTCGAACATCTGCATCGTCGGGTCCTCGACGCCGGCGACCAGGTCGTCCTTGGAGAGCGCGTAGACCTGGGCGCCGTTGAACCCGTCGCCGAAGAACTCGAACTCGTTGGTCGTGATGTAGAAGCCGTGGGCGTCCATGCCGATCTGCGGGTAGTCGCCGAAGCACGCTGCCTCGAGGCAGCCGTGGTCGGGGGTGCCGTTCTCACCGTTGTTGGTGGTGTCGATCGACCAGATCTGCCACGCGCCCAGCGGGTCGTCGGTCTCGCTGACGGCCAGCCACACCTGGTTCGTGCCGGTGAAGTCGCCGGTGGTCGGGTCCTGGTCGAGGTTCGCCGACGTCACGAACCACCGGTCGGTGGTCGGGTCGTAGAGGCAGGCGGTGTCGAACATGAAGGGGCCGTACGGGCCGCTCGGACGCACGATCGCCGGGGGGAGCTCGTAGAACTCGTTGAGGGAGAGGCCGACCGAGGGACCGTCGGGGAAGGCCTTGGTGCCGGCGATCAGCGGCGTCCCGGACTTGGTGTAGACCTGCACGACGGAGTTGACGATCTCGAAGACGTAGTCGCCACCGACGCAGAGACCCTGGTCCGGCGGCTCGCCGGAGAACGCGTTGCCACCGTCGGAGTAGCGGCTGTCGAAGTGGTTGGAGCCCTCGAAGCTGCTGGTGACCCCGTTGGGGTTCTGCGTGACGGGCACCGACGCGGCCGACGGCGGCCGGACCTTGCCGTTGAGGACGTTCGACCCACCCTGGGGCGAGTTCTGGCGGGCCTCGACCTCGGGACTCTTGGTCTCGTTCCCGCCGAGGGCATCGCCCGGGGTGGGCAGCCCTGTCGCCGCCGGCGCCTTCGCCTGGGTGGCGAGCGGCGCCCGCTCGCCGACGTAGCGGGCGGGTGATGGCGAGTGCTGCGACGTGGCGGACGAGGCGTCGGTGGTGACACCGACCACCGCCCCGGCGGCCATCAGGCCGATGACACTGGCAAGGGCAAACGAAGAACGTGAGCGCACGACTGCCTCCTCGAGCGTGTCCCCCCAACGTCGCTGACGGTGCCACCGCGCCGTCGCGGGCACAAGCCCCAGAACTCGGTATGTACGACCGGTCGCCCGATGCGGCCCCCGAGACGACTCGTCCGCGCCCGACCTAGGCTGGCGACGTGAGCGACTCCGGTGTCGAGCCCGTCTCCGCGGAGGCGCCGGAGCTGACCGGCCGGGTGATGATGAACCAGCGCTGGTGCGACCTGACCTTCCTGCACTGGGCGGCCGCCCCGGAGGAGGTCGCGCACCGGATGCCGCCCGGCGTCCGCCCCGACACCCTCGACGGGGTCACCTACGTCGGGCTGATCCCCTTCCGGATGGTCGACGCGGGCATCGCGCGCGGTCCCGGCGTCCCGTGGCTGGGGTCGTTCCTGGAGACCAACGTCCGGCTCTACTCCGTCGACGACACCGGACGACGCGGCATCGTCTTCCTCAGTCTCGACGCCGACCGGGCGGCGGTGGTGGCCGGTGCCCGCGCGGCGTTCGGCCTGCCCTACCGCTGGGCGCGGATGCGCCACCGGGCCGACGGCGACGTGCACACGTACGACGCGCGGCTGCGCCGGCGCGGGTCGCGACCGGGGAGCCACGTCGTGGTCCGCGCGGGCGAGCGGCGCACACCGACCGCGCTCGACGACTTCGTCAGCGCGCGCTGGGGGCTGCACGTGCGCTGGTGGGGGCGCACCCTCTACGTCCCCAACCAGCACGAGGCCTGGCCGGTGCACGACGCCGAGGTGCTGGCTCTCGATGACGGCCTCATGGCCTCGGTGGGGCTGCCCGGACTGGCGGACCGGCCGCCCGACCACGCCGCCTTCAGCCCCGGTGTGCGCACCGAGTTCGGCCTCCCCGGGGACGCGAGGCGCCCGAGGCAGCGGTGACCGGGAGGGGTCGCGCAGGCGCCCGCAGGGTAAGAAGGTCCATGCGCATCTTCCTCACGGGTGGCAGCGGCAAGGCCGGCAAGCACGTCGCGCCCTACCTCGCCGAGCAGGGCCACCACGTCACCAACGCCGACCTCGTCCCGCTGGGACACCCGGCCGTCGCGGACCTCCGCGTCGACCTCACCGATGCCGGCGAGACCTGGTCGGCGCTCGCGGGGCTCGCGACGTTCGACGAGCTGGACCTGCCCGAGAAGCCGGCGTACGACGCGGTCGTGCACCTCGCCGCGGTCCCGGCGATCCTGCTCAGGCCCGACGCCGCGACGTACGCGACCAACGTGCTGAGCACCTACCACGTCCTGGAGGCGGCGACCCGCCTCGGCGTGCGCAAGGTCGTGTTCGCCTCCTCGGAGACGACGTACGGCGTCTGCTTCGCCCAGGGCGAGCGGCGGCCGCTCTACCTCCCCGTCGACGAGGAGCACCCGACCGTGCCGGAGGACTCCTACGCGATGTCGAAGGTCGCCAACGAGGTGACCGGGCGCTCGTTCCAGGCCCGCACCGGCGCCGACGTCTTCGGGCTGCGGATCAACAACGTGATCGAGCCCCACGAGTACGCCGAGAAGTTCCCGGCGTTCCTGGCCGACCCGTCGCTGCGGCGCCGCAACTTCTTCGCCTACATCGACGTGCGCGACCTGGGCCAGATGGTGCAGCGCTGCCTCGAGACCGACGGGCTGGGCTACCAGGTCTTCAACGTCGCCAACGCCGACATGTCGGTGGCTGCGACCACGCAGGAGATCCGCGACCGCTTCTACGACGGGGTCGAGGTGCGCCGGGAGATGGGCCGCGACGAGACCTTCTACGCCATCGACAAGGCGCGCGACCTTCTCGGTTTCGACCCGCGCCACTCCTGGCGCGACGTGCTCGACGACCCCGGCGCCCAGGAGGGTTGAGGCTCAGCCCGGGCCGTCCCCGTCGAAGATGACCGCGCGCTTGGCCCGCGTGTCGACGTGGAGCGTGAAGACGTCGGGTCGCGCATAGTGACCCACCGGGTCGAACATCCTCCGCTGTGCGTGCACCGCGGCCACGTCGAGGTCGGCGTAGAGGATCTCCTCACGCTCCGACACCGGTCCCGCGATCACCTCACCGCCCGGGGCGACGATGGTGGTGTAGCCGCGAGACATCCAGTCGTCGTCCACGCCGTAGAGCGTCCCGCGCAACGGCTCGGGCACGTCCGAGCCGCGGAGCAGCGGCGCGACGCCGATGACGAACTGGCCGCCCTCCTTGGCGATGTGGCGCAAGGTGGCCACCCAGGTGTCGCTGTTGTCCCACGTCGGTGCCAGGTAGATGTCGCAGTGCTGGGCATAGATCGCCGCCCGGGCCAGGGGCATGTAGTTCTCCCAGCACAGCAGCCCCCCGACGACTCCGAAGGGCGTACGGATGACGCCGAGCTCGGAGCCGTCCCCCATCCCCCACACCGTCCGCTCCCCGCCCGTGGGCATGAGCTTGCGGTGTCGCTGCAGGACCTGCCCGTCCGGACCCAGGTACAGCAGGGTGTTGTACAACGTGCCGCCCTCGATCTCGGTCACCCCGATCACGACGTACGCCGACGCCGCCGACGCCGCTTCCCCGATCCGCTCCAGGGTGGGTCCGGGCACGCTGACCGCATTCGCATGGAGGAGCTGCATGAACGCTGCATCGCGCCACGCAGGGGTGCGCCACACCCAGTCGGGGTAGGCGGGGATGAACGACTCGGGAAAGACGATCAGCTCCGCGCCCCGCCCTGCGGCTTCCCCGACCAGGGCACAGACCTTGTCGGCGGTCGCCTCACGGTCGAGGAACACCGGAGTTGCCTGGACGGCGGCCACACGAACCATCGGTTGTCCCAGCGTCGTCGGGAAGTGCCCCGGCCGTCCCCGCACGGGAACAGCCGACCGCGGCCAACGTGGGCCGGCCCCGGTGCCAGTGTGGACCGGGTACGGGCTCGCGTCGAGCGCAGAGCGCAGAGCACGAGGGTCTGGCCCCGGAGCCGTCCTTCTGCCTTGATGGGTCTCGTGGACCACGAGAGCCGGCCGGGCCGAGCCCCAGCCCCGATCTCCGAGCTGGGGAAGGATCCGCGGCTGGACGCACGGCACGCCGTCCTCTTCGAGCCGCTGCAGGTCGGGCCGAAGCTGCTGCCCAACCGCTTCTACCAGGTGCCGCACGCCAGTGGCTTCGGGACGGACAGGCCGCGCGCCCAGGCCGCGTTCCGGGCGGTCAAGGCCGAAGGCGGCTGGGGCGGGGTCTGCCTCGACTACGCCCCGATCAGCCGCGACACCGACGAGACTCCCGAGGTCGGCGCGAACCTGTGGGACGACCAGGACGCCCGGGCGCTGGCGATCTCGGTGGAGGCGATCCACGCGCACGGCTCGCTGGCCGGGATCGAGCTGCACCACGGTGGCGCCGAGAGCACCAACGGGGACAGCAGGAACCACCGGCTCGCACCGAGCCAGGTGGCGTCGGCGCAGACCTGGGCCGGTCTCGCCAAGGAGATGACCGTCGACGACATCGAGCGGGTCCGTGCCGACTGGGTCCGGGCGGCCCGGCGCGCCCGGGACGTCGGCTTCGACATCGTCTACGTCTACGGCGCCCACGGCTACCTGCTCACCCAGTTCCTCTCGCCGCACACGAACCGACGCACGGACGGCTACGGCGGCAGCCTCGCGAACCGTGCCCGGCTCTTCCTGGAGACCATCGAGGCCGTCGCCGAGGCGGTGGGCCGCGACTGTGCCATCGCTGTCAGGACCGCCGTACACGGACGCGACGGGCTCCCCGGGATCGACATCGACGACATGCTGGGCTTCATCGGGCTCGCCGACCCGATGGTCGACCTGTGGGACGTCAACGTCGGCAGCTGGCCCGAGGACTCGGGGAGCTCGAGGTACTTCCCCGAAGGCCACCAGCGGCCCTGGGCCTCCCGGGTCCGTGAGGTCTCGAGCAAGCCCGTCGTCGGCGTCGGCAGGTACACCAGCCCCGACCTCATGGCCGAGGTCGTCCGTTCCGGTGCGGTCGACCTGATCGGGGCCGCCCGCCCCGCCATCGCGGATCCGTTCCTCCCGCGCAAGATCGCCGAAGGTCGGCTGGCGGACGTCCGCGAGTGCACCGGCTCCAACGTGTGCATCCTCCGCGAGGAGGCCTTCGACCGGGTCGGGTGCCTGCAGAACCCCTCCGCAGGTGAGGAGTACCGCCGGGGCTGGCACCCCGAACGCCATCCGCCCACGGTCACGCCCGACACGAGGGTGCTCGTCGTCGGGGCAGGCCCCGCCGGTCTGGAGTGCGCGCTCGTGCTGGGACGGCGGGGCTACCGCGCGGTCCACCTCGTCGAGGCGGAGGACGAGGTCGGCGGCAAGCTCCGGTGGATGCGGCGCCTGCCGACCTTGGGGGACTGGGGTCGGGTCCTGGACTGGCGGCAGGTCCAGCTCGACCAGCTCCCCGAGGTCGAGGTCATCACCGGCCGCCGACTCTCTGCCGCCGAGGTGCTCGAGTACGGCGCCGACGTGGTGGTGCTCGCCACCGGCTCCCGCTGGCGCGACGACGGGGTGCAACCCGGCCGCCCCGACCCGCTCGTCGGTGCGGACCTGCCCGACGTGCTGACGCCCGAGCAGGTCGCCGGCGGGCTGAGACCGCGCGCCGGCCGGGTCGTCGTCTACGACTGCGAGGGCTACCTCGTCGGGTCCGGTGTCGCCGAGCTCCTGGCGGACGAGGGTTCCGAGGTGCACCTGGTCACCCCCTTCCCCGTGGTCTCCCCGGTCTCGGACCACACGCTCGAGGGCGAGCACCTGCGCGCGCACCTGCACCGGCGAGGAGTCCGCACCCATCGCGGCATCACTCTCGACGGTTTCGACACCGGGTCGGTCTGGGGGGAGGACGACCTCGGTGACGCCTGGCGGCTCCCCGCAGGAGGCCTGGTCCTGGTCACGCAGCAGACGTCCGACGACCAGCTCTTCCACGAGCTGTCTGCCGACGTCGAGGCGCTGCGCGACGCCGGGGTCGTCGCCCTCCACCGCGTCGGGGACGCGGTGGCCCCCCGGATGACCTCCGAGGCGGTGTTCGACGCGCACCGGCTGGCCCGGGAGCTCGACAGCACGGACCCGTCGGTCCCGCTCCCGTTCCTGCGCGAACGCGTCAGCCTGCACGAGGAGGACCGAGCGCGACGCCCCGGACGACCGGGAGCCTGAGCGGCGCGTGCTGCGCCGACCCATTGAACAGCCGTTCAACCAGTGGCAGGCTGCGCAGCATGTCGCTGGACTTCACGGCCATCAACCCCGCCGCTGCCCGGGCCGGCGAGACCACGCAGGCCGGGTCGGGCGACCTGCCGGAGCGGGCGCAGTACGTCGTCGTCGGCGGCGGCATGGTCGGGACGTCGATCGCCTACCACCTCGCCCTGCTGGGGGCGACCGACGTCGTGCTGCTCGAGCGCAAGCAGCTGACGTCGGGCACCACCTGGCACGCCGCGGGCGAGGTGGTCTCGGGCGGCGCCAGCGAGGACGCGCTCTGGATGGCGCGCTACTCCGCCGAGCTCTACGCGCGGCTGGAGGAGGAGACCGGGGTCGCCACCGGGTTCCGCCGGTGCGGCTACCTGCAACTGGCCACGACAGCGCGCGCCGACGAGAACCTGCGCCGCGAGACGGCGTACATGCGGTCGGTGGGGATGACCAAGGACGTGCTGTCGCCGCGCGAGGTGGCCGACCTGGTGCCTCTGATGCGCACCGACGACGTCGTCCACGGCTTCTGGACGCCCGACGAGGGGCGGGCCAACCCCGTCGACGTGACGATGTCGCTGGCCCGGGGCGCGCGGCAGCGCGGGGTCCGGATCTTCCAGGACACCGAGGTCACCGACTTCGTCCTCGACCACGGCCGGGTGGTCGGGGTCCGCACCGACCGGGGTGACGTCGGGTGCGAGAAGGTCGTGCTGGCCGCCGGCCTCTGGGGCCGCGAGCTGGCGGCGAAGGCGGGGGTCACCGTGCCGCTGCAGGCCGCGGAGCACTACTACCTGCTCACCGAGCCGATCCCGGGAGTCACTCCGGAGTCCGTGCCGGTGATCGAGGACGGCGAGGCCTACGGCTACTACCGCGAGGAAGGTGGCGGCCTGCTGGTCGGGATGTTCGAGCCCGTCGGCAAGGCGTGGGCGCTCGACGGCACGCCGAGGGACAGCGCCTTCGCGGTCCTGCCGCCCGACTGGGAGCGGCTGGCGCCGTTCCTGGAGGTCGCGATGCGGCGCTTCCCGGCGCTCGAGGACGCCGGCATCCGCACGCTCTTCTGCGGACCGGAGAGCTTCACCGACGACCTGTCGCCGATGCTGGGGGAGTCGCCCGAGGTCGACAACCTCTACCTCGCCTGCGGCCTCAACTCGATCGGCATCCTCTCCGGCGGCGGGCTCGGGCACGTGATGGCGCAGTGGATGCTCGAGGAGCACCCGCCCATCGACGTCACCACGGTCGGAGTCGACCGGGCGCACGAGTTCCAGGCGACGCGGCTCTTCCGCCGCGAGCGCACGGTGGAGCGGCTGGGCTTCCTGCTCAACGACCTCTCCTGGCCCAACGCCCAGCCGCGGCTCGGACGCCACGTCCGCCGCTCGCCGTACCACGCCCAGCACGTCGCGGACGGCGCCCACTTCGTCGCGACGAGCGGGTGGGAGTACCCCGACTACTTCGCCGGCCCGGGCGTGACCCCGACCGTCGAGTGGGGCTACGCGCGCGGCGAGGCCTTCGAGCGCACCCGGGAGGAGCACCTGCGGGCCCGCGACAGCGTCGCGATCTTCGACATGTCGCTGATGTCGCACCACCTCGTGCAGGGCCCGGACGCCTGCGCCGTGCTCAACCGGGTGTGCGCCAACGACGTCGACACGGCACCCGGGAGAGTTGTCTACACGCAGTGGCTCGACGACCGCGGCGGGATCATCGCCGACGTCACGGTGACGCGGATGGCCGACGACGCGTACGTCGTGGTGAGCGGCGACAACATCCACCGCCGGGTGCCCGCCTGGATCCGCCGGCAGACCCGGGCGGGGGAGTTCCTCACCGTCACCGACGTGACCAGCGGGCACGCGATGCTGTCGGTGCAGGGGCCGCGCTCGCGCGAGCTGCTCCAGCGGCTGAGCCCCGACGACTGGTCCGACGCCGCGTTCCCCTACCTCACCGCGCGCAAGGTCGAGCTCGGCTACACCCCGCTCTGGGCGTTGCGCGTGACCTACGTCGGGGAGCTGGGCTGGGACCTGCTGGTGCCCACCGAGTTCGGCGCCACGCTCTACGAGCAGCTGCGCGAGGCAGGAGAGGACCTCGGTCTCCTCCCGACCGGCCTCGGCGCGCTGGAGACCATGCGGCTCGAGAAGGCCTTCCGCGACATGGGCCACGACATCGACTCCGGCGACACCCCGCTCGAGGCGGGGCTCGGCTTCGCGGTCGCCTGGGACAAGCCCGGCGGCTTCGTCGGGCGCGACGCCCTGCTCGCGCAGCGCGAGGCGGGCCCGCCCTCCGCCCGGCTCGTCAACGTGCTGCTCGACTCCCCGGACCACGACCTGGTCGGCGACGAGCCGGTCTACTGGGACGACCAGCCGGTCGGCCACGTCCGCAGCGGCGGCTTCGGCCACTCGCTCGGTGCGGCCTGCGGCATCGCCGGCCTCACCCGCGAGGGCGGCGTGACTGCCGGCGGGCTCGCCGCGGGGAGCTTCGAGGTTGACGTCGCCGGCACCCGGGTGCCGGCCCGCGTCTCGCTGCGGCCCTTCTTCGACCCTGACCGGTCGCGGATCCTCAGCTGATCACGCGTCGCCGACGGGCGTGAGCCGGTCGCCGAGGGAGACCCGGCCCGGCTCGACGACCTCGCCGTAGACGCCGAAGTGGGCGCCGACCCCGAACTCCGACTCCTGCCGGCCCCGGTAGGAGGTGATCAAGCGGAGCGTCTGCAGGTCGACCTCGCCCGAGTCGGGGTCGCGGGTGGTCGCGGCGCACCGCTTGACCGGGCCGCCGGCGCGCACGACCGCACCACCGACCTCGAGGAGGCTCCCCGCCCAGGAGTCCTCCACGTGCGGGTCGCCGCCCGAGAACTCGACCAGCATGCGGAAGCGTCGCGCGTCGAGCCCGTCGGCGCCGTGACGGGCGAGCTCGTCGAGCGAAGCGGTGCCGACCAGCGTCACGGGCCACACGTCGTACGCCGAGCCGCGGGCGTGCAGGAACCGCACCGGCTTGCCGACGAGGTCGGAGAAGAGGGCGCTCCACGCAGGGTCCGCGACGGTGTCGGCGACGACGGTGCGGACGCCCCACAGGTCGACGGTGACGGCCGGGCCGGGCTCGGCGACCCCCTCGATCACCACCTCCTGCCCGCGGGTGATCGCGAGGCGACGGGAGGCGCTGTCGTACGCGGCGGTCAGGCCGAAGAGGCCGCGGTTGGCGGTGCAGCTCTGGACCTCGCCGTGGTCGTCGACGAGGAAGAAGACCCGGTCGCCGAGCGCGCCGTCCGACGTCAGCTCGATCGAGTCGGGGTGGTGCAGCGCCAACCCCTTGACGGGCGTGGTCGACAGGCGGGTGACGCGGTAGGCGGGGTCCACGGACGGCTCCGGGGCGGTCAGCCGGCCGAGCCGCGGGTGGCGACCGTCAGCAGCACCACCGCGTCCGTGCGAGCGGCGAGGTCGTGGCGCTGCTGCGGGATCACCAGGTGGTCCCCGACCTCGGCCTCCCACTCGTCACCGGCGGCGTGCAGCGTCACCTGGCCCTCGATCACCTGCAGGGTGGCCTCGCCCGGGGCCTCGTGCTCGCCGAGCACCGTCCCGGCCTGCATCGCGATCAGTGTCTGGCGGAGGTCGTGCTCGCGACCGCCGTACAGCGTGACCGACGAGCGCCCCGACCCCGCCGCGCGGGCGGCCTCGAGGTGTTGCCGGGCCAGGTCAGTCAGCGAGGTGGTCTGCATGGGGCCCACCCTAGGCCGCGCGCGCGACTCCCACCGCGATCAGGCCCTGGGCCGCCGTGTAGGTGGCCATCACCGCGGACTCGACGGCGGGGCGGGGCTCAGGGAGGACGAACTCCTGCACCGCGAGCAGGGTGTCGGAGACGAGGAAGAGCGCCGTGCCCGCCTGCAGCGTGCGGCGCGCCCCCGGCGGCAGGGCCGGGTCGAGCATGCGCGAGGTCGCGAACATCGCCGAGAGGATCGTCGCGTAGGCGGCGACCGGGCCGCGGAGGCCGGGGTCCTTCCGGCCCGCAGCGAGGCTCATCACGGGCGCCGTGGTCAGCCACAGGCCGCACGCCACCTTGAGGCCGGTGGTGTCGTACTCGTCGCTCCGGCCGCGCACCGACAGGAAGGCCGCGATGTAGGCGACGTGCGCACCGAAGAACGACCCGACGCCGGCCAGGAAGGCCCGCTCGCTCGTGCCGAGCAGCGCCACGTCACCGCCCCACGACAGCGCCTGGGCGGCCACCGTGCCGGTGCGCAGCCGGTCGGTGCCGGCGGGAGCGCGCCCGCCCCGGGTGCCCGACACGAACGCGGTCGCCAGCGTCGGCATCAACGCAGGTTTGAGGACGCGCCTCAGCCGTCGGGCCCCGGCACCGCTCCTGCCCGCCGCCACGGTGTCGGCGACCGACAGGGCGGCGTACGCGGCACTGGACAGCACGGTCGTGGCTCGGGGCATGCCCCCATCGTGGGGCCTGCCGGCCGCGTCCGCCCGGTCGTCCCGCGCCTCGGCAGGTAGCGGCCAGGTGTCGGATCGCGGCCGGCCTGTTCGTGGCACTGGTGAGAGGCGGCTGCGACGGTCGCCACGTCGACAGGAGCAGCGATGCCGCACCCGAAGCCGGTCGCCCGGCGACTGCACGACCTCATCGAGCCGATCTCGTTGGTCAACTTCTTCTCCGAGGAGCCCCACGAGGCCATGGCGGCGCTGGGGTTCAGCAACTACTGGGACGGCTACTTCGCGGGCCGCTCCGCGCCGCTCGGCCGGGTCCCGGCGGAGGTGGTCGACGCCGCCTTCTACAGCTTCGCCGACGGCGAGGTGGCCCGCCACGTCCCGCGGGTCTGGGAGACGACCACGCCCGAGGAGGCGCACGCCGCCCGGGAGCGCGGCTGCGTCGCAGCCCTGCGGCGGATCCTCGGCGACCTCGTCGGCACCTCCGGGCTCGGGCGTGCCGCCGCACTCCTCGCCCGGGCCGCGACGAGCGCGCCGGTCGAGGGGCGGGTGATGTACGCCGGGCTCCGTTCGCTCCCCGTGCCCGGGGAGCCGGTGGCCCGGCTCTGGCACGCGGCCACCGTGCTCCGCGAGCACCGGGGTGACGGCCACGTCGTCTCCCTGGTGTCCGAGCAGGTCGGCGGGACCGAGGCCCACGTGCTCAGCGCCCTCGACATGGGCATCTACCCGGCCGAGTCGTTCGGCCGCATCCACCACCTGCCGGCGCCCCGCCTGGCCGCGGTCATGGACGGCCTGCGCGACCGTGGTCTCCTCGACCCCGAGGGCCGCCTCACGGAGTCGGGGCGCGCGACCAAGGCCAGGATCGAGGCACTGACCGACGCCCTCGCCGAGGCTCCCTACGAGGCGCTGGACCCGCTCGAGCTCGACGAGCTGGTGGCGGCGCTCGAGCCCCTCTCGGCACGGCTGCGGGCCTCCGGGTCGAGGTAGCAGGGTGGAGCCCGGCAGCCGGCTCCCGTAGCGTCACGACCTGGTGCCGACGGGTTCCGGAAAAGAAGTCGGGACGCCGATGTCGAAGACCCTGGCGACCGTTCGACGTACGTGCGACCAAGCAACTCCCCAGCAACCACCAGGAGTGATCGAGATGCCGCGTTTCATGGGATTCGTGAGGATGGAAGAGGGCGTGGGCACGCCGCCGCAGGAGCTGTTCGAGGCGATGGACGCCTACATCGGCGAGCAGGCCGCCAAGGGCGTGTTCCTCGACGGAGGCGGGCTCCACGGCACCGAGGACGCCGTGAACTTCGTGGTCCGCCAGGGCGAGGTCAGCCGGGTGGACGGCCCCTACGCCGAGGCCAAGGAGGTCGTCGGCGGCTGGGCGATCATGCAGTACGACTCGCTCGAGGACGCCGTCGCGGACCAGCGCGAGTTCGCCGAGCTGCACGCGAAGTACTGGCCCGAGGTCACCGTGATCTCGACCCTGCGCCAGATCTCCACGGGTCCGGAGGCGCCCGGCGCCTGACCGGCGCTCACTACGCTGGCCGCGTGCCGGCCGAGTCGAGCAAGGACGGGGACGTCGGTCGCGCCCGTCGCGACCACGTCGACCCGACCGCAGCGATCGTCGCCGCGTGGCGGGCCGAGTCGGCCCGCCTCGTCGGCGCGCTCACCCGGATGACGCGCGACGTGGAGCTCGCCGAGGACCTCGCGCAGGACGCGCTGGTGGCCGCGCTCGAGCAGTGGCCGGCCACCGGCGTACCGGAGAACCCCGGCGCGTGGCTGATGACCACGGCCAAGCGGCGCGGCGTCGACCACTTCCGCCGCGCCGACAACCTGCGCCGCAAGGTGGCGGAGCTCGAACGTGCCGGCACGGGCGAGGAGGAGCAGATGCCCGACCTCGACGCCCAGGTCGACCACATCGAGGACGACGTCCTGCGGCTCATCTTCCTGTCGTGCCACCCCTCCCTGACCGCCGAGTCGCGCGCCGCGCTGACGCTGCGCCTGGTCGGGGGACTGACCACCGCCGAGATCGCCCGCGGCTTCCTGGCCAGCGAGTCCACGATGGGCCAGCGCATCTCGCGGGCCAAGAAGACGCTGAGCGAGGCGCACGCCGAGTTCGAGCTGCCCACGGGGGCCGACCGCACCCGTCGCCTCGACGACGTGATGGCGGTGATCTACCTGATCTTCAACGAGGGCTACACCGCTACCGCCGGTGACGACTGGATGCGCCCCGACCTGGCGCACGAGGCCATGCGGCTGGCGCGCATGCTGGCCGACCTCGCGCCCGACGAGCCCGAGGTGCTGGGGCTGCAGGCGCTCCTGGAGCTGCAGGGCTCGCGCCTCGGTGCCCGGCTCGACGAGGACGGCGCGCCGGTGCTGCTGGAGGCGCAGGACCGGACGCGCTGGGACCAGCTGCTCGTCCGTCGCGGGCTGGCCGCGCTGCGCCGCGCCGAGGTGCTCGCCGCGGGCGGCAAACCCGTGGGGAAGTACTTCCTGCAGGCCTCGATCGCCGCCCAGCACGCACGGGCCGCGCGCGCCGAGGACACCGACTGGCGCCGGATCGCGTCCCTCTACGACGTCCTCGCCGGCGCCGCCCCGGGACCGGTCGTCGAGGTCAACCGGGCCGTCGCGCACGGACGGGCGTACGGCCCGGACGCGGGGCTCGCCGTGCTGGAGGCGATCGACGAGGAAGCGCTCGGCGACTCACCGCTGGTGCCGAGCGTGCGCGGTGACCTGCTCGAGCGGGCGGGGCAGCACGTCGCGGCCGCCGCTGCGTTCACCGCGGCGGCCGCCCGCACCAGGAACGAGGGCGAGCGTGCCGTCCTGCAGCGTCGGGCCGACCTCAACCGGTCCCGCGCGTCGGAGCCGGGCTGAGACCGCTCCGGGTCGTGACGATGTCTAGGTTGGGGCCATGACGCGCCCCTGCAAGGTCGGTGTCCAGCTGCCCGAGGTGGAGAGGTTCGTGCCCTGGCCGGAGTACCTCGACCTGGCGCGCCGGGCGGAGTCGGCCGGCTTCGACTCGGTCTGGGTGGGTGACCACCTGGTCTACGACCTCCCGGACGGGTCGACCCGCGGCCCCTACGAGGCCTGGACGACGCTGGCCGCCGTCGCCGCGGCGACCGAGCGCGTGGAGATCGGACCGCTCGTCGCGTCGACGGGCTTCCACGCGCCGGCGATGCTGGCCAAGCAGGCCGCGACGGTGGACGCGATCTCCGGGGGACGGCTGATCGTGGGGCTCGGGGCGGGCTGGAACCGGCGGGAGTTCGACGCCTTCGGCTTCCCCTACGACCGGCGGGTCTCGCGCTTCGAGGAGGCGCTGGCGATCATCGCGCCGCTGCTGCGCGAGGGGCGGACGACGTTCCACGGCGAGTTCTACGACGTCGAGGACTGCGTGCTCGACCCGCAACCGGTCCGCGAGGGTGGGCCGCCGATCATGCTGGGGTCCAACAGCCCGCGCATGCTCGGCATCGGGCTGCCTGTCGTCGACGCGTGGAACGTGTGGTGGAGCATCTACGACAACGCGGTCGAGACGTTCGCCGGGGTGAAGGCCGACGTCGACGCGGCCATGCCCGAGGGCCGATCCGTCGCAGCGACCGCTGCCGTGCTGGTCACGCTCCCCGAGGGGCGGGGCAGGCTGATGGGGGAGACCTACGACGCGGGCGTCACCACGGTCACGCCCGACGACCTCGGCGACCACGTGCGCGGCCTGGCGGCCGCCGGCGCGACCCACCTCCAGCTCGTGCTCGACCCCATCACCGCCGAGAGCATCGACACGATCGGGACGGTGCTGGCCGACCTCGACCGCTGAGCGTCGGACGTGGCAGGTCAGCGGCCGCCGAGGGCGTCGAGGGTCGCCATGTCGTCGTCGGTCAGCTCGAACCCGCCGACGTCGGCGTTCGACCGGATGCGCTCGGCGTTCACCGACTTGGGGATGACGATCACCTCGTGCTGCAGGTGCCAGCGGATGATGACCTGGGCCGGCGTACGTCCCAGCCGCTCCGCGATCCCGACGATCGCCGGGTGCTCGAGCGTGCCTCCGCGCAGGGCGCTGTAGCCCTCGAGCGCGACCTCGCGCCCCCGGTGCCCGGCCAGCGTCTCGGGGTCGAAGAGCAGCGGGCTCCACTCGATCTGGTTGACCGCGGGGGCGACGCCGGTCGCCCGGGTGACCTCGTCGACGAGGGAGACGTCGAAGTTGCTCACGCCGATCTCG
This sequence comes from Nocardioides taihuensis, assembly GCF_042657275.1. Classification (NCBI taxonomy): domain Bacteria; kingdom Bacillati; phylum Actinomycetota; class Actinomycetes; order Propionibacteriales; family Nocardioidaceae; genus Nocardioides; species Nocardioides taihuensis. Next base: position 323,671 of record NZ_JBHSKD010000002.1, read on the forward strand.
CGGGTGAGACCCGCCTCGCGGGCCTCCACGAACGCCTGCCACATGGCCACGGCGTCCGTGCCCTCGTCGGGCCAGTGGACGAGCCACAGGTCGACGTGGTCGGTCTGCAACAGCTCGAGGCTCTGCCGCAGGGTGTCGAGCTCATGGCCGCCCCCGTTGCCCGGGCACTTGGTCGTGACGAAGACGTCGTCGCGCGGCACCCCGCTCCCGGCCAGCGCGCGACCGACCTCGCCCTCGTTGCCGTAGACCGTGGCCGTGTCGAGGTGGCGGTAGCCGGCCTCGAGGGCCGTCGAGGTCGCGCGCACCGCGTCGTCACCCTTGATCTGCCAGGTGCCGAAGCCGAGGAGCGGGATGGTGGCGCCCTCGCGGAGCTCCAGGGCGTGGTCGGGCAGGCGGGGGTTTTCGTCGGTCATGTCGCGATGAAACCACGCTCGTCCAAGGAGTCCCGGGCCCGATCTCGGGGTAGGACCGGGGCTGATCCCGATGGTGCGCGGCCGCCGCTCGGCGCAGGCTGGAGCCATCACCTCATCCATCGGAGGATCACCATGAACGACGTCCGCTCCAGCTTCGCCCAGCAGGGCCTCATCCGCCCCCGGGACGGCCGGGTGCTCGGCGGCGTGTGCGCCGGCGTCGGCCGCCGCTTCGGCCTCACGCCGTGGGTCTCGCGGCTGCTGTTCGTGCTGCTGCTGATGGTCCTGCCCGGCAGCCAGTTCCTGATCTACCCCGTGCTCTGGATCCTGATGCCGGCCGAGGAGACCATCACCGCGCCCGCCAGCGTCTCGGCGTACCCCACGGCCTGACCGGTCCTCAGAGGCCGACGACCATCTTCCCGGTGTTCTCCCCCCGGAGGACACCGAGGAAGGCGTCGACGGCGTGCTCGATCCCGTCGACCGAGGTCTCCCGCAGTGAGATCGTGCCGTCGGCGAGCCAGCCGGCCGCCTTCCCGGCGTACTCGCGGGCCAGGTCGTAGTGGTCACCGACCAGGAAGCCCTCGATGCGGCCCCGGGTCTGGATGAGGCGCGCGAGGTTGCGTGGGCCGGGCGCCGGCTCGGTGTCGTTGTAGACCGAGATCATCCCGCAGACCGCCACCCGGCCGTGGAGCCGCAGCGAGCCGATCGCGGCTTCGAGGTGCTCCCCGCCGACGTTGTCGAAGTAGACGTCGATGCCGTCCGGTGCGGCCTCCCGCAGCTGGGCCGAGACCGGCCCGTCCTTGTAGTTGAAGGCCGCGTCGAAGCCGAGGTCCTCCACGACGTGGCGGACCTTCTCGGGGGTGCCGGCGCTGCCGATCACCCGTGAGGCGCCGAGCGCCCTGGCGACCTGGCCGACGGCTCCACCGACCGCCCCCGCGGCACCGGACACGAAGACGGTGTCACCCTCCTGCAGGGCCGCGACCCGGGTGAGTCCCGCATACGCGGTGAGCCCCGTCATCCCGAGGATGCCGAGGTACGCCGAGGCCGGGGCGGCGGTCACGTCGACCACGCGGACGGCTGAGCCGTCAAGGACGGCGACCTCGCGCCAGCCGAGACCGTGCAGGACGTGGTCGCCGACGGTGATCCCGTCGGCGCGCGACTCCTCGACGACGCCGACCGCGCCGCCCTGCATCGCCTCGCCCAGCTCGTACGGCGCGGCGTACGACGTGGCGGCGCTCATCCGGCCGCGCATGTAGGGGTCCACCGACATGACCACGTTGCGCACCCGGACCTGCCCCTCGGCGAGCTCGGGGACCTCGCTCGCGACCAGCTCGAAGTCGTCGTGCGTCGGCCAACCGACCGGGCGGGAGACGAGGCGGACCTCGCGGGGTGCGGCTGGACGCGGTGCGTGGCTGGGGGTGGTCACGGGTTCTCTCTCGTCGTCGGACATCACCCGCTGACAACCGGCAGCGAGGTGGGCATCTTCCCGCTCCGGCCGTGTCGTGGCCCACGGCACTGGAGCAGCCCACCTCGTCCGGCTGGTGGCGCGGCCTCCGGGACCTGTCTAGCCTCCGAGCACCTGCCCTGCTCGTGAGCGGGACGATCCGATGCGGAGGCGATCAACCATGTGGGCACAGGTGCAGAGGCTCAGCACCCATCCGGGGAACGAGGCCGAGGTCCTGGAGGTCTTCGACCGGCTGCGCGCCATCGAGCCGGAGGACTCCGGTCTCCAGCAGACGTTGGTCCTGCGCAGCCAGTCCGACCCGACGGAGCTGTTCGTCGTGGTCGTCTTCGAGAGCGAGGAGAAGGCACGGATCCGCGAGAAGGATCCTCGGCGCCAGGCAGGTCTCCAGCCCATCCGCGCCATGCTGGGTGACGTCCTGGACGGTCCGCCGGAGTTCACCGACTGCGACGTGGTGCTCAGCCGGTAGCCGGCTCGGCCGCCGCGGCAGTGCGGTCCAGGAGGGCCGGCCTGAACCTTTCGCGGTGCTCATGACTCCTACAGGGGACGAGGGGCGACTCGGAGCCCACCTCCGACTCCTGAGGAGCAACGCTGATGTCACGACGAAACCGGATCCTCCACTCCACGGTCGCCCTCGCGGCGGCGGCAGCAGTGCTGTCGTCGTGCTCCGAGGACGACGCCGACGCCAGCAGCCCGGCGGTCGCCGCGTCCTCGACGCAGGTCGCTGCCGGGAGCTCGATCCCGAGCACGTCCGAGGTCGCCCTGCCCGCCGGTGTCCTGCCGCTGCCCAGCCCCGACGCGAACGACGACATCGCCATCGACCAGGCGGGCCGCTACCGGATCGCGCTCAGCGACACCCTCGCCCTCGACATCGACCTGCCGCAGACCGCGGTCCTGTTCGGTGACGGGTTGTACGTGAAGCTGGACGACTCCTTCCTCAAGCTCGAGACGGCGGGCGAGACCTACGGCGTCCCGGACGACCCGTGCCACGGCCCTCACTACCTGACGGCCCCGCGCGCAGGAGTCGACCCCCTGGTGCGCGCGATCGCCAACCAGCGGCCCTACAGCGCCACCCAGCCCCGGACGGTCGAGGTCGGTGGCGCTGACGGCCGGTACCTCGAGCTGAGGCTCCCGCCGTCCTATGACGCCTCGAAGTGCGTGGACGCCCAGCTGGGGCTGCCCGGCAACTCCGGCACCAACAACAACATGGCTCCCGGGTACGTCGGTGACTGGTGGATCGTCGACGTCGACGGACAACGCACCGTCCTCCAGGCCTTCTGCGAGAAGTGCGACGACCCGACCACGAACCGCATGACGAGGATGGTCCGGAGCGTCACGTTCACCCCGACCTCCTGACCTGCGAGGGCTCAGGTCTCGCCGCCGATGTCGTACTCGTAGGCCTCGAAGACGAGGTCGGCACCCCGCTGGCGGTGCCGGACGAGCCGGCCCAGGAGAGCCGTACCGAGGTCACGCACCCGGTCGACGTCCTCGCCGGCGTCGGGCAGAGCCACGCGGGCCAGCAGCCCGTCGAGATGTCGGCGGATCACGTCGTGCTCGCGGGTGAGGCTCTCGACCGGCCCGGACAGCCGGGGCGAGGACGCGACCAGGTCGCCGTGGATCCCCTCGGGTCCCTCGGTGATCTCGATGTGCTCACGGAAGTCCCCGGAGAGCTCGACCAGGGCGACGTGGACACGTTCCGCCCACCGCACCGGGTCGACCCTGGCCGGCCAGGCCAGGGCACCCTCGAGCGCATCCATCGACTCGCGCAGCTCCCCACGCCGTCGCCGCAGCTCGTCCAGGAGGACCAGATCGGACGGGGACGAGCTCGACTCCATGGCCCTGCCCTCCTCGCGTCGGGGTTCTCCCCCCAGTGTCGCGCGATCCCGGCTGCATGGCGATCGTGCGCGGAAGGAGGTGCGTCACTCGTCCGTACCTGCCGCGGGCACGGTCAGACCCGGACGGCGCCAGGTCGACCTAGGCTGTGGCGGTGACCGACGTGCTGGACGAGGGGCCGTTCTTCCACGGCACGAAGGCCGACCTGCGGGTCGGCGACCTGCTCACGGCCGGCTACCGGTCCAACTACCGGCCTGAGGTCGTCATGAACCACATCTACTTCACCGCGCTGCCCGATGGCGCCGGCCTCGCCGCGGAGCTCGCCGCGGGGGAGGGCACTCCGCGCGTGTACGCCGTCGAGCCGATCGGCGAGTTCGAGGACGACCCCAACGTGACGGACAAGAAGTTCCCCGGCAACCCCACCCGTTCCTACCGCAGCACGAAGCCGCTCAGGGTCGTCGGCGAGGTGACCGACTGGCCACGACTGACCCCCGAGGCGCTGCAGGCGTGGCGCGACCGGCTGGCGGCGCTGCTCTCCGACGAGCGCGGCGAGATCATCAACGAGCCGCCGTAGAGTTGGCCCATGCCCGAGACCGACGACCACCCCATCGCCTACACCGCGTTGCAGCCGGGCACGGCAGTGCAGACGAGTGACGGGCAGCCGTTCGCCACGGTCGAGGCCGTGCTCGTCGACGAGAAGGTCTCGGTGTTCGACGGCATCGTCGTCCGGACGGCGGACGGCGCGCGGTTCGTCGACGCCGACCAGGTCGACTCGATCTGGACCAGCCACGTGCGCACGACGCTCTCCGCGGAGCAGGCGGCCGGACTCCCGGAGCCCGAGGCGTCGACCGTGATCGACGTCAAGCCGCCGAGGTCGATGGGTGACCGGCTGGGCCGCATGTTCGGTCGGGGCAGGCGCTAGCACTCCCGAGCTCGAGCGGGGTCGCGGAACTGCCGCTCAGTCGTCGGCGAGCAGGGCGCGAGCGACCTCGAGCGTGTCGGCCGGGTCGACCAGCTTGACGATGTCCGGCGGGTGGTCGAGCAGCTCGATGGCCCTGGGTTGCAGAGCCTCGGGGATCTCCAGCAGGAGCGGGATCTCGAGGATGCGGCAGATGTGGAAGAGGTCCTTGGCGACCACGTCGTTCTTCTCGCGGGCGGCGCCGTCCGGGGCGATGATCTTGTGGACGTACCCGATCAGCAGGTCGACGCGGTTCTTGTCGTTGATGAGCCGGACGTGGTGGCCGTGGTTGTCGCGGCCGTTCGAGACGGGGACCGTGTCGTAGCCGTCGCACACCAGGGCGGTCAACAGCTTGGAGTCGGTCCCGTCGAAGTAGGCGACCCTCTTGCGCGTCATGTCAGCGTCCTCCCTAGACGACGCCCTGGGCCAGCATGGCCGAGGCGACCTTCTCGAATCCGGCGATGTTGGCGCCGGCGACGTAGTTGCCGGGCGCGCCGTACTCGGCGGCCGCCCGGACGCAGCTGTGGTGGATGTCGACCATGATCCCCAGCAGGCGGTCGTCCACCTGCTCGCGGGCCCAGGTCGAGAAGGTGGCGTTCTGCACCATCTCCAGCCCGCTCACGGCCACGCCGCCGGCGTTGGCGGCCTTGCCGGGGCCGAACAGGATCCCGGCCTCGATGAACTGGCGTACGGCGCCGGGCTCGCACGGCATGTTGGCGCCCTCGGCGACGACGTGCACGCCGTTGGCCAGCAGCGTCTTGGCCTCCTGCTCGGTGAGCTCGTTCTGGGAGGCGCACGGCAGCGCGACCTGCGCGTCCTTGACCGCCCACGGGCGCTGGCCCGCGTGGAAGGCGCAGCCGAAGTGCTCGGCGTACTCCGAGATCCGGCCGCGCCGCACCTCCTTGAGCTCGATGAGCCAGGCCAGCTTCTCCTCGTCGATCCCGTCGGGGTCGTGGACGAAGCCGGAGGAGTCCGACATGGTCAGCACCCTGCCGCCCAGCCGGATGACGTTCTCGGCGGCGTACTGCGCGACGTTGCCGGACCCGGAGATCAGGCAGCCCTTGCGGTAGATGCTCTCGTCGCGCGTCTTGAGCATCTGCTCGGCGAAGTAGACGACGCCGTAGCCGGTCGCCTCGGGCCGGATGAAGCTGCCGCCCCAGGCCGGGCCCTTGCCCGTGAGGACGCCGGCGAACTCGTTGGCGAGCCGCTTGTACTGGCCGAACAGGAAGCCGATCTCGCGGGCGCCGACCCCGATGTCGCCGGCAGGGACGTCGGTGCGGCCGCCGATGTGCCGGTAGAGCTCGCTCATGAAGGCCTGGCAGAAGCGCATGACCTCGCCGTCGCTGCGGCCCTTGGGGTCGAAGTCGGACCCGCCCTTGCCGCCGCCGAGGGGGAGGGTGGTCAGCGCGTTCTTGAGCGTCTGCTCGAAGGCCAGGAACTTGAGGGTGCTCAGGTCGACGTCCGCCCGGAACCGCAGGCCGCCCTTGTACGGGCCGATCGCACTGTTCATCTCGACCCGGTAGCCCCGGTTGACCTGGATCTCGCCGCGGTCGTCGATCCACGGCACCCGGAACGAGATCACCCGCTCCGGCTCGGTCATCCGCTCGAGGACCCGCATGCCGGCGTACACCGGCTTGCGCTCCAGCACCGGCCAGACCGACGACACCACCTCGGACACCGCCTGGTGGAACTCCGCCTGGCCGGGCGTGCGTGCCGTCAGCCACTCCATGAACTCGACAGCGGACTGACGCACCGTCGCACCTCCGTCGCAGACACCGAATCTCGGTGACAACCCGACCCGGTGCACCCGGCGTGAGCCTGTTGCACGGCTGCCTCCAGGACTCACGTTAGTCCTCGTGAGCGCCCGGGTCAGGGATCGAGGCGGGACAACTACACCAGCGGGCTCGGGTGCGACCACGTGATCCTCTCGAAGACCATCGTCGCCTGGATCCGGTCACCGCCGCCCGGGCCCTTGCTGCCGGAGGCCGCCGTCGAGATGGTGTGGAGCCGGTACCCCAGTGAGGCCGCCGCCCGGCACTTGAAGACCGTCGCGACGGCGAGGACCCTCAGTGCCAACAGTGTTGAACGGGGGAGACATGGCACTCGTGTCGCTCGGCAAGAACGCGGCTCTACTGGCATCCACCGCACCGCCCGCAGATCTCGCGGCCGGGGCCCAGCCCGAGGCCGTCAGGGCAGCTCAGGAAGACGCATCATCCAAGCTCAAGAAGACGAGAGGCGACATCCAGAAGTCCTTGACGCCGTGGATTCCCGGTGACTTCCTGGTCAGCTACGGGGCCCTCCTCACGGCATGGACCGGCCTCCAGAGCAACTTCTGGGGGATGGTCATCGTCACCGCAGCAACCGTGATCGTCTTCGTCTGGGCGGGCGCCTTCTCGCTGGATGAGGGCACGAACTGGTCGAAGAAGCTGGCAGGGCGCCTCGCGGGTCGCTCCCTCATCGGGTTCGTGGTCGCGTTGGTGGCTGCGGCCACCATCCCCAAGTCTGGTTGGTACGAGTTCTCCTGGTTCAGCAACAACGAGCAGTCCGTGCTGACCACGCTCGGCATCCTGACGGGGGCGCTGGTGCTGGTCCTCACGGGCCTGAAGATGCGCGGAGTGATCGATTCAGAGGGGTGATGCGTCCTGGACGACGCACGAGTCTCAGACGATCTCGCGAGCATCTCCTGCACCTCGACGTCTGCCCGGTGCTGACGGGGGCAGGTCAGCGGGAGGCGGCGATCAACAGCTCGGCGAGACGCGCGGGATGCTCGCGGAAGATCCCGTGGTCCGAGGCGATCTCGACGATGTCGGCGCCCACCGACGCTGCCATCACCCGTTGCGCCTCTGGCGGCACCAGCGTGTCGGCGGTCGTCAGGACGTACGTGCGGCGGCGAGAGGCTGGTAGGTCCCCGCACCACTTCTGGCGCAACGCGGTGATGCCCTGCGGACGTTGCGTCCGCTCCAGGTAGCTCCGTGCTGCGTCCCGCTCGGCATGCTCGGCCGCGGCGACGTACAGGTCGATGTTCAGTGCGCACCGGCCCGGGCCGGCGCTGAGGATCAGTCCGTCGAAGGCGGCGATCCCAGCTTCCTCGCCGGCCTCGAACGGATCGCCGCCCGCGAAGAGGTCGAGCACCGAGGAACCATCTCGCGGGATCCAGGCCGCGACGTAGACCACCGGCACGTCGGGGTGGTCGACGGCGATCCTGGACGCGGTGAACCCCCCGAACGAGTAACCGACCAGCACGACCTGCTCCACGTCGTCGGGAAGCACGGCGCGCACGGCGTCCGCGTACTCCTCCAGGGTCGCGTCAGCCTTCTCGCACGGCAGATCGACGACGACCACGTCGTGGCCTTCCGCTTCCAGGGGTCCGATGACCGGCTCCATGGACGCCGGGGCGTCCCAGGCTCCGGGGACGATGACGAAGGTGGACATGAACCTGCTCCTCGGGCACGGAGCCACGTGGCGACGGGGGCGGAGGTGAGCCTCCGTGCGCATTCGCAGCTGACGATCGCGACGAAGTGCTCAGCATTGCCGGTGTGGTTCAGCCTGGCCATGGTGCTGCCGGAGACGCCGCCCCCGGGCTAGACGCCGGATCCTTGCGTGACGGGCAGCGGTCGCGTTGCGGGATGGTCCGACATTGCTACGGTCGCCCTACCGAAAGGGGCAGGACGCGGGCGGCGGAATGACGCAGGTCCACGATCCGCCCGGCCTCTACCTCTTGCGATCGAAGGCGTCGCAACGTTGACTCGTACCGACACCTCTCTTCGCCCCCAGGAGATCCACCCATGACCGAGTACGCCGTCCGCAACCCCGCCACGGGTGAGCTGGTCCGCAAGTACGACACCGCCACCGACGCCGACATCGCCAGCGCCATCGACCGCGCGCAGGCCGCCTACCAGGAGTGGGGCCGCCGGACCTCGGTCGCCGAGCGCGCCGCCCTGGTACGGCGCGTGGCCGAGCTCCACACGGAGCGCACCGAGGAGCTCGCCGACCTCATCGTCGAGGAGATGGGCAAGCCTCGCGAGGAGGCCGTCGGCGAGGTCGAGTTCAGCGCCGCGATCTACGAGTACTACGCCGACAACGCCGAGGAGTTCCTCAAGGACGAGGAGATCACGCTGCTCGCCGGGGAGGGCACGGCCCGGATCCACCGCGAGCCGGTCGGCGTGCTGCTCGGGATCATGCCGTGGAATTTCCCGGCCTACCAGGTGGCCCGGTTCGCCGGCCCGAACCTGTGCCTGGGCAACACGATCCTGCTCAAGCACGCGCCGCAGTGCCCCTCGTCGTCGGCGTTCATCGAGCAGATCTTCACCGACGCCGGCTTCCCGGACGGCGCCTACGTCAACATCTACGCCAGCAACGAGCAGGCCGCCGACATCATCGCCGACCCGCGCGTCCAGGGCGTCTCGGTCACCGGCTCGGAGCGGGCGGGTGCGGCGGTGGCCGAGGTCGCCGGCCGGAACCTGAAGAAGGTCGTGCTCGAGCTCGGCGGCTCCGACCCGTTCCTGGTGCTCGGCACCGACGACATGGACGCGACGGTCGAGGCGGCCCTGGCCGCCCGGCTCGGCAACACCGGTCAGGCGTGCAACGCGGGCAAGCGCTTCATCGTCACCGAGGACCTCTACGACGAGTTCGTCGACAAGTTCACCGCCGGCATCCTCGCCGCGGGCCGCGCGCCCCTCTCCTCGGAGCTCGCGGCGGACCGGCTCATGGAGCAGATCGAGCGCGCGAAGGCCGACGGAGCCACGCTGGTCGCGGCCGAGGGCGAGCGCGAAGGGGCACACGTTCCCTCCGGCGTGCTGACCGGCGTCAGCCGCGACAGCGACACCTTCTACCAGGAGCTGTTCGGGCCGGTGGCGATGGTGTTCAAGGCCAAGGACGAGGCCGAGGCGATCCAGCTCGCCAACGACACGCCGTTCGGCCTCGGCTCCTACGTGTTCACCAACGACCCCGAGCAGGCCGAGCGGGTGGCGGGCCAGATCGAGGCGGGCATGGTGTTCGTCAACCTGGTCGACGCCGACGGCGTGGAGCTGCCGTTCGGCGGCGTGAAGAGGTCGGGTCTCGGCCGCGAGCTCGGCCGGTTCGGCATCGAGGAGTTCGTCAACCGGAAGATGATCCGGATGGGCTGATCGGCCACCAGCGCGCGTCGTCCGCTGGCCCTGCGCAGGCAGGGTCAGCGCAGGGAGTGGAGGGTGCTGGTCAGCGCCTCGATGAGCTGATCGGCGTGCTCGTCGCCGAAGACCAGGGGCGGCCGGATCTTCAGGCTCGCCCGGTCTTGTCCGGTACGACCGATCAGCACACCTCGCTCCCGCATGCCCTCGACGATCCTGCCGGTGCGTGCGGGGTCGGGACGACCCGAGGCCGGGTCCACGATGTCCACGCCGACGGCGAGTCCCCAGCCACGTACGTCGCCCACCTGCGGCTCCTCGCTCGCGACACCACGCAACGCCGTGAGGAGTCGCGCCCCGGTGGCCGCGACGCGGGCGACCACGTGCTCCTCCTCGATGGCCCGCAGCACGGCGACCGCTGCGGCGCACGCCGCGGTGCCGCCGCCGAACGTGCTGAAGTAGTCGGTGTCCGCGATGAAGGGGTCCACCAGCTCCGCGGGACCGCAGACGGCGGCGACCGGGTAGCCGTTCCCCATGGGCTTGCCCAGGGTCACCAGGTCAGCCGGCACCTCGCCGGCCATGAAGCTCCACAGGGCGTCGCCGGTCCGCCCGTGCCCGGCCTGCACCTCGTCCGCGACGTACAGCCCGCCCGCTGTGTGCACTGCCGCCGCGGCGGCGGCGGTCCACTCGTGAGCCGGCCCACGGATGCCGTCGCTGGTGAACACGCCGTCGACCAGCATCGCCGCCACGCCGTGGCCGCTGGCCGCGAGGCTCTCCACCGCCGACGCCACCGCAGCGGGTGCGGCAGGCGGAGGCTCCACCAGCCGCATGTGCGGCGGGGACGGACTGTCGCCCCAGCTCTCCGGGGAGAACGCGAACGTCGCCTCCGTGACGCCGTGGTATGCCCACGAGGTGACGATGCCGCCCGTGGCGCCGGTCGCGTGCCGCGCGATCCGCCACGCCAGGTCGTTCGCCTCGCTGCCGGAGTTCACGAGCAGGACGCGGTCGAACCGCGCCGGGAGGGTGGACAGCAGCCGCTCAGCCAGCTCGACCGGAGCCTCCTGCAGGTAGCGGCTGTTGGTGTTCAGCGTGGCCAGCTGCGAGCAGACGGCGTCCACGACCGCCGGGTGGGAGTGCCCCAGCACCGGCACGTTGTTGTAGGCATCGAGGTAGTGGCGCCCGTCCGCCCCCTCGAGGAGCACCCCCCGGCCGCCCACGAGGTGCACGGGCTCGGCGTAGCTGACCTCCAGGCCGCCCAGCACCTGCGAGCGCGCACGGAGCAGCTCGGTGGTGGGCCGACGACGGTAGGGCAGCCCGCGGTAGGGCGGGCTGGTCGCGCCGCCGGTGGCCAGGGCGGTGGTGAACCGCGCTGTCAGCGTGTCCAGGCCGACGTCGAGCATGGCCTCGAGCTGGCCGTACGCCTCCTCGTCGATCTGCGGCGCGGAGCCCAGCTGCTGGGTACGCCACGCAGTGATCAGGACGCAGGCGGCGTAGCGCCCGGCCATCAGGTCGGCGAGGAGACCGACCTCCTGCGGCTCCAGCGGCGTGGTGGCGGCGTAACCGGCCACCACCTCGGGCGCGAGCTCGAACGCACCGTCGAGACCGCTGAGCAGGTCGGCCGTGGCGATGCCCAGGTCGCAGATCAGTGCCGTGTGGGTCATGTCCCCGAAGTCGGTGATCCCGGTGAAGGCGAGCGTGTCGTCGACGAGCACGTTGGTGGGGGCGAGGTCGTTGTGCACGACCTGGGCGCGCACCCTCGCCAGCTCCGGCGCGACCCGCTGCTCGAACCGGTCCAGCACGGCCTGCACCGCCGGGCGCCGCGCCTCGTCGACGGCCGTGAGCCAGGGCCGCAGCTGCGGGAGTCGTCGGACGTCCCAGGTGATCGGGTAGGACGCGGCGGGATGCACGAACCCGCGCAGCGCCTGTCCGAGCCGGGCCGACATGCGCCCCCACTCCCGCAGGTGGGTCGGGCCCATCTCCACCGGATCGGGATGCCGGCCCTCCAGCCAGGTCATGACCCACGCCAGCGATTGCCGGCCGTCGAGCCCGGTCAGCGCCACCGACCACGCACCCTGTCGGGTCGTCACCACGTCGGGCACCGGGACGTCGGGTGCCACGGCCCGGATGTGGCGCAGCGCCGAGTACTGGAAGTCGAGCACCTCCTCGGTGTCCGCAGGGTTGTGCACCTTGAGCAGGTACCGACCGCGGGGGGTGTCGACCCTGAAGTTGCGGTCGCGCTCGCCGTGCACGGCGGTGAGGTCCCCCTCCAGGCCCCACCACGTGGCCAGGGAGTCGTGCAGCGCGGACAGGTCGAGCTCCGGCGCGGACACGGCCAAGGGGTCGTTCGTCGATGCGGTCACCGGACCATTCTGGCGGTGCGCGCTGGTCGTACGTCGACCATGGTCCAGACGCGGCCGGACCGCGGCTGACCGTGGCCGTGGTCCGGGCGATCAGGGGTCCCTCCTGGGACATGTCCCGCGTGAGCACATATCCCACGACCGAGTGATGTCTCCCGGGCCGGTCCCTTCGTATCGTCGGCTCCGACCCAGCACGGATGGGAGGCATCACTGTGGTGAGCAGTCAGTCGCCCGGAGCCCTTCGTGTCCGACGAAGCATGGACGCGACACCGGAAGAGGCGTGGGGTCTCGTCGCCGACATCACGCGCATGGGCGAGTGGTCACCGGAGACCACCGACGCGGTCTGGCAGCGCGGGGCCGGGGGACCCGCCCTGGGTGCCCGTTTCAGGGGCACCAACCAGAGGGGCTCGAAGACGTGGCGCTCCACCTGCACGGTGACGGCGTGCGAGCCGGCGCGGCGCTTCGCCTTCGACGTCTCGATCGGCCCGTTCAGCGTGGCCGAGTGGGCGTACGAGGTCGAGCCGACCGAGGGCGGATGCCTGGTCACGGAGCTGTGGCAGGACCGTCGGGGCGCGCTGGTGACCTGGCTGTCGCCGCTCGTCACCGGGACGAAGGATCGTGCACGTCGGAACGAGGAGACCATGACCGTGACCCTCGACCGGATCGCCGCTGCCGCCTCCGCTCAGCGGCGCGGTGGGTCCTGACGGCCGTCGGGGAGTCGGGGGAGCGGCTGGGTCTCCGCGTCCGGCGAGGGCTCGGGTGGAGCCGGCCTCCGTCTCGACGGGGGTCGGCCGAGGTAGGCCGGCCGCGGGCGGATGGGGCGCAGCATCTGTACCTGGCGCCGGACGCGCTGCTCGAGATCCATCTCGCGCAGCAGCCGCTTGACCGTCGTCCGCATGACGGCGTGCAGCTCCCGCAGCTCCGGAGCGCTCTCGGTCATGGCCAGGTCGTCGAGCCGGGCTCGCGCTTCCTGCATGCCGTCGAGGGCGTCGCGGAGAGCCTGTACGTCGTCCAGGGCCGGGCTCGTGACGGGCCCCGCTTCGTTGCGGACCAGCTGTCCGAACGCATCGATGCCCGCGGCCATCTCACGCAGTGTCTGGGCGAGCCCGGCCACCACGTCCGCGGCGCTCTCGTCGTCGAGCCACGTCGGCTCGGTCGTGGCGTCCACCAGCCCGCGGAACATCGAACGGATGGAGAGCGCGGAGTGCTCCAGCGTCTCGAGGCCCTGGCGCAGCCCCGGCCCGACGTCGGGGCTCCCGACGGCGCGCACGTTGAGACGGCGCCCCTGTTCGGCATGCAGGAGCGCGGAACCGACCCGAGGGATGTCCTCGTGAGTGATCCGGCGGGCCTCGTCCAGCCACGCCCGTGCCGCCGACCCGAGGTCACTGCCCTCGCCCAGGTCAGACATCTCCCGAGCGGCGTGATCGAGCAACCCGCTGATCGAGTCCGCCAGGCCATCGATGGCCCGCGCGGCGTCGGCACTGGCGACACGGGGCGGGAACAGCAGGTTCGCCGCGATGCCCACGGCCGCACCCACCAGCGTCTCCGCGATGCGTTGCCCGGCGGCCGACTCCGCACTCAGTGAGCCGACGCCGAGGACCAGCATGCCGCTGATCGCGACCTCGAGGAGGTTCGAGCGCAGGCGGAGCACCTGGCCGATCGCCAGGCAGACGAAGATCAGCAGGCCCAGGCTCCACCACTCGAGCGGGAGGACGGCAGCGAAGGCCACGGCCAGTGCCACGCCCGTGACCACAGCCACCACCCGGTCGAGGCCGCTGGCCAGGAGCGACACCGGCGTGACCTGGACGACGAGCATCGCGGTCAGCGGGGCCAGCAGTGGCTCCGTGCCCGGGAACAGCAGCGTCGCCACCACATAGCTGGCGACCGCGGCGACCGTCACCCGCAGGGACCACAGGACCCCGTGGCGCCCGTCTGTGCGCAGGCGGGCCAGCTCGATGTCGAGCCTGCGTCGCCACCTGTTGCGCACGCTTCATGATCCTCGATGACTCGCGGGATCGTCTCAGCGCCCTCGCGGGCGGGCAGCAGCTCGGCGGCAGGAGGCTGTCCGCGAAGGTCGACTGCAGAGCCAGGGAGTGCGCGCGGTCCCCAGCAGCGAGACAACCAGGGCGAGACAACTAGTGGTTCCAGTTCGCCTGCCCTAGCATGCCGGAGCATGGATGTTCGCCCTGCGACGGCGGAGGATCTTCCCGCCGCGGCGGATACGCTCATGCGGGCTTTCCGGAATGACCCGGTGTGGGGCCCCGCCCTGGGCGGTGTGACGGCCCTCGAGGACGATCTGCGGGCCTACTGGAGCTTGTACCTCGAGGGTGCGCAGCGCTACGAGACCGTGTTCACCGGCGCAGACGCTGGCACAGTGTCCGTCTGGATCCCTCCCGGTGGGACGGAGCTGTCTGAGGGGCAGGAGTCCGAGCTCCGTGCGTTGGCCGAGCGTGCCCTCGACGCGAGTCACGTAGCGGCCCTGTTCGAACTGTGGGATCGCTTCGACGAGAACCACCCGCACGAAGCTCCACACGCCTATCTGAGCCTGCTGGCCACCAGACCATCTCTCGCCGGCCATGGCTACGGTCAGGCGCACCTGGCCGGTGACCTGGCACGGTGGGACGCGGTTGGCATCCCGACGTACCTGGAGTCGAGCAACCCGGCGAACAACCACCGCTATGAACGGCAGGGATACCTCCAGGTCGGCCAGTTCGAGACGGTCCTGGACCGCGCCATCGTCACGACCATGTGGCGGCGCGTAGGAGGGTGAGGAGAGCGCGCCCTTCGGGGCGCACAGACCGACCCCGCGCTACTTGACCTCGGAGCGGCGCAGGAACAGCAGCCCGACGACGAGGGGAATGACGATCCAGATCATCGTGGTCGATCCGAGCATCGCCCACTCCTCACCGGTGTCCGTGGCGCCCTCGAAGAGCTCCACCTGCGTGTAGTTCCAGTCGATCCACGGCTGCAGGTCCAGGAACCACTCCCGCACCATGGCGAGCAGCGCGAGGATGCCGGGCAGCACGAGCGAGACCACGAAGTAGCCGACGATCGCCGCGGCCGAGGCCCTGAGGACCACGCCGAGCGTGAAGCCGATCGCCATGCCGACCAGGTTTCCGAGCACGATCTGGGGTGCGGTCGACAGCGACACGTCCCAGACGGTGTCGACGCCGGCGAGTGCGGAGCCGACCAGGTTGCCGACGGCGCCCACCGCGAAGGCGACGGCCATCGAGCCGAGGCCCACCAGCACGGTCGCGATCGCCTTGGCGCCGATCACACGTCCGCGGCTCGGCACCAGCGTGAACGTCGTGAGCCCACTGCGCTGGCTCCACTCACTCGTGACGGCCAGGATCGCGATCATCGGCAGGATCACCGACATCGGGAAGCCGATCGCAGTCCCGAAGCTCTCGTAGGTGACGGCGCTGTCAGGAGCGAAGATGATGACCGCCCCCGTCGCGACGACCGACAGGACTCCGATGCTGAGGAGCATCCAGAATCCCGAGCGGGTGTCGAACATCTTGCGCAGCTCGACCTTGACGAGCCGAGTGGTCGGGACGGGACGGGCGGTCCCGCGGACCGGTGCGACCTCCGTGGTGGTCGTCGGCGGGACGGTCGTGGCGGTCATGCCGCAGCTCCTTCGCGTTGGGTGTCGGCAGTGAGCGACAGGAACATGTCTTCGAGCCCGGCTCCCTCGGCGGACCGGAGCTCGGTGAGGGCGATGCCGGCGGTCAGGGCCACGGCCCCGACCCGAGCGGGGTCGGCCTCGGTGCGGACCGAGCCGTCCCCGGCGAGCGTGCTCGGGATCCCGGCCTGCTCGAGTGCGTGGGCGAGGTCGCGCGGTGACGTCGAGCGGGCGAGCGTCCCTGCCGCGGCGAGGAGCTCTTCCTTGGTGCCGGACGCGACGATCTTGCCGTTGCCGATGACGACCAGGTCATCGGCGATGACCTCGATCTCGTGGAGCAGGTGTGAGGACAGCAGCACCGTGCCGCCCTGGCTGGCGAAGCCCGTCAGCAGGTCGCGCATCCACCGGATCCCGGCGGGGTCGAGTCCGTTGGCGGGCTCGTCGAGGATCAGCACCTGGGGGTCCCCGAGGAGTGCCGTGGCGATGCCGAGCCGCTGGCGCATGCCGAGCGAGTAGTTGCGCACCCGGCGCCTGGCCTCGGTGGGCGTCAGGCTCACGAGCTCGAGCATCTCGTCGACGCGCGAGCCGGGCAGGCCCATCGTGGCGGCGGCGACCGCGAGGATCTCGCGGCCGGTGCGACCGGCGTGCTGCGCGGAGGCGTCCAGCAGGACGCCCACCTCGAGGCCGGGGTTGGGGAGGTCGGCGAACCGCACTCCGTTGATGGTCGCCGAGCCGGATGTCGGGACGGTGAGGCCGACCATCACGCGCATCGTGGTGGACTTGCCGGCCCCGTTCGGGCCGAGGAAGCCGGTGACGCGACCGGGCAGGGCGGTGAAGGAGACGTCGTCGACGGCGGTGAAGCCGGCGTACCTCCGGGTCAGGGCCTCAACAGTGATCATGTGACAACCCTCGCCCGCTCGAGGTCGCCAGGCATCGGCCGTGAGGCTCCGGGCCGGTCGTGCCAACGGCTGGGACCGGGTCAGACTTTCGGCCGGTCCCCTGGCGGCGCCCCCTCCCTACGCTGAGGGGGTGAGCAATCCACTGCGGTCCCTGCTGGAGGAACCCCGGCCCTCGCCCCCACCGGTCCGGGTGTGGCGGGACTGGGCGCTGCTGGCGGTCGTGACGGTCTCCGCGGTGCTGGAGGCCGTCCTGCGTGAGGACCTGCCGCTCCCGGTGCTGTCGGCGGTGGTGACGGTGGGGCTCGCGCCTCTGGTGCTGTGGCGCCGTACCCACCCCCTCGCGGTGGTCGCGACCGCCTTCGGCGTGACCCTTGCCGTCGACATCGGGCTGATCGCGGCTGGCGAACCGGCGCTCGACATGTCCACGACGGTCTACTTCCTCGTGTTCCCCTACGCACTGTTCCGGTGGGGCTCCGGGCGAGAGGCGACGGCCGGTCTGGCGATCATCCTGGTCCCGGCGACCCTCGCCCTCTCCGTCAGCTGGACCGGGGCGGCCGACGCCATCGCCGGCGTCGCTGTCCTGATGTCCGCCCTCGCCCTGGGGTGGGCCGTGCGTTCCCAGCACGGCGCCGGGGAGCGAAGGCTGGAGCAGGTGAAGTCGGAGGAGCGGCTCCTGTTGGCGCGCGAGCTGCACGACACGGTGGCCCACCACGTCTCGGCCATCGCCGTCCATGCACAGGCAGGGCGCGCGCTCGCGGCGACCAGCCCCTCGTCGCCGCTCGAGGCACTGGAGGTGATCGAGGTGGAGGCGACTCGCACGCTCGCAGAGATGCGGGCCATGGTCCGCGTACTGCGCAACGAGGCACCCGCCGACTACGCGCCCCAGCCCGGTGTTGCCGACCTCCAGCGGCTGTCCGGGGCATCGCCTGCCGGACCGCGGGTGGAGGTCACGGTCTCGGGGGACCTCGACGCCCTGCCGGCGGCGATCGACGCCGCTGTCTTCCGGATCGCTCAGGAGGCGGTCACCAACGCTCTGCGGCATGCCCGGAACGCCACCCTGATCGACGTGCGCGTCGCCGGCGACCAGTCGACGGTCAGCCTCGTCGTCCGCGACGACGGTGATCCGGGCCCGGCTGACCCTGCCCTCGACGGGGGGTTCGGGCTCACCGGGATGGTGGAACGCGCACTGCTCCTGGGCGGCGCGTGCAGGGCAGGCCCCTGCCCCGGTCGCGGTTGGGCCGTCAGCGCGACACTCCCGCGGCAGGTGCCGGCGTGAGCATCCGGGTGCTGGTCGCCGACGACCAGGATCTCGTGCGGACCGGACTGCGGCTGATCCTCGGCACCCTGGACGGCATCGAGGTCGTGGGGGAGGCGCGGGACGGGCAGGAGGCGGTGCGGCTGGCCCGCGAGCTCCGTCCCGACGTGTGCCTGATGGACATCCGGATGCCCGTCCTCGACGGGGTCGAAGCGACCCGTCTGCTGGCCGGGCCGGGCGTCGAGGACCCGGTCGCGGTCGTCGTGATCACCACCTTCGACCTCGACGAGTACGTGCACGGTGCGCTGTCGGCCGGCGCCACCGGCTTCCTGCTGAAGGACGCCGGACCCGAGCTGCTCGGCGAGGCGATCCGGGCGGCCACCCTGGGTGACTCGCTCATCTCGCCCAGCATCACCCGCCGGCTGCTGTCGACGTTCGCGGGCACCGGTCGGGCAGCTCGCCCCGCCCAGCCCCTCGAGCCGCTCACCGAACGTGAGGAGCAGGTGCTGCTCACCGTCGCGCGGGGTCGTACCAACGCGGAGATCGCCGCGGAGCTGCACATCAGCCTCAGCACGGTGAAGACCCACATCGGCAGCCTCATGGCCAAGCTCGGCGCCCGTAACCGGGTGGAGGTCGCGATGTGGGGTTACGAGACCGGCCGGGTCCGGGAGTAGAGGCCGGCCAGCCCCGCTGGCAGCAAGGCCGGAGGCGGCAGAACGTCCCGGACGAGCGGCAGAGGACCTCTGTCGTGCCAGGACGGGCCCTTGTCCCGTTCCGCCGGGCACCCACCGGGAGCACGGTGATGGTGAGGACTTGTCGGCTCAGGGAGGTGGCGAGGGTGACTGTCGGTGCGTTCAACGAACAGGTAGCCGGAGCGGAGGCGACGGCGTTCTGGCCGGTTGACGACCTGGGGCCCGAGAAGGTGGTGTTCCTGCGGCTGCCGCTGGGGTGCACGGCCACGGTGGTCGTGGACAACACCGCGCTCGGGGTCGGCATCGGCGGTACGCGGATGACGACGACCGTGGACGCCGCAGAGGTCGCGCGGCTGGCGCGGGCGATGACGATCAAGAACGCCGCGGCGGCGCTGCCGCACGGCGGTGCGAAGTCGGGCATCACGATCCCGCGGCCGCTCGACGTGGCCGAGCGGGAGCGCGTCGTACGTGCGTTCGCGGTCGCGATCCGGGGGCTGACCGACTACGTGCCGGGCCCGGACATGGGGACCTGCGAGACCGACATGGCGTGGGTGCGCGACGAGATCGGACGCGCCATCGGGCTGCCGGCGGTGCTCGGCGGGATCCCGCTCGACGAGCTGGGTGCGACGGGCTACGGGCTCGCCGTGACGGCCGAGGCGCTGGAGGAGGCCGGGCTGCTGGAGGTCCGCGGGGCGCGCGTGATCGTGCAGGGTTTCGGCGCGGTCGGCAAGCACGCCGCCCTGCAGCTCGCCGAGCGCGGCGCACTGGTCGTCGGCGTGTCCGACGTCCGCGGCGCGATCTACCAGCCCGACGGGCTGGACCTCGAGGCGCTCGCGGCGTTCAAGGGTGAGCAGGGGGTGCACGAATTCCCCTTCGGCACCGAGGTTCCGCGCGACGACCTGCTGACGATGGAGTGCGACATCTTCGTGCCGGCCGCCCAGGCCGACGTGATCACCAAGCAGAACGTCGACACGCTGCACACGCGCTTCGTGCTGCAGGGGGCGAACCTCCCGATCACCCCGGAGGCCGAGCACGAGCTCCACCAGCGCGGCGTGCTCTGCATCCCGGACGTGATCGCGAACGCCGGTGGCGTGATCTGCGGTGCGGTCGAGTACGCCGGCGGCAACCGTGACCAGGCGTCGCTGGCGATCAGCACCAAGGTCCGCCGCAACGTGCTCCAGGTGCTCGAGCGGATGAAGGCCGACGGTCTCGAGCCGCGCGCGGCCGCGCTGCGGATGGCACACGAGCGGATCGCGGCAGCGGAGGGCTACCGGCGCAGGTTCTGAGCACGGCAGGTTCAGCCCGACGGTGGCGCACCGTCGCGCCCGCGGACGGCCTCGAGGACGGCGATCATGTCGGCGGCCCCGAGGCCTCGCCCCTCCGCCTCGCCGAAGAGCGCGGTGCAGACCGTGAGCAGCGGCATGGTGGCGCCGCGCTCCGAGGCGGCCTCGAGGATCAGGCGGCTGTTGTAGTGCACGTCGCGCACCGACGCCTGCGGCCCGAGGTCGCCGTCGAGGAGCTTGGCGATCTTGACCCGCGAGACCGCGCTCGCCATCGGCCCGGCGTCGAGGATCGCCCCGAGCAGCGCCGGGTCGATGCCGGCCGCCTCGCCGAAGCGGAATGCCTCGGCCAGGCCGGTCACCAGCGCGATCAGGAAGACGTTCACGGCGAGCTTGGTCTCCAGTGCGCCCGGCACCTCGCCGCAGCGGAACGTCGAGGAGCACAGCGGCGCGAGCAGCGGCTCGACCAGGTCGAGCGAGTCCGGGTCGCCGGCGAGCATCGCCACCAGCTGACCCGCCTCGGCCGGGACCCGGGATCCCGACACCGGCGCCTCGACGTACCGCGCCCCGGCGCGCACCAGGTCGTCGCCCAGCGAGCGGGAGTACGACGGCGAGGTCGTGCCCATGTGCACGACCGTGCGCCCGGCGACGGGCACCTCGAAGCGCGACCCGTCGCGGCCCAGGGCCCGGTCGATCACCGCCCCGTTGGCCAGCATCATCAGCACGACGTCGCTCGCCCCGACGAGCTCGTGCACCGAGGCGGCGCGGACGGCGCCCTGCTGCTCCAGGCGCCGGGCCTTCTCCTCGCTGCGGTTCCACACCGTCAGGCGGGTGCCGGCGCGCACGAGGTTGGCCGCCATCGGTTCGCCCATGTGCCCGAGCCCGGCGAACCCCAGCCGCACGTCACCGGAGTTCACGGCAGCAGCCGCCGGGTCAGGTAGGCGATGATCTCGTCGCGCGCCTGCAGCGTCGGGTGCCCGGCCTCGTCGACCAGGTGCGCGGTGACGACGCTGTGCGGCGTCCCGACCAGGTCGCGGAAGAACGGCGGCGGGTCGGGGTTCGCAACCTCGCCGGGCAGCACACGCCCGTCCCACCGCGGGCCCAGCAGCGCCTCGTACGCCGCGAAGCGGGCCGCGGTGCACCAGCGGTCGGTGTCGAACCGGTAACCCAGGACGTCGAGGTCGTCGCGCTCGACGCGGCGCCTCACGGCGTCGGCGTCCTCGGGCGAGATCTCGAGGCCCGCCGGGTCGTCGAGCGGCAGGGAGGGGTGGTTGACGACGGCGGCGACGACCGACGGCTCGAGGGTCATGGTCAGCGCGAAGTTGCCGGTGAAGCACATGCCGACCGCGCCGACGCCCGGCCCGCCCGACTCCTCGTGGGCAAGGCGGGCCAGCGCGCGGAGACGGTCGACGATCGGGCTGGTGCCGCCACCGGCGAAGGCGCGGAACTCCGTGCTGACACACGCGCGACGCATCACCTGCTCGCCGGTCCCGGCCGTCGGCCAGGCGCCGTCGACGCCGAAGAGCGAGGGCAGCCAGACGGTGAAGCCGGCGTCGCGCACCCACCGGGCGAACCGCGCCACGTCGGGGCTGATGCCCGGCATCTCCGGCATCACCACGACCGCCGGCCCGGCCCCGGCGACGTGCACGACGAGGTCCGCGCCCTCGAGGGGGATCACCCGGCGGGTGAAGTCGGCCAGGTCGTCGTCACGCGCGGTCGGCTGGGGCACGGGCATCTCCTCCGGGTGGCAGACGACGAGTCTGGGGCACGCGACCCGAGCCCGCAGGCGGTGCGAGTGCCACGTTGCCGCAGGATCCCGCCAACCGTGGCGTGGGTGCGACCGCCGGCGGGTAAGACTGGCGTCATGGCACCGAGCATCGCGACCACCACGACCGTCGACCTCGAGGGGCTCCTGGAGTTCGTGCGCCCCCGGCACCACCTGGTGCTGATCACCCGCCGCCGCGACGGTTCGCCACAGGTCTCGCCGGTGACGGGAGGCGTCGACGACAGCGGCCGGATCGTCGTCTCCACCTACCCCGAGCGCGCCAAGACCGCCAACGCCCGGCGCGACCCGGAGGTCTCGGTGCTCGTGCTGAGCGACGACTTCGGGGACGCGTGGGTGCAGGTCGACGGCACCTGCGAGGTGATCGACGCGCCCGACTCGGTCGAGGCGCTGGTCGAGTACTTCCGCACCATCTCCGGCGAGCACCCCGACTGGGACGAGTACCGCCGCGCCATGGTGGAGCAGAGCAAGTCGATCCTGCGGATCACGCCCACGCGGTGGGGTCCGATCGCGACCGGCGGGTTCCCGCCGCGGCTGGCCGACCGGGGCTAGTCGACTCCGGCGAGGCGCCGGCTGCGCCCGGCCTGGTAGGCGCTGCCGAGGGCCTCGAGCTCCGCCGCGGACCCGGCGACGGCCCCGCGGTCGCCGGCCTCGAGGGCTGCTGCCCGGCGGACCAGGGCGGCCGTGACCGGGTTGGCGCGGGCCGCCTCGGCCGCTGCCCGCAACCGCACCGCCGCGTCGGGGGCCCCGGCCAGGACGACCGCCTCGGCGAGCGCGGCGGCGTACCACGGGCGCCAGAGCGCGGGCGCCCACTGGCTCCACAGCGGTTCGTCGAGGTCGACCGAGAGCCTGGCCAGCGCGCCCGTCGGGTCGTCACGGTCGAGCAGGAGCACGGCGTCGAGGGCGGGTGACCAACCGAGCTCGACGGCGTCGACCGCCCACCCCCGGCCGGCGAGGAGCTCGCCGGCCGCCTCGACCCACACCGCTCGGGCGGCGTCGTCGCCGCGCAACCCGTGCCCGAGGGCCATCGCGTAGGCGCCGACCGCGAGGGTCGAGGCCCGGTGGCGGCCCGCCTGCTCCCACGACGCGAGGAACCGCTCGCCGTGCGCCGCCGCCGTCACGAGGTCGCCGGCCAGCACGTCGACCTCGAGCCGTCGGGCCAGCGGCGGGTGCACGTAGGCGCGGTAGCAGGGGAGCGCGGCGAGCCGGTCGGCGTACGCCGCGGCCCGGCGCAGCTCGCCGGCCGCCAGCGACACCTCGCAGCCCATGAGCAGGAAGTCGTTGAAGGGGTACGCCGTGGCGGCGTCGACGGACAGCGGGTCGAGCAGTCGGCCGCGCTCCTCGACGGCGCCCATCGCGGCCG
Source organism: Nocardioides taihuensis (assembly GCF_042657275.1). Lineage (NCBI taxonomy): Bacteria > Bacillati > Actinomycetota > Actinomycetes > Propionibacteriales > Nocardioidaceae > Nocardioides > Nocardioides taihuensis. Next base: position 346,690 of record NZ_JBHSKD010000002.1, read on the forward strand.
GGATCTCGCCGCGCTCGAGGTGGGCCGCGCACACGGCGTCGAGCGCGGACGACGCGGCGACCGGGGCCCCGGCGGCGGCCGCCTGCGCCGCCGCGGCGCGCCCGACCTCGAGCCGGTCGGCGTGCCCGCCCAGCAGCAGGGCGGCTGCCGCGACCTCGACGGTGGCGGCCGCGGCCGAGCCGGCCGGGGCCCGCTCACGCGCCTCGGTCAGCCGCGCCTCGGTCGCCTCGCGGGTCGGCGGGTGCGCCATGATGCCGGGCGCGAGCTCGGAGTGGATCGCCGCCCAGGCGAGCGCGTCGGCGGCTGCGGCGTCGTCGCCGACGGTCACCGCGGCGTCGCGTGCCTCCACCAGCAGGCGGATCGCCTCGTCGCCGACCAGGCGGGCGGCCGCCGCTCCCGCGGCCCGGCGCAGCAGCCGCACCCGTTCGGCCCCGGTCGCCCCCGCGGCCGCCTGCTCGTAGCGGGCCTGCGCCTCCTCCAGCCGTCCGCGCTGCAGCAGCTCGTCGGCGAAACGCTCGCCGAGCCCCTCGGGCGCCGTGGGCCGCGAGAGCGCCACGCGCAGCTCGACGGCGAGCCGGTCGAACCCCGCGCACCAGGTCGCGTCGCGCGCGCCCGCGCCCAGCCGGGCGAGCTCGTCGCCCGCCCACGCGCCGTGCCGCCGGGCCACCTCGTCCGCGTGGGAGCCGAGCAGGTCGGCGGCGTACTGCCGCACCACCTCGAGGAAGCGGTAGGTGGTCGGCGCGCCCACGTCGGCTCGCATCAGGTGCTGGTCGGCGAGGGCGCCGAGCGCCAGCGCCACGGCCGCCTCGGGCAGCTCGGGACCGACCACCCGCTGTGCCGCGGCGACCGTGAACGGCGAGGCGAAGACCGAGCACGCGGCGAGCACCGCGCGTTCCTCGTCGTCCAGCAGGTCGACGCTCCACGCGATGGTGGCGCGCAGCGACCGCTGGCGCGCCGTACCGCCGTCGCCGAGCAGCCGCAGGGGGTCGGCCAGGGCGGTCACCAGCCCGTCCAGCCCCAGCGACGGGTAGCGCGCCGCCGCCAGCTCGATCGCCAGCGCCATCCCCTCCAGCCGCGCGCAGAGCGCCTCGACCTCCGGGCCCTCGGGCGCAGGTCCCCCGGCCGCGGCAGCGCGCCGGCGGAACAACCGGACCGCGTCGTCACGACGGAGGCCCGGCAGCTCGTAGACCCACTCGTACGTCGCGCCCAGCCGCGCTCTGCTCGTCGCGACGACCGTGAGGCGCGGGCAGGCGGCCACCACCGTCGACACCAGGTGCTCCACCTCGGCGAGCACGTGCTCGCAGTTGTCGAGCAGGAGCAACCCGTCGGTGCGCGACAGCACTCCGAGCAGGGCCTCGAGCAGGGAACCGCCGGGCGCCTCGACCACCCCGACCGCGGCGGCGACCGCGGGCACGACGCCGCGCGCGTCCCCGACCTGGGCGAGGTCGACGAACCACCCGCCGTGGGGGCGGTCCGCGGCGGCCTGCTCGACGACCCGCGTCGTCAGCGTCGTCTTGCCTACCCCGCCGGGCCCGGCCACCGTGACCACGCGGTGCTCGGCCAGGGCGCCGGCCAGCAGCGCCGCCTCGGCCTCGCGGCCGACGAAGTCGCCCCCGGGGCGCGGCCAGTGCGCCGGACCGCGCAGCAGGCCGAGCGCGTCCGCCCGGCGGGCGAGGCTGCGCCGGTCGGGCACCTCGAGCTTGCGGATCAGCGAGGTGACGTGGGACTCGACGGTGCGGACCGACAGCGTGAGCCGGTCGGCGATCTCGGCGTTGGTGAGGTGGTCGGCCACGAGCACGAGCACCTCGTGCTCGCGGTCGGTGACCCCGTGCGACCACGCCGTCCGACTCACCACGGTGCCAGTGTCGGGTCGGGCGCACGGCGCCGCCAGCCCCGGCGGGGTGAATTCCGTGCCCACCACGGATGCCGGGAGGCGCGGACGGGGAGCACGCTGGCGGCAGCAGCCGACCAGAGGAGTGAGCGATGCAGTTCGACGCGACGGCGTACAAGGCGACGACCTTGCAGCAGTGGGACGAGGCCGCGGAGGCGTGGCACCGGTGGGGACCCGACCTGGAGTCGTGGCTGGGCGGTGCGACCGAGGCGATGCTCGACGCCGCCGGCGTGCAGGAGGGCTCGCGGGTGCTCGACGTCGCGGCCGGCGCCGGCGGGCAGGGCCTCGCGGCGGCCCGCCGGACCGGGCCGGGCGGGAGCGTGCTGCTCACCGACCTGTCGGCCGAGATCCTGACCTACGCCGAGGGCGCGGCCGCCGAGGCCGGCCTCGGGCAGGTCAGCACCGCGGCGGTGGACGGCGAGGAGATCGGGGACCGCTGGCCCCGCACCTTCGACGCCGCGATCTGCCGGCTCGGCCTCATCTACTTCCCCGACCAGCAGCGGGCGCTGCGGGGCATCCGGGCCAGCCTGCGCGAGGGCGGCCGGTTCGCGGCGGTCGTCTACACCGCGGCCGACCGCAACGGGTTCTTCTCCGTGCCGGTCTCGATCGTGCGCCGCCGCGCGGGGCTGGCGGCGCCCGCGCCCGGGCAGCCGGGCCCGTTCAGCCTGGCCGACCCCGAGGTCGCCCACGCCGACCTCGAGCAGGCGGGGTTCCGAGACGTCACCGTCCGTACGATGGAGGCCCCGCTGCGCATGTCGTCGGCAGCGGAGTGCCTGCGCTTCGAGCGCGAGTCGTTCGGCGCCCTGCACCAGATGCTGTCCGGCCTCGACCCCGAGCGCCGCTCGGAGACCTGGGCCGAGGTCGGCGGGGCGCTCGCGGCGTACGAGGGCGACGAGGGCTTCGTCGGCCCCTGCGAGCTGCACGTGCTGGCAGGCACCCGATGAGCACGCGGTTCACGGTCGCGGCGGTGCAGGCGGCGTACGTCCTGCTCGACCGCGAGGCGACGCTGACCCGGGTCGAGGAGCTGGTCGCGGAGGCCGCCGGCCTCGGCGCCGAGCTCGTGGTGCTGCCCGAGGCGTTCGTCCCCGGGACGCCGCTGTGGATGGACACCGTGCCGATCTGGGACGGCGACGGCCCCTGGTACGCCCGGCTCGTCGAGCAGGCCGTCGTGGTGCCGGGGCCGGCGACCGCCCGCATCGGCGCGGCCGCCCGCGCCGCCGGGGTCCACGTCGTGATCGGCGTGCAGGAGCGCGAGCCGCACGGCACCACGATCTACAACACGGTGCTGTACGTCGGGCCCGACGGCCGGCTGCTCGGCAAGCACCGCAAGCTGATGCCCACGGGGGCCGAGCGGACGGTGTGGGGGCAGGGCGACGGCTCGATGCTCGAGGTCGTGCCGACCGCGCTCGGCCGGCTCGGCGGGCTCATCTGCTGGGAGAACTACATGCCGCTGGCGCGCTTCCACCTCTACGCCCAGGGTGTCGAGGTGTGGCTGGCGCCGACCCTCGCGCGCGGCGACGGCTGGGTCGCCACCATGCGCCACATCGCCCGCGAGGGGCGGGTGTGGGTGGTCGGGGTCAACCCCGCCCTGCGCACGGACCAGGTGCCGGCCGACCTCCCCGACCGCGAGCGGCTGACGCGCGTGCTCGACGAGGAGGACGGCGAGTGGCTCGAGCCCGGCAACACGGTCATCTGCGACCCGGGCGGACAGCTCGTGGCCGGCCCGCTGCGCCACGCGGAGGGGATCCTGACCGCCGAGATCGACCTCGGCCAGGTGGCCGAGCTGCGGCGGCTGTTCGACCCGGTCGGGCACTACAACCGCCCCGACGTCTTCCAGCTCCGGGTCGACACCCGGCCACGTCAGGCGGTCGTGACCACGGGGTGACCCCTCAGCGCCGTCGGGCCAGGGTGACGCCGTCGGCGACGGGGAGCAGGCAGACCGAGATGCGCTCGTCGGCGGCGAGCTTGGCGTTGAGGGCCTGCAGCGCGCGGGTCGAGGCGTCGTCGGGGTCCTCGTCGAGGACGGCGCCCGACCACAGCACGTTGTCGATCGCGATCAACCCGCCGGGCCTGACCAGCCGCAGCAGCCGCTCGTAGTAGTCGTCGTAGGCGGTCTTGTCGGCGTCGAGGAACGCGAGGTCGAAGGTCGACTCCTGGCCGTCGGCGAGCAGCTCGTCGAGCGTGGTCAGGGCAGGCTGGATGCGCAGCTCGACCTTGTGCGCGACGCCGGCGTCGTCCCACGCGCGCCGGGCCAGCGACGTCCACTCGTCGGAGACGTCGCAGCACAGCAGCCGGCCGTCGTCGGGCAGGGCCAGCGCGACGGCGGTGGAGGAGTAGCCGGTGAAGGTGCCGACCTCGAGGCAGCGGCGGGCGCCCATCAGCTCGACCAGCATCGCGAGCAGCGCGCCCTGCTCGGGCGAGACCTGCATGCCGTGCTCGGGCAGCGCGGCCGTCTCCTCACGCAGCCGCGTGAGCACCGCAGGCTCGCGCACACCCATCGCGACGACGTACGCCGCGAGCTCGTCGGAGAGGCCGATGGTCCTGTTCGCCATGCGGTGACTCTAGGGCTTCGGCGTGGGGCTGCGTCAGGGGAAGAGCTTGCGGTGCAGCTCCAGCTCGCCGTGCAGCAGCGGGGGCACCGGGAAGCGGCGCCGCTGCAGGGCCGCGACGTACGCCTCGAGCGCGACGAGCAGTCCGTGACGCGCCTCGAAGAGCGCCTGGGTGCCGACCTTGCCCTGCCGCTGGCGCTGGACGTGCTCGCGGGCCTCGCGCACCCGCCAGCTGAGCTCGTCGAGGGAGGTCCGCGCCTCGTCGGGGCCGGTGGCGGTCGCGACCAGCCGCGCGAGGAGCACCACGCCCGACTGGTGGCCCGACACGAGCTGGCGCCGGACGACGGCACGCACCTCGGGCGTCGCCAGGAAGAGCACGCGTCCGCCCGGGGTGGAGCCGAAGTGGCCGGCGTCCGACAGGGCCCGCAGCCGGGGGTCGTCCGGCGACATCCGCTCCGCGATGCCGGCCGCCTCGAGCAGACCCGTCCCGTCGAGCGAGGCCGGTGACGCCTCCGACTCCGCGGCGAGCGTGCGCAGGTAACCGGCCAGGGCGGCGGCCCGCGCGTCTCCCCGGGGCGGGGGATCCGGGTCTCCGGTCCAGTCGGCTCGCCGCTCGCTCGACATGTCCGTCCCGCCCTTCTGGCAGTGGGTTCGCGGAGAAGACACCGGCTGGAGCACGGCCACCGTGCAGCCACCGTACTCCTCGGCGCCCCGTGCGTCGGGGCGATGAGGCAGGCTTCGCCCCATGCACTTCGTCGGAGTCGACCTCGCGTGGGGTGACCGGAGACCCACCGGCCTGGCCGTCCTCGACGTCGAGGGACGTCTCGTGCACGTGTCGGCGGTGCAGACCGACGACGACATCGTCGAGGCGCTGGCGCCGTACGTCGAGGACGACTGCCTGGTGGCGATCGACGCGCCCCTGATCGTGACCAACGCCGCCGGCAACCGGCCGGCCGAGGCGGCGCTCAACAAGGACTTCGCCCGCTTCGACGCGGGCGCCCACCCCTCCAACACCGGCAAGCCGGAGTTCCGCGAGCAGCCCCGCGGGGCGCGGATCGCCGCCCGGCTCGGCCTCGACATGAACCCGCGGTCGGGGCGCTCGCGCCGGGCGATCGAGGTCTACCCGCACCCCGCGACGGTGGCGCTCTTCCGGCTCGGGCGCACGCTGAAGTACAAGAACAAGCCCGGGCGCGACCTCGACCAGCTCCGCGCCGAGCTGATCGTGCTGATCGGGCTGCTCGAGGGCCTCGCCACCGCGGACCCGCCGCTGCACGTCGACGGCGCGCCGGCGGGTCCGAGCCGGGGCCGGGCGTGGCGCAAGCTGCGCACCGCCGCCGAGCAGGCCGGCCGCAAGAGCGAGCTGCGCGTCGTGGAGGACCAGGTCGACGCGGTCGTCTGCGCCTACGTCGGGCTGTACGCCGAGCGCCGGCCGGAGGACACCACGACGTACGGCGACTTCGAGACCGGCTACATCGTGACGCCGAGCCTGCCCACCGACCTCACGCCGTCCCCGCGCGGCCCGCGGATCTCGGCGAAGGCGCAGGACTCCGGAGCCGTGGTGCGCCGCTACGCCGAGCTGCACCCGCAGCTGCGGCAGGCCGCCGACCTGTTCGTGGCACTGGTGACCTCGGTGCTCGACGACGCCGGCATCAACTACCTCAGCGTCAACGGCCGCGCGAAGTCGGTGTCGTCGTTCGCGGCGAAGGCTGCGCGCACGCTCCCCGACGGCACCCGCGCGTTCGCCGACCCGATGACCGAGATCACCGACCAGATCGGCGTCCGCGTCATCACCTACGTCGACAGCGACGTGCAGGCGGTCGCCGACCTGCTCGCCGACCAGGTCGTGGTGCACGACGACCGCGACTGGGGCGAGGAGACCGCGGGGGAGGGGCGCTTCGGCTACGCCAGCCGGCACCTGCTCGTCGGCGTCGACCCGCAGCTGGAGACCCAGAACGGCTGGGAGCTGCTGCGCGGGCGGCAGGCCCAGATCCAGATCCGCACGGTGCTCCAGCACGCGTGGGCGGAGTTCGAGCACGACATCCGCTACAAGGGCACGGTCCCCGACGAGCACGTCTCCGACCTCGACCGCCGCTTCACCCTCGCGGCCGGGCTGCTCGAGCTGGCCGACCGTGAGTTCTCCACGATCCGCGACCGGCTGCGGGCCGGCGTGCCCGAGGTCGCCGCCGACGGCCCCAGCGACGACGACCCGCGGATCAGCCCGCGCGAGCTCTCGGCGTTCCTCGCCGGGCAGTACCCCGACGCCGGCTGGTCGCGCACCGACCACTACGCGTGGATGGCCGGGCTGATCCTCGAGCTCGGCATCACCTCGCTCGCCGAGCTCGCCGACACCCTGCGGGCGGTCGACACCGAGACCCTCCAGGAGCGGATGGACTACCGCTACCCTCCCGGCGCCGTACGCCGTCTCGACGACGCGCTGCTCTGGACGCACGGCGACGCGTACGTCGGCCTGCGCGGCAACGCGCACCGCGTGGCCTCGCTGGAGGCCCGTCTGGCGAAGATGCGCGGGGCCGGCTGAGCGGAGGTGCCGACGGGCGGGTCCGCAGCGTCATACGTCCTGCCGGTCAGGACCGGCGAACCGTATGACGTCCGCGTAGAGCCGTCAGGAGAGCACGGCCGCCGGCGCCGGGACCGGCACGCCGTTGACGACCTGCAGCTGGCGGAGCGTGTGGGTGCGCAGGGCGGTGAGGCCACGACGGTCGAGGCGCTCGCAGACCCAGTCCCAGTGGAGGGCGACCCGGTCGCCCGGGCCGACGGGGGTGGCGAGCCCGAGGCCCTCGGTGCTGACCATCGCCTGCTCCTCGACGGGCTCGCCGAGCAGGAGACGGCGCCCGTCCCACGTGAGCGGCCGTGAACGCACGGTGGCCAGGCCACCTCCGACCGACAGCACCTCGCCCCAGCGCACGCGGCAGCGGTCGAGCACGCGCAGCGGCGCGTCGACCTGCCCCTCGCGCAGCAGGCCGAGCCAGGGGTAGACCCCGAACACGTGGAAGGCGTGGTGGGGCAGCGCCCCCTCCGGCACGGTGGCCGCGAGCCGTGACCACGCGGTGCCGACGCGGTCGCGGAAGCGCAGCTCCAGCGAGTCGCCCAGGAGGCGCGGCGAGACCCGGGCGAGCAGGTCGTTGCCCACCCAGTACGCCTCCACCACCCGGTCGTCGAGCGGGTCGGCGATGCCGTTGGCGGCAGCGATGAGCTGCAGGTAGGGCCATGCGCCCTCGAAGCCGCGGGCCAGCCGCCGCAGGTCGCCGTCACCGACGCCGGCCGCGACCTGCTCGAGCAGCTGGCGCGAGGCGTCGGGCCCGCAGTAGCCGAGCTCGTTGGGCGGGTAGGCGTAGCGCGCGAAGCGCAGCACCCCCTGCGACCCCGGCACGGCAGGCTCAGGCACGGACGGGCACCACCTCGGGGCGCCCGCGCCAGCCGAGCCACGCGGCCAGCGTGCCGCCGGCCACGAGCACCACGATCCAGCCCACCTGCAGCGGGACCCCGTCGACTGCGGCGCTGAGCGCGGCGGTCAGCGGAGCCGCGAGCACGAGCACCGCGGTGACGTCGATGGCCTGCGCGCGCTGGAGCGCGGCGAACCAGGTGCTGACGTAGGTCGCCAGCAGCGCACCGGTCAGCAGCACCCAGCCGACCTGCTCGGCCGTCAGCGACGTCAGCAGCGACAGGTTGCCCCGCATCGCCACCCACGCCAGCAGCACGACCGACCCGAGCGTCATCCGGGCCACGCCGACCGTCCACGACGAGAGGCTGCCGAGCAGCCGCTTGGCGATCACCACCTCGACCGCCCACAGCAAGGTCGCGGCCAGGATCATCAGCTCCGGAGCCCCGAGGGCCGAGGGGGTGCCGCCGGCGAGGCCGACGCTGCCGACGACGAGCAGCCCGATCGCCACCCAGTGCCCCCACTGCAGCCGCTCGCCCAGCACCACGACCGCCAGCAGCGCGACCCACAGCACCAGCGTCTTGTGCAGGAACGCCGCCTGCGGCGAGGTCGAGCGCGCCAGCCCCTCGAAGAACAGCACGAACGGCACGCTGCCCCCGATCACCCCGACCGCCGTCAGGGCCACCCACTGCCGGCCGCCCTGCGGGCGCGTGAGCCGCACGCCGTACGACCTGCCGGCGGCCACGGCGACCACCAGGATCGCGGCGGCCACGAGGTTCTTGGCGGTGGTGAACGCCGTCGGGTTGCCGAAGGCGGCGACGCCGTAGGAGTTCACGAACACCGACACGCCGCTGACGCAGGCCGTGACCAGCGCGAGCAGGATGCCGGTGCGCCGGCGGGTGGTCATCGGGGTGCTCATCTGGGCTCCTCCCTCGAGCTCGCCGCCCGGATCCGGGCGGCCTCCTCCGCCTCGGCGGGGGTGACCCGCTCGAGCGCGAAACCTGAGTGCACGACCAGCCAGTCGCCGGTCGCGACGGGCAGGTCGAGCGTCATCAGCGAGACGGTCGTACGGCGTCCTGCGCCGGTGACGACCTCGGCGGTGCCGGCGTCGACGCGGACGACCTCGCCCAGCTCACCCAGGCACATCCGCGGTCACCTCCTCCGCGACGAGGTCGGCAGCCTGCTCGACGACCGCGACGACCGCGGGCGACAGCGAGTCGCCGAGGTCGACGTCCGCGGCCTCGACGCCGACCACCACCACGCGGGCCGGCAGCCGGCCCAGCGCTCGTCCGAGCTCGACCGCGGTGGCGAGGCCGAAGGCGTGGGTGCCGGCCCGGCCGGTGCCCGCCCACGACTCCGCCGGCAGCGGGGGTGCGTCGGTCCCGACCTCGAGCCGGTGCAGCGTGCCGGGGGTCCGGCCGGTGACCACGGCGTCCACGAGCACCACGTGGTCGTGGCCCTCCCACAGGTCGAGCAGCGCGGTCGGGTCCTCCTCGGTCCGCACCTCGACCGCGCCCCCGGGAACGCGGGCGGCGACGACGCGGGCGACGGCCGGGCCCACCCCGTCGTCGCGCCGGTCCGTGCGGCCGAGACCGACGACGAGGGTCGCCCCGGTCACGACCGCTCCACCGTCAGGTCGAGGAAGTGGGTGGCGCACGAGATGCAGGGGTCGTAGTTGCGGATCGCGTGCTCGCAGCGGTGCTGGAGGTCGTGGTCGTCGAGGTCGGTCCAGCCCTCGACCAGTGAGCGGAGGTCGGCCTCGACCGCGGGCTGGTTCTGCGAGGTCGGGGGCACGATCTGCGCGTCGAGGATCGTGCCGTCCTCGGCGAGCACGTAGCGGTGGAAGAGGATGCCGCGCGGCGCCTCGCTGGCGCCGAAACCCTCGCCGGCCCGTGCCGGCACCGGCACGCTCGGAGCGGCGCCGTCGGTCCAGCCGTCGATGATCCGCAGCGCCTCGGTGACCGCCTCCACGATCTCCACCGCCCGCACCACGATCGAGCGGAAGGGGTTGCGGCACTCGGTCCCGAGCCCCGCCTCGCGGGCGGCGCTGCGGGCGACCTCGCCGAGCCGGTCGTGGTTGAGCGTGTAGCGGGCGAGCGGCCCCACGACGTACGGCCCGCGCTCGCCGCCGTCGAGCCGGGCGTGCAGGGCGTGCGAGTGCGGCACCTGGAACTCCGCGACGTGGCGCGGGAAGTCACGGACGTCGAAGTCGTGGCCCGACGAGGTGACGACCCGGCCCTCCTCGATCGGGTAGCCGACCTCGGGCCGCAGCGCGACGTACTCGTGCGGCTGCTCCATGTCGGGGAAGTCGAAGCCCGACACGATCTGCACGGTCGCCAGCGCGTCGTCGAGCGCCTGCTCGAGCACCGGCCGCAGGGCGCGCAGCTCGCTGGTGCGCGGCATCCGGTGGAAGCCGCCGATCCGCACGTTGACCGGGTGGATCGAGCGCCCGCCGACCACGGTCATCAGGCGATTGCCGGCCTTCTTGAGCCGCAGCCCGGTCTCCACGACCGCGGGGTGGTCGCCGGCGAGGTCGATCGCGCTCTCGTAGCCGAGGAAGTCGGGTGCGTGCAGCAGGAAGACGTGGAGCGCGTGGCTCTCGATCCACTCGCCGCAGTAGAGCAGCCGTCGCATCTGCCGGACCGCGTCGGTCACGGAGACGCCGCACGCGTCCTCGATCGCCCAGCAGGCGCTCATCTGGTAGGCGACGGGGCAGATGCCGCAGATGCGCGCGGTGATGTCGGGCGGCTCGGTCCAGCCCCGGCCGCGGAGGAAGCCCTCGTAGAAGCGCGGCGGCTCGTAGATCTGCAGCTGCACGTTGGTGACCCGGCCGTCGCGCATCTCGATGTGCATGGCGCCCTCGCCCTCGACCCGGGCGAGCGTGCCGACGTGCATCACCTGGCCGCCGTCGGTGAGCTTGTGGTTCACGGCTCCACCTCCTCGCTCGCACGCAGGAAGACCTCCGAGGCCGCGTTGAAGGTCCGGAAGATCCGCTGCACGTCGCGTTCGTCCATGCCGTGCACCCGCAGCCGCTCGGTCAGCGAGGTCGTGTTGGGCGTGTCCTGGGGGCCGAAGCACCCGTAGCAGCCCCGGTCGTACGACGGGCACAGCGCGCCGCAGCCGGCCTGCGTGACCGGCCCGAGGCACGGGGTGCCGTGTGCGACCGTGACGCAGACGTTGCCGCGACGCTTGCACTCGAAGCAGACGCTGTGCTTCGACACCCGCGCCGGGCGGCCCTGGATCTCGGCGGCGAGCACCTCGAGCAGCTGGTGCCGGTCGATCGGGCACCCGCGCAGCTCGAAGTCGACGGCCACGTGCGCCGCGATCGGCGTCGAACGGTCGAGGGTGACGACGTACTCGGGGTGGGCGTAGACGACCGAGCGGAACTCCTCGACGTCGGCGAAGTTGCGCAGCGCCTGGATGCCGCCGGCGGTCGCGCAGGCGCCGATGGTGATCAGCCGCCGCGACGAGGCGCGCACCTGCTGGATCCGCTCGAGGTCGTCGGGTGTGGTGATCGACCCCTCGACCAGCGAGACGTCGTAGGGGCCCTCGACGACGGCCCGGGTGGCCTCGGGGAAGTAGGCGATGTCGACCGCGCCGGCGAGAGGGATCAGCTCGTCCTCGCAGTTGAGCAGGGTGAGCTGGCAGCCGTCGCAGGAGGCGAACTTCCAGACGGCGAGCTTGGGCTTCGGCTTGGGGGTGGTCACAGCTCGGCCCTCGCCATCAGGGGTGCCAGCCGGTCGTAGCCGAGCACCGGACCGTCGATGCAGAGGAACAGCTCGCGGAGCTGGCAGTGGCCGCAGAGCCCGACGCCGCACTTCATGTTCCGCTCCATCGACAGCCGGATGCGGGGCGGGCTGACACCACGGTCGTGCAGCGCCTGCGCGGCGTACCGCATCATCACCTCGGGGCCGCACACCAGCGCGAGCGTCCGGGCCGGGTCGAACCCGCCGCGGGCCACCAGCTGGGTGACCAGCCCGACGTGCCCGCGCCAGCCGAGCGTGCCCGCATCGACGATCTCCTCGACGACGATGTCGTGCTCGCGGGCCCACACGTGCAGGTCGGAGGTGAAGAGGATGTCCTCCGGGGTGCGCGAGCCGTAGAGCAGGCGGACCTGGCCGTACGACGCGCGGTCGGCGCAGACCTCGAGGATCGCCGGGCGCAGCGGGGCCAGCCCGATGCCGCCCGCGACGAAGACGACGTCGCCGCCGCGCCCGTCGGCGACCTTCCAGCCGTGCCCGTAGGGCCCGCGGATCCCGAGCGCCGTCCCCGGCGCTGCGTGCGCGAGGGTGCGGGTGACGCCGCCGACGTTGCGGATCGTGTGCTGCAGCACCTCGGGGTGCGCGGGGTCGCCGCTGATGGAGATCGGGACCTCGCCGGCGCCGAAGCCCGACAGCATGGTGAACTGCCCGGCGGCGAACTCCAGCGGGTCGCCGTCCACGGCGACCAGCTCCAGCGTGACGGTGTCGCGGGTGTCGCGCCGGTTCTCGGCGACGACGAACGCGCGCGGCACCATCACCCCCTCGCGCTCGAGGAGGCCGGCGTCGGACGGGCCGGGGCGGAGGGTCACGTCGGGGCCCCGTAGAGGTCGAGCAGCCGCACCCGGGCGGAGTGCAGGCTCGCCGACATCACCCGCACCACGCGCTGGAGCAGCGCGTAGCCGAGGTCGGTGTCGTCGTTGCACTTGCCGCGCAGGCAGGCGCCGTCGAAGGCGATCAGGCTCAGCTCGTCGGTGGCCCGGGCGTCGAAGGTCCAGCGGTAGGGCGCCACCAGCCACGACCACCCGACGACGTCGCCGTCGCGGACCGTCTGGATCACGCGCGGCCCCGTCGGAGTCGCGACCTCGATCGCGACCTGGCCGCGCCGGATCAGGTAGAAGGTGTCGGCGGCGCTGCCCTCGTGGAACAGGTAGGAGCCGGGGGAGAGGTGCGAGTTGCTCGCGCAGCCGGCGACGAGCTCGAGCCAGTCGTCGTCGAGCCCGTGGAAGAACGGGTGCTCCGAGAGCAGCTCCTTGATGGTCTTCATGATGGGTCTCCCGTCGTCGTGCCCGCCGCTCCCTCGGCCCGCAGCGCGGCGGCCTCGGCGGTGATGTCGATCGCGGCCGGGCACCAGGTCACGCACCGGCCGCAGCCCACGCAGCCCGACGTGCCGAACTGGTCGATCCACGAGCCGAGCTTGTGGGTCATCCACTGGCGGTAGCGCGCCTTCGTCGACTCGCGCACGGTGCCGCCGTGGATCCAGGAGTAGTCGGCGTCGAAGCACGAGTCCCAGACCCGGGTGCGGCCGGCCACGTCGCCGGCGAGGTCGGTGACGTCCTCGACGTCGGTGCAGAAGCAGGTGGGGCAGACGGCCGTGCAGTTCCCGCAGGCCAGGCAGCGGCTCGCGACGTCGTCCCAGATCGGGCTGTCGGCGCCGGCGTAGAGCAGGTCCTTGAGGTCGGTGGTGTCGAGGTGGCGGCCCATCCGGCCCGCGGCGTCCTCCGCCACCCGGTCGCCCGCCGCGACGTCGTCCGGCGGTGCCTCGAGTGCGCCGACCGCGTCGAGGACCTCGGCGCCGCGCTCGCTGGCCACCTCCACGACGAATCGGTGCCCGTCGTCGTCGATCAGCTCGGTCAGCGACAGGTCGTACGCCGCGCCCCGGCCCTGCTCGGGCCGCGGGCCGGTGCCCATCGAGACGCAGAAGCAGGTGCCGGACGGATCCGAGCAGGTGACCGCCACGACGAAGGCGGCGGCCCGGCGCGCGGCGTACGCCACGTCGCCGTGGAGCCGGCCGGTGAGCACGACGTCGTGGATGCCGACCGCGGAGAGGTCGCAGGAGCGCACGCCGAGCAGGGCGTACGGCGCGTGGCTGCGGCGGTCCTCGGGGCCGTCGGCCTCGACTTCGAAGCCCTCGCCGGTGCGGCGGCCGCGCCAGAGCAGTTCCTCGGCGGGGAAGAAGACCGGCTTGGCCGACTGCGCGCCCGCGGCGAAGCCGAACAGGGCCTCGTCGTCGCGCCGGCGGAGCCGGTAGCGGCCGGCGTCCTGGTCGTCGCCCCAGCCACGCGGCAGCTCCTCGACGCTGGTGATGGAGGCGTTGACGATGGCGCCGGACTGCACGGTCGGCCCGATCACGTCGTACCCGCGCGCGACCAGCTCGTCCACCAGGGCCTGCAGGCCGGGCACGTCGAGCGTCCGGTCGGCACGCCGCTGTGTCTCGAGCACTCCCGAAGCCGCCGCGTCGCGGGTCACGCTCTGAGTCTGTGGCCCCGCGCCCGGCGCGGCTAGGGCCGAGGGTCCCCGCTTGCGCGGCGGGGCGGGTGGCCCGGACGGGACCAAGGGCTCTGGCCCGTGCGGTCAGGTGGGTCCCGGCAGGTCGAGCCGGAGGTCGTCGAGACTCCGGCGCTCCCGGTGGGGGTCGTCGCCCAGCGCCCGCCCGATCGCGGTCATCGTGACGACGGTCCAGCCCGGCGGGACGCGCAGGTCGGCGGTCAGCCCGTCGAGGTCGAAGGCCCGGAACTGGCGGCACGACAGGCCCATCGCGCTCGCCTGGACGGTCATGTGGGCGACGGCCTGCCCGAGGTCGTAGTGGGCGAACTCGGAGAACTGCCAGTCAGTGCCCTCCACCGTGCTGTGCGCGAGGTTGACCACGAGCGCGCTGGCGGCCGGGGCCCACCGCCGCGAGCTCGGGGCGAGCCGTGCGACGAGCGTGTCGTGCCCGGGAGTGCCGCGGTGCCGGAGGTGGAAGAGCCAGGGCTGCGAGTTGCCGGCCGACGGTGCCCACCGGGCCGCCTCGAGCAGCACGTCCTCCTCGGCCTCCGTGAGCCGGTGCGCGGGGTCGAAGACCAGCGGGCTGAACCGGGTCGCGAGGAGCGGGTGGAGCTGCGGAGGCTCGGGGGCGCGGCCGCCGGCCTCAGGGCTCGACACGTCGCCTCATCACCCAGCGCCACGTGGCGATCTGCCGGTCGCGCTCGAACCCGAGGTCGGTGAACAGGTCCTCGGGTCCAGTGTGGAAGTAGGCGCCCCGCTGGGGCTTGCGGCCCTCGACCTGCTCCGGGTAGGCCTCGACGAGGCCGCCGCCGGCCTCCTTGATCGCCGCCAGCGCGCCCGTCACAGCGGCCCGGGCGACGCCGTGGCCGCGGTGCTTGCTGCCGGTGAAGAGGCAGCCGATCCGCCAGTCGGGCAGGTCGTCGAGCTCCTTCTCGTAGGCCTTGAGGTTCTTGATGCGCGACACCTCGGCCAGCGGTCCGAACTGGCACCAGCCGACGCACGCGTCGCCGTCGTACACCAGGACCTGGTGCACCGTGCCGCGGAGCACGTGCGCGTGCTTGGCGTCGCGGTTGGCCTCGGGCGAAGGCCCGAAGCCGTCGGGGTGGAAGCCGATGCACCAGCAGCCGCCCCACACGCCATTGTTGGCCTCGACCAGGGCGGCGAAGTCGGGCCAGGTGTCGGTGTCGAGCAGGCGGGTCGAGTACGACGGCGTCGGCGTGGTCGTCATGGGTCATCCTTCCCATGGACCACCGACACCCGGCAACCAGCGGGTTAGTCTCGCGGGCGTGAGCCACCGGATCTTCACGACGAGCGTCGCCTCCGTCTACCCGCACTACGTGGCGAAGGTGGAGAAGAAGGGGCGCAGCAAGGACGAGCTCGACGAGGTCATCGGATGGCTGACCGGCTACGACGAGGCGGCCCTGCAGCAGCACCTCGACGCCGGCACGACGTTCGAGGACTTCTTCGCCGGGGCGACCCTCAACCCCCACGCCTCGCTGATCACCGGCTCGGTGTGCGGGGTGAAGGTGCAGGACGTCGAGGACCCCCTCATGCGGCGGATCCGCTACCTCGACAAGCTCGTCGACGAGCTCGCGAAGGGGCGGCCGATGGAGAAGGTGCTGCGGGCGTAGGGACGCCGACGACGCTCACGCCCGGTGGCCGGGCCGTTGCCGGTGGGAGCGCCCCGGGCCATGCTGTCCGTCATGGACGAGCCCTTCGTCGTGCCGCCCGGGGGCGGTCGGGTGCTCGACCTCGGCACCTTCAAGGCCGAGGTCCTGGCCGCCGGCGACCAGACCGCGGGGGAGTTCTCGCTGCTGCTGACCCAGGAGGAGCCGCCGGGCTTCGGGCCGCCGCTGCACCGGCACCGCGACGCCGCGGAGGCGTTCTACGTGCTCGAGGGCGAGTACCTGATGTTCGTCGAGGACGACCGCCACCACTGTCCGCCGGGGAGCTTCGTGTACGTCCCGCGCGGGTTGCCGCACACGTTCCAGGTCGTCTCGGACCAGCCCGGGAAGAAGCTCAACCTGTTCAGCCCGACCGCGATGGTCGGGTTCTTCGAGGAGCTGGCGGCCGCCGAGGCGGCGGGCACCGCCACGCCGGAGCTGCTGGACAGGATCGCGGGCCACCACGAGATGGAGGTGCTCGGGCCGGTGCCCGAGACCTACCTGTAGTGCGCTCAGGCAGGCAGCCCGTACGGGTCGTGGTCGACGCTGTCGATCGACACGATCTGGCGGCCGAGCGGGAAGAGCGAGAGCGGGATCATCTTCCAGCAGGCGATGCCGAACGGGATGCCGATGATGGTGACCATCAGCAGCAGGCCGGTGACCAGGTGCACCAGCGCGAGCTCCCAGCCGAAGAAGATGATCCACACGATGTTGCCGATCAGCGACCAGATCCCGGCGTTGCGCTTCCAGACCGTGGTGCGTCCGAAGGGCCAGATCACGAAGGACGCGAGGCGGAACGACGCGATGCCGAACGGGATCGTCACGATCAGCACGAAGGCCAGGATGCCGGCGACCACGTAGCCGATCGCCAGCCAGACCCCGGCGAGGATGAACCAGAGGATGTTGCCGATGGTCCGCATGCACCCAGCCTAGGAGGACCGTCGACCGCGCGGCAGGACCAGAGGTCCCGGCTCAGTCCAGTGGGGCGCCGCCCAGCCCGGCGTCGCGCGCACGCAGCGCGATGCCGGTGCGGTCCTCGACCCCGAACTTGAGGAGCAGGTGCGAGACGTGGTTGCGCACGGTCTTCTCGCTCATCCCGAGCCGCTGCCCGATCTCCCGGTTGCGACAGCCCGCGGCGAGGAGATCGAGCACCTGGCGCTCGCGCGGGGTGAGGTCGGGCAGCGGGACCGGCGCCTGCGGGGGCCCGGCCGCGACGAGCCCCGCGGTCAGCCGGCGAGCCACGTCACCGCCGTACACCGCGTCGCCGGCGGCGACCGCACGGACGGCGCGCACGATCGAGTCGGCGTCGGCGCCCTTGACCAGGTAGCCGCGCGCGCCGGCCCGCAGCGCGGCGTGGACGTGCTCGTCGTCGTCGTGCATGGTCAGCGCCAGCACGGCCAGGTCGGGCTGGGCGGCCAGCATCGCGCCGGCCGCCGTCACGCCGTCGGTGCCGGGCATGCTCAGGTCGCTCACCACCACGTCGGGACGCAGCTCGGCGACCACACCGATCAGCTCGTCGCCGTCGGCCACGCTGGCCACGACCTCGATGCCGTCGGCCTGGGCGAGCACGGCCTCGACGCCGAACCGGTACATCGGGTGGTCGTCGGCGACCACGACCCGGATGCTCACGGGCGCACCCACGGGAGGACGGCGTCGACGGTGGTGCCGGCCGGCACCCGCTGCCGTACGACGAGGCGCCCGCCGAGGTCGCCGGCCCGCCGGCGCATGGAGCCGAGGCCGTGCCCGCCGGGGGAGGCGTCGTCGACACCGGTGCCGTCGTCCTCGACGACGAGGCGCAGCACGCCGGGCCCGCGCGACAGCCGGACGACGCAGCAGGACGCGTCGGCGTGCCGGACCACGTTGGTGAGCGACTCGGCGACGATCCGGTAGGCGGCCTCCTCGACCACCGGCGGCAGCCCCTCGAGGTCGCCGGCCTCGAGACTGAAGGAGGTTCCTCCCGGCCGGCCCAGGCCGAGACCCGTCGCGGTCTGGCGCACCGCCCGGGCGAGGTCGGCACGGTCGAGCGCCGTGGGGCGCAGGGCGTCGATCACGCGGCGCACCTCACGGCTGGCGTCGTCGGCCTCCGCGCGGGTGCGCTCGAGGATCGCGGCCGCGGAGCCGGGGTCGCGGCGGATCGCGACCAGCGCGGCCTCGAGGCTCAGCGAGATGCCGGACAGCGACGGGCCGAGGCCGTCGTGCAGGTCGCGCCGGAGCCGGTCGCGCTCGGTCAGCGTCGCCCGGGTGGCGCGGGCCTGCTGCTCGGCCAGCGCCGCGGTGAGGCGCGAGGCGTGCACGACCATCGCGAGGTGCGGGGCCAGGGCGTCGATCAGGCGCGCGTCGTCGTCCGCGACCCGGCTGCTGCCACGACGCGGGCCGACCACGAGCGTGCCGAGGTCCTCGTCGCCCAGCCGCAGGGGCACCTGGTGGGTCGGCACGTGGTCGGTGCCGAGGCTCACCAGCACTGCTCCGTCGGCCCCGCAGACCGCGCCGTACGTCGCGCCGGTGGCGGTGGTGACCGCGGCCAGCATCGAGGAGACCGGGTCCTCGCTCGGTGCGGCGAGCTCCGCGGCGACCCCCGCCACCTGGCGCAGCGGGTCGGCGCGGTCGCCCAGCACGAACCGGTCGACGCCACGCTGGAGCAGCCGCGCGACCGGGAAGATGAAGACCGCCACGACGGCCGAGCCCAGGAGCAGGGGCAGCGGGCCGTCGGGCAGCAGCCGGGCCAGGGACGCCGTGCTCAGCCCGACCACAACTGCCACCAGCACCGTCAGCGGCACGTAGAGCAGGGTCCGCCGCACGGCGACCTCGATGCCGAGCAGGCGGTAGCGCAGCACCCCGACGACGATCGCGACCGGCAGGCTCGCGTAGACGAACGCGAAGAGGAACTGGCCGGGCACGAAGGCGAAGACGAGCATCAGCGCCACCACCGCCACGAGCAGCGCCAGCTGCTGCCGCTCGGGCGCCCCGGCCCGGACCGTCCGCACGACCGTGCCGACGAGCGTCACCAGCACGCACCCGGCCGTGGTGATGATCCCGATCACCGCCAGCGGTGCCACCAGCCAGGTGGGCGGGGTGTACCCGGCGTCGTACCCGGTCACCGAGTCGTCGAAGTGCGCCGACGCGATCGCTGCTGCCGAGACGAGGCACACGAGCCCCACCACGGTCACCCGCAGGTGACGCCGCCAGAACCGGCTGGACGGGTAGCCCGTGGGGTAGAGGATCGGCAGCACCGCGACCACCAGCAGCAGGGCCGGGATCCAGGTCCACTGGGCGACCCACTCGGCCGAGCGGGCCAGGGGGAGCGAGTGGTCGGGGTCGGTGAGGGCGCGGATGCCGTAGGCGTCGGTGCTCGTCTGCACCGCCTGCAGCGCCCCGCTGGCGAGGAGGATCCAGCCGATCGCGTTGCGCGGCCGCAGGTGCACGAGCCAGGCGCCCGAGAGCACGAGCGAGGCCACGATCACCAGGTGGGCGACGTAGTCGCGGGCCGGGTAGCCGGCCACGACCTGCGGGCGGTCGTTCACGCCGCCGGAGACCAGGAACGGCACGGCCGCGATCAGCAGCAGCGCGAGCACGGCGAGGCCCCAGCCGAGGAGGGCGAGGCGGCGGTCACGGGGTACCTCCGCGGGTGCGGTGGCCATGGCGATCAGTGTGGACCGAGGAGCGCGCGTTGGGGAGGGCGGACGTCCCGGTCGCGGTCGGGAGATCCTCCCGGGTGCCCCGGGGCCGGCGCCCGTCGCCACCCGGTGTGGCTGACTGGTGCAGTGCGGTCGTAGCGGCCGTCGCCCGACGGCCCCAGACGGATCGAGGACCACCATGCGCACCCACCCGACCAAGGCCGGCCTCGTGGCCGGCGCCCTGCTCACCACCGCCCTCACCGGCCTGGCCCCCGGCCTCCTGCCCGCCGCCGCGGCCGCCCCCGGTCAGGGGGCGACCAGGTTCTTCGTCCCCGAGGAGTGGGACGGCACCAGCCACTGGAGTGCCGACGAGAACCCGTGCGGCGCCTGGGCCACGACGTTCCACGAGGTCCGGCACGGCGGGTACGACGTCCTGCTGCCGCGGGGCGGGCAGGTCGCGGGCGAGGCCCACGTCAACGGCATGGTCGAGGGCTGGATCGAGCTGGTGCCCGACGACCCGTCGCTGCCGACCTACACCGGCGGCTACCGGGAGAAGGTGGACGGCGTGCTGACCGACCCGGACCACGACGAGTTCCGAGTCGTGCAGTTCCGGCTGCGCGACCGCCTGACCGGCACCGACGGCAGCCACCTCGTCGTCGAGCTGTCGGCCAAGGTGACCGTCGCGGCGAACGGCGCCACGGTCGTCGACCGGTCGGTGGAGACCTGCAGCTGAGGCCGCCGTGGCCGGGGGCCCCGGGGGGACGGCGTCACGACTCCTCGTGGGCTCCGCGGCCGCCGGTCGTGTCGCGCCAGGGCGCGCGCCACTCGGGCGCCTCCCACGTCTCGGTGATGTAGATCGACTCCCGGACCACCTCGTCGCCCCGGAACTCGAGGATGTTGACGGTGGGCTGCCACGGGCGCCCGTCGTAGCTGATCAGGTTCTCCACGACCCACAGGTCGCCGGAGCCACGCAGGGAGACGGTGCGGAACTCCACCGGCTCGGGATACTGCTCCCGCCAGGGCTTGAAGCTGGCCACGCCGACGAAACGCTCACCTGACTGCGGGAACTCCAGAACTGCGTCCTCGGCGTAGATCTCGTGGGTGATGTCCTGGTCGGAGCCGGCGAACTCCCAGTGCCGCAGGAGCTGGCCTCGACGCTCGTCCTCGTCCATGAAGCCAGCGTGCTGGTCGGACCGCCGCGACCACAAGGGCGTGGGGTGAGGCGCCGCGCGGGCCAGACGCGGAGCTAGCCGGAGCAGACCGTGCGGAAGGCGCTGACGAGCAGGTCGATGTCGTCCTCGGTGGCGACCAGCGGGGGAGCGAGGCGGACGGTCTGGCCGTGGGCCTCCTTGGCGAGGATGCCCTCCTCGAGCAGGCGCTCGCAGACGTGGCGGCCGGTGTTGAGGTCGGGGTCGACGTCGACGCCGGCCCACAGCCCGCGGGTGCGCACGGCCTCGAGGCCGTTGCCGATCAGGTCGCCGAGGCCGGCGGCCAGGCGCTCGCCCAGCACGCGGGCGCGCTGCTGGAACTCCCCGGTCTCCACCATGGCGACCACCTCGCGGCCGATGGCCGCGGCGAGCGGGTTGCCGCCGAAGGTCGAGCCGTGGGTGCCGGGGGTGATCACCTCGAGGACGTCGCCGTCCGCCGCGATCGCCGAGACGGGATAGAGGCCGCCGCCGAGGGCCTTGCCGAGGATGTAGACCTCCGGCACGACGTCCTCGTGGTCGCAGGCGAAGGTGCGGCCGCTGCGCGCGAGGCCCGACTGGATCTCGTCGGCCATCATCAGCACGCCCTCGACGTTGCAGAGCGCGCGGACCTGCTGGAGGTAGCCCTCCGGCGGGATGATCACGCCGGCCTCGCCCTGGATCGGCTCGAGCAGCACCGCGACGGTGTTCTCGTCGACGGCCGCCTCGAGCGCGGCGAAGTCGCCGTACGGCACGATCTCAAAGCCGGGGGTGTACGGCGCGTAGCCGTTGCGGGCGGCGGGGTCGGTCGAGAACGACACGATCGTGGTGGTGCGGCCGTGGAAGTTGCCGTCCATCGTGATGATCTTGGCCTTGTCGGCGGGGACGCCCTTGACCAGGTAGCCCCACTTGCGGGCGACCTTGATCGCGGTCTCGACGGCCTCGGCGCCGGAGTTCATCGGCAGGATCATGTCCTTGTCGCACAGCTGCGCGAGGTCGCGGGCGAACAGTCCGAGCTGGTCGTTGTAGAACGCCCGCGAGGTCAGCGTCAGCCGGCCGAGCTGCTCCTGCGCGCGGGCCACGAGCCGGGGGTGCGAGTGCCCGAAGTTGAGCGCGCTGTAGCCCGCCAGGCAGTCGAGGTAGCGCCGCCCCTCCACGTCGGTCACCCACGCGCCCTCGCCCTCGGCGAGCACGACGCGCAGCGGGTGGTAGTTGTGCGCGGCGTACGCCTCGGTGAGCTCGATGTGGGCCGTCGTGTCGTCGAGCGGGAGGTCCCTGGAGTCGATGCCGGTGCCCGTCATGCCCGGATCGTCTCACCTGCCGCTGGCCGACGGCTCCCACCCGCCGGACGATTGGGTCCGTCGCGTCGGTCTGCAGGCTCCGGTGGCCGGCTCAGGCGGCCGCCTCGGGGGACAGGACCACGACGGCGGTCGGCGACGGGCGCCGGGCGGCGTACTCGTCGAGGCCCTCGTCGACCTCGCGCCACCGCTCCCACAGCCGCTCGCGCTCGGCGCCCTCGGCGGCGTGGGCGACGACGCGCTGCTCGGGCTGTCCGTGCAGGCGGGCGAGGGCGCTCGGGTGCGCCTGGAGGTTGAGCCACCAGGCGGGCTCGGCGGGGCCCCAGCCGTTCATGGCCAGCACGACCAGGTCGGGTCCGTCCTCGAGGTAGCCGAGGATGACCGAGCGCTCCTGTCCGCTGCGGCGGCCGACCGTGGTGAGTCGCAGCGCGCCCCAGCCGCGCCTGCCTCCGGGCTTCCAGAGGAAGCGGCGGCCACCGGACATCTTGTTGAGGGTGCGGTGCACCTTCCAGAACGTGACGATGAACCAGCGCGGCGGCAGACGAGCCGGACGGTTGCCCTCGGCCATGAGGGCAACGTACGTCGGGGCGGCGTGGCGGCGACAGGGCCGAAGGACCCGGCCCGGCGGGGTCGGGTCACTCCGGAGGCGGCAGCGGGCGGCTGGGCTCGAAGCGACCCGCGTTGGGGTGCGGGCGGGTCCCGTCGAGGTCGTCGATGCCGTAGTGCTCGGCCATCTCGCCGGCGTCGACGACCTGCCCGCTCCAGCGCATCGCGTCGGGGTCAGCCGCCAGCGCGGTGACGACGCGGGCAGCGAGGTGCGGCGTCTCGGTCTTCCCGGCGAGCTCCTCGGCCGTGTGGTGGGTGAGCATCAGCTCGGTGCGCATCCAGCCCGGCGCGACCGCGATGACCGGGATGCCCTTGCCCTGCAGGTGGTAGCCGAGCGCGTAGACGAGACGGTTCTTGGCCGCCTTGCTCGACTCGTACGGCAGCCACGCGGGGGGTTCGGGGGTGTGCCACGTCGTGGTCAGGATGGTGCCGCGACCGGCCGGCCCCATCGCGTGCTTGAGCGTGCGCAGCGAGGTGACGAAGTCGGAGTAGGCACCGGCAAGCAGCATCTGCCGGAACTGGTCCATCGGCTCGTCCCAGACCTCCTCGCCGTACGCCGACTCGTCGTGGTGGTCGTGCCCGCCCCACGCGTTGTTGACCAGCACGTCGATCGCCCCGTGCCGGGCGAGGACGTCGAGCACCAGCGCGTCGACATGGTCGGGATCGGTGTGGTCGCAGCGGTGGATCTCGACCGAGCCGCCGGCCGCCTCGACCAGGTCGCGGGTGCCCTCGAGGGTGAGCCCCGGAGGGTCGGTCCGGGTGGCGGCGCCCTCCGCGCTGCGCCCGGTCGCGACGACGTGCGCGCCCGCGGCCGCGAGCTCGAGCGCGCAGGCGCGCCCCAGTCCACGCGAGGCGCCGGAGACGAGCGCGAGCCTGCCGGTGAGCGTGCCGGTGGGGTCCCGAGTGGTCATGCCTCATCGTGACCCCAGCCTCGACGTCGTGCTTGATCGGCGTTGCCTCAGCAGCCCCACGC
This sequence comes from Nocardioides taihuensis, assembly GCF_042657275.1. Classification (NCBI taxonomy): domain Bacteria; kingdom Bacillati; phylum Actinomycetota; class Actinomycetes; order Propionibacteriales; family Nocardioidaceae; genus Nocardioides; species Nocardioides taihuensis. The sequence goes on from NZ_JBHSKD010000002.1 coordinate 370,111, forward strand.
GCCCCACCGTCGTACGGAATTGGTCACTGTCTGATGGTTGTTTCGGGGCGACAAGGACCAATTCGCGGGTTGACCCGCGAATTGCCCCGGCGCCCCGCCCTGCCCACCTCACTGCCGGGCCGGCGCCGCCCGCAGCGCGGGCTCAGTCGCCCGGCAGCAGCCGTGGGAGCGACTCGAGCATGCGCCGGGCGCGAGCCGGGTCGCCGCCGTGCTCCGCGTCGTCCCAGGCTTCGACCTCCGCCGCGGCGGAGTCCGCCCATTCGACGACCAGTCGCAGGAGATCGGCCGCGAAGGTCATCCACAGCACGTTCGCGTGCAGCCGCTCGGGGAACGGCAGCTCGCCGGTCACCATGGCCCCGACCATCGCCTGACCGTTGTCGTAGGCCTGCGCCGCGGCCTCGCGGGTCGCGGCGAGACTCCGGAGCAGGTCGTCCTTGCCGCCGCTGGTCGCGAGCAGGCAGCGCAGCAGAGCCTCGATCCGCACCACCGGCGCGGCCGGTTCGGTCGCCAACCACGCCCGCAGCGCGCGCCGGCCTGCCGCCGTGATCGAGAAGACCTGCCGGCTGCGGACGGGGCCGGCCGCCCGTTCGTGCACCGAGATCAGTCCCTCGCGTGCGAGTCGCTTCGGCTCGGCGTACAGCTGACTCTCCGAGACAGGCCAGGTGTAGGCGAGCGAGCGTGTGGCCTGCTGGGCGAGCTCGTACGCCGACCAGTCCCTGAGGTCGAGCAGCCCGAGGATCGCGTAGGAGGTCGTCGTCAGCGTCACGGGGTTGACACTACTCCGACTCGGAGTAGATTGCCTGCTACTCCGGATCGGAGTAGTAGGCAGGAGAGGGGACGGTCATGGGCATGACGCTCGCCGAGGCGCACGTGCGGGGGTTCGAGGTGGCGGGACACCACACGGCGCGATTCGTGGCGTACGTGCGGGCGCTGACCGAGGACGAGGTGGCGCTGCCTGTCCCCGGGCTGACCTGGACCGTCGGCCAGACCGTGACCCACGTGCAGTCGGTGTACGAGCGCTACACCGTCGACCGGCGCCGGGCGGACACCGCCGACCTCGTCGCCGTCGCCAACGAGGAGGACGTCGCCCGGATCGGGGTCGGCCTCGAGGCGTCGGCCCGGTCGATCGAGGAGCAGTGGGCCTTCCTCGGTGCCGTCGTGGGCTCGGTGCCGCCCGACACGGAGTTCCCGTTCCACGCCGGGTTGCAGACCACCATGGCCGGCGGCTGGGGCAACCTGCTCGGTGAGCTCCTCGCGCACGGCGACGACCTCGCCCGCGCGACGGGGAAGCCCTTCGGGGTTCCGGGGGAGGACCTCGAGGTGACGTGGCGCTTCGGCTTCCCCCTGCTCTCGGGGTGGCTGCGGCCGGAGGCGCGGGGGCTGGTGGAGACGTGGCGGCTGCAGATGCCGTTCGGCGACATCGGTCTGGTTCTCGACCGCGGCGTGTTCGACGTGATCGACGACCCGGCCGGTGCTGACCACGACCTGGAGGTCGGCGACGTCGAGGAGCTCACCCTGCAGGTGCCCTACCGGCGCCGCGAGGCCGGCGACCCGCTGGTCGAGCTGCTGGGGTCGCGCTTCCGCGACCTGTGACCGCCCGGGTCACTGCCGCGCCAGCGCCACCCGCAGCCGCTCCTCGACGGGGATCTCGTGGTCGAGGGCGTCCTCGCCGAGGTCGATCTGGACCCACGCGATGGTGCCGGTGAAGTGGTTGTCGCCCGCGCCGTAGTCGTCACTGACGGGGGTGGCGAGGTCCTCGCCGACGTCGGTGGTCTCGTCCATGGAGAAGACCATCGGCACGGTCACCTCGAGCCGCCCGGTCCCGACCTCGGCGCCGTCCGCGCGCACCGTGACCGTCGCGCCCTTGCCGAAACCGCCACCGTCGTAGGAGAGCTCGACACGCACCTCGTGCTCACCCGGCCCGAGCGGTGCGGAGCCGCGGACCTTGACCCGCTGCAGGCCGAGCAGGTTGTAGCAGAAGGTCGGCACGCCCTCGCGCAGGTAGACGCTCCAGCCGCCGAAGGAGCCGCCCTGGGCGAGGACGACGCCCTCGGCACCGCCCTCGGGGACGGTCAGCCGCGCGGTCACGGCGAACGACTTGTTCTTCACGTTGAGCACGCAGTTCTCCGGCAGCCGCCCCATGCCCGGGTAGAGGCGCTGGCTGGTGCCCGCGATCAGCACCGGCCGCCCGGCGAGGTCGGGGTTGAACCGCTCGATGCGGCGGTCGTCGAGCGGCAGCACGCCGTACTTCGCTGCCTCGACGAGGAACAGTCGCTGCAGCTCCGCGAGCTTCTCCGGCATCTCGGCCGCCAGGTCGTGGGCCTGCGTCCAGTCGTCGGGGCTGTAGAGCTCCCACACGTCGTCGTCGTACGCCGGGAGCTCCTCGACGATCCATGGCGTGCTGTGACGCGTCACGGCCGTCCAGCCCCGGTGGTAGATGCCGCGGTTCACGAAGCACTCGAAGTACTGCAGGTCATGGGTCTCCGGGGCGTCCGCGTCGGTGAAGGTCGGCACCATGCTCGTGCCGTGCAGCGGCATCTGGTGGGTGCCGTTGACCGCCCGGGGCACCGGCAGCCCGGCCGCCTCGAGCACCGTCGGCACGACGTCGGTGACGTGCGTGAACTGGTGGCGGCGCCCCGACGCCTCGATGCCGCGCGGCCAGTGCACCACCGTGCCGTTGCGGGTGCCGCCCCAGTGGGAGGCGACCTGCTTGGTCCACTGGTACGGCGTGCTGGTCGCGTGCGCCCAGCCCACGGCGTAGTGGTTGTAGGCCGTCGGTGAGCCGAACTCGTCGATCTTCGAGTGCAGGAACTCCGGTGTCTCGAGGTGCGCGGCGTTGTTGAAGACGAACCCCTCGTTGAAGCTGCCGTTGACCGTCCCCTCGCCGGAGGCGCCGTTGTCGCCGACGATGTAGAAGACCAGCGTGTCCTCGGCGGTGCCGAGCTCCTCGAGGGTGTCGACGAGGCGGCCGACGTGGTGGTCGACGTGCTCGAGGAAGCCGGCGAACACCTCCATCTGCCGCGACAGCACCGGCTTGAGGTCGTCGGGCATGTCGTCCCACGCCGGGATCTCGTCCGGTCGAGCAGTGAGCACGGCGTCGCCCGGCACCACGCCGAGCTCCTTCTGCCGGGCCAGGGTCCGCTCACGCAGCGCGTCCCAGCCGTCGTCGAACTCGCCGGCGTAGCGCTCCGCCCAGCCCGGGGGCACCTGGTGCGGGGCATGGGCGGCGCCGGGGGCGAAGTAGAGGAAGAAGGGGCGGTCGGCACTGAGGGCCCGCTGCTGCCGCAGCCACGCGATCGCCTTGTCGGCGAGGTCGTCGGTCAGGTGGTAGCCCTCCTCGGGCGTGCGGTCCGGCTCGACGGGCGTGGTGCCCTGGAAGAGCGAGGGGTAGTACTGGTTCGTCTCACCGCCGATGAAGCCGTAGAAGTGCTCGAACCCGCCGCCGCCGGTGGGCCACGCGTCGAACGGCCCCACTGGGCTCGACTCCCACACGGGCACCTCGTGGCACTTGCCGAACTGGGCGGTGGAGTAGCCGTTGAGCCGCAGCACCTCCGCCAGCGGTGCCGCCGACCTCGGCCGCACCGAGGAGTAGCCGGGTGCCGAGGTCGCCACCTCGGTGATCGAGCCCATGCCCACGGAGTGGTGGTTGCGCCCGGTGAGCAGCGCCGACCGCGTCGGCGCGCAGAGGGCGGTGGTGTGGAAGCGGTCGAAGGAGAGACCCCGCGCCGCCAGCCGGTCGGCGGTGGGCGTGCGCACCGGCCCGCCGAAGGTGCTGGCCGCCCCGAAGCCGACGTCGTCGAGCAGCACGATCAGCACGTTCGGCGCCCCGGCGGGCGGTCGCAGCGGCGTCAGCGGGGGGTACGACGCTGCCGGGTCCTTCGCGTCGTACGCCGTCAGCCGCGGGGGCTCCGGGTCGGGCAGGGGCAGCGTGGCGCGGGAGGGCTCGTGGGCGGGCACGCCGGCGACGCTAGGACGAGCGCTGCGGCCCGGGCGTCATCCCCCGTGGGGGATCGCGGCGCCGACCAGCGTGCCAGCGGCCTGGGCCGTCAGAGCCGGCACCCCGGGGTCGGCGTCGAGCGCGCCGCTGGCCAGGCCCCCGTCGAGCAGGAGCGTGAGCGAGCGGGCGAGACCGTGGGGGTCGGGCGCCCCGGCCTCGGCGGCCAGCTCGCTGACCCACGCCAGCACCGCCTGCTTGTGGGCAACGGTGCGGGCGTGGACGGGGCCGCCGGGAGCCGCTTCGGCCGCGGCGTTGATGAAGCCGCAGCCGCGGTAGCCCTCGCGCCGGCAGGCCTGGCCGAGCGCGTCGAAGAGGCCGACCAGCTGGTCGGCCGGTTCGGGACCGGCCGCCTCGGCCGCGGCGTGGAGCTGCCCGCTCCAGGCGGCGTCGACCCGGTCGAGGTAGGCCACGACGAGGTCGTCCTTGGAGGGGAAGTGCTTGTAGAACGTCGCCTTGGCCACGCCCGACTCCGCGATGATCAGGTCGACCCCGACCGCGCGGATCCCGCGCGCGTAGAAGAGCGCGGAGGCGGTCTCGAGGATCCGGTCGCGCGCCGGCGCTGCGCGGGAGGAGGGGGGCACCCCTTGATGGTAGACAGGTCTGTCTGCTAGCGTCCAGCCCCAGAGGTAGACAGACCTGTCTATTCGACTCGGAGAGGGACTCCCCATGGACATCGCCGTTCTCGGCACCGGCAGCGTCGGACGCGCCGTCGCCGGCCGCCTGCACTCGCTCGGCCACGCCGTCGTCGTGGGCACCCGCGACCCGCAGGCCACGCTGGCCCGCACCGAGCCCGACGGCATGGGCAACCCGCCGTTCGCCACCTGGCACGCCGACCACGAGGGCGTGGGGCTGGCGGCGTTCGCCGACGCGGCCGCGGGTGCCGAGCTCGTCGTCAATGCCTCCTCCGGCGACGTGACGCTCGACGTGCTGCGCCTGGCCGGCGCCGCGAACCTCGCCGGCAAGGTGCTCGTCGACATCGCGAACCCCCTCGACTTCTCGAACGGCTTCCCGCCCACCCTCTTCGTCAAGGACACCGACTCGCTCGGCGAGCAGGTGCAGCGCGCGTTCCCCGAGGCCCGCGTGGTCAAGACCCTCAACACGCTCACGGCCGCGCTCATGGTGGACCCGGCGGCCCTCGGCGCCCCGAGCACGGTCTTCGTCTCCGGCGACGACGCCACCGCGAAGGCGCTGGTCACCGACCTGCTCACCTCGTTCGGCCACGAGGACGTGATCGACCTGGGCGGCATCGACACCGCCCGCGGCACCGAGATGCTGCTGCCGGTCTGGCTGCGGCTGATGGGAGCCCTCGGCACGGCACAGTTCAACTTCCACGTCGTGCGCTGACGACACTGTCGGGCCGGACGAACCACACCGAGCCCGCTTGTCGGGAACGACGAACATGCGCGGGGTCGCCGCTCCTAGCGTGACCCCATGAGCTCCCTGGACGACGTCAGGACGTGGATCGCCGGGCAGCTGCCGGCGCTCATCGCGAAGTACGACGTGCCGGCCGCTGCGGTCGCCGTCCTCCGCGGGGACGAGGTCGTCGAGCACGCGACCGGCGTCCTCCACCGCGGCACCGGGGTCGAAGCCACCACCGACGCGGTCTTCCAGATCGGCTCGATCACCAAGCTGTGGACCAGCACCTTGGTCATGCAGCTCGTCGACGAGGGCCTCGTCGACCTCGACGAGCCGCTGCGGACCTACCTGCCGGACTTCCGGATCGGCGACGAGGAGGCCGCGACCCGCATCACCACCCGGATGCTGCTCGACCACACGGCGGGCTTCGAGGGCGACATCTTCACCGACACCGGCCCCGGCGACGACGCGGTGGAGAAGTACCTCGGCGTCCTGCACGAGGTGCCGCAGCTGTTCCCCCCCGGCGAGCAGTTCTCCTACAACAACGCCGGCTTCTGCGTGCTCGGCCGGCTGGTCGAGGTGCTGCGCGAGAAGACGTACGACGCCGCGCTGCGCGAGCACCTCGTCGCACCGCTCGGCCTCACCCACGTCGCGACCAGCCCCTACGAGGCGATCATGTTCCGCGCCGCGATGGGTCACATCGAGCTCGAGCCGGGCACCGGCTTCAGCCCGGCGCCGGTGTGGGCGCTGGCCCGCTCCAACGCCCCGGCCGGCGCCATGCTCGCGATGGCGGCGCGGGACCTCGTCGGCTTCGCGCGGATGCACCTCGAGGACGGCAGGGCGTCCGACGGCACGCAGGTGCTCGCGCCCGGCACCGCCGCGCGCATGCACGAGCGGCAGGTCGACCTGCCCTACCTCGGCGTGATGGGCGACTCCTGGGGCCTCGGCTTCGAGCGCTTCGACACCCCGACCGGCGCGATCATCGGCCACGACGGCAGCACGATCGGCCAGAACGCCTTCCTCCGGATGGTGCCCGAGGCCGGTCTCGCGGTGGCGCTGCTCACCAACGGCGGCGACACGATCTCGCTCTACCACGACCTCGTCGGCCACGTGGTCGCCGAGCTCAGCGACGCGACCCTGCCGCCGCTGCCGGTGCCGCCGGCCGACCCGGAGCGCATCGACGCCTCCCGCTACGTCGGCACCTACTCCGCCGAGATCGTCGACCTCACCGTGAGCCAGGACGACGACGGCCGGATCTGGCTCGACCAGGTGCCCAAGGGGATGTTCGAGGAGCTCGGTGAGAAGCCGCAGCGCCAGGAGCTCGTCCACTTCCGCGGCGACAGCCTGATCAACGCCGTCCCCGAGCACGGGCTGCACATCCCGCACGCCTTCGTCGGCGACGACGGCGACGGCCACGCCCTCTACCTCCACATCGGCCGCGCGTTCCGCCGCGCCGGCGCCTGACCCCGACCCCGCGAACCGCGAACAGAGAGATCTCCATGAAGCTGACCCCGGCCGCCCTCGGCCTCTGCGTCACCGCCGCCCTGCTCACCGGGTGCGGCGGCTCCGGCTCCGACTCCGACGGCAACGGCAGCAGCGGCGACACCCAGTACGCCGACGGCGGGACGTTCACCATGGCCATGGCGGGCGACCCGGGCAAGCTCGACCCGCAGTCCTCGGCCAGCAGCCAGCTGTTCACGGTCAACCAGCTCGCCTACGACAACCTGGTCGCCGTCGACGCCGACACCGGGGAGATCCAGTCGCAGCTGGCCACCGACTGGAAGGTGGACGGCGCGACCGTCACCCTGACGCTCGGTGACGGCATCACCTGTGCCGACGGCTCCGACTTCACTGCGACGACCGTCGCGGACAACATCGCCTACGTCGCCGACCCCAAGAACAAGAGCCCGTACCTGGGCGTGTTCCTGCCCGTCGGTGCCAAGGCGGAGGCGGACGACGCCGCCGGCACCGTGACGATCACGCTCGCCCAGCCCGCGCCGTTCGTGCTCAACGGCCTCGCCAGCCTCCCCATGGTCTGCGAGGCGGGGATGGAGGACCGTGCGTCGCTGTCGGACTCGACGGCCGGCACCGGCCCGTACGTCCTCACCGAGGCAGCGCCGGGCGACCACTACACCTACGAGATCCGTGACGGCTACACGTGGGGCCCCGACGGCGCGACGACGGCCGAGAAGGGGATGCCCGACACCGTCGTGATGAAGGTGGTCCAGAACGAGGGCACCGCCGCGAACCTCCTGCTCTCCGGCGACCTCAACGCCGCGACGGTCCAGGGCCCCGACGCCAAGCGCCTCGACGCCCAGGACCTCTTCACCAGCCAGACGCCGGCCCTCGTGGGCGAGCAGTGGTACAACCACGGCGACGGCCACGGGACCGCCGACCCCGGCGTCCGGATGGGCCTGACCCAGGCGCTCGACCTCGAGCAGCTCGCGTCCGTGGCCACCGCCGGCAACGGCACCCCGGCCACGACGCTCGCGGCGATCCAGCCGGTCGCCTGCCCGGGTGACTCCGTGTCGGGCAACGTGCCCGCGCAGGACGTCGAGGCCGCGAAGACCGCCCTCGCGGGCCAGAAGCTGACGTTCCTCTACTCCAGCGCGGCGGGCAACGCGGTGTCCGCCGCCGCCGAGCTCGCGGTCCAGCAGTGGGAGGCGGCAGGTGCCACCGTCACGGCCAAGGGCGTCGACGAGACCGCGCTGCAGCAGGCGATCTTCGGCACCGGCGACTGGGACATCGCGTGGGTCCCGCTCAACGTGAACAGCCCCGACCAGCTCGTGCCGTTCCTCTCCGGGCCCGGCATGGCCGACGGCGGCACCAACTTCTCCGGCATCGACAACCCCGACTACGACGCCGGCGTGAAGCAGGCCTCCGGCATGCCGGGCACCGAGGGCTGCGACACCTGGCTGCAGGCCGAGGCGTCGCTCTTCACCGCCGCCGACATCGTGCCCTTTGCCAACAACCTGGTGACGACCTACGGCAACGGTGCGGAGTTCGAGATGCCGGGACAGCTGGTGCCGACGAGCATCCGCATGCTCGCCAGCTGACCTGCCTCGCCGACGACGACCCAGGGGAGACCGGAGCCATGACGACGGCGAGCTCGGTGATCGCCACCACCCCGCGCGAGGGGCTGTGGTCCCACCCCTGGGTGCGTTTCGGCGTACGACGCCTCGGGCGCCTGCTGGTCTCGCTCTGGGTGCTGGTGACGGCGTCGTTCCTGATGATCCACCTGATCCCCGGCGACCCGGTGCGGGCGGCCCTCGGGCCGACCGCACCGGCGGCGCTGGTCACCGCCAAGCGTGAGGAGATGGGGCTCGAGGACCCGCTCCTCGTGCAGTACTGGCACTACCTCCAGGGCCTCTTCACCGGTGACCTCGGCACCTCGATCACCTCGCAGCTGCCGGTGTCCGAGGTCGTCGGGCAGCGCCTGCCGGCGACGCTCGCGCTGGCCTTCCTCGCGTTCGTGGTCGCGGTCGGGATCGCCGTGCCGCTCGGCGTGGCGATGGGCGTGCGCACCCGGCGCGGCCACGGCCGCCGGACCGAGCTCGCGTTCACCTCGACCAGCGTCGTGCTGGGGATCATCCCGGACTTCCTGCTCGGTGTTCTCCTCGTCTACGTCTTCGCGGTCAGCCTCGGCTGGCTGCCGGTCGCGGGCAACGACACCCCCAGCGCCTACGTGCTGCCGGTGATCGCCCTCGCGATCGGCCCCGCCGCGATCCTGGCGCGCATCATCCGGGTCGAGATGGTGACGGTGCTCGACGCCGACTTCGTCCGCACCGCCCGCGCCAAGCGCCTCCCCGACCGCACCGTCCACCTCGGACACGCTCTGCCCAACGCGCTGACCGCCTCGCTCACGCTGGCCGGGCTGATCCTCACCTCGATGGTCGCCGGCACGGTGCTGGTGGAGAACGTCTTCGCCTGGCCCGGCCTCGGCAGCACGATCGTCAGCTCGATCCTGACCAAGGACTACCAGCTCGTGCAGGCGATCGTGCTCGTGTACGGCGTCGGCGTGCTGCTGGTCAACACCCTCGTCGACGTCGCGCTCGCCGTGCTCGACCCGCGCTCGATGATCCGGGAGGACTGAGGCGTGCGCCGCTGGATGAGCGTGCTGCGCACGCCGGTCGGGCTGACCGCCACCGTGCTGGCGGTGGGGGTCCTGGTGCTCGCGGTCGTGGCGCCGGTCCTGTGGACCGACGAGGCCAACGCCATCGACACCAACGACATCCTCGCCGGCCCCTCGCGGGAGCACTGGGCGGGCACCGACAACCTCGGGCGCGACATCTTCTTCCGCACGCTCGTCGCCACCCGGCTGTCGGTGGAGCTCGCGCTGGCCGCGACCGTGATCGCGGTGGTCGCCGGCCTGGTGATCGGCACCGCCCCGTTCCTGCTCGGGAAGCGGTCGGGCCGGGCGGTGGTCGCCGGCACCAACATCGCGGTCGCCTTCCCCGGGCTGCTGCTCGCCCTGTTCTTCGCCGTCATCTTCGGGGTGGGCGCGACCGGGGCCGTGCTCGCGATCGGCTTCGCGGGCGCCCCCACCTTCGGCCGGCTCACCCAGACGCTGGTGGCGGGCATCGCCTCGCGCGACTTCGTCGACGCGGCGCAGGTCGCGGGGGTCAGCCGCCCGCGCATCCTCGTGCGCCACGTGCTGCCCAACGTCTCCGAGCCGCTGGTCGTCAACGCCACGATCGGCGCCGGCGCGGCCCTGCTGTCCTTCGCCGGCCTGTCGTTCCTCGGCCTCGGTGTGCAGCAACCGGCCTACGACTGGGGCCGCCTGCTGTTCGACGGCATCAGCTCGATCTACGTCAGCCCGGCGGCCGCGCTCGCGCCCGGCATCGCCGTCCTGGTCGCGGGCCTGGCCTTCAACCTCTTCGGCGAGTCCGTGGCCAAGGGGCTGGGGGTCGGGGTGGTGGGCGGCATCCCGTCGCTGCCGCCGACGCCGGAGGCGCTCGAGACCGGGGTCCCGGTCGCCGAGGAGTCGCACGAGGCGGCGTCCGACGTCGTGCTCGACGTCCGCGACCTCGAGGTCGCCTTCCCCGGGCCCGACGGCGTGGTCCGGCCGGTGCGCGGCGTCTCCTTCTGCGTGCGCCGCGGCGAGGCGCTCGGGATCGTCGGCGAGTCGGGCTCGGGCAAGTCGCTGACGGCGCTCGCGGTCTCGCGCCTCGTGGAGGCCCCGGGCCGGGTCGACGCCGCGCGCCTCGAGCTGCTCGGCACCGACCTGCGCGCCGCCGACACGAAGGCGCAGCGCCACCTCCTCGGCACGTCGCTCGCCATGGTGTTCCAGGATCCGCTCACCTCGTTCAACCCCACCCGGCGGATGGGCGGCCAGCTCGCGGAGGGCGCGCGTCACCACCAGGGGCTCGACCGCAAGGCGGCGATGGCCCGCGCCGTGGACCGGATGCGCGCCGTGCGCATCTCCGACCCCGAGCGTCGCGCGCACCAGTACCCGCACGAGTTCTCGGGCGGCATGCGCCAGCGCGCCATGATCGGGATGGGCCTCATGGGCACGCCCGCGCTCATCGTCGCCGACGAGCCGACCACCGCCCTCGACGTCACCGTGCAGCAGCAGGTGCTCGACCTGCTCGCCGCCATCCGTCGCAGCGACGACGTCGCGCTCGTGCTGATCAGCCACGACGTCACCGTGGTCGGCGAGGTCTGCGACCGCGTGCTCGTGATGTACGCCGGCCGCATCGTCGAGGACCTCCCCGCCGCCGAGCTCGACACCGCGGCCCGCCACCCCTACACGCGGGCGCTCGTCGCCGCCGTGCCCGACATGGAGACCGACCTCGACCAGCCGCTGGCGGTGATCCCCGGCCGCCCGGTCGACCCGGCCGACGTCCCCCCGGGCTGCGCCTTCGCGCCCCGCTGCCCGCTGGCCACCGACCGCTGCCGCGCCGAGGACCCGCCCCTCGAGCCGGACACCGCCGGACGCCGCGTCGCCTGCTGGCACGCCGGCGAGCCCCTCGCGCTGGTGACCGAGGACCGCGAGCCGGCCGACCTGCTCGAGGAGGTGGAGGCGTCGTGAGCGGCCTGGTCTTCGAGGACGTCCGGGTCTGCTTCGGCGACACCCGGGCCGTGGACGACGTCAGCCTGGAGGTGCCGCACGGTGAGGTCGTCGGGCTGGTGGGTGAGTCGGGGTCGGGCAAGTCCACGCTGGCCCGCACCGCCGTCGGCCTGGTGCCGCTCGACGGCGGCCGGGTGCTGCTCGACGGCGAGCCGGTGCCGGTGCGCGGGCGGCGGCGGCCGGTGCAGATGGTCTTCCAGGACCCCTACTCCTCGCTCGACCCGCGGATGAGCGTCGGCGCCAGCGTCGCCGAGGCGCTGCCCCGCGAGGGCTCGCGGGCCGACCGCCGCGCCGACGTGGCGCGGCTGCTCGAGCTCGTGCACCTCGACCCGACCCGCGCCGGCGCCCTCCCCGCCGAGCTCTCCGGCGGCCAGCGGCAGCGCGTCGCCCTGGCCCGGGCCCTGGCCGGGCGCCCGTCGGTCGTCGTCGCCGACGAGATCACGTCCGCGCTCGACGTCTCGATCCAGGGCGCGGTGCTCAACCTCGTCCGCGAGCTCCAGCGCGAGCTGGGGCTCACCCTGCTCTTCATCTCCCACAACCTCGCCGTGGTGCGCTACGTCGCCGACCGGGTCGCGGTCATGCACGACGGACGCATCGTCGAGGAGGGCCCGACGTCACGGGTCCTCGCCGCGCCCGACCACGACTACACCCGACAGCTGCTCGCCGCCGTCCCCGGAACCCCCAGGAGCCACCCATGACCCGACGGATGCGTCTCACCGACCTCACCGCGATCGCGGTGCCCTCGCAGCCCGTGCTCTCGCCCGACGGCACGCGCGTCGTCTACGTGCTCCGCACGATGGACGCCGAGCACGACCGCTACCTCGACCAGCTCTGGACGGTGCCCGTCGCCGGCGGCGAGGCGCGCCGGCTGACCGCCGGTCCCGACGACACCGCGCCGGCCTGGTCTCCGGACGGCTCCCGGATCGCGTTCCTGCGCGAGGGCGAGGTGCACCTGCTCGCGGCCGACGGTGGCGACGCCGAGCGGGTCACGCAGCTCCCGCACGGCGCGGGCGCCCCGGTGTGGAGCCCCGACGGCACCCGGCTCGCCCTCTGCGCCACCGTCGGCCACGTCGGCTCGCCGGTGGTCGCCCGCCGGCTCGACTACCAGGCCGACGGCGCCGGGATCCTCGGTGCCGCCCGGCAGCAGCTCCACGTCGTCGACCTCGCGAGCGGGGAGTGCCGTCAGGTCACCGACGGCGGGGAGCACGCGGCGGGCGCGGCGTGGTCGCCCGACTCGTCGACGATCGCCTTCCTCCGCAAGGTCGGTGACGACAGCGACCTCACGTGGCGGACCGCCGTCCACCTCGTCGACGCCGCCGACCGCAGGGCACGCCCCCGGGTGGTCGGTTCCGCCGACGGCGTCGCTGCCAGCGTGTCGTTCGCGCGCGACGGCGCCTCGCTCCTCGTGGTCGGCCACCCGGGCGACCCGGTCGGCCACCAGCACCTGCTGCGGGTGCCGCTCGACGGCAGCGAGCCGGTCAGCCTCACCGCGCACCTCGACCGCAACGTCATGCCGGGCGGCACGGCGTACCCCGGCGGACGACCGCAGGAGGCCGGTGACGGTCGCCTGCTCGTCTGCCTGCGCGACCGTGGCTGCACCCACCTGTGGGCGCTCGGCGACGCCGAGGGACCGCTGCTCGCGGGCGCCGGCCGCGTGGTTTCCGGGCTCTCGGTCGTCGGGGGCACCGCGGTGGTCACACTCGGCACGCCCACGTCGTACGGCGAGGTGGTGGCGCTCGACCTCGCCACCGGCGCGGAGGCGGTGCTGACCGACCACGGCGCGGGGATCGCCGACCTCGAGCTGTTCGAGCCGGAGGAGCGGACGTTCACGATCTCCGACGGCACCGAGGTGCAGGCCTGGCTGCTGCGCGACCCCGAGCGCACCGGGCCGCGGCCGTTGCTGCTCGACGTGCACGGCGGCCCGCACAACGCCTGGAACGCCGCTGCGGACGAGATGCACCCCTACCACCAGGAGCTCGTCGCCCGGGGGTGGGCGGTGCTGCTGGTCAACCCGCGCGGCAGCGACGGCTACGGCGAGGCGTTCTTCGACGGGGTGCACGGCGCGTGGGGCGTCGCGGACCACCTCGACTTCCTCGAGCCGCTCGACGCGCTCGTGGCCGAGGGCGTCGCCGACCCCGACCGGCTCGCGGTCACCGGCTACAGCTACGGCGGCTTCATGACCTGCTGGCTGACCGGGCACGACGACCGGTTCAGGGCGGGCGTCGCCGGAGGCGTGGTCAGCGACATGACGAGCATGTACGGCACCTGCGACGACGGGCCCTGCATGAGCGCCTACGAGCTCGGCGGGGCGCCGTGGGAGCAGCCCGAGGCCTACGCAGCGATGTCGCCGCTCACGCGCGTCCACCGGGTCAGCACGCCGACGCTCGTGCTGCACGGGCTCGAGGACCTGACCTGCCCCGTCGGCCAGGCCCAGCAGTGGCACACCACGCTGCGCGAGCGCGGCGTGCCGACGGAGCTCGTGCTCTACCCCGGGGCGTCGCACGCCTTCGTGCTGCTCGGCCCGCCCTCGCAGCGGATCGACTACGGCACACGGCTCGTCGACTGGGTCGAGCGCCACGCCCGCCACGCCGGCCGCCCGCGCATCGACGTCGCCCACTGGGAGCAGCGGCTGGCCAGGCTGGCCGAGCGGCACGGGATCCCCGGCGCCCAGCTCGGCATCCTGCGCGTCGACCCCGACGGCGCCGCGGCCGACGACGAGCTCGTGGTCGCCTCGTACGGCCTGCTCAGCATCGACACCGGCGCCCCGGTGACGCCGGAGTCGATCTTCCAGATCGGCTCGATCACCAAGGTGTGGACGGCCACCGTCGTCATGCAGCTCGTCGACGAGGGCCTGCTCGACCTCGACGCCCCCGTGGTCGAGGTGCTGCCCGAGCTGCGGCTCGCCGACCCCGACGTCACCAAGCACGTGACCGTGCGCCACCTGCTCAACCACACCAGCGGCATCGACGGCGACGTCTTCACCGACACCGGCCGCGGCGACGACTGCATCGAGCGGTACGTCGAGCTGCTCGCCGAGCAGACCCAGAACCACCCGCTCGGCGCCACCTGGTCCTACTGCAACGCGGGCTTCTCCGTGCTGGGCCGCGTGATCGAGGTGCTGACCGAGAAGACGTGGGACGCGGCGCTGCACGAGCGGCTCTTCGAGCCGCTGCAGATGCGCCACGCGATCACGCTGCCCGAGGAGGCGCTGCTGCACGCCGCCGCCGTCGGGCACGTGACCGAGGACGGGCACAAGCAGGTCGCCCCGGTCTGGCAGCTGCCGCGCTCGATCGGGCCGGCCGGGCTGGTCTCGGCCAACGCCGCCGACGTGCTCGCCTTCGCCCGGCTGCACCTGACCGGCGGCCTCGGCCCCGACGGGGGGCGGGTGCTCGGCGCGGAGTCGGTCGCGGCGATGGCCGACCACCAGGCCGACCTGCCGGACAAGTACTCCCTGGGCGACTCGTGGGGGCTCGGGTGGATCCGCTTCGGCTGGGACGGCGAGCGCCTCCACGGCCACGACGGCAACACGATCGGGCAGGCGGCCTTCCTGCGCGTGCTGCCCGGCGCCGGGCTCGCCGTGACGCTGCTGACCAACAACGACGGCAGCCGCGACCTCTACGAGGACCTCTACCGCGAGGTCTTCGCCGAGCTGGCCGGCGTCGAGATGCCGCACCCGCTGACGCCGCCGGAGCCGCCCGTCGAGGCGGACCTCGCGCCGTACGTCGGTCGCTACCAGCGGGCGTCGGTGCTGATGGAGGTCCTCGACGGGGACGACGGTCCGCTGCTGCGCACCACCCTCAGCGGCCCGCTCGCCGAGCTGGTGCCGGACCCCGTCGACGAGTACCGCCTGGTGCCCTACGCGCCCGGGATGTGGCTGACCAAGCCGGAGGAGGCCGAGACCTGGTTCCCGGTCACCTTCTACGAGCTGCCGACCGGCGAGCGCTACCTCCACTTCGGCGCCCGGGCCACCCCGAGGGTCGACTGATGGACCTCGCCCTGCTCCTCGACGGCACTCGCGCTCTGGTGGGGTGCGAGTCGCCGTCGTCCGACCTCGCGGCGGTGGCGGTCTCCGCCGACGTCGTGGCCGCGCTGGGCACCCGGCTGCTCGGCGTGGCGCCGGAGCGCATCGTGCTCTCCGGGGTCACCCACCTGCGGTGGCGGCTCGGCCCGGGCCCGTCACGGGTGCTGGTGCTCGGCCACCACGACACCGTCTGGCCTCTCGGCTCCCTCGCGACCCGGCCCTGCACGGTGGAGGGCGGGGTGCTGCGCGGCCCCGGCTGCTTCGACATGAAGGCGGGCCTGGTGATGGCCTTCCACGCGCTCGCGGCCCTCGACGACCGCGACGGCGTCACGCTCCTGGTCACCGGTGACGAGGAGGTCGGCTCGCCGACCTCGCGCGCGCTGGTGGAGGACGAGGCCCGGGCCGCCGGCGCGGCGCTCGTGCTCGAGGCGTCCGCCGAGGGCGGTGCGCTCAAGACCGAGCGCAAGGGCGTCTCGCTGTACGACGTGCGGATCGGCGGGCGCGCGTCCCACGCCGGACTCGAGCCGGAGAGCGGGGTGAACGCCACCGTGGAGCTCGCCCACCAGGTGCTGGCCGTCGCCGGGCTCGCCGACGAGGCGCGGGGCACCACGGTCACCCCTACGGTGGCCGGCAGCGGCACCACCACCAACACGGTTCCGGCCGACGGCACCTTCTCCGTCGACGTCCGGGTGCGGACCGTCGCCGAGCAGGAGCGGGTCGACGCCGCGCTGCGTGCGCTGCCGCCGTACCTCCCCGGCGCGACGGTCACGATCGGCGGCGGCCCCAACCGGCCGCCGCTCGAGGCGGCGGCCTCCGCCGCCCTGCTCGATCGCGCCCGGGCGCTCGCCGCCGACCTCGGCCTGCCCGCGCTCACGACGGCGGGCGTCGGTGGCGCCTCCGACGGCAACTTCACCGCCGGCGTCGGCACGCCGACCCTCGACGGCCTCGGCGCCGTCGGTGGCGGTGCCCACGCCGACGACGAGCACGTGCTGGTCGAGCACCTGCCCGGCCGCACCGAGCTCCTCCGGGCGCTGGTGGCCGACCTGCTCGCGCACCCCCTCGCCCCGCTCGCGACCCCCCTCGCGACCTCCGGGAAGGCCCGATGATGACCATCCCCGACGACGTCGGCACGCACCGCCCCACCGCCCACCTGACGCCGGTCGACCTCGACCCCGCGGTGCAGGCGGCCGACGCTGCTGCGCAAGCCGCCGGCGTCGCGGTGCGCGAGGTCGGTGACCTCACCGGCATGGCGGCCGTGGTCGACCTCTACGCCGAGATCTGGGGCCGGTCGGCCAACCCGCCGGTCACGCTCGAGCTGCTCCGCGCCTTCACCAAGGCCGGCAACTACGTCGGCGGCGCCTACGACGGCGACCGGCTCGTGGGCGCCTGCGTCGGCTTCTTCCACGCGCCCTCGGAGGACGCGCTGCACAGCCACATCGCGGGGGTCGCGCCGGACATGGCGGGTCGCAACGTCGGCTTCGCGCTCAAGCTGCACCAGCGCGCGTGGGCGCTGCTGCGGGGCGTCTCGGAGGTCGCCTGGACCTTCGACCCGCTGGTCAGCCGCAACGCGTGGTTCAACCTCGCCAAGCTCGCGGCCGAGCCGGCCGAGTACCTCCCCAACTTCTACGGCGCGATGCTCGACAGCATCAACGGTGACGACGACTCCGACCGGCTGCTCGTCCGCTGGCGGCTGCGCGACCCGGCGGTCGTCGCGGCGTGCGCCGGCCGGCCGGTGGTCCTCCGCGCCGCCGACGAGCTGGCCGCCGGAGCGGTGGTGGCCCTCGGCATCGACGCCGACGGCGCACCGGCGCCGGGCCGGGTCGACGCCGCGACCAGCCTGGTCGCGGTGCCGCCCGACATCCAGGCCCTGCGCGCCACCGACCCCGCGCTCGCGCAGCGCTGGCGGGTCGCGGTGCGCGACGCGCTGTCGCAGCTGGTCGCCGACGGTGGCCGGGTGGCCGGCTTCGACCGCGAGGGCTGGTACGTCGTGAGGAGGAGCTCGTGAATCTGACCGGGGTCGAGCTGCGCCGGATCGCGATGCCGCTGGTCTCGCCGTTCCGCACGTCGTTCGGCACGCAGACCTCGCGCGACGCGCTGCTGCTGCGCGTCGTCACCGACAAGGCCGAGGGCTGGGGGGAGTGCGTCGCGATGGCCGACCCGCTCTACAGCTCGGAGTACGTCGACGCGGCCGCCGACGTGCTGACCCGGTTCCTCGTGCCGGCCCTGGCCGCCTCCGACGCGCTCGACGCCCACGCCGTCGCCGGCCTGCTGGCGCCCTTCAAGGGCCACCGGATGGCCAAGGCGGCCCTGGAGATGGGCGTCCTCGACGCGGAGCTGCGCGCCGAGGGCCGGTCGTTCGCCCGCGAGCTCGGTGCGGTGCACGACCGCGTGCCGTGCGGGGTCTCGGTCGGGATCATGGACAGCATCCCCGAGCTGCTCGACGCCGTCGGCGGCTACCTCGACGAGGGGTACGCCCGGATCAAGCTGAAGATCGAGCCCGGCTGGGACGTCGAGCCGGTGCGCGCCGTCCGGGAGAGGTACGGCGACGTGCTGCTCCAGGTCGACGCCAACACGGCCTACACCCTCGCCGACGCGCGGCACCTCGCCCGGCTCGATCCCTTCGACCTGCTGCTGATCGAGCAGCCGCTGGAGGAGGAGGACGTGCTGGGGCACGCCGACCTCGCGCGGCACCTGCGCACGCCGGTGTGCCTCGACGAGTCGATCGTCTCGGCGCAGTCCGCGGCCGCGGCGATCCGGCTGGGGGCGTGCGCGATCGTCAACATCAAGCCCGGGCGGGTGGGCGGCTACCTCGAGGCACGGCGGATCCACGACCTCTGCGTCGCGAACGGCGTGCCGGTGTGGTGCGGCGGGATGCTCGAGACCGGCCTGGGCCGGGCCGCGAACGTGGCGCTCGCCGCGCTGCCCGGCTTCACGCTGCCGGGGGACACCTCGGCGTCCGGGCGCTACTACCGCACCGACGTGACCGTGCCGTTCGTGCTCGACCACGGGCACCTGGCCGTGCCGACGGGGCCCGGGCTCGGTGTCGTGCCGCTCGAGGACGAGCTGGCCGCGGTGACCACGGCGACCACGTGGCTGGCCGTCTGAGTGCCTCGGCCTCGTCGGATCCGACGAACCGGAGGCGGATGGTCGTCGTCCCGGACGACGTAGGGTGGCGGCCACCATGAGCGCCGCGCCCGCACCGACACCGCGGCCCCGGCCCCGCACGAGCCTGGGCCGGGTGCTCGACGACCTCGGCGCCACCCTGCTCGACGCCGTGCGCGGGGTCGAGGAGCCCGGGGCCGCCGCGGAGATCGGCGGGGTGGTGATCCACGACCCGCTCGACGCGCCGGTGCTCCCGCCGCGGGCGCTGGTGCTCGGCGTCGGGGTCGAGTCGCCCGACCGGGTGGTCGCGCTGCTGGACGAGCTCGGCCGCGCCGGCGCGGTGGGGCTGGTGCTGCGCTCGCCGGTGCCGCTCACGCCCGAGGTCGAGGCGGCCGCGGACGCCGCCGGGGTCGCCCTGCTCGGGCTCGGGCGCGGGGTGCCGTGGGCCCACCTGGCCGCGATGCTGCGCTCGGTGCTCGCCGAGGGCGACGTCGCGGTGACCGAGGAGGAGACGCTGGGCGGGCTGCCGTCGGGCGACCTCTTCGCGGTGGCGAACGCGATCGCGGCGCTGCTCGACGCCCCCATCACCATCGAGGACCGCAGCTCGCGGGTGCTCGCCTTCTCCGGCGGCCAGGACGAGGCCGACCCCTCGCGGGTCGAGACGATCCTCGGGCGGCAGGTGCCGGAGCGCTACTCCCGGATCCTCAGCGAGCGCGGCGTCTTCCGCGAGCTCCACCGCACCGACCGGCCGGTGTTCATCACGCCGGTCGAGGGCGGGGAGGACGCCTTCTCGATGCCTCGGGTGGCGATCGCCGTGCGCGCGGGCGACGAGGTGCTCGGCTCGATCTGGGCCGCCGTGCCCGGCCCGCTGAGCGAGGAGCGCTCGGCCGCGCTCGGCGACGCGGCGAAGCTCGTCGCCCTCCACCTGCTCCGGGTGCGGGCCGGCGCCGACGTGCGTCGCCGGGTCCGGGCCGACCTGGTGAGCTCGGCGCTCGAGGGCGGAGCCGGCGCGCGCGAGGCGCTCGAGCGGCTCGGGCTGGCGGGTCAGCCGCTCGTCGTGGTCGCGGTCGCCCTCGGCGGGACGGCCGAGGACGCTGCGTCGTACGCCCAGGAGCGGCAGCGGCTCGGCGACGCCTTCGCGCTCCACCTCGGCGCGCTGCAGGCGCGCAGCGCCGCCGCGCCGGTCGGGGACACGACGTACGGCCTGGTGCCGGTGCCTGCCGACGGCTCCGGCGACCCCGACGGGATCGACGGCGAGGAGCGGGCGCTGCGGATCGCCGAGGACTTCCTCGACCGCGTCGCCGACCGGATGCGGCCCGTGGTCGGCGTCGGACCCGTCGCCCACGACGTCGCCGGGCTGGTGCACTCACGGCTCAGCGCCGACCGCGCCCTGCGGGTGCTGCGCGACGGCAGCGGGGAGCGCCGCGCCGCCCGCCTCGACGACGTGCAGGTCGAGGCCCTGGTGCACGAGCTGCGCGACCTCGTCGCCGCGCGCGGGGACCGGCCCACCGGGGCGCTGGCGCGGCTGCTCGACTACGACCGACGCCACCAGGCCAGCCTCGTCGAGACCCTGCAGGCCTGGCTCGACGCGTTCGGCGACGTCAGCGCCGCTTCCGAGGCGCAGTTCGTGCACCCCAACACGTTCCGCTACCGCCTGCGGCGAGTCGCCGAGGTCGGCGGCATCGACCTCCGCGACCCCGACCAGCGCTTCGCCGCGCTGCTGCAGCTGCGCGTGCTCGGGCCGTTCCCGTCGCACTGAGGCCCCGGGCACGGCACAGTGGACCCATGGGGATCAAGCAGAGGCTCGGCACCTGGCGGCAGCGCTGGCGCGAGCACCGCATCCGCGAGAAGGCGGCCGCCCGTGAGGCGCGCTAGCGTGTCGAGCAGGCCGATCGCGACGTCAACCTGGCCGGGCTGAAGAAGCGGCCCGGTGGGGGAGGCGGCGGAGGCGGCCTCTCCGGCTGACGTCACGGCCGCGGCAGCGCCCTCGCCGCCCACTCCTCGACGGCGTCCACGACGAGCTGGGGGCGGGTCATCGTGGGCACGTGCCCGGTGCCCGGGAGGACGACGAGCTCGGCGCCCGGGATCGCCGCCGCGACCTGACGTCCGACCTCCACCGGCACGACCGCGTCGAGCTCGCCGTGCAGCACGAGCGTGGGGACGGTGACGGCGGTCAGGTCGGGGGCGACCTGCTCCTCGTGGTGGCTCTCGAACATCCGGGCCGCGGCCTCCGGGTCGGCGCGGAGCAGGATCTGGCGACCCCATCGCCGGACGTGCTCGCTGTCGGGCTCGGGCACGCACGCGTCGACGAAGGCGGCGACGTACGCCGGGTAGTCGGCCCGGACCAGCGCGGTGTCCGGCGGACCTCCGGCGGCGGGGGAGCCGTCGACGAGCACCAGCCCGTCGAACCGGTCGGGGCCCTCGAGCACCGCCTGGAGGCAGGTCATCGCGCCCATCGACTCGCCGGCCAGCACGCACCGCTCGACGCCGAGGTGGTCGAGCACCGCGAACAGGTCCTCGACGAGGCCCCGCGGGTGGACCGCCTCGGGCGGCGCCGTGCTCGCCCCGGCCCCCCGGTGGTCGTAGGCGATGCAACGCCAGCGCGGCTGCATCAGCTGCACGGGCTCCTGCCACAGCTCCCAGCTGCCCACCCAGCCGCCGTGGGCGACGAACGTGCGCGGACCGCTCCCGACGTCCACGGTGTTGAGCAGGAAGCCACCGGCCTCGACGAACATGCGCCGAGAGTAGTGGTCGCCGGGTCCTCAGGCGGCCTCCCGTGCCAGCTCGGGCCGCGAGCGCGCCGACAGGTCGGCGGGTCCGGCGCCGCGCCGCGGTGCGGAGCGGCCACGCAGCGCCGCCAGCACCGCCGGCTGGCCGGCCAGGACGCCGCCGAGCACCAGCACCATCCCCGCCGCGGTGCCGACGCCGAAGGCCTCGCCCGCGACGACGACGCCGAGCAGGGTGGCCACCACCGGGTTGGCCAGCCCGATGAGCGAGACCGCCCCCGCGGGCATGGTCGCCAGGCCGTGGAACCAGCAGAGGTACGCGACCACGGTGCCGACCGTGCCGATCCAGACGTACCCGAGGACCGCGCCGGCGTCCACGGCCGGAGGGGCGCCCTCGACCAGGGCTGCGACCGGCACGAGGAGCAGCCCGCCGGCGACCAGCTGCCACGACACGAGCGTCAGCATGTCCACCGGCGCCGGCCACCGCTTGACCAGCACGAACCCCAGCGACGACATCACCACCGAGCCGAGCGCAGCGGCGACGCCGATCACGTCCACGCCGCCCGGGTCGCGCAGGACCAGCAGCGCGACGCCCACGAGGCCCACGCCGGCCGCGGTGACGCGGACCAGCCCGGGCGGCTCGTGGATGAGCAGCCACGCGAACACCATGACGGCCAGGGGTGCCGAGGCCCCGATCGTGGAGGCCAGACCACCCGGCAGGTGGTAGGCCCCGAGGAAGAGCAGCGGGAAGAACAGCGTGAAGTTGCAGACCCCGAGCACCAGCGAGCGCCACCACCACACGCCGTGGGGGAGGCGTCGTCGCCAGGCGAGCAGCAGCAGGCCGGCCGGCAGGGCACGCACGGCTGCCGCGAAGATCGGCCGGTCCGGGGGCAGGAGCTCGCCCGTGACGACGTACGTCGTGCCCCACGCGAGCGGGGCCACGACCGTGATCAGGGCGGAGCGTGCCGAACTAGTTTCCATGGAAACAATAATAGTTTCCTTGGAAGGTATATTCCCGGTCATGGCAGACACGCGCGACCACGTCGGACGGGTGATGGCGCAGTGGGCGGCCGAGCGGCCCGACCTCGACGTCGCTCCCCAGGGCGTCATCGCCCGGCTGCACCGGGTCGCGGCGGCGCTGACCGAGGAGCTGGTCGCGGTGTACGCCGAGCACGGGCTGGGGGAGGGCGAGTTCGACGTGCTGGCCACGCTGCGGCGCCAGGGGGCGCCGTACGAGCTCACGCCCACCGAGCTCGCCGCCTCGACCATGGTCTCCTCCGGCGCCGTGACCAAGCGGGTGGCGAGGTGCGAGGAGCAGGGCTGGGTGACCCGCCGGGCCAGCGACCGCGACGGCCGGGGCCGGGTCGTGGCGCTCACGACCGCCGGGCGCACGCTCATCGACGAGGCCTTCACGGCCCACATCGCCAACGAGCACCGGCTCGTCGGCGCGCTGAGCGCCCGCGAGCGGGCGGTGCTGGCCACCGTCCTCGAGAAGTGGGCCCTCGAGCTGGGCGTCTGACGTTCACCCCACGCGGAGGAGCGGCGGTTGGGCCGGGTGTGCTTCGATCTGGCCGTGACCACCGCCGACCCCGAGCAGGCGCTGGCCGGCTCCGTGCTGCGCCCGCTGTGGCTCGACACCCCGCTCCGTCCCGACCCCCGCCCCGCGCTCCGCGGCGACCTCGACGTCGACCTGCTCGTCGTGGGCGGTGGCTTCACCGGCCTCTGGACGGCGGTGCGCGCCCTCGAGCGCAACCCCGGCCGGTCGGTGCTGCTGGTCGAGGCCGACCGCATCGCCGAGCAGGCCACCGGTCGCAACGGTGGCTTCTGCGAGGCGAGCCTGACCCACGGCGAGGCCAACGGCCGCAACCGCTGGCCCGACGAGTACGACACGCTCCACGAGCTCGGCCTGCGCAACCTCGACGAGATCGAGGAGGCGGTCGAGAAGCACGGCATCGACTGCGGGTTCGTCCGGGGCGGCACCCTCGCCGTCGCCACCCGACCGCACGAGGTCGCCGACCTCGACCCCCACGAACCCGGCTTCCTCGACCGCGACGCGATCCGCGCGATGGTCGACTCGCCCACCTACCTGGCCGGACGCCAGCACCCCCGCGAGTGCGCGCTGGTCGACCCCGCCCGGCTCGCCTGGGGCCTGGCCGAGCTGGCCGAGCAGCTCGGCGCGACGATCGCCGAGGGCACCCGGCTCGAGTCGCTGACCCGTCGCGGCCGCCGGGTCGAGGCCGTGACCTCTGGCGGCACCGTCCGTGCCCGTGACGTCGTGCTGGCCACCAACGTCTTCCCCAACCCGCTGCGTCGCCTGCGCTGGGCGGTCGTCCCCGTCTACGACTACGTGCTCGCCACCGAGCCGCTGACCGACGACCAGCTCGCCGGGATCCGCTGGGACCCCGCGATCGGCATCTCCGACTGCGGCAACCAGTTCCACTACTACCGGATCACGCCCGACCGCCGGATCCTGTGGGGCGGGTACGACGCGATCTACCACTTCGGGCGCTCGATCGAGCCTGACCACCTCGACCGTGCGGAGACGTTCACGACGCTGGCGCGCAACTTCGCCGCGACCTTCCCGCAGCTCGCCGGCATCCGGTTCACCCACCGGTGGGCTGGCGTGATCGACACCTCGACCCGGTTCTGCGCGTTCTACGGCACCGCCCACCACGGCCGCACCGCCTACGCCACCGGCTTCACCGGTCTCGGCGTCGGGGCGTCCCGCTTCGCCGCGGACGTGATGCTCGACCTGCTCGCCGGCGCGGAGACCGAGCGCACCCGGCTGGAGATGGTGCGCACCAAGCCCCTCCCGTTCCCGCCCGAGCCCCTCGCCTGGGTCGGGATCGAGGCGACCCGCCGATCGCTGGCCCGCCACGACGACACCGGTCGCCGCAACCTCTGGCTGCGCAGCCTCGACCGCCTCGGCCTGGGGTTCGACTCGTGACCGCGGCGGACGAGCGGCTGGTCAGCGCCGACGTGCACGCCGAGGGCGTCGAGCCCGACGGCGCCTCGGCCGCCCTGGCGACCGCGCTCCGCGACCTCGCGTCGTACGACGCCGCAGCGTTCGCGGGTGACGTCGGGCTCTGGGAGGCCGGGCCCGGCACCGACACCGACACCGAGGTCGACGAGCTCTTCCTCGTGCTCTCCGGCGCCGGCACGGTCACCTTCGACGACGGCAGCACGATCACGCTGCGCCCGGGCGTGCTGGTGCGGCTGCACGCCGGCGACCGCACCACCTGGACGATCACCGAGCGCCTCCGCAAGCTCTACGTCGGGTAGTCAGGCGCCGCCGGGACGTACCAGGCCGAGCTCGTACGCCGCGACCGCCGCCTGGGTCCTGTCCCTGACCTCGAGCTTGCGCAGGATCGCGGCCACGTGCGTCTTGACGGTCCCCTCGCCGAGGAACAGCGCCGCCGCGATCTCGCCGTTGGACCTGCCGGCGGCGATGGCGCGCAGCACCTCCGTCTCCCGACCTGTCAGCCGGCCCAGGAGAGGCGAGGGGGCGACCCGGGCCTCCGCGTGCTCGCGCACGAGGCGCTCCACGAGCAGCGGCGCCAGGGCGACCTCGCCCCCGGCAGCGGCGCGGACGGCCGCGCGGATCTCCTCGGGGGGCATGCTCTTCAGCAGGTAGCCCACCGCCCCGGCCCGGACCGCGGCGACCAGGAGCGCGTCGTCGGCGAACGTCGTCAGGACCACCACCCGGACGGCCCGGAGGCCCGGATCGGCGGTGATCCGCCTCGTGGCCTCGATGCCGTCGAGCCGCGGCATGCGGATGTCGACCAGGACCACGTCGGGCCGGTGCTGGTGCGCCAGACGAACGGCCGCGAGACCGTCCTCGCCCTCGCCGACGATGTGGAGCTCCTCGTCACGCTCGAGGACCAGCCGCAGGCCCTGGCGCACCAGCGGTTCGTCGTCGACGACCACGACGCGCATCAGGCGCCGCCCAGGGGGATGCGGGCCTCGAGGAGCCAACCTGAGGGCGTGTCCCCGTACTCCAGCGTGCCGTGGAACAGGCCGAGGCGCTCGCGCAGCCCGACGAGACCGCGACCGCTCGACGGCACCCGCGGGGCGACCGCGTGCCCGTCGTCGCGGACCGTCGTCCGGACCTCGCCGGGCTCCCGTCGCACCTCGACGACCGCCCGTCGCGCCGCGGAGTGCCGGACCACGTTGGTCAGCCCCTCCTGGACGACCCGGTAGACGGTGGTCTCCACGCTGGCGGGCAGGCCGTCCGCCGCGACCGCCAGGTCGACATCGATCCCCTGCCCCCTCACCCCCTCGACCAGCTGGGGCAGGTGCGCGAGGCCGGGGGCCTCGTCCTCGCCCGGGCCGAGCAGCTCGAGGAAGCGGTGCAGGTCGACGAGCGCCTCGCGTCCGGCGTGCTCGATGTACTCGAAGGCCGTCCGGTCCTGCGGTTGACGGGTTCCCTCGCGGGCACCGCCGGCGTGCAGGGTGATCAGGGTGAGCGCGTGGCCCAGTGAGTCGTGGAGGTCACGGGAGATGCGTTCACGTTCGTCCGCCACGGCGTCCCGGGCGGCCCGGTCCGCCTCGACCTCGGCGGCCACCCGTCGATCGGTCGCGATCCTGACGAGGTGCGCCGATCCCCAGGCGGCCACGACCACGGTCGCATTGACCACGAGGTCGGCCGGGGTGGAGCCGTCGACCAGCGCGGACGGGACCGCCGCCAGCAGGGTGAGCCCCACGCCCAGTGCCCCGGCCGCCGTGCCGGCGTACCAGCCGAGCGAGGCCAGCAGGAACAGCAGCGCCAGGAAGGGCACCGCGACCGGCGCGCTGCCGAGCAGGGGCTGGCACGCGAACGCGAGCGCGACCACGCCCACCGCGCCGACCGGGGACACGCGACGGATCGTGAACGCGGGCAGCAGCGCGAGGGAGAGGAGGTGCAGTCCTGCCAGGCTCCCGTCGACCTCGCCGGGATCGACCGTGAGGAGCTCCAGCTCCGCTGCGGCCACGACCGCGAGCCCGAGCAGGGCGTCGCGGACCAGGCCCGATCGGAGGACCCTCACGCCGTGATCGTAGGGACCGGGTGTCGTCCCTGTCCTCTGTCTCGAGGCAGAGGTGGTCTGGCCACGAGGCAGAGGTGACCGACCCGACGCTGCGCCTAGCGTCGCGCTCGCCGGCCCTCCGGACCGGCACGACCGAGGGAGATCGCCATGACCGTCACCGTCTCGCCCACCCGCCCGAACGACGTGTCCGGCAGCACCGACCGAGGGTCGCGACTGGTCTGCGTCGCCGGCTCCCTCCTGGTGTCGGCGGCGGTGCTGCTCTGCACCGTCTCCGGATCGTCCGGCGAGGCCGTCGTCCACTCGCTGCGCGACTCGGGAGTGCCGCTTCAGGTCGGCGCCGGTGTCGCGGCGTTCGGTGCTGCTGCGCTGCTGGTGGCGGCCTCACGCCTCGGTCACGGTCGGGGGCCCGCAGGGTCGGTGATGACGCTGGCGGGGGCCGGCGTCGCCCTCACGACCGCCCTGTACTACGCCGTCTTCGGCGCCGCCGTCGCCACGGCAGACGTCGCGCTGGACACTCCGCACGACGGACTCGGCGAGGCGACGCTCCTGCTGCTCAACGTGGCCGACTTCGCCCGCTACGCGCCCGGCCTGGCCCTGGTGGCGGCGGCCGTCTGGGCCCGTCGCAGCCTGCCGAGCGGGCTGTGGGTCCCCGCCGCCGTGCTGGCACTCCTGGCGGCCGTCCCGTGGACCGCCTGGGTCGCTGCGGTCCTCATCCCGCTGTGGCTCGGGGTGGCCGGGGCCGTGGTGCGGCGCGTGGCCTGAGGCGCCCTCGCCTCAGGAGCGCGGCCACCCAAATCCGGCCTCGGAGATCGCCTCGCGCAGCCGGTCGACCGCGACCGGCCCGACGCCGTGCATCGCGGCGACCTCGGCCTCGGACTTCGTCGCGACCGCCTCGAGCGTGGTCAGTCCGGCGGCCCGCAGCGCCCGGGCCGCGGGAGCGCCGACGTGGGGCAGGGGAGTGCCGGCGGGACGCGGCGCCCGCTCGCGCGGGGCGGGCAGGCCGGCGTCGACGACCGACTCGCCGCGCGGCGAGAGCCGGTAGCCGATGTCGAGCGACTCCGTCAGCCCGAGGTCCTTGAGCTTGCGCACGTCGCGCTTGAAGTCCTGCGTCTCGCGGCCCACCTGTGCCGCGAGGTCGGCGGCTCGCACCTCGGGGTTGCGGTCGATGAGGTCGAGCGTCGCGCGGGTCCACGCGCCGACGGGTGAGGCGCGGTCGAGCCGGTCGAGCCGGGCCTCGATCTGGGTGAGCTCGCCGGCCGTGGGCACGGCCTCGCGCAGCGCCACCCGGGGGTCCTCGCCGGCCCAGGTCAGCCCGACCCGCCACGCGGGGCGCTCGGCCCGGGCCGCCAGTGCCTCGCGGAGCGCCGCGGCGGAGGCGGCCCCGGCGCGGCGCGCGTCGTCCGCGGTGAGCCGCGCGACGTTCACCTTCTCGACCGAGGTCACCTCGACCAGGCCCACCGGCGTGCGCATCCGGGTGCCCACCACGACTCGCGGCCGCTCCCAGCGGCGGAAGGCCAGGTCGATCTCCCCGCGCTTGATGGCCGCCAGCTCGGCGGGACGGATCATCACGGACCCACCCCATCACATCCCGACAAGGGTCTGGACTGACTGACTGGTCATTCAGTAGCGTGCGGGCAAGGCGCGCGACCCCGACGAAGGACGGTCGACGATGATCAGGACCACCCCGTTCCACGAGCGGCTCGACGAGCTCAACGAGACCAAGCGCTGGGGCCACTGGGCCGGCTACCTCTCGGCGCTGAGCTACACCTCGTCCGCGAAGCACGAGTACTTCGCCGTCCGCAACAGCGCGGGCTTCTTCGACACCTCGCCGCTCTACAAGTACCGGATCGTCGGTCGCGACGCCGAGAAGTTCCTCGGCGGCGTGATGACCCGCGACATCCGCACCTGCAGGCCCGGCCGCGCGCAGTACACGATCTGGTGCGACGACCGCGGCTGGGTGCTCGAGGACGGCGTGGTCTTCCGGCACGCCGACAACGAGTTCCTGCTGACCTCGGCGGAGCCCAACCTCGGCTACCTCAGCGACCTGGTCGGCCGCCTCGAGGTGAGCATCGAGGACGCCACCGAGGAGTACGGCATGCTCGCCGTGCAGGGGCCGCGGTCGAAGGTGATCCTCGGCAAGCTGGCCCCGGAGGTCGAGGGCCTGCCCTACTTCGGCCACACCGAGGCCAAGATCGCCGGAGCCCCGGTGACGATCTCGCGCACCGGTTACACCGGCGACCTCGGCTACGAGGTGCGGGTCGGCAGCGACGACGCGCTCGGGGTCCTCGACGCGGTCATCGAGGCCGGCGAGGGGCACGGCTTCCGCCCGTTCGGCGAGGAGGCCCTGCTGATGACGCGCATCGAGGCCGGGCTGGTGCTCATCAACGTGGAGTTCTCCTCCAGCCGCCTGGCCTGGACCGACCACGACCGGATCACGCCGAAGGAGCTCGGCTTCGGCTGGATGCTCAAGGGGATCGACGCCGACGACCGCCCGTTCATCGGCCGCAACGCGATCCGCCGCGAGCTGGCCGAGGGCACGTCGCGCTGGGCGTCGGTCGGGATCCTGCTCGACTACGCCGACTACGAGCGGGTGTACGCCGAGGCCGGCCTGATCGCGCCGCGCGACGAGACCCCCCTCGACTGGGAGTCGATGCTGTACGACGACGACGGTGAGCGCGTCGGGTACGCGACGAGCCTCATGTACTCGCCGATCCTGCAGCGGCACATCGCGATGGCGCGGGTCCGCCCCGACCTCGGCGCCCCGGGCTCCAAGGTCAACGTCGAGCTCACGATCAACCACGAGTACCGGACGGTGGCCGCCGGCGTGACCCGGCTCCCGTTCTTCAACCCTCCACGAAAGACGGCCTGACATGGCAGCCAAGGACAAGTCGAAGGACAAGACCTACGACGTCATCGTCATCGGTGGCGGGCACAACGGCCTCGTCAACGGCGCCTACCTCGCCAAGGCGGGGCTCAAGGTGCTCATCGTCGAGCGACGCGACCTCGTGGGGGGTGCTGCGATCACGGAAGAGCTGCGGCCGGGCTTCTTCTTCACGTCGTTCTCCTACGCGCTGAGCCTGATCCGGCCCGACATCGTGCAGGACCTCGAGCTCGTCAAGCACGGCTTCATGCCGATCCTGATGCCGACGTCGTTCGCCCCGATGGAGAACGGCGACTACCTGCTCCTCGGCCAGGACCGCGACGAGAACATCAAGGAGGTGATGCGGCACTCGCCGCACGACGCCGACGCGATGGACCGTTACGACTACGACATGGAGCGGGTCTGCCAGCTGGTCAAGCCTCTGTTCGACAAGGTGCCGCCCAACATCTTCGGCACCTCCGAGGAGGACGTCGCCGCCACCGCCGACCTGGTCTCGCACCTCAAGGGCGCCGACCAGAAGGTCGTGCACGACCTGGTCCGGCTGCTCACCGGGAGCGCCGCGGACTTCCTCGACGACTACTTCGAGAGCGACATCCTCAAGGGCTACATCGCCTCGACCGGGATCATCGGCACCAAGGTCGGGCCGATGTCGCAGGGCTCCGGGCTGGTGCTGCTCTACCACACGCTCGGCGAGCACGACGGCCACTTCGGCGCCTGGTCGTTCCACAAGGGCGGCAACGGCGGCTTCACCCAGCTGCTGGCCCGGGCGGCCGAGTCGTTCGGCGCCGAGATCCTGCTCAACGCCCACGTCGACTGCGTCATCACCAGGGACGGCAAGGCCGTCGGCGTCGCGCTCGAGGACGGCACCGAGCTCAAGGCGTCCACCGTCGTCAGCGCGCTCGACCCCCGGCGCACGTTCACCCAGCTGGTCGAGCCGCGCGAGCTGCCGGCCGACCTGGTGGAGAACATCAACCGCTTCCGCTTCCAGGGGACCTCGGCCAAGGTCAACTTCGCCCTCGACGGGGCTCCGCGCTACCCGGCCATGGGCGACCGCACCGACCAGTACGGCGGGTTCATCAACATCGGCCCGTCGATGCGCTACCTCGAGAAGGCCTTCGACGACGCGAAGTACGGCTGGTACAGCCAGCGCCCCTACATCGACTGCGCGATCCAGTCGTTCGTCGACCCCGACATGGCGCCGCCGGGCAAGCACGTCATGTCCTGCTTCGTGCAGTACGCGCCGTACCACCTCGAGGGCAGCGACTGGGACACCGAGCGCGAGAACTTCGCCGACACCGTGCAGGCGACCTTCGAGTCGTTCTTCCCGGGCTTCGGCGACCTCGTGCTCCAGCGCGAGGTGCAGACGCCGCTCGACATCGAGCGCACCGTCGGGCTGACCGAGGGCAACATCTTCGCCGGCGAGTTCCTCGCCCCGCAGATGTACTTCTTCCGGCCGGCCCCCGGCTACGCGCAGTACCGCACGCCGATCGAGGGCTACTACCAGTGCGGCTCCGGGACCCACCCCGGCGGCTGCGTGGTCGGCGCCCCGGGCAAGCTCGCGAGCCAGCAGATCCTCAAGGACCTGAAGAAGTAGGTCACGGCGCTGCGCGGCGCCGCGCGCGCAGGATCTCGGCCAGGCGGGGGAACTCGGTCCTCGCGTGCTCGTCGAGCCCCCGGGTGAAGGCGGCGGTGAAGTAGAGCCGCCACAGCGGGTCGAGGACCCGTCGCCACCCGTTCCAGCCGGCGGTGAGGGTGTGGCGCAGCCCGACGCGGTCGCCCTCGTCGCGCACCGTCAGTGCGAGGTGCACCGGGAGCGGCAGCCGCCACGGGCGCAGCTGCCACACGATCCGGTGCCCGGGGTCCGCCACCACCACGGTGGCGCCCATCCGCAGATGTCGTGAGCCGACGACCTCGTCCATCCACACGCGGTCGCCGACGTGACCCCCGCCCGGCCCGGGCTCGACCACGTGGAACTCGCGGTGGGTGCCGGGCCACCACGCCGAGTACGCCGTGTCGTCGCACTCCAGCATGAAGTCGGTGACCTCGCGTGCGCTCACCCCCCGCAGGTCCACCTCGGTCTGCATCGTCAGCACCATGACCACCTCCCGCCGTCTCCAGCCCACACCTGCGCGGCGGGTCGGCGACAGGGGCAGAGGTCACCGGTCGTCGGGGAGGGCCCGCGAGGCTCAGCCGATGAGCTGGACGGCGTAGTCGCAGGGTGCGAGGTCCAACGACGGGTGGGGCCCGGCGACCCAGAAGTCGGTGTCGGCGAGCCACTCGCCCCCGGGCTCGTCGTCGCCACCGGTATCGAACAGGTACGAGAAGTGGACAGAACCCGAGTTGCGCTCGACGACCGTCCCGTCGGAGTCGACCACGACGAACGGCTGGCCGGCGTCCACGGCCCGGAACTCGAAGATCGAGCCCTCCACCCGCGTGGCGGAGACCTCGTTGAACAACGACCGCCCGCTGATCGTGAACCAGTCCCCGGTCTCCGGGTTGGTCCACGTCTCGCTCCAGCTCGTGCGGTTGACGACGGGAAACGCGCCGGCGTCCTGGTTCGTGCCCTCACGGACCAGGAAGAGGTCGTCCCTCCACCCGGTCACCTCGACCGGGAACCCGCAGTCCTCGGCATGGCTCCACTCCTCGTGCAGGGTGAAACGCTCGCGGATGGTCGCCGCTGCGGGTGCCGCTCCCGCAGCTGTCAGCACGCCGACCGTCACCAGCAACGCCGTCGTCCGTCGCATCGTCACGCCTCCTCACCGGCCATCGCCCAGTTGCGCCGGCCACAGGCAGGGGACGTTAGGCGGCGACACTGGAAGAACGCTTGAACCGTGAGGAAGCCGGTCCCTGCTAGCAGGCGGCGGGGTAGCGCGAGCACTCCTCCGGCGACAACCCCCGCGTGACGCTGCTCTCGGCGATCGCGACCAGGTCCTGCGGGTCGAGGGCCCAGACCCGGGCCAACCCGTCCGCGCTCGCCGAGGCGAGCTTGGTGCCGTCGGCGCTGAAGGCGACGTCGGTGACCGTGCCGCTGTGACCGCGCAGCATGATCTGCTCGACTCCTGTGGTGGCCTCCCAGAGCCGCACTGTGCCGTCCGCGCTCGCGGTCGCCACGCGCGTGCCGCTCGGCGCGAACTCGACGTCGGTGGCGTTGCCGGTGTGGCCCACGAAGCGGGCGACCTCCTCACCTGTCCGGACGTCCCAGATGCGCACGGGACCGAAGACGGGAGCCACGGCGAGCAGCGATGCGTCCGCAGAGAAGGACAGCCTCCCCCCTCCCGGGAACGTGTGCCTGACGGTGCCGTCTCGCCAGCTCCAGACCGTGACCCCGGCGCGGCTGGGGTCGAGCCGTCCCGCAGGGGTGTGGGAGACGGCCAGGAGCTCCCCGTCGGGACTGAACCGTGCGCCCAGAGCGATGTGACCGCTCTCCTCGTCCAGCCTCACCAGCGGCGGCCCCTGTTGCGGCTCGACGACCTCGACGCGTCCGTTGCCGTGCACCAGCGCCAGCACGGTCCCGTCGGGGCTCCAGGCGACGTCGGCCACCCCGGTCGCCGAGCCCACCGTAGCGGGCGCGCTCGTGCGCTCCGGCCCCCGGACCGTCACGAGGCCGCCGATGCTGGACGCGACCTCGCCGTGTGGGCCCACGCTGAGCGGGACGACGGCGGCGGGTCCGCGGCGCTGCCCCCGGAGGGTCGTGGTCCCGGCCGCGGTCCGGACGTCCCAGACCCGGATCGAACCGTCGTCGCTCGCGGTGACGAGCTGAGCGCCGTCGCGGGTGAACCCGAGCAGCGGGGCCGCGCCGGCATCGACGTTGGTCCACTCCGCGTCGCCCGTCACCCCGACGTCGAAGACCTTGACCGCCGTGCCCTCCTGGTCACCGGCCATGACCTGCTGCCCGTCCGGGGAGAACGCGACCCACAACCCGCCCCCGCGTTCCTGGACGGGGATGGACAGGACCTGCCGGCCGCCGGTCCCGTTCAGTGCCCACACCCTGACCGTGCCGTCCCCCGACCCGGTCACCAGCCTCGCGGAGTCCGCGCTCCAGTCGGTGGCCACGACGGGGCCGAGGTGGCCGTACAGCGACGACCACAGCTTGCCCGAGCGCGCGTCGTGGATCCGCACCTGGCCGGTGATGGGGGAGGAGGCGATCCAGCGACCGTCCGGGCTCCAGTCGACCCCGTTGACTCCACCCTCCGGGTTCGGCAGCGTGGCCACGGCGGTCCCGGTACCGACGTCGACGACGACGGACTCGGACCCGAAGGTGCCGATGGCGAGCCGCCGCCCGTCCGGGCTGAACGAGGTCGTGAGCGACGGCAGGAGTCCGCCTGCCTTGCTGACGAGATCTCCGGTGGACACCTCCCACACCCGCACGACCCCCGACTCCCAGTGGGAGGCGGCGACCAGTGAGCCGTCCGGGCTGAAGCTCACGCCCCAGACCTGCCCCGGCGGGCCCTCGAGGCTCTGCAGCTCGCGGCCGGTCCGCGGGTCCCACACCCGCACCGCCCCGTCGTCCCCGCTGGTGGCGAGGAGGGAACCGTCGTCGCTGAAGACCGCCAGGTTCACGTCGCCGTCGTGCCCCCGGAAGGAGCGCACCGACTCGCCGGTGGCGGCGTCGCGGACGTCCACCAGGCCGCTCTCCTCGGGCCCCTCCGTCACGAACAGGTCGCCGTGCGGGCTCCAGTCCAGCGCCCCGCCGAGCCCGGGCACCCGCAGCACGATGCGCGAGGCCAGGACGGCACGGTGCAGCGCCTCCCACACCTCCGGCGGTGTCCCACCCCCGCCGGCCCGGCTCTCCTCCACCGCTGCGAGCGCCAGCAGCACGCTCCGCTCGGGGTCCACGTCGATGTTGGCCACGGCGGCGGCGGCGAGCTCCCTGGTGACTGCGTCCCTCCGCGCGCGTTCGGCCTCGTGGCGCTGGTCCACGGCGAGCAGGACCAGGGCACCCGCGACGAGGACTCCTGCGGTCAGCGCCCCGACGAGGTACCGGGACCGCCGGAGCGACCGGCGTTCGAGCGACCGCTCCCGCTGCTGCCGGGCGGCATCCTCGGCACGCAGCCGGTCGCGCTGCTCGGCAGACGCCCGGAGGAACGCGTCCTCCTCCGGCGTCACGCCCAGGTCGGTGCGGGCGCGCCACGATTCGAACAGCTCCAGGCGTGCGCCCGCGGCCAGGAACGACGGCTCACCGGACGCCTCGCGCCAGTCACGGACGGCTCGTGCCAGCCGCCTCTGGACGACGAGGTCGTCCTGGGCGTCCTCGACCCACCCTTCGAGACGGGCCCAGGCGTCGAGCAACGACTCGTGCGCGAGCTCGACGGTCGGTGCCCTGCTGTCGGTGTCGCGGTCGAGCGAGAGGAGGCGGCGGCGGACGAAGGCGTCGACCACCTGGTCCATCTCCGCCGGGTCGTCCGCAAGCGACCCGAGCTCGGCGCGGAGCACGCGGCGCCGCGTGGGCCTGGCGCCGTCGCCGCGCTGGACCAGGCGCAGGAAGAGCTGTCGTGCGCGGTCCTGCTGACGGGGCGACAACGACGCGTAGGTCTCCTCGGCACCACGCGCGACCGCGCCGGCCACCCCGCCGAGATCGGCGTACGCCGCCAGCGAGAGCGTGGACGTGCTAGCACCGTCGACCAGCTCTGCCAGGGCGAACTGCAGCAGCGGGAGGCCGCCGGGCTGGTCGTGGACGTCCGAGACCAGCCGGGCGACCAGGCTGGGCTCGAGCACGAGTCCGGCGCGCTCGGCGGGACCCGCGATGGAGCGCTCCAGCTCCTCCGGGGTGAGCGCGACGACGAGCTCGGTCCCCGACCTCAGGTGCGAGGCGAAGCCGGAGTGGGCCAGCGGTCGGTCGAGGAAGTCCGCACGGAGCGTCAGCACGACGCGGAGCCGGCCCCCGGGCGTGGCGGCCGCCTCGTCGAGTGCGGCGAGGAAACGTGAGCGCGTGACCTCGTCGGCGTCCGTGAACACCCCCTCGAACTGGTCGATGACGAGGAGCAACCGCGAACCGTCGTCCGGGAGCAGCCACTCGACGGCGGCGAGCAGCGCCTCCCCTCCCCGCTCCAGCCCCTCGAACAGGTCCCGGGGCGGGACCGTTGGTGCCAGGGCGAGGAAGGCGGCCGCCAGGTCCACGAAGGGGTGCGCACCGGGCGTCATCTCGGCGACGAGCCAGCGCTCCGATCCGCTGACCGCGCCGGCACGCATCGCGGGCACCAGCCCGGCGTGCACCACCGAGGACTTGCCGCTGCCCGACGGGCCGACCAGGGCCACGATCCGGCTGCTGTCGCTCTCGTCGGCCAGGCGTTCGACGAGATGGCACACCAGGTGCTCGCGACCGAAGAAGTCTGCTGCGTCCGGCTCCTCGAAGGGGCGCAGTCCCTTGTACGGGTTGTGCGCCGGGATCCGGGAGAGGTCGGGGGACGGCGTGGCCCGCAGCGCCGCCACGACCGCGTCCACCAGTGAGGGCACGTCCGCATACCTGTCGGCCGGCTCGGAGCAGGTCGCACGTCGGACCACGGTCTCCAGACCGGGCGGGAGGTCGGGGCGCAGGCTGGCCAAGGACGGCAGGTCGTCGGCCCGTCCGTCGGCGTCGTTGGCGGTCCCGGCCAGCTCCCACGGGTGCTGACCGGTGAGCATCTCGAACAGGACCAGTCCCAGGCGGTAGATGTCGGCCCGCTCCGTCGGGGTCTCCCCCCGAACCTCCTCGGGGGAGAGGTAGTGGACCGACGAGCCCGTCACCGGTGACAGGTCGTCCTCGCGGAGCTGGTCGAGACCGCGCGCGATCCCGAAGTCGGACAGGTAGGCGTTGCGCTCCTCGTCGAAGAGGATGTTGGCCGGCTTGACGTCGCGGTGCACCACGCCGTTGCGGTGAGCCGTGGCAAGTGCAGCTCCGACGTGCTCGACCACCGCGAGCGCCTGGTCGGCCGGCAGAGGGCCCTGCGCCAGGACGTCGCGGAGGCTTCCACCGCGCAGCAGCCGCATCACCAGGAAGGCGCCGGACGGCTCACGCCAGAAGTCGTAGAGAGGCACGATGCGGGGATGCTCGAGCCGGGCGACGAGCCGGGCCTCGACCTCGAAGCGCCGGATGAAGGCGGGGTCGTTCGCGAAGCGCGGGCGCACGACCTTGACGGCGACATCGCGGCCCACCTGGGGCTGGCTCGCCCGGTGGACCACCCCGAACGAGCCCTCACCGATCCGTTCCAGGAGGCGGAGTCCGCGCACCGGGATTCCCGCGGAGTCGAGGGCGGGGTCCTGGTCGAGGATCCGCTGCTCGAGCCGCTTCAGGTCGGCCGAGGGCTCCAGCCCCAGTTCCCGCACGAGGTGGGTCCGTGCCCGCCGGTACGTCGCGAGTGCCTCCGACTGGCGGCCGGACCGGTACAGCGCCGTCATCAGCTGCGCCCACAGCGCCTCGCGAAGCGGATGAGCGGTGGTCAGCGCCTCCAGCTCGGCGACGAGCTCGCGGTGCCTGCCCAGGGCGAGCTCGACGACGATGCGTTCCTCGGTCGCCGTCATCCTGAGCTCGTCGAGACGCGCGATCTCGCTGCGCAAGGACGGTTGGTCGGCGAGATCCTCCAGCGCGCTGCCACGCCACAGCGCCTCCGCCCGCCGGTAGTGGAGCACCGCCTCGTCCGCATCGATCGGAGTGCTGGTCCGGGCATGTTCGACGAGCGTCGTGAAGGCCTCGGCGTCGATCTCCGATGGGTCAGCGAGCAGGACGTAGCCGCCGTGCCGGGTCACCAGTCGTTCCGGGCCGATGCCCTTGCGCAACCTCGAGACATAGGTCTGGAGCACATTGCGCACCGCAGGTGGAGGGTCGTCGTCCCAGACGAGGTCGATCAGGCGGTCGGTCGCGACCACCCGGTTCACGCGGATCAGGAGGTGGGCCAGGACCGTGCGCTGCTTGCGGCCACCGAGGGAGATCGCGCCGTCGCGACCCTCGGCTTCCAGAGGCCCGAGAAGCCGGAACTCCACGTGGGCACCGTAAGCCCTGGTGCCGTCGCCGGACCGACGAACCGAGTCCAGAGTTCTTCAAGAGCGCGCCCGTACGGTCCTCCCGGACCTTCCCCGGGGACGGCCCGGGAGGGGTTCCTCGACGAAGGGAGAGAGACGTGAGGGCGACACTGGTCAAGGGGGTGCTGCTCGCGCCGGTGCTCGTGCTGGTGCTGTGCCAGACGGCCTCGGCGCACAACCGGGCCCACGTGATCCTGCCGAGCGGCGAGTGCCTCGTCGTGGGGTCGGAGGAGTCGGTGACACTGCCCGACGGGACGCTGCTCGACCTCCGGCCGGAGACCTACCCGGCCGACGAGGTCGGCACGGCGTACGCGGCCGAGGAGGGCTTCTCGAGGCTCCAGAAGGGGCCCTGCCCGTAGGGGGCAGCAGCTGCGATCCCCGGGCACAGGCAGAGGGGCTCGAACGTGCCCCTCTGCCTGTCTGAGCGCGGGGTCCTCGACGCGAGGGACCCGCCTCGTGCCTCAGAATCGCCGGTCGCGCCGGTCCTCCCGTCGGTCTCCGCGGTCGTCGCGCCGGTCCTCGCGCCGGTCGCTGCGCCGGTTGACGCCGTGGGCGACGACGGCGACGGTGCCGACGGTCGCCGCGGTCCTCGCGACCGGCGCCGGTCCCACTGCCGATGCGCGCCGCATCCTGCGTGCTGCGAGTGGCATGTCAGCCCTCCCTCTCCTGGTCTTCCTCGATCACGGCGAGCAGCGCCTGGATCGGGATCCGACCGCTGGCGACCAGCTGGCCGCCGGCGTGACGCACGGCCGACGCGAACGGCGCCGCCCACAGGTTCTCCCAGACGAGGAGGGCCGCGGTGCTGCCGGGGTCGACGGCCGCGGCGATCGCCTCGACGTCCTGCTCGCTGAGGAGCATGGCGACCGCGGTCTCGTAGGCACGCAGCTCGCCGAGCTCGCCGTCCTCGAGGTCGGTGAGCTCGAAGAACTCGGTCGCGCCGTCCTCGTCCTTGCGGATCAGCAGCAGGTCGAGCACCCGCACGGTCCCCGCCTCGACGAGGGCCTGCAGAGCGGGAGCGACCTTGCCGTTGAACTTGCTGCCCGGGAACTCCACCACGATCCAGTCGACCGGACCGAGCTCGTCGAGCTCGTCCGGCAGTGGTTCGGTGATCTGGTCCGTCATGCACCTGCCTCCTTCGAAGGCCGCGACCCCGTGACCGATCGGTCACCGGTACCCGCGACCCTCGTCGGGTGCGGCGCCCTGCGCATCACCCCGACAGGGTGACCCCGGTGCCGGCCGGGGCCACCCCGCCTCGGGCTCCGCCGGAACTGGGCTCCGGCGGCGTCCTCGGCCGGCGGGCTAGGGGCGAGCCGCCTGCACCGAGTACGCGTGGAGGACCGTCTGCCGGACGGTGCGCCCGGCCTGGTCCGTGGCGCTGACGCGCAGGCTGGCGTGACGGCCGGCCCGGTTGTGCAGCACGAGGTGGCAGGAGTCGTCGCCGCAGTGCTGCGGACGTACGGCGCGCCAGGTGTCGCCGCCGTCCCACGACACCGCGACCTGGTGCCGGGTGATGGTCGGCGCCGGGAGGCCGCGCGGCATCGTGAAGTCGACGTCGAGCCCGACCCGCCCAGCAGGTGCCTGGTTGGTCGACGACAGCCGGATCCCGTAGTCGACGCCGAGCATCGGCAGCACGTCCCAGGCGTCCTCCGGCGGCGCCGAGCGGAAGGTCCACTCGGTGTGCACGCGGTCGGACAACCGCCAGAAGCGGTTGTGACGACGGGCCTCCGCGACCACCCGGATGTCGTGACGACCGGCGGGGATCGCGGTGTTCATGAACACCGACGCGTCCTGGTGGAGCTCGAGGTCGCCGTCGACGAAGATCCGACCGTCGTACTCCTCGCTGGCGAACATGTCGGAGTTCGTGAAGTGGCCCGCGTCGTCGGTCCACGCGCCCATCGAGAGGAACAGCTCGTCGCCCTCGCGGGTCGGCGGCGGGGCGCCGTTGGTGGTCGTCGTCAGGGGCGATACCCGCGAGCCCACGACGCCGCCGAACCACGTGTCGGCGACGCGACTGCCGCCCGCGAACGCGCGCCGCGGCGCGTAGAGGCGGGCGTACTCGCCGCCGAGCTCGGAGTCCTGGATCGCGACGGTCCGCTCCCACCGCGTGCCGGAGCCGGTGGAGATCACGTGGGTGACCCGGCCGGGGAACGGCACCGGCCGCACGAGCCCGATGTTCGCCACCCCGTTGCGGGCGGGGACCCACGCGATGAGCTCCTCGACCGCCTGCATCCGGCGGCCGCTGGTGCTTCCGAGGCCGCGGTAGTGCTCCACCAGCGTGGCCACGGCGTCACCCGTCCCGGAGACGGTGCCGCCGTCGGGCACGGCGTCCCAGAAGTGCACGAGGTCGTACATGTACGACGGGGAGGCGTGCGTGGCCAGGTGGGCGTCGCCCGGGGCCGAGGCCAGGAGCCCGGCGGCCTCCCACGGGCTCGCCTCGAGCAGCGGCAGGTCGAGGTCGGCCTCGACCGTGCCGGCACACGCCGCGCCCGGTGCGGCGTACGCGACCACGGCGGCGGCGCCGGCCGCGGCGAGGGCCTGGGCGGCCGGGGTCAGGTCGGCGCAGGTGCCCGCGACCAGCGCGACGGCACCCGAGGCCGCCGAGGTGTCGGGGGCGTCGGCCCTGCCGGCGTCCACCACCGGCCAGGTGCCGTCGACGACCGGCACCGGTGTGCGCGTCACCGAGCCGCCGGGGGCGGTCAGCGGTCGCAGGGCCAGGGGGGCGCCGCCGGCGTCGAGCACGCCCTCGGGCTGGCTGAGCAGCCAGTTCGCGGCGATGGTCGTGGTGCCGCCGAGGCCCGCCGACGGCCGGGCGTACACGCGGTCGACGTGGCCGTAGAAGATGTAGCCGGCGACGTCCGTGCCGTCGGTCCACTCGACGTCGAGGATCGCGCCGTCGTCGACGACGGGCCGGTCGACGTCGTAGCTGAACTGCCCGGTGTCGTCCTCGTCGAGCACGATGTCGGTGTCGCCGGTGACGGTGAACGACGGGTCGTAGGTGACCACGCCCTGGTCCGCGCCGTCGTCGGCGACGCCGAACGAGATGGCGCCGGTGGCGTACCTGCCCGGCGGCAGGCGGAAGGTCGCGGTGCGCTCGCCGGGTCCGGCATCGAAGGTGCGCTGCTCGTAGACCCACGGCTCGCCGAAGCCGTTGAGGCCGATCTGGTGCGAGGCGACCTGCGTGTCGCTGCGGGGCCTGACGGTGACCGTGACGTCGTAGCGCTCGGGCTCGAGGAGGTAGTAGACCGCCGTGCGCACTGTGCCGCCGCCGTCGCTGGGGGTGGCCGTGACCACTCCGGAGTAGGAGCCGGGGGCGGCCAGTGTCGGGTCGAGGACGACGTCGACGGAGGTGGTACCCCCCGCGGGGACGGTGACCTGGTCGGCGGCCAGCGACATCGAACCGGTGGGCTCGGCGGTGCCGTCCTCGGAGGCCAGGGCGAGCGCGAGGGTGACCGGCTGGTCGCCGGTGTTGGTCCAGGAGAGCGCGGTGGTCGTCGGCTGGAGATCGGCGTAGGGCCACGAGAAGGTGCCGAGCGACAGCGACGCCGGTGCCACGACGTCCTGCTCGACCGCTGCGAGCGCGTCGATGCGACCCGTACCGGCGTCGAAGCCGGTCGCGTCGGCGACGGGGACCGCGCTGTCCGCGATCACGTCCTTGATCCGCTCGCCGTCCCAGGCCGGGTGCTGCTCGGCGAGGATCGCCGCCAGGCCGGCCACGTGGGGCGTGGCCATCGAGGTGCCGCTGATCGTCGTGTAGGCGTCGTCGACGACCGGTCCGAGAGCGGTGCCGGCGGCGCGGGCGGCGGTCACGTCGACGCCCGGCGCCACGACCTCCGGCTTGAGCGTGCCGCTGCGGACGAGGGGGCCGCGACCGGAGAACGACGCCATGTGGTCGTCGACGTCGACCGCGCCGACCGTGAGCGCCGCGGCGGCGCTGCCGGGTGCGGTGACGGTCGAGGGTCCGGCGTCGCCGTTGTTGCCGGCGGCGACCACGAACAGGGAGTCGGAGGTGGCGGAGAGCTCGTCGACCGCCTGGGCGAGGGCGTTGGTGCCGTCGTCGGTGTCGCCGCCGAGGCTCATGCTCACGACGTCGGCGTCGTGGTCGACGGCCCACACCATGCCGGCCAGGACCCAGGAGTCCTCGCCGTAGCCGCCGTCGGAGAGCACCTTGCCCACGAGCAGCTGGGCGCCGGGCGCCACGCCCGTGCGCAGGCCGTCGGAGGCGGCGCCGCTGCCGGCGACGGTCGACGCCACGTGGGTGCCGTGGCCGTTGCCGTCGACGACCGAGGCGTCGGTGGTGAAGTTCGCGGAGTCGGCCACGACGCCCGCGAGGTCGGGGTGCGTCGGGTCGTAGCCGGTGTCGAGCACGGCGACGGTCGCGCCGGTGCCGTCGAAGCCCGCGGCCCAGGCCTCGGGCGCGTGGATCTGGGGGACGGAGTCCTCGAGGGTCGCCTCGACGCGCCCGTCGAGGTGCACGCGGAGGGCGCCGTCGGCCAGCGTGGTGGGGTGGCCGACGGCGTCCCGACCTGCGGTCAGGTCGGCCCAGAAGGCCCGAGCGTCCTGCTTCTCGGTGTGGAAGGCGGTGATCCCGAGGCGGGGGATGGTCACCGTGCGGTCGGCGCCGGCGAACGACGCCGTCCGCGCCTCGACGGCGGCGGTACGGCCGCGGCCGTAGTCGACCATCACCGGCAGGGTGGCGCGCGAGGCGTCGTCGTACTCGTCCTCGAGCAGGGTGGTGACGTCGAAGAGGTCGTGGTCGAGGCGGTGGTCTGCCAGGAGGCCGAACGCCTCGGCGGGCACGACGTAGAGGTGGCCGTGCGCCCGGTTGATCGCGGCCTGGGGGACCGTGCCGTCGGGGCGCGGCTGCAGGACGACGGACTGCCGGCCGTCGGCGCCGGTGGTGACCCGGACGACGTCGCCGGTCACGAGGGTCACCTGCTCGACCGTCGGCGTGGCGCCCCGGTCGTCCTGCGGGCCACCGGTCGTGGCCCGTGCCGTGCCGAGGGGCAGGCCCGGGGCCAGGGTGACGGCCACGGTGGCGGCGGCGGTGGCGGCGGCGGTCGCGAGCGCGGTACGCGCGGCGGGATGGCGCATGAAGCGGGGGTCCTCTCGGGGCACGGCGGGCGAGGGTGGCCCTGCACGGCCCTCTCAAAAGTCGGTCGGTTGACCGACTTGGAGGACGTTAGCCACGTCACAGGCGCGATTTCAAGTCCTGGCGTGAAAGACTTGGACGGTCGACCGAGTCATGGGGGAGTCGGGGTGGGTGCATGGCGTACGTGAAGGCGTCCGAGCGGCGCGGGCAGATCGTGACGGCGACCCGGGCCGTCCTCGAGCGGGACGGCGTGGCGGGCACCACCCTGCGCGCCGTGGCGGCCGAGGCGGACATCCCGCTCGGCACGCTCCACTACGTCTTCCCGTCGCGCGACCTCCTGCTCACGGCGGTCACCGAGGACATCGCCGGCGACGTCGCCGCCCTCCTCGGCGCTGTCGTCGACCTCGGGGGCGGGCTCGAGCAGGCGATCCGCGGTGGCCTGGCCGGTTACTGGGAGCAGATGGTGGTCGGCGGGCGCGGCCTGCTGCTGGTGCAGTACGAGCTGCTGACGCACGCGCTGCGCACGCCCGGCATGGAGAACCTCGCGCGCTGGCAGGTGGACGGCTACACGAGCGTGGTCGGCGCGTGGTGCCGGCAGGCAGCCGAGGCGGCGGGGGAGACGTGCGCCGTTCCCTACGACACCCTGGCCCGGGTGATGGTCGCCAACGTGAACGGCCTGATCCTGCAGTACCTGAGCGACCCCGACCCCGACCGCTCGTCGGCGGACCTCGCCGCCATGACCGAGATGCTCGTGCACCTCGCGTCACCGCGACCCGTGGAGGGCGCGGGCTCCTGAGGGCGGGACCGGGTCAGGCCGGGCTGGAGGCCTCGTCGAGCTTGGCGATGACCTGCTTGATCGCGTGGAGCGTGTCCGCCTCGTCGTGGCCGAAGGAGCCGAGGTAGGCGCGCAGGGCGTGGCGGGCCAGCTCGAGCTCGGTGTCGGTGAGCTGGATGGTGTTCATGGCCGAACGCTAGGGCGGCGCCACGGCGTGCTGATCCTCTGCAGAGGATGAAGTTCGCCCGCCGCGGTGGCTCTCGCACCGGGCGTCGTCCGGGGTGGGGGACGCGGCGCGACCACCGGTGTGCGACGGTGGGCTGACCATCCGGCACGACACGGCGAGGACAGGAAGAGCCATGGCATCCCAGACCCCCGAGGCCCCGGACCCGACCGTCGAGGCCGACGAGGCCGACCTGGCCGAGCAGCGGCGCGGCCTGGACGACGACGAGCCCACCGGCCCCACCCCCCGCGTGCTCGACGAGGACGCCGACGAGGCGGACGTGCTCGAGCAGGAGACCGAGGTGGGCGCGCCCGACGAGGACTACCCGCCCGCCTGAGCAGCGTCCGTCGCCTGCTCGCGCAGCCCGGTGCGGTGGCCGAGCCGCTCGAGCCAGCCGACGAGCACCCGGTGCACGGCGTCGGCGCCGACGATCATCTCCGCGGGGCCGGGGAGCTCGCGGGGCCACACGATCATCGCGCGATCCTGCCACCCGCCGAGGCCGCCGTGGCAGCCCACGAGGCCCTCGAACGCCGCGACCTCGCCGAGGTCGTCGACCAGGCTGTTGACGTAGATGTCGGGCGCCTCGGGCATGCTCGCAGCGCGGAGCACGAACGCCGGTGCGTGGTCGCCGAAGCCGGCGAGCGGATCTTCGCCGACGACCTCGCCGGTGCGCACGCGGTGCTCGCCGCCCTTGCCGAGCACGACCGGGCCGTGGTCGGCGGTGTCGACGACCGCGAAGGCGACGCCCTCGTGGGCGACCAGGCCGGGCACGAGGGCGGGGAAGCGTTCGGTGAGCTCCTGGAGCGTGAGCCGGTGCTTCTCGCCGGCGACGTAGACCAGGCCGAGGTTGCCGGAGCCGAAGACGATGAACCGGTCGGCGCCCTCCGTCTCGGCCGGCGTGGTGGCCTCGCTCTGCTCGACGGCGGCCGCGTCGGTCGCGCCCTTGAGCGAGCCCTCGGCGACCCGGTCGCTGGTGCGGCCGAGGGCCCGGCCCATCACGGTGTCGTCGCTGCTCGACCCGGCGATCACGGCGTTGAGCGAACCGACGCCCTCGTGGTTGTCGCCGGCCGCGACGACGTCGGCGTCGGCGAGGCGGGAGACGAGGGTGGCGAGGTCCTCGCCGTAGCGGTCGGAGAAGATCGCGCCCTGCGACTGGCCGTGGTCGGACAGCACCACGATGTGGTACTTCCGCGGGGCCACGGC
This sequence comes from Nocardioides taihuensis, assembly GCF_042657275.1. NCBI lineage: Bacteria > Bacillati > Actinomycetota > Actinomycetes > Propionibacteriales > Nocardioidaceae > Nocardioides > Nocardioides taihuensis. The sequence continues at coordinate 414,573 of NZ_JBHSKD010000002.1, forward strand.
GGCGACCTGCTCGAGCTGGGCGAGGACCGAGTCGATGCCCTCGAGCGCGGCCATCGACTCCGGACGCAGGACGCCGGCGTGGTGCGCCACGGCGTCGTAGTCGACGTAGTCGACGTAGATCGAGCGCCGGCCCTTGAGCATCGCGTCCGCGACCATCGCCGTGTTCACGTCGCGCAGCACACCCGTGAGGGCGGCCCGCTCGCCGACGAAGCCCCAGCCACGGTGCACCCGCGGCCGGATGTCACGGCGGATCGCGCGACGTGACTGGAACCGCTCCTGGAAGACCTCGGCGACCAGCTTCGGGATCGATCGGGAGAGGCCGACGGGGCTGGCCAGGAACTGGGAGAGCGCCATCCGCGTCTCCTTGGTCTCCTGGGAGCGACCCATCGCGCTCATCGTCGCGTAGGCCCACGGCGCGTCGCCGGTGAAGAGGTTGCTGACCGAGACGCCGTCGTCGACGAGGAGGCCGCGGCCGTCGCTGTGGCTGGCCTCGATCAGCTTGGCGTCGGCAGGCTTGTTCGCGACGTACACGCGCCCCTCGGCGCGGTCGACCCAGCGGAACGCCGGGATCCCCTCGATGGTGCCGTGCAGGATGCCCATCTGGCTGGCGGGCGTGGTGGCCGGGAGCTTCGGTCGCCACTCGGCCATCTCGTGGCTGCCGCTGCGTATCCAGCGCGAGAGCGTGGGCAGGGTTCCGGCGCGGATGCACCAGTCGAGCACCGGCCAGGGCACGCCGTCGGCCTGCACGAAGAGGATCCCGTCGACGTCCGGGTCGGACACCGTGTGGGAGCGGCGCCGGGCGCGGCGCAGGAAGCTCGCCGTGACCGCGTCGTCGGTGCCGGCGGTGGCGAGGTAGGTGAGCAGCGTGGAGACCGCGGCCACGATCCACGACGCGATGAGCGCGCTCAGCACGGTCACGTCGTTCTTGCCGTCCACGTCCCAGACCGCGATGAAGATGATGATCGCCTGCCCGAAGAGGCCGATCAGCAGCGTGCCGATCGCGCCGAGCAGCACGGCGAGGCGCACCATCAGCGGCCGCAGGATGATGCCCCAGACGAACACGTTGATCGCCACGACCACCGCATTGCCCAACCCACCGACGTCGAAGCCCGGGACGATCCACGACGCCAGCTGGATGCCGATCACGGCGCCGACGAGGGCGATCAGCGCGCGGCCGAGGTCGCCCCAGGTCAGCCGCCACCAGTGGCTGGTCGGACGGCCCGCGGGCGCGGCAGGCCCAGCGGGGGAGTCGGCGGGGGTGCTCGGGCTCGGCGACGCCATGGGCGGAGCGTAGGGAAGGGACGCCTGCGCGGGCGTCATGCAGGGAGGATGAGTGGCCGGCGGCCACCTCAGCTCGCGCTGGCAGACCGGCGGACATGCGTGCTGCAGTGCTGGGGACCGGGATCATGGGCGCCGGGTCGGTCGCCGAGGCCGTCGACGGGGCCGACGCGGTGCTGAGCCTGGTCTACGACGAGGCGTCGGTGCTGGCGGTTGCCGACGAGCTGGTCGGTGCCCTCGGCCCGGACGCGGTCTGGGTGCAGTCGAGCACGGTCGGTCCGGACGGGGTGCGGCGCATCGCCGCGGCGGCCGGCGCGGCCGCGGGCCGCCTGGTCGACGGGCCGGTGCTCGGCACCCGCAAGCCGGCCGAGGCCGGCGCGCTGGTCGTGCTCGCCTCTCGACCGGCCGCCGCCCGCGCGTCCGCGGCGCCGGTGCTCGACGCGGTCGGCTCCCGCTCCGTCGACGTGGGCGAGACGATCGGCGACGCGAGTGCGCTCCAGCTGGTCTGCAACGCCTTCGTCGCGACGCTCAACGCCGGGATCGCCCAGTCCTGGGCGTTGGCCTCGGCGCTCGGCCCGGCCCCCGCGCTCTTCGTCGAGGCGCTGCGGGGCGGCGCGATGGACGCGCCGTAGGTCGCGGCCAAGGGGCTGGGTGGCGCCGACATGGCGGCGGTCGCGACCGTCTTCGACGTGGGTCGCTGACCGCCACCCACCCGTCTCACCACGGCGCCGCGACCGGCCCGACCAGGAAGAAGACGGTCAGGCCGAGGGTGTTGTTGAAGCCGTGCGCCAGCACGGAGGCCCACACGCCGCCGTCGAGGCGGAGGCGGAGCACGGCGAGGAAGACGCCGTCCACGGCCGTGATCACGACGCCCGCGAGGCCCTGCTCGGTGTGGATCAGCCCGAAGAGCAGCGACGAGACCAGCACGGCGACCACGGTGGCGGCCCGGCCCGGCCCGCCGCACGCGTCGGTGACGCGGGTGAGCAGGTAGCCGCGGAACGCGGTCTCCTCGCCGAGCGCGGCGATGGTCCAGGAGGCGACCACGAGCACCAGCAGCAGGCCGGCGTCGCCCTCGACCTCGGCGAGGTCGGAAACGTCGTGGCTGCTGCCGGTGAGCGCCTCGACCAGCGGCGTGACCAGGAGGAACTGCACGGCCGTCCACGCGACGGTCAGGCCCAGGACCGTGAGGGCCAGGCGCCCGGGACGCGCGGGGCGGTGGAAGCCGAGGGTGCCCGGCCGCTGCCGTCGTACGGCGAGGGAGAGCGCGGCCATGACCACCAGCACGAGCGCGGGGAGCAGCAGGTCGGCGACCACCGCGACCGCGGCCAGCGCGACCTCGACCCCGGCCAGCGCCCGCCACCACGAAGGCGTCGTGACCGGGGTCGAAGTTCTGGGGGTGCGGGTCGTGCTGGTCACGAGGTCACCCCGGCGTACGGCGCGCGGCCCGACACCCCGGGCGGGCCGGGGTGGGTCGCGCGGCGGTCGAGCCCGCGGAGCATGCCCGGCGCCATCACGAGGTCGGCCGGCACGACCAGCGCCGTGTAGAGCAGCGTCAGCCACCACGGCGAGGTGCGGCCACGGACCCGCAGGTGGACCCGGGTGCCGCCGTCGGAGGTGGGCGTGAGCACGAAGCACCAGGTCCACTCCATCGCGGCACGGTCGGCCCACGACGGTGGCAGGTGGGTGGTCGAGCGGAGGAGCAGCACCCGCTCGGGCTCGACCTGCTCGACGACGAAGACGGCGGTGCCGGGCGGGCCGTCGGGGATCAGGTCGCCGACGGCCAGGCGGCGGGTGAGGGTCGGGTCGAGGTGGTCGAGGTTCGGCCAGTTGTCGGGGAAGAGGAGCCGGTCGACCCAGCGCGGCGTGTACCAGCCGCCCAGGTGCCACCCGACCTGCGTCAGCCACGGCCACACCGCGTGCGGCGGGGCCGCGACCGTGCGGGCGTGGTCGGTCACGACGGGAGCATCGGGCACCAGCGCGTCACCCGGCAGCCGGCTCCGCCGCTCGACCGGCGTGCTGCCCCAGGTGCGCGCGGCGCGCTGCACCGCGGCGTACGACGCGACACCGGCGAGCCCGGTGAGGACGAGCTGGCGTCGCGAGGACATGGCGGTCGGACCTCCTGCGTCCCAGCGTGGTCGGTCCACGCCGGGCGGGGCAGGGCCTGAGGTCCTCAGTCGCCCGTGGGCGCCGTCACGTCGCGGTGCAGCCGGACCCGCGTGACCCGCCGGCCGGCCATCTCGTCCACGACGAGGCGGTCGGTCCCGACGTCCACGGCGTCGCCGACCACGGGGATCCGTCCGAGACGGGCGATCACGTAGCCGGCGACGGTCTCGTAGCTGCCGTCCTCGAGCTCGAGACCGGTCTGCTCGGTGAAGTCCTCGAGGCGCAGGCCCGCGTCGATGCCGGCGCCCTCGCCTCCCGGGTCGGGGGCCTCGAGCAGGTCGTGCTCGTCACGGATGTCGCCGACCAGCTCCTCGACGAGGTCCTCGAGGGTGACGATGCCGTCGGTGCCGCCGTACTCGTCGACGACCACCGCGAGGTGCGTGCCGGTCTCGCGCATCGTGGAGACCGCCGGCAGCACCTTGTTGGTCGCCGGCAGCATCAGCACCTCGCGGGTCAGCGCCGCGACGGTCCGGTCGTCGTCCTCGCGGACGCCGAGCAGGTCGCGCGCGTGCAGGAAGCCGCGCACGTCGTCGAAGCCCTCGCCGATCACCGGGTAGCGCGAGAACGGCCGCTCCAGCACCCGCGCGCACGCGTCGGGGAGCGACATGCCGAGCTCGAGGAACTCGACCTCGCCGCGCGGTCGCATCACCTCCTTGACCGAGGTCTCGGAGGCACCGAGCACGTCGCGGACGATCGTCCGCTCCTGCTCGCCGAGCGACTGGTGGGTGGCGACGAGGTCGCGCAGCTCCTCCTCCGACAGCTCCTCGCCGGAGGCGTGCGGGTCACCGCCGAGCACGCGGACCACGGCGTTGGTCGAGACCGAGAGCAGCCAGATCACCGGCCGCATCAGGGTGGCGAAGCGGTCGAGCGGCGGCGCCACGGCCAGCGAGAGGCCGGTGGAGCGCTGCAGGGCGAGCCGCTTGGGCACCAGCTCGCCGAGCACCAGCGAGAGGTAGGCGATGAGCAGCGTCATCACCACGAGTGCGGTGGTTGTCGCGGCGTCCTCGGGCAGCCCGAGGTGCTCGAGGTACGGCGCGAGGTCGGGCGCGAGCGTCGACCCGCCGTACGCGGCGGAGAAGAAGCCGGCCACCGTGACGCCGATCTGCACCGCGGCCAGGAAGCGGTTGGGGTCCCGCGCCACGGCCGCCACGTGGGCGCCGCGGGCGCTGCCGCGCTCGAGCTGCACGAGCTGGCTGTCGCGCAGCGAGACCAGGGCGATCTCGGTGGCGGCGAAGACGCCGCCGACCAGCACGAAGACGAGGACCAGGATCAGGTTGAGCAGGGTGTCGCTGTCCATCAGGCCCGTTCACCTCCGGTGGCCAGAGGTGAACGGTTCGTACTTCGGGGGTCGTCCATGCCGCGCAGGCTACCGAGCGGGACCTGAGGGTGCCGATTCCGCGGTGGTCGTCCGGAGGTGGGCCGGACCAGTCGGCCGACCCTGCGGTCGGGGTAGCGTCGGCCCTGATGACCGCGACCACGCCCTCGACCCGCTACCCGGCCGCGACGCCGGTGCCCACCCCGCTCGTCGTGGCCGGGCACCCGATCCTCCCGGTCGGACCCGTCCGGCTCTACACCTGTGGGATCACGCCGTACGACGTCACGCACCTCGGGCACGCCTCCACGTTCGTGTGGGCCGACCTGCTGGTCTCGGTGGCCCGGGCGAGCGGGGCGGAGGTGCTCAGCGCGCGGAACGTGACCGACATCGACGACGTGCTCACCGCCGAGGCGGAGCGCCGCGGCCGCCTGCCCGACGAGCTCGCGGTCACGCAGGAGTTCCTGTTCGAGCGCGACATGCGCGCGCTGGGCGTGGCCGAGCCGCACCAGAAGCCGCGCGCCCACCGGCACGTGCCGGCGGTGCAGCGGCTGGCGGCGGCGCTGCTCGCGGCCGACCGGGCCTACGAGATCGACGGCCACGTGCTGTTCCGGGGCGGCGACCTGCCGGCGCGGGCCGGTCTCGCCGTCGACGAGGCGCTCGCGGCGTCCCGCGACTTCGGCGACCAGGACGGCCTGCCCGAGCGGGAGTCGCCGTTCGACGTACCGGTGTGGCGTCCCTCGGCCGAGGGCCAGCCGTCGTGGCCGAGCCCGTGGGGCTGGGGCCGCCCGGGCTGGCACGCGGAGTGCGCGGCGATGGCGATGGCGACGCTGGGCACCTCGATCGACGTGCTGCTCGGGGGCCAGGACCTCGCCTTCCCCCACCACGCCTACCAGGTGGCGATGGTCGAGGCTGCCTCCGGCGTGACGCCGTTCGCGCGGTCGGTGGTGCACGTCGGCGAGGTGCGTCGCGACGGGGAGAAGATGGCGAAGTCGACCGGCAACCTGGTGCTGGTGGCCGACCTGCTCGAGACGGCCCCCGGCTCGGTGGTGCGGCTGATGCTCCTCCACCGCGACTGGCGGCAGCCGTGGGACTGGGACCCCGCGGGTCTCGACCGTGCGGCGGACACGCTCGACCGGCTCCACGCCGCGGCGGCCGGCCCGACCCAGCAGGGTGCGGCGGCCCCGGGCCAGGTGCTCCGGGTGCTGGCTGCGGACCTCGACGTGCCGGCTGCGATCGAGCTCGCCCTCGGCGAGGGTGGCGAGGCCGCGCGGCTCCTGATCAGCGTGCTCGGGCTCGGCGACGCGACGTCCGCCGGCTGATCCGCGGGGGTCGCCGACCGGTCGGTGACCGGCCCGCTCGTGGACACCCGGGGGCGGTACCATCGGGCGGAACTACGCGCCGTTCCGGGACATGCGTCGTGGCCGGGAACCACGGAGGGAGGAAAGCCGTGGAAGCTTCACAGGTGCGTGACGACCCGACCGCAGGCGTCGCGCTCCCCGACGAGCCTGCCGTGCCCGACCGGTCCAACGCCGCCTCCCACCTGCTCATGCGCGCCCAGCAGGTCGCCGACGAGCTCCGCGAGCAGGCCGAGCGCGACGCCCGCGAGGCCACCGCCGAGAGCGACCGGCTCCGCGCCGACGCCCGCGAGCTCCACGACCGCGCGATGGCCGACCGGGCCGAGGCCGAGCGCACGCTCACGCTCGCCCGCGAGCAGCTCGCCGCCGCGTCCGAGGAGGCCCGGGAGTCCGTCGTCGGCGCCAGCGAGCAGGCCACGCTGCTGCTCCAGGCCGCCGAGCAGCAGCGCGACCAGCTGCTCGAGGAGGCCCGGGCGGACGCCGAGCGCACCCGCGCCGAGGTCGAGGCAGACCTGGTCACCACCCGCGAGGAGACCGAGACGCTGCGCCGCGAGGCCCACGCGGAGGCCGAGACCCGGCTGGCCGAGGCCCGCGCCGAGGCGGAGCGGCTCGAGGCCGAGACCCGCGACCTCGTCGAGCGCCGCCGCCGCGAGGCGCAGCAGGCGGCCGACGAGCTGCTCGCCGACGCCGACGAACGGGCCACCGCGCTGCGCGCCGAGGCCGAGCAGGAGAGCGGTTCGCTGCGCAAGACGGCGGCCGCCGAGGCCCACGAGGCCCACGAGGAGGCCGAGCGCCTGCGCGCCGAGTCGCGCGCCGCCGCGGACGAGCTGCTCGCCTCGGCCCGCGCCGAGGCCGAGGCCGCGATCCGCGCGGCCGACGAGCAGACCGCCTGGACCCAGCAGACGATGGACGCGCTGCTCGCCACCGCCGAGCAGGAGGCCCAGCGGATCCGCGAGCTCGGTCACCGCGACGTCGGCACCCACGTGCGCCAGAGCCGCCAGCGCGTCGAGGCCGTGCTGCACCGCCTGACCGAGCGGGTGCGCGAGCAGCTCGACCGCGCGGAGGCCGACGCGCAGGAGCTCCAGGCCGTTGCCGAGAGCATCCTCGCCGCCGCCGAGCACGACGCCGCACAGGTCCGCGCCCGGGCCGACGAGGCCGCCGCCCGCACCGTGGAGGACGCCGAGGACCGCGCCGCGCTCGTGCACGAGCGGGCGCAGCGCCGGCTCGACGAGGCCGAGTCGGGAGCCACGCTGCTGCGCGAGCGGGTCGCCGCCGAGGTGGTCAAGCAGCAGCGCGCCGCCTCCGACGAGCTCCGTACGGCGCGGCAGCAGGCCGCCGCGCACGTCGCCGCCGCCCGCGCGGAGGCCGACGAGATCCGCGCCAAGGCCCGCGCCCTGCTCGACGACGCGCGCACCGAGGTCTCCGTTCTCGCCCGCCGCCGCGACGAGATCGCCGCCGAGCTCGGCGGCCTGTCGGGCGTGATCCAGGCCCTCGCCGTCAGCCCGGACGACCTGACCGTCTCCCCTTCCGACGCCGCCCCCCACCCCCCAGAAGAGGTTGAAGACCCATGACCGAGCAGAGCCAGCCGTTCCGCGTCGTCCTGCGTGGCTACGACACGGCCCAGGTCGACCAGCGGCTCGCGGAGCTCGCGCAGGCCGCCGCCGAGGCGCGGGCCGGCGCCGACGAGCTCGCCCAGCGGGTGCGCGTCCTCGAGGCCGAGCGTGAGCGCGCCGCGAGCGACCAGGAGGCCGCGGCCGACGCCGACACGCCGGCGACCCCGCTCACCTTCGACCACCTCGGCCCGCGCGTCGTGCAGATCCTCTCGCTCGCCGAGGAGGAGGCCGAGGACCTCAAGGCAACGGCCGCCGCCGAGATCGAGGCCCAGCGCCGCCAGCTCGACGACGACGTGACCCGGCTGCGCAAGGACGCCGACCGCTACGCCGAGCAGCGCCGCAGCGACGCCGACACCGAGGCCGCCCGGGTGCTCGAGGACGCCCGTCGCACCGCCGACGACCGGCTCGACGCCGCCGAGCGCGATGCCGCCGCCCGCCTGCAGGAGGCCGAGGCCGTCTACGAGGACCAGCGGGCCAAGGCTGCCCAGGCCGCCGCCGACTTCGAGACCACGCTGGCCACCCGCCGGCAGTCCGCCGAGCAGGACTTCACCGCGCAGATGCAGGAGCACCAGCACCGGCTCGCCGAGCTCGAGGCCCACATCGAGCGCACCCGCACCGACGCCGAGAAGACCCACGACGAGGCGCTGCGCGAGAGCCGCCGGATCATCGAGGAGGCCGAGCAGCAGGCGTCGTCGATCGTGACCGAGGCGCGCACGTCGGCCGCGCGGGTGCGGGCGGAGTCCGAGCGCGAGCTCGCGGCGGCCAGCCAGCGCCGCGACAGCATCAACGCCCAGCTCGCCAACGTGCGCCAGATGCTCGCCACCCTCACCGGCGGCTCGGCCGGGGCGTCGCTGGTCGAGCAGGCACTGGCCGAGCCGGCCGCGCCCGCCGAGCCGGACGACGAGCCGGAGGCTCCGGCGGAGGTCGCCGTCGAGACCGAGGTCGCGGTGCTCGAGGCCGACGTGGAGGTCGAGCCCGCGGACGAGCCGGACGGCGCGAAGGGCTGACCGCCCGCGCTACTTCTTGCCGGCGACGCTCTCCGCGGTGCCGATCAGCAGCACCGCGGCGACCACGGACAGCACGAAGCCGAGCACGTTGAGCTCCCAGATCGAGCCGGTGCCGAGCAGCCAGGCGACCGTGCCGCCGATCAGCGAGCCGACGAGACCCAGGCCGAGCGTGGCCAGCAGCCCGAGGTTCTGCTTGCCGGGCTTGAACAGGCGCGCCAGGGCGCCGATGACGAGGCCTGCCACCAGGAAACCGATCATGCGGCGAGCCTAGCGAGGCACTCCACGGCCGACGGGGTCCGAGGTCCCACCTGCGCGGGGACCTTGCGCCCTGCGGGGCAGGGGGCGCTGCTCGCCACACTGGGGGAGTGAGCCCTGGGTCCAGCACCGCCGGCGCGCCGTCGAGCGGGTCGGCCGCGCCCCGCCGCCGGCGTGACGCGGTCGTGCCGCCGCAGCACGGCGCCTGGGCGTTCCTCGCCCTGCCGCTGGTGGTCGGTGCGGTGGTCGCGCCCGCGGCGGCCCGCTCGTGGTGGGTCGACCTCGTGGTGCTGGGCGTCGCGTGGGTCGCGGCGTACCCCCTGACCTGGGCGGTCGCCGGCCGGCTCGCGGCGCCGCGCCCGGAGCGGTTCGACCGTCCCCTGCGCATCTGGGCCGGGGTGTTCGCGCTCCCCGCCCTGGTCTCCTTCGTCTGGCACCCGTGGCTGTGGGTGCCGGGGGCCGTGCTGGCCGCGCTCTTCGGCGTCAACCTGCTCCACGCCCGCCGCCGGGCCGAGCGGTCGCTGACCAACGACGCGGTGCTGGTGCTCGAGTGCGCCCTCGTCGTGCCGGTCGTCGCCGGCCTCGGCGCTCCCCGTGGCGACTGGAACGTGCCGTGGGACCGCGTGCTCGAACCCCACGTGCTGCTCGCCGCCCTGCTGTGCGCGCTCACGCTGGGGGAGTCGACGCTGCACGTGCGGTCCTACCTCCGCGAGCGCGCCAACCCGGCGTTCGGCCGTCTCGCGGACGGCGCCGCCGTGGCGAGCGTCGCGGTCGCGACCGCGCTGGCGCTGGCGTGGGGCGGCTCCGACGCCTGGCTGCTGGTGCTGCCCTACGTGTGGTGCGTGGTCCGGGCGTTCCTGCAGCGGGCGCGGGCCGCACGCGGCGTCACCCTCCGGCCGGCGCGCCTCGGGCTGCTGGAGCTGGTGGGCTTCGGGGCGCTGGCCGTGGCGGTCGCGCTCGCGGGCTAGGAGTTCGCCCGCGGAGCGCGGTCGTGGAGGATCCGCTGCCACAGGTCGTGGTCCTGCCAGCTGCCGGCCAGGAACAGGTAGGACGGGGCCGTCCCGATCAGCTCGAAGCCGCACCTGGCGAGGACCGCCCGCGACGCGACGTTCGAGCGCTGGGTGCCGGCCTCGAGCCGGTGTAGGCCCCGGTCCGTCGCCTGCCGTGCCGCGAACCGCACGAGGGCCGTCGCGAGCCCGCGGCCGGTGTGGTCGACGTCGACCCAGTAGCCGAGGTTGGCGCTCTGGAAGACGCCGCCGGTCACGTTGCTGAGCGTGACCCGACCCACCACCGCGTCCGCGTGGTGGAGCAGCCACGCCACGGCCGTCCCGGCCTCGGCGTCCCTCTGCAGGTCGGCCAAGCGGCGTTCCTGACCTGCGCGGGTGAAGAACTCGTCGTCGCGGACCGGTTCCCACGGCGCCAGGTGCTCCCGGTTGCGGGTGTACGCCGCCGCCAGCGCGGTGGCTGCCTCCGGGGAGGCGACCCGGAGGTCGTAGCCGGGCGGCAGGGTCACGCTGTCCACCCCGCCACGGTAGCGATGATCGGGCGGCCTCGGCTCCGTCGCCGACCGACCCGTCAGGCGACGCCCGGCCTGGTTCCGACGGCCCGGCGGACGGGGGACCAAGGTCCCCGCAAGCCGGGACCGTCGCTCCCTGTCCCGACGGCGCCGCGACCGGCACATTGGTGAGCACGGGCCGTGGGGACGCGGAGGGTCGGACCGGGAGCGCGAGGGAGGACGAGGTGTTCACCGAGATCGGCACGCAGGTCAGCGACGACGACCGCCGTCGCCTGTTCCGGCTGGCCTCGATGCTGCTGGACTACCCCGACGACGAGCTGCTGGCGGCGACGCCGCGGCTCGCCGACTCCGCCGCCGAGCTGGAGGACCCCGGTCTGCGCAGCCGGATCACGTCGTTCCTCGTGTGGTTCGGGGCCAGCCAGCCCGAGGACGTCCAGCGCCACTACGAGCGGCTGTTCGGGCTGAAGGACGGCCCCAGCCTCAACCTCGTCACCGAGGACCCCACGATCGACGGTGACGCCGAGGTCCGCGGCGCCGCGCTGCTGGCACTCGAGGAGGGTTACCGCGCCAACGGCTGGGGGCACGGCGACCGCCAGCTGCCCGACTTCCTGCCGTTCGTGCTCGACTTCGCGGCGGTGCTCGGGCCGGGCGCCGGCGAGGCGCCGCTGCGGCGCCACCGCGCGGGCATCGCCCAGCTGCGCCACGACCTCGAGGTGCAGCGTTCGCCGTACGCCCACGTGGTGATCGCCGTGGACGACGTGCTGCCCGCACCCACCCGCACGCCGCAGGAGCAGGACGGGCACGCCGTCAGTCGGTGACGCCCTCCAGCGCGAGGAACTCGGCGCGGTCGTGCGCGCAGAACACCGTGACGTCGTCACGGGTCGCGTGCAGCTCCTGGAGCCGCTCGAGGTTGACCAGCCGAGCCGTCCGGTCGGCCTGCACCATCACCTGGAAGCTGCGCAGACCCGGCGGGCAGGAGCGCGGCCGTTTCTTGTCGCCGTGGAAGAAGTAGGCGTCGCCGGCGTGGAGGAACCACCCGCCGGACGGCCGGCGTACGGCGACCCCGCTGTGCCCGCGGGTGTGGCCGGGCAGGGGCACGAGCAGCACGTCGTCCCCGACGGCACGCACCGCGGTGAACCCGCACCAGTCCTCGCCGCCGGCGTCGTGCGGCTGCCACCGGGGCCCGTGCTCCCACTGGGCGGCGACGTAGCGCTGCCGCTCCCGCAGGCGCGGGTTGAGCGCGGCCGCGAGCTCCGCGCGGTGCAGGTGCACCTGCGCGTCGGGGAAGTCGGCCAGGCCGCCGGCGTGGTCGAGGTCGAGGTGGGTGAGCACGACGTGGCGTACGTCGGCGGGGTCGTGGCCGAGCGCGCGCACCTGGTGGAGGGCGGTCTGCGCGAGGTCGAGCCGCGGCCCCACGCCGGCCACGAACGCGCGGCCCAGCCGGCGACCGCCCTGCGCGACGTCGTCGGTGCCGAACCCCGAGTCGACGAGCACCAGCCCCTCGGCGGTCTCGAGCAGCAGCACGTGCGCCACCAGCTGGTCGGGCACCAGCCCCGGCACGCGGCGCAGCGACGGGCAGAGCGTCGCGCAGGTGAGGTGGTGGATCCGGGTGGGCGTCAGGCTCATCGCCCCAGGTCTCGCAGGATCCGCTCGCTCGCCAGCTTGCCGGGCGCGCCGATCACGCAGCCGCCGGGGTGGGTGCCCGAGCCGCACTGGTAGTAGCCGTCGATCGGCGTCGCGTAGCGGCTCCACCCGGGTGCGGGGCGGAAGAAGTACATCTGCGGCGCCAGCAGCTCGCCCGCGAAGATGTTGCCCTCGCTCAGCCCCGTCTTCTGCTCGATGTCGAGGGGCGTGACCACCTCGCGGTGCAGCACGAGGTCGCCGAAGCCCGGGAAGTGCTCCTCGAGCACCGCCTGGGCGACGTCGCCGAACGGCTGGCGCTCGGTCTCCCAGTCACTGCCGCGCAGCTCGTACGGCGCGTACTGGACGAAGCACGACATCACGTGCTTGCCCGGCGGCGCCATGTCGGGGTCGACCACCGACTGGATCGCGGCGTCGACGTAGGGCCGCTCGGAGTACCACCCGTACTTGGCGGCGTCGAAGGCCCGCTCGACGTACTCGATGGTCGGCCCGATGTTGAGGAAGCCGCCGTAGTGGTCGACCGTGTCCGGCAGCGCGGGGAAGACCGGCAGGCCGTCGAGGGCGAAGTTCACCTTGGCCGACACCCCGCGGTAGCGGGTGCGCTCGACGCTGTCGACCAGGTCGGTCGGCAGGCTGCGCGGGTCGACCAGGTCGAGGAAGGTGTGCCGGGCGTCGAGCGAGGACACCACGACCGGGGCGTGCAGCTCCGTGCCGTCCTCGAGGGCGACACCGACCGCGCGACCGTCCTTCTCGATGACCTGCGAGACAGGGGCGCCGAGGCGGATCTCGGCGCCGTACGCCTCCGCAGCCCGCGCCAGCACCTGCGTGAAGCCGCCGTTGCCGCCCTTGTGGAAGGCCCACGAGCCCAGGTGGCCGTCGTGCTCGCCCATCTTGTGGAAGAGCAGCACCAGCCCCGAGCCTGGCGACATCGGCCCGACCTTGGAGCCGATCACCGAGGACGAGGCGTGGAAGCCCTGCACCGCCGGGTGCTCGAAGTAGTCGCTCACCCAGTCGGCCGCGCTGCCGGTGAGCAGCCGCGCCAGGTCGTGGGCGACCTTGCGCTCGACGCCGCCGAGGTGGTCGAGCAGCCACGTCGTGTCCGCCTGGTCCTCGGGGTCCTTGCCGAAGATGTCGGGCGGCGCGTTGTCGAAGAGCGGCTGGATCACCTGGCAGACCCGGTCGAGGTCGTGGTGGTAGCGGTCGTAGGCGTCGGCGTCGTGGGGGGAGTGGCGCCGGATCTCCTGCATGTTCTGGCCGTGGTCGTCCCCGAGCAGCAGGTAGTCGCCGTCGCCGGTCGGGTGGAACGACGACGGCATCATCAGCGGCAGGAAGCCGTGGCGCACCAGGTCGAGCTCCTGCACGATCTGCGGGCGCAGCAGGCTCAGCGCGTAGGAGAACGTGGTGAACGAGAAGCCGGGCACGAGCTCCTCGGTGATCGCCGCGCCGCCGACGAGGTGGCGCTGCTCGAGGACCACCGTGCGCAGCCCGGCCTTGGCGAGGTAGGCCGCGTTGGTCAGGCCGTTGTGGCCGCCGCCGACGACGATCGCGTCGTACTCGTGGGTCGTCATGCCTGGCCTCCGGTCGGAGCGGTCTTGCGGGGCGGGTCGAAGTGGGGGAGCCGTACGGTCCGGGCGGCCACGGTGGTCGGGCGGTGGAGCATCCAGAGCTCGAGCCGCACGGGCCTGCCGCCGTCCTTGGTCGGCGCGAGGTCGGGGCGGACGCGCGCCATCCCGATGTGCCGCTGGAGCACGGAGGAGTACATGAAGCTGGTCGCGTAGCCGACCTGCTCGCCGCCGTCCTCGTCGTACAGCACCGACTCCCAGGCCAGAGGTCGCTCGTCCTTGTCGGGAAGCAGCCCGGCGTCGCGGTGCAGGCGCTCCCAGTCCTGCCAGTCGACGACGAAGCCGACGCTGGCCCAGCGCGACGTGCCGTCCACCAGCTCGCGCCGGATGGCCTCCGAGCCGAGGAAGGAGCGCTCGCCGTCACGGACGCCGCGCAGCATCCAGCCCAGGCCCAGCTCCTTGGGCGTGACCCGGTCGTCGTCGGACCACGCGGTCCGGCTGTTGCGCCACTCCACGTCGACGAGCGGCAGGCCGGCCTCGATCCGCAGCATCGTCAGCGCCTCCTCACCGAACGGCCGCAGGCCGTGTCCGTCGCCGGCGGCGAGCACCGCGTCGAGGACGTCGACCGCCCGGTCGGCGGGCACCGTGAGCTCGTAGCCGAGGTCGCCGGTGTATCCCGTGCGGGAGATCGTGATCCCGGTGTCGGCGACCTTGGCCGGGGTGAGGTCGAAGAACGCGAGGTCGTCGACCTCGGGAGCGAGCGTGCGCAGCACCCGCGCCGAGCGCGGCCCCTGCACGGCGAGCATGCCGAACTCGTCGGAGACGTCCTCGACGCTCACCCGCAGCCGTCCGACCAGGTCGGAGAACCAGCCCAGGCTCGGTCGCGCCGAGGTCAGCAGGAAGTCGTCGGCCGCGTGCCGGAAGACGACGCCGTCCTCCATCACGAACCCGCGCTCGTCGCACCAGAGCGTGTACTGCGCCTGGCCCGGTCGGCAGGTGCGCACGTCGCGGGTCAGCACGCCGGCGAGGAACCGCTCGGCGTCGGGCCCGGTGATCCGGTACTTGAACAGCGGCGAGGTGTCGAAGACGCCCACGCTGTTGCGCACCGCGTAGTACTCGTGCTTCGGCGCGTGGCTGTAGCGCAGCGGCGAGAGGAACCCCTGCCAGTGGGTGTACAACCCCTGCGTGTTGAGCTCCTGCAACCGCGCGTGGAACGGCGTCGTCCGGATCATCCACCCTCCTACTGACTCACGAGTCAGCAGCGTAGGCCATCCGCGACCCCGCGGGAACGGACGCGCGAGCCGGTCTCCCGGCTCGTAGGGTGGGGCCCATGATCTTCATCTGCGTGAAGTGGAAGGTGAAGCCCGAGTACGCCGACGCCTGGCCCGAGCTGGCGCGGGAGTTCACCGAGGCGACGCGTGCCGAGGAGGGCAACCTCTTCTTCGACTGGTCGCGGAGCATCGAGGACCCCCACGAGTACGTGCTCGTGGAGGCGTTCAAGGACGACGCCGCCGAGGCGCACGTGACGAGCCCGCACTTCCGGAAGGCGCAGGCCGAGCTCCCGCAGTACGTGCAGGAGACGCCGCTGATCCGCAACGTGGTGATGGAGGGCGACCACTGGGACCGGCTCGGGGAGTTCGAGGTCGCCTGAGGCCGGAAACCATGACGGACTCCTGATCGAACCTGTGTTCGAATCTTGACGATTCGGGACCGGAAGTGTCGGTGGTCGCGGACTGTATGTGCCACATGACGACCACGACCACCGTCCTAGGTCGACCAGTGACCTCGTCCCTGCCGACCGAGCGACTGCTCGCGTGGTACCAACCTGTGAGGAGGTGCACGTGATGAGCGAACAGTTCTACTCGGATGCGCGGTTGTACGACCGGCTGTTTCCCGGTGGCGAGCCCGCCGTCGACTTCTACCGGGCCCAGGCCGATCGGCAGGGAGGACGTGTCCTGGAGCTCGGGTGCGGCACCGGACGCAAGCTGATCCCCATCGCCTCCGACGGTCATCCGTGCACCGGCCTCGAGCTCTCGCCGGACATGCTCACCGAGGCTCGGCGCAAGGCGGGCGAGAGCGCGCTCACGGTGGAGTGGGTGCGCGGCGACATGCGTGACTTCGACCTGGGCCGCACGTTCGACCTCGTGTTCATCGCAGCCAACTCGCTGCTCCACCTGCACGAGGCCGCCGATCTGCTGAGCTGCCTCCGCTCCGTGCGGGCGCACCTGGCGCCCGGGGCACGGTTCGTCCTCGACGTGTTCAACCCGGACCTGCGCATGCTCGCCGGCGCCGACGGCGTACGACGCACCCGCGACGGGTTGTCGTTCGAGGATCCCGACCGCGGCACGGTGCGGGTCGACGTCGCCGAGACCTACGACGCCGCCGTGCAGGTGACCCGCGGGACGTGGCACTTCTCCACCGAGCTCGAGCCCGACTTCCTCGTCGCACCCTTGGAGCTCAGGAGCATCTTTCCCCAGGAGCTGCCGCTGCTGCTCTCCCTGGCGGGGCTCCGGCTCCTCGAGCGCTTCGGGGACTGGTCCGGTCGTCCGTTCACCGGGGACGCGGGAATCCAGCTCTGCGTCTGCGAAGCGGACTAGAGGAGCTCAGTCGGCGAGTCCCATCCGCTCGAGGATCCACGCGTAGACCTCGGCCTCGTAGCCGAGGTGGGCGAAGCGGCCCGCGGGACCGGTGTGGGCGCCGGCGCCGAGCTCGACCCGGAAGACGCAGCGCGGTGACCACTGCGGGTCGGTGGCGCGGAGGGCGGCGACCCACTTGGCCGGCTCCCAGACCATCACCCGCGGGTCGTGGAGCGCCCCGGTCACCAGCAGGTCGGGGCGGCCGCCGGCCGGCGGGAGGTTGTCGTACGGCGAGTAGGCGCGCAGCC
Source organism: Nocardioides taihuensis (assembly GCF_042657275.1). Taxonomy (NCBI): domain Bacteria; kingdom Bacillati; phylum Actinomycetota; class Actinomycetes; order Propionibacteriales; family Nocardioidaceae; genus Nocardioides; species Nocardioides taihuensis. The sequence goes on from NZ_JBHSKD010000002.1 coordinate 431,162, forward strand.
AGTCGAACTCCTCGCGCCGGTGGGGGTCGCCCCACTCGTCCCACTCGGTCACCGTCAGCGGGACCGACGCGTCAAACATGGTCGTCACCACGTCGACGAACGGCACCTCGGCGACCACCCCGCGCCAGCGGTCCGGCCGTCGGCTGAAGACCGCGCCCTGCAGCAGCCCGCCGGCCGAGAGGCCGCGGGTCACGATCCGCGAGCCGTCCACGACCCCGTCGGCCAGCCCGTCGGCGACGGCCTCGAGGTCGCCGAAGGTGTTCACCTTGTGCTCGAGGTGCCCCTGGTCCCACCAGCGCCGGCCGAGCTCGCCGCCGCCGCGCACGTGGGCGTGGGCGTAGACCACGCCGCGGTCGAGCAGGCTCGGCAGCGACGGGTCGAACTCCGGCTCCTCGACCGCCTCGTACGCGCCGTACGCGTAGACCAGGCAGGGGGCGGTGCCGTCGAGCGGCGTGTCGTGCCGGCGGACGACCGTGACCGGCACCCAGGTGCCGTCCGCGGCCGGGAACGCCAGCATCTCGCTCACGTACGACCCGGGGTCGTGGCCGGGTGCCTCCTGCCGGTGGACCGCGTGGCGCTCCCCGGTGTCCAGGTCGACCTGCGACCACACGGCCGGCTCGGTGGAGGACTCCTCGACGACCAGCACCCGGGAGACGTCGGGCTCGAGGTTGGTCGACAGCGCGAGCGTGCCGCAGTCGAACTGCGGGCGCAGGAGCACGCCGTCGCCGGCGAGGTCGTCGAGGGGCAGCAGCCGCAGGCACCGCTGCCCGTCCCTCCGCAGCGAGAGCACGGCGTGTCCGGCGAACGCGTCGACGCGCTCGAGCCGCTCGGCCGGGTCCTCGGGGCGGACGTCCCACCAGGCGGTGTGGTCCTGGTCGGCCCCGCGCGGCACCGGCGCGCCCGCGAGCCGGAACTCCGTCGCCCCGTCGTTGGTGACGACCAGCAGCACCTCGCGGCCGCCCGGCAGCCGGGCGGGCTCCGCGTGGTACTCCACGCCCCGTCGGCGCCCACCCACCGACCGGGGAACGGCCTCGGGGTCGGAGGCGTCGAGCACCCACACCTCGCGGGTGTCGCGCGACTCCGCCCAGAGCACCACGGGCCCGCCGAGCCGCGGCTCGCGCACGACCAGCTCGTAGCGCTCGTCGCGCTCCTCGAGCACGAGCACGTCGTCGGTCACGGGCGTGCCGAGCGTGTGCCGCCAGACCTGCCAGGGCCGGTAGGCCTCGTCGTGCACCGTGTAGAGGAAGGCCTTCGAGTCCGGGCTCCAGGCGCCGCCGTAGTAGCTGCGCGGGACCACCTCGTCGAGGTCCTCGCCCGTGGTCAGGTCGCGGAAGTGCAGCCGGTAGACCTCGTCGCCGGTGGTGTCCACCGACCACGCCAACCACCGGTCGTCGGGGCTGATCGCGGTCAGCCCGACCTCCACGAAGCCCGACCCGTCGTCGAGCAGGTTGGCGTCGAGGAGCAGCTCTCCACCGTTTCCGTCCCGCAATTGCTCATCTGCTGAAGATTCTTCGGTTTCCAGCACGTTGAGATCACGAAACAGTTGCGCATGTTCCCTTCCTTCGGGAAGGAGTGTGTAGTAGGAAAAGCCCCGGTGCCGCCACCTGACTGACTGGTCAGTTGCTGGTACCCGTGCGTTCATCTCGGCGCGCAATGAATCGACCAGGGAGTCCAGATGTCCGGTGGCAGTGTCGAACCAGGTCCGCTCGGCGGCGAGGTGCGCGAGGACGTCGGGGGACCCGACGTCGCGCAGCCAGTGGTAGGGGTCGCGACGCGCGACGCCGTGCTCGGTGTGCTCGTACGGCCGCTGCGCCGCCTCCGGCGGGGTCTGCGGTCCGGCGGGGGTCTGGCTCGGGGTGGTCACAGGCGGCACCGTAGCGCTGCCGCCGTCGCCGCACTCGCCCTCGCGGCGGGTGCGCTGAGCATCCCGGCCGTCGCGTCGCCGTCCGCCGCGAGCTCCGAGGGCACCGGCGACGAGCCGGTGACGTTCACGGTCGGACTGCTCAACGAGGTCGACTCGTTCAACCCCTTCAACGGCATCGAGGCCGAGTCCTACGAGATGTGGGCGCTGACCTACGACTTCCTGGTCGGCTACTCGATGAAGGACATGTCGCCGCAGCCCGCGCTCGCCGAGAGCTGGGACACCTCCGAGGACGGCCTGACCTGGACGTTCAACATGCGCGACGACGTCACCTGGTCCGACGGCGAGCCGCTGACGGCCAACGACGTGGCCTACACCTACAACCGGGTGCTCGACGGCGGCCCCGAGGCGGCCTCGTGGAGCTCCTACCTCACCTCGGTCGACACGATCGAGGCCACCGACGACTACACGGTGGAGATGAAGCTGTCGAAGCCGAACGCCGTGCTCCCGCTGCTGCCGATCCCGATCCTGCCCGAGCACGTCTGGAAGGACGTCAGCGAGGACGAGGTCAAGAGCTACGCGGCCGAGCCCACCGACAACCAGCCCGTCGTGGGCTCCGGCCCGTTCCGCCTGGTCGAGGGCACCGCGGGCGGCGACACCTACCGCTTCGAGGCCAACCCCGACTACTGGGGCGGCGCCCCGCACGTCGACCAGGTCGTCTACCGCGTCTACAAGAGCGAGGACCCGGCGGTGCAGGCGCTGATCAAGGGCGAGATCGACTTCGTCGTCGGTATCAGTGCCCTCCAGGTGGAGGCGCTGCAGAGCGAGGAGGGCATCACCGCCCACAACGGCGACTCGCCGAGCTTCGACGAGATCGCCTTCAACGTCGGCGCCCGTGACCCGAAGACCGAGGAGCCGATCGGTGACGGCAACCCGGCGCTGGAGGACCCGGCGTTCCGGCACGCGCTCGGCTACGCGGTGGACTTCGACCAGCTCATCGAGAAGGTCTACCAGGGCGCCGGCAAGGTGGGCGACTCGATCATTCCCCCCGCTTACTCCACGTGGCGGTGGGAGCCCTCCGAGGACCAGGCCTTCTCCTTCGACCTCGAGAAGGCGGGGCAGCTGCTCGACGAGGCCGGTTACACGATGGGCGACGACGGCAAGCGGACGATGCCCGACGGCAGCCCGATCGGCACCCTGCGCCTCTACGCCCGCAGCGAGTCCAAGACGTCGATCAACGTCATGAACTACTTCCAGGAGTGGTTGACCCAGCTGGGCATCGACTCCGAGGTCACGGCCTACGAGTCCAACAAGCTGACCAACATCATCCTCGACGGCGAGTTCGACGTCTTCGAGTGGGGTTGGTACGTCGAGCCCGACCCGGACTCGATCCTCAGCTACTTCACCTGCGACCAGCGCGGTGGCTGGTCGGACTCCTGGTACTGCGACGAGGACTACGACCGCATGTACTACGAGCAGAACTCCGCGGTCGACGACGCCACACGGGTCGAGATCGTCAAGCAGATGCAGGAGAAGCTGTTCATGGAGTCGCCGTACCTGGTCACGGCGTACAGCACGATCGGCGAGGCGGTGCGCACCGACCGGTTCGCGTGCTTCCAGCCCCAGCCCGATCCGGGCGGCGTCTGGATCATGCAGTACGGGTCGCACAACTACACCCAGCTCCGCCCCGCCGACGAGGCCGGTGACTGCGACGGCGTGAAGACGGCGATCGGGGCCACCGGTGACACCTCGAGCACCGACGAGGGCATCGGCACGGGGGTCTGGATCGGGATCGGGGTGCTGGCCGGCCTGGTCGTGATCGGCGGCCTGGTGTTCGCGATGCGTCGACGCTCGACCGCCGCCGAGCGGGAGTGAGCGTCCGTCGCGCCGGACCACGCGCTGCGGCTGAGGGGCGGGTGGTCCGGTGAGCACGATGATCGCTGCGGGCACCTCGGGGACGCCTGAGGCGCGCGAGTCGGACGACGAGGGCGGGCTCGCGCCGAAGCGACGCGCGAGCTACGCCCGCTACGTCGTCGGCAAGGTGATCGGCTCGGTGGGCAGCCTGTTCTTCGTGCTCGTCGTGAACTTCTTCCTCTTCCGGGTGATCCCCGGTGACCCGGCCCGCACCCTGGGCCGCGGTCGGTTCCGCACGGAAGAGCAGCTCGAGGAGTTCAAGGCTGCGTACGGCCTCGACCAGCCGCTGCCGCAGCAGTTCCTGACCTTCCTGAAGAACACCTTCAGCGGCGACCTCGGCGTCTCGCTGCGCTACCGCGTCCCGGTGTCCGACCTGATCGTCGACCGGCTCTGGCCGACGCTGCTGCTCGTCGGCACCTCGACCGTGCTCGCGATGCTGATCGGCGTCTACCTCGGCATGGTCAGCGGGTGGCGGCGCGGTCAGCGCTTCGACAAGGTGACCACCGGGAGCACGCTGACGCTGTACTCGATGCCGGAGTGGTGGCTGGGCCTGCTGCTGATCGCGGTCTTCGCCGTGGGCGCCGGCCCGATCCCGGGCATCTTCCCGACGGGCGGCCTGGAGTCGGTCGACCCGCCCGACAGCACGATCGGCCAGGCACTCGACATCGCCTGGCACCTGACCCTGCCGGTGATCACGCTGACCCTGGCCTACCTCGCCGACTACTCGCTGATCATGCGCTCCTCGATCCTCGACGAGATCGGGGAGGACTACGTGACCACCGCACGCGCCAAGGGGCTGCGCGACGTCGTCGTACGGCGGCGCCACGCGGCCCGCAACGCGATGCTGCCGACCACGACCCTGATCGCGCTCAACCTCGGCTTCGTGGTCTCGGGGGCGATCACCATCGAGACCATCTTCTCGATCCCCGGGCTCGGCCTGCTCGCCAGCGAGGCGTTGACGATCCCGGACTACTGGGTGCTCCAGGGGACCTTCCTGATCGCCTCCGGCGCGGTCATCTTCGCCAACCTGGCGGCCAACCTCGTCTACGGCCTCCTCGACCCGCGGGTGCGCACGTGAGCGCCCCGGCGATGGACGGCCCGACTGCCGATGCCCCCAAGCGCCGGGTGTCCCCGCGGCAGCTGGCGCGCCGTCGGCGGGCGGCGTCGCTGCGGCGCAACTGGGCGGAGTTCCGCACCCACCGCTCCGGCGTGGTCGGACTCGTCGTGCTGGGCGCGATCATCGCGATCGCCCTGCTGGCCCCGCTGATCGCCCCCGCCGAGGGCCTCGAGGTCACCAAGGCGACCGGCGGCGTGCTGGAGCCGCCGTCGTGGGAGTACCCGCTCGGCACCGACGAGAACGGCCGCTCCATCCTCACCCTGCTGATCTGGGGTGCCCGGGTCTCGCTGCTGGTCGGCATCGTCGCCACCGTCATCTCGATGGTGATCGGGACGCTGGTCGGGATCATGTCCGGCTTCTTCGAGGGGTGGCCGGCGCGGCTGCTGTTCCGGCTGACCGAGTGGTTCCTGGTCCTGCCCTTCCTGTTGCTGGCGATCGTCGTGGCGAGCGTGCTGCCGCGGTCGCTGTTCAACATCGCCCTGGTCATCGGTGTCACCAGCTGGGCCGGCACCGCGCTGCTGATCCGCAGCCAGACGCTGTCGATCAAGGAGCGGCCCTACCTCGAGCGCGCCCGGGCCCTGGGGGCGGGGCGGTGGCACCAGATGACCCGCCACGTGCTGCCCAACGTGATGCCGATGGTCTTCGCGAACACCACGCTCACCGTCGCGATCGCGATCCTCGCCGAGACCACGCTGAGCTTCCTCGGCCTCGGTGACCCGACGGCGGTGTCCTGGGGCTCGATGCTCCAGTCGGCCTTCGACGTGGGCGCCATGACGACCGGTGCCTGGTGGTACATCGTGCCGCCCGGCCTGTGCGTTCTCACGGTCGTGCTGTCCTTCACCCTCGTCGGGCAGGCGCTCGAGGAGATCTTCAATCCCCGGCTGAAGAAGCGGTGACCCGGTGACCGAGACGACCACGGAGCTCCTGGACATCCGCGACCTCGCGGTGTCCTACCAGACGGACGCCGGCCCGCTTCCCGCCGTACGCGGTGTGCACCTGGTGGTGCGCGCCGGCGAGATCGTGGGCGTGGCCGGCGAGTCCGGCTGCGGCAAGTCCACGCTGGCCAGCACGGTGTTGCGCCTCCAGCCCAAGGACGCCGTCGTCGACGGCGAGGTGCTGGTCAACGGCGCCGACGTCCAGAAGATGGGCTGGGGCGACCTGCGGACGCTGCGGTGGGCCGGTGCCTCGATCGTGTTCCAGGGCGCGCTGCACTCGCTCAACCCCGTGCACCGGGTCGAGCAGCAGATCGCCGAGCCGATCCACCTGCACGAGCCCGACCTGGCCGACGACACGGTGCTCGCCCGCGTGCACGAGCTGATGGAGCAGGTCGGGCTGCCGCCGGGACGCAGCCGCGTCTACCCGCACCAGCTCTCGGGAGGGCAGCGCCAGCGCGTGATGATCGCGATGGCCCTGGCCTGCCGGCCCCAGCTGGTGATCGCCGACGAGCCGACCACGGCGCTCGACGTCATGGTGCAGGCGCAGATCCTCGACCTGCTCTCGGGGTTGGTGCGCGAGACCGGCGTCGGGATGCTCGTGATCAGCCACGACCTCTCGGTGCTCGCTGACGTCTGCGACCGGGTCGCGGTCATGTACGCCGGGCGGGTCGTCGAGGTCGGGCCGGCCGACGAGCTCTTCACCGGGCCGCTGCACCCCTACGCGGCCGCCCTGTCCGCAGCCTTCCCGTTGGTCGGTGATCCGGCCGCGCGCTACGCGCCGTCCGGGCTGGCGGGCGATCCGCCCGACCCGCGCCAGCTGCCGCCGGGGTGCTCGTTCGCACCCCGCTGCCCGCGCGCAGTCGACCGGTGCTCCGAGGCGGAGCCGCCGTTGGTCTCCCACGGGGTCGACGACCGCGGGCGGCTCGCCGCCTGCTTCCGGGTGGGGGAGCCGTGAGCGAGGCACTGGTGGAGGTCCGCGGCGTCGGGGTGGAGTACGCGACCCGGTCGGGGACCGTGGCGCGGGCGCTCGACGGCGTCGACCTCGCCGTCGGGCCGGGCGAGATCCTGGCGATCGTCGGGGAGTCGGGGTCGGGCAAGACCACCCTGGCGCGGACCATGATGGGGCTGCAGCAGCCCTCGCGCGGCCAGGTCCTCGCCGATGGCCAGCCACTGGACTACTCGATCCGCGCCCTGCGCACCTACCGGCGCCGCGTGCAGATGGTGCTCCAGGACGCCAGCGGGTCGCTGAACCCCCGGCAGACCGTCTACGAGTCGGTGGCCGAGGGCGTCCGGCTGCACAAGCTGGCGCAGGAGGACCCCGAGGGCCGCACCGAGGCCGACCTCGTCGCCGCCGCCCTGTCCGATGCGGGCCTGCGGCCGCCCGAGCAGCTGTTCCTGCGCTACCCCCACGAGCTCTCCGGTGGGCAGCGGCAGCGGGTGCTGATCGCGGGGGCGCTCGCGCTGCGCCCGAAGCTGCTGATCGCCGACGAGCCGGTCTCGAGCCTCGACGCCTCCATCCGGGGCGAGATCCTGGCCCTGCTGCTCCGGCTCCGCGACGAGTTCGCCCTGGGCGTGGCGGTGGTGACGCACGACCTCGGCCTGGCGTGGAACATCGCCGACCGGATCGCGGTCATGTACCTCGGCCGCGTCGTCGAGCTCGGCACCACCGAGGAGGTGCTCGGCGCGCCGAAGCACCCCTACACCGAGGCCCTGCTCTCGGTCGTCCCCGAGATCGACCGGCTCGAGCCGGTGATGCTGACCGGCGAGATCCCCGACCCGACCCGGATCCCCGCCGGCTGCCGTTTCCACCCGCGCTGCCCGAAGGTCGAGTCGGGGCTGGCGGCCGAGGCGGGAGTCGAGGCCGACTGCCGCGCGACGTCGCTGCCGGTGCTGCCCGCCGCCGGCGACCACCTGGTCGCCTGCCACCTCGCTGCTGCGACCGCGGCTGGGGGTCGGTGAATCTCACGCGCGTCTCCCGCCGCTCGCGCCTGAGGTCCGGACCGGCCTACGCAGGCAGTGCCACAGTGGTGGCATGGTGACGTTCCTGTCGCGGCTGCGGCTCCGGCCCGTCGTGATCGTGGTCGTGGGTGCCGTCGTGGTGCTGCTGGCGGGTGGCGGGTTCGCCGCCGTCGAGAGCCGTCAGGTCAACAGCTACGCCGAGGGGGTGTGGTGGGCGCTGTCGCTCATGACGACCGTCGGCTTCGTGGGCGAGGCGCCCGAGTCGACCGCGGGCCGCGTGCTCTCGTCGATCCTCATGGTGTCCGGCTTCGGCCTGATGACCCTGCTCACGGCGACGATCGCGTCGTTGTTCGTGCGCGAGGACGAGCTGCCCGAGGAGCTCGCGGAGCGGGAGTTCGAGAAGGTCGCCCTCGCCCGCCTCGAGGAGCTCCACCGCAAGATCGACGCGCTCGAGCAGCGGCTCGAGGCGGCGCCGCGGCAGGGGGACGACGAGCGCTGACCTGCGCCCCCGGAGACATGTCGGTCACCCGGGCTAGCATCCGGGCGCATGACGGCTCCCACCCCGTACCTGCACCTGCCCGGCACCGCACGCGAGGCGCTGACCTTCTACGCCGGCGTGTTCGGTGGCAGCGCGCGGCTCTTCACCCTGGCCGACTTCCAGCGCAGCGACGGCCCCGCCGACGCGATCGCCCACGGCGAGCTGGTCGACGGCCCGGTCGCGCTGGCCGCCTCCGACGCCACCGGTGACGACGAGCCCTTCGCTGCGCGCGGGCTGATGCTGAGCCTGCTCGGCACCACCGAGCCCGCCACCCTCCGCACCTGGTTCGACCGCCTGGCCGACGGCGGCGAGGTGCTCGACGACCTCCAGCCCCGACCGTGGGGTGCCTCCGACGGGCAGGTGGTGGACCGGTTCGGCCTGCGCTGGCTGATCGGTTTCGAGGGCGACGAGGGCTGAGGCGCCCGCGTGATCGTCGAGTTCGCCGGGCCCGTGTGGGAGTGGCGCGGCCCGGCGCCCTACCACTTCGTGAGCGTGCCGCCCGACGAGGCCGACGACATCGCGGCGATCGCCGGCGACATCACGTACGGCTGGGGGATGGTGCCGGTGCGGGGAGTCCTCGGCGACACCGCGTTCACCACAGCGCTGTGGCCCAAGGACGGCGGGTACGTCGTGCCGCTCAAGGACAAGGTGCGCGCGGCCGAGGGGGTCGAGCTCGGCATGGTCGTGACCGTGCGGCTGGCGATCGCCGAGGACTGAGCGCGCCCTCCACCGCCCCACGTCGGCCCCGACTCTGGCGCCGGGTGCCCCGGCAGTGGCAGCATGGGCCCGTTACTGACTCACGAGTCAGCAGAGCCACTGCCGGGCGAGGAGGGGTCGATGGGGTTGCAGCAGGCGCTGCCGCGCGACATGTACGTCGACGAGGAGACCTGGCAGCGCGAGCGCGACCGGGTGCTGCACGGCGAGTGGTTCTGCGTGGGGCGGCGTGACGACCTCGGCCTGACCGAGCCCGGGAGCGCGGTCGCCGTCGACGTGGCCGGCGAGTCGGTGGTCGTCACCAACGACGACGACGGCGCCCTCCACGCGGCGTACAACGTCTGCCGCCACCGCGGCTCGCAGCTGCTCGTCGAGGGGCGCTCGTGCTCGGTGCGGGCGCTTCGCTGCCCCTACCACTCCTGGACCTACGCCCTCGACGGCCGGCTGATGCGCGCGCCGCACGTGGAGGAGCAGCTCGACCCCGACACCTGGCGGCTCACCATGGTCGCCGTCGACACGTGGGCGGGCTTCGTCTTCGTGCACCTCACGCCCGACGCGGCCGGTCCGCTGGCCGAGGCGGTGGCAGGCCCGGCGTCGAGCCTGGCCAACTACGCCATCGGCGACCTCGTCACCGGCCGCACCCTGACCTACCGCGTCGCGGCCAACTACAAGGTGCTGCTCGAGAACTACAACGAGTGCTACCACTGCGGCCCCGTGCACCCCGAGCTGACGCGGCTGGTTCCGTCGTTCGGCGGCGGGGGCACCGACCTCGACTGGGCCAACGGGATCCCGCACCGCGAGGGGGCGTGGACCTTCACCATGTCCGGCACGACGAGCCGCGCGCCGCTGCCCGGGCTCGACGAGGCCGAGCGCACCCGGCACAAGGGCGACCTCGCCTACCCCAACCTCATGGTCTCGGCGTCGGCCGACCACGTCGCGGCGTTCGTGCTGCTGCCGCGCGGGGTCGCGGAGACCGAGGTCGTGTGCAGCCTGCTGTTCGCGGCCCACGAGGCCGCGCGCCCGGGCTTCGACCCGGGCGACGCCGTCGAGCTGTGGGACCTCGTCAACCAGCAGGACTGGGCGATCTGCGAGTCCGTGCAGCGCGGCATGTCGTCGCGCAGCTACCGGCACGGCTGGTTCGCGCCGATGGAGGACGAGAGCCTCGACATCCGCCGCTGGCTCCTGCCCCGCGTCGCGGCCGACGGCGAGGGGGAGCGGTGAGCGAGCGCTTCGACGTCGCCGTCGCCGGCCTCGGCGCCCTCGGCTCGGCCACCGCGCGCGAGCTCGCGCGGCGCGGCCTGCGGGTCGTGGGGCTCGAGCGGTTCGCGCTCGGCCACGACCGCGGCGCCAGCCACGACACCAGCCGGATCCTGCGGCACAGCTACCACACCCCGGCGTACGTCCGCCTCACGCAGCAGGCGTACGACGACTGGGCGCGGCTCGAGCGCGACACCGGCGAGCAGCTGGTCACGGTGGTCGGCGGGGTGGACCTGTTCCCGCCCGACCCGGCGATCCCGCCGGCCGACTACGTCGACTCGCTGCGCGAGGTCGGCATCGAGCACGAGCTGCTCGACGTCGAGGAGACCCGGGCCCGCTGGCCCCGGCTGCACCTGCCCGACGGCACGCTCGTGCTCTTCCAGGCCGACGCGGCGATCGTCCCCGCCGGCCGCGGCACCCGGGTGATGCAGGACGACGCGCGAGCCCACGGGGCCGACCTGCGCGAGCACAGCCCGGTCACCGGCGTCCGCGACCTCGGCTCCGGTGGCGTCGTGGTGACCACCCCGCAGGGCGAGGTGCACGCCGGCGCGCTGGTCGTCTGCGCCGACGCCTGGGCCAACGACGTGCTCGGCCACCTCGGGCTGAACGTCCCGCTGGAGACCACGCTCGAGCAGGTCACCTACTTCCGACCCGAGCGGCCCGACGAGCTCGCCCCTGGCCGGCTGCCGCTGTGGATCTGGATGGACGACCCGTCGTACTACGGCTTCCCCTGCTACGGCGAGGACACCGTCAAGGCCGCGCAGGACTGCGGCGGCCCGGTCGTCGACCCCGAGGCGCGCACCCACGAGCCCGACGCCGCGATGGAGGAGCGGCTGGCCGCGCACCTGCGCCGGATGCTCCCCGCGGCGGGCGAGCCGGTGCGCTCGCTGCGCTGCCAGTACACGCTGACCCCCGACCGCGACTTCGTGCTGGCGCCGGTCCCGGACCACCCGACGGTCGTGGCGGGCCTGGGGGCGGCGCACGGCTTCAAGTTCGCGCCGACGTTCGGTCGCCTCCTGGCCGACCTCGCGACCGAGGGGACGACGGGCACCGACGTCGCGGCCTTCCGCTTCGACCGCCCGGCGCTCACCGACCCCGACTACGCCGCGCACTGGCTGGTGTGAGGTGCGCCAGTCCCCGGCCCGGCCGTCAGGTCAGCACGGCCCCCTCGACCTCCAGCTCGCGGGCGACCGCCTCGGCGACCCACGCCTTGAGCTGGGGGCGCGTCACGCTCTTGTAGACGAGCGTGGCCACCGACAGGCCGTCGAGCAGCGCGGAGATGCGGGTCACCGACGCCCCGGGGTCGGGGCAGCGGAAGTCGCCGCTCGCCACGCCGGCCTCGACCACCTCGCGCAGCAGCGCGCACCACTGGCGGTCCATGCGGCGCAGCACGGCGTGGATCTCCTTCTCGCGCTGGGCGAGCGCCCAGGCGTCGATCCAGAGCCGCCAGCCCGTCGCCGTGCCGGTCGGGCCGTAGTGGCGCAGCATGCCGCGCAGCTGCTCCAGCGGCGGGTCGTCGCTCGCCACGACCTTCTCGAGCCGGGCAAGGTCGCGTTCCGCGGCGTGCGCGAAGGCCGCGGCGACGAGGGCGTCCTTGGTCCGGAAGTGGTAGAAGACCAGCGCCGGGCTCACCCCGAGCGCGCTCGCCACGTCGGCCACGCGCGTCGCCGCCAGCCCGTCGCGCTCCACCACGTCGAGGGTCGCGCCGAGGATCTCCTCCTGGCGCAGCGACGCCGAACGGCGCCGTGCGCCGCTCACCGCCCGACTCCCATGTTCCCGGACCCTAGTGCCTGAGGAGGCGCGCCATGACCACGTCCACGACGTCCACCACGCCCGTCACGATGCTGCCGGCCGAGAAGTACACCTCGGCGGAGGTGCTGGCGTGGGAGCGCCGCCACCTCTTCGCCGGCACCTGGACCTGCCTGGGCCGGCTGGCCGAGCTGCTCGAGCCGCCGGTCAAGCAGCGGGCGCTCGTCGTCGGCGACGTCCCGGCCCTGCTGGTGCAGGACGGTGAGGCGGTGCGGATGTTCGCCAACACCTGCCGCCACCGCGGCCACGAGCTGCTCCCCGAGGGCGACACCTCGAGCCGGCGCCAGGTCGTGTGCCCCTACCACGCGTGGAGCTACAAGACCTCGGGCTCGCTCGTCGCGGCGCCGGGCTTCAAGGACGTCCCCGGCTTCGACCCCGCCGCGCAGGGACTCGTGGAGCTGCCGGTCGAGGTGTGGGAGGGCTGGGTCTTCGGGCACGCCCTGCACCCGCTCGGCAGCCCCGAGGTGCCGTCGTTCGACACCCACCTCGGCGCGATGCGGCAGATCGTGGAGCCGTACGCCCCCGGGTCGCTGTCGCTCGCCGGCCGGCACACCTACGAGATCGCGGCGAACTGGAAGGTGGTCGCCGAGAACTACCACGAGTGCTACCACTGCCCGATGATCCACCCCGAGCTGTGCCAGGTCACGCCGCCGGACTCCGGTGACAACTACGACCTGCCCGGCGCGTGGATCGGCGGGTCGATGGACCTGCGCGACGGCATGGCCACGATGTCGCTGACCGGCGAGCTCGCGGCACCCCCGCTTCCGGGCGTCGACCCGACCCGCGTGGAGTACCTGCACCTGCTGCCCAACCTGCTCGTCTCCCCGCACCCCGACTACGTGATGACGCACCGCATGGTGCCGCTCGCGCCCGACCGCACCTGGATCGAGTGCACCTGGCTCGCGCTGCCGCGCGAGGACGGCACGGTGTCGGCGGACGCGGCCGTGGAGTTCTGGGACCTCACCAACAAGCAGGACTGGGGTGCCTGCGAGTCCGTGCAGCGTGGCCTCGCCAGCCCGCACTTCCTGCCCGGCCCCTTCGCGCCCAACGAGGACGCGGTCATGCAGATGGTGACGGTGATGGAGCGGGCGTACGAGACCGGCCGGCTGGTGGACTGAGGCCGGCGCGGCTCAGGTCGCGATCGGTGAGTGGGGGTGCTGGGGCGAGCGGCCCTGGAAGGAGAGGATCGCCGGGTTCTGCACGACGCCCTCGCGGATCTCGATGGAGCGCCGGACCGTCGGGTTGGCCTCCCACGCGTCGCTGCCCTCCATCACCGGCCGGAGGAAGCGCAGGAGCGCCGAGCTGATCTCCCAGGTCGCGGAGTCCCAGAGGTACGACGGGCTGTGGTCGACGGCGTAGTAGGTGACGTGGTCCCCGACCACGAACGTCGGGTCCTCGAACGACGTCGGGCGGGCCCAGCTGAACCCCATGCCCTCGTCGCACGACACGTCGACGACGAGCGTGCCCGGCGCCAGGTGGGCGAGGTCGGCGTCGGTGAGGAACACGTGCGGGTTGTCGGTGTCCTGCAGCACGCAGTTGACGATCACGTCGTGCTGCGCGAGGAAGGCGGCGAGGGGCACGGGGCCGTCCGGGGTGTCGACGTGGCTGAGCTGCCCGGGTCGGTCGGTGTCGTCGAAGTGGAAGAGGCGCGCCGAGTTGATGGCGGCCGCCACGGCAGCGACCTCGCGGTGGGTCAGCACGTCGACCTCGTGCACGCCGAGCGCCGTGAGGCTGCCGACGGCGCCACGCGCGGTCGCGCCGAAGCCGATCACGACGGCCCGCAGGCCGCGGCCGTAGCTGCCGTTCATGCCGGCGAGGCCGAGGGCGTGGAGCACGGAGCAGTAGCCGGCGAGCTCGTTGTTGCGGTGGAAGACGTGCAGGCCGAAGGAGCCGTCACGGTTCCAGTGGTTCATGGCCTCGAAGGCGATCAGGGTGAGGCGGCTGTCGATCGCCACCTGGGTCAGCTGCTCGTCCTGCACGCAGTGCGGCCAGCCCCACAGCACCTGCCCGTCGCGCAGCTCGGTGATGTCGCCGAGCACCGGCTTCGGCTGGAGCACGATGTCGCACTGGGCGACGATCTCCTCGTGCGTCCGGAAGCCGGCGACGGAGGACTTGAGCTGGTCCTCGGTGAAGCCGAAGTCCTCGCCGTACCCGTGCTCGAGGTAGATGCGTGACCGGAGGTCGTCGGGGATGCTGGCGAGGTGGCGTGGGTGCAGGGCCAGCCGCCGCTCGTTCTCCTTCTGCGACCTGCCCATCACGCCCAGGCTGAGCGGCCGGTTCGTGTTCTCCACGCGCATGCTCTCTCCCTCCGCGCACGGCCCACGGCCGTCCTGCCGGTGAGCCTACGAGGAGCCTCGCGACGCCCGCCTCATCCCGAGGGCAGGGTTTGGCGCTCGCGGCCCCCGGGCCGGCCGGACCACCGGCGCCGCGATGCGGCCGGCAGCGCCGTCGCTGGGTACGGTCGCCGGATGACCTCCTCCAAGGGGATCGACCCCGTCCCCGCACGCCGGGGCACCGCCGCGTGGTGGTTCCGCTCCCCGGACGGCCGGCTGGTGCTGGCGCAGTGGCCCAACCCCGCGATCGTCGTCTGGATGGTCACCGTCGTGCTGGGCTGGTTCGACCTGTCGGCCGACCACGCCACGGCGGTGGAGAACATCGGCCGCGGAGCGCTGCTGGTGTGGGCGCTCGACGAGCTGGTCCGGGGCGCCGCCCCGTTCCGGCGCGTGCTGGGCGCGGTGGTCCTCGCCTTCCAGCTCGCCGCGGTCGTCATCGGCTGACGCCGGCCGGTTGCCCGCCCCTCACCGTGGCACGTGCTCGACCCACGACCGTGACGTGACCAGCGTGCCGCCCTCGTAGGCCAGCGCGTCGATGACCACGTCGTAGCCGGCGGCGGTGACGTCGATCCGCAGCGTGGAGCGGACCAGCACCTCGACCTCGGGCCAGGTGATCGCGAACTGCGTCTCCGCCTGCGCCCACTGGTCGAAGGTGCGCCGGTCGACGGTCACCGAGCCCTCGTAGCGCTCGGTCGCGCGCCCGCCGTGCGGCACGGCGTACGTCGCGCCCGAGCTCACGGCGCAGGTGGTGGTGCGGCGCAGCACGTCGCGGCTGATGGTCCAGGCGACGCCGGTGGGGTCCTCGGAGTGGTGCTCCGTGCCCGGGACGTACGCCGGAGCGGGGCGCTGGCTGCCGGCCCAGTGCGGCAGCTCGAGCTCGCCGTCGTGGATCCGCAGGGTGACCGGCGCGGGCGGGGCGATCGTGTTCGGCCAGTCCGCGCCGGCGACCGACAGCCGTAGCCGCTGCCCGGCGGCGAGGGCGTAGGCGCAGGCGTCGAGCTCGACCTCGACGTCGTACTCCTCACCGGGCACCAGCGGAGCAGGCGAGCCGTGGACCCCGTCGCGGTAGGCGAGGTCGAGGCTGCCGCGGGTGATCAGGGCGGACGTGCCGTCCTCGAACACGTCGCACAGCTTGACCGAGAGCGAGGCCAGCGGCGCGTCGGCGGAGACCCGCAGCCGCACGCGCGGGTGGCCCACCATCACCTCGCCGTCGGCGCCGATGTCCCAGTCCCAGACGAGCGAGCGGGCGTCGTCCTCGCGCTGGTCGCCCGAGAGGCCCCAGGGCAGGTGGCCGGCGCAGTCGATCCAGGCCGAGGTGCCGGTGTCGGGGTCGACGGGCAGCTCGCGCGGCCCGCCGAGGGCGTGCACCACCGTCGAGGAGCCCGACGACGGCCACGTGTCGCGCACCCACCAGCCCTCGTGCAGGTCGAGGTCGGGCTCCGGCCGCGTCGAGGCGCGCACGAAGACCTCGACGCCGTCCTCGTGCGGGGTCCCGTCGGCCAGCACGCCGTCGTGGCGCAGCCAGCGGTCGAACCACGACGCGAGCTCGACGTCGAAGTCGATCCGCGGCCCGGGCATCGCGGTTGTCGGGTCGGCGTGCGCCCACGGGCCGGCCAGCAGCCGGTGCGGGACCCCCGCCTCGCGGAGCGCCGCGACGGTGCGGAAGGAGTTGTTGCGGTAGCCGTCGGCCCACCCGGCCACGATCATCACCGGGCACACGATCCGGTCGTAGCCGCCGCCCTCGGCGTCGCGCACGGAGCCGTGCCGCCAGTAGGCGCCGTCGCGGTTCTCGCGCAGCCACGTGAGCAGCCACGGCTCCGCGGTGTCGACCCGGCGCTGCCACTCCTCGCGCCAGCCCTCGCCCCACACGGCCGGCACGGGCGGCAGCATGACCATCGGCGTCATGTAGTGGTCGTAGTCGACGAGGTCGACCAGCCGCAGCGCGCCGCCGCGCCAGTGGACGTCGTCGGTCCAGCGGTCGTCGGTCGCGTAGATGGCGCAGATGGCCTTGAGTGCCGGGGGGCGCTCGCACGCGATCTGCAGCGAGTTGAACCCCGAGTACGACGTGCCCCACATGCCGACGCCGCCGTCGCACCACTCCTGCTCGGCCAGCCAGGCGATCACCTCGACGAGGTCGCGCTGCTCGGCCTCGGGGTACTCGTCGGTCGGGTCGCCGCCCGACGACCCGGTGCCGCGCACGTCGACCCGGCACACGGCGTACCCGAACTCGTCGCGCAGGCGCCGGTAGGTCTCGTCGTAGGAGGAGGTGAGGTCGTCCTTGCGGTAGGGCAGGGCCTCGAGCAGGCAGGGCTGCGGCCCGGAGGCGGGGTCGGGGAGGTAGAGCGTCGCCGCGAGACGGGTGCCGTCGGACACCTCGATCGTGACGTCGCGGCGGATGCCGGTCGGGTCGGGGTCAGCCACGGCGGTGCTCCTCGAGGAGTCGGGTGACGACGGCCGGGTCGAGGCCCTCGCTGGTGTTGCCGTCGCGGCCGACGACGGTCGGCGCGGCGAGCATCGAGGCCAGCACGGCCTCCTCGGTCGCGTCGACGACGGCGGCGAACAACGGGTCGAGCGCGCGTCCGGAGACGCGGGGCCCGGGCTCGGTCGCGCCGTCGCGGTCGGGGCGCACGGTGGTGGAGCAGGCGAGGAAGATCTCCCCGCTGCCGTGGTGGGCGGTCGAGCCGGTGCGGGCCAGCCCGAGGCCGATGCGCCGCGCGAGGCGCGCGCACCCGGCGCTGTCGACCGGGGCGTCGGTGACGACCACGCCGATGCAGGAGCCCGCCGGTCGCCCGGGCCCGGAGGGCTCGGCCGGCACCAGCGCCCCCACCGGCACCCCGGCGACGGTGAGCCGCGGGCGCTCGCCGAAGTTGGTGAGCAGCAGCACCCCGACCGTGTGGCCCTCGGGCGTGACGCGCGAGGCGGTGCCGATGCCGCCCTTGAAGCCCAGGCACGACATCCCGGTGCCCGCACCGACGGCGCCCTGGTCGGGTGCGTCGGCGGTGCCGCGCGAGGCCAGGGCCGCGGCGTGGGCGGCCCGGACGTCGTCGCCGGTCACCTGCATCCGGCGGCAGTCGTTGAGGAAGGAGTCGTCGCACTCGCCGACGACCGGGATCACCACGTCGTCGGCGACGCCGGCGTCGTGCTCGAGCGCGATCTCGCACGCGGCGTCGTACACCCGGCCGAGCTGCATGGTCGACGTCAGGTAGACCGGCGTCTCGAGCGTGCCCCACTCGCCGGCGGTGAGGAACCCGGTGCACTCGCCCGCGCCGTTGAGCACCGCACCGCCGGCGGCGAGGGGTCGGCGGTAGGCGTCGTCGGCGGCGACCAGGACGGTGACTCCGGTGCGCGCCGTACCGCGGCCGTCCGGCGGCGGTGGCTCGTCGCGCCACACGGTGGCGTGGCCCAGGCCGACGCCGGGCACGTCGAGCACGGAGCACGTGGGGCCGGGCGGCAGCGTGCCGATCACGATGCCGAGGTCACGGGGGCGGGGCACGTCAGCATCCTGCCGCAACGGCGCCGGTTGCGGCAGGATGCTGACCCATGAGTCAGTCTGGAGCCGCGCGAGCGGTACCCGTGGTCTGGTCGCCGACCACCCGCGAGCACGACCCGCGGCACGAGGTGTGGGTGGGCGTGGCCACCGACGGCACCGAGGTCGCGGCCCGTGTGGACACGATCCTCGAGGCGCTGCGGGCCGAGGGCCACGTGCTGCTGGAGGCGACGCCGCAGCCCGACGAGCCGATGCTCGGGGTGCACGACGGCGAGCTCGTCGGCTTCCTGCGCGGCGCCTCGGAGCGCTGGGCCGCCGGGCCGTACGCCGCGCTGGTCGGCCAGGAGCGCGTCGTGCCCTACCTCTTCCCGACGCCGGCGATGACGGCCGGCCTGCCGGCGCGCACGGCCACCGCGGTGCACGCCGACGCGGGCCGCTTCGCCTACGACACGATGACGCTGATCGGGCCCGGCACCTGGCCGGCCGCCCGGGCCGCCGTCGACTGCGCCCTCGGCGCCGTCGAGCTGGTGCTGGACGGCGAGCCGCTGGCCTACGCGCTGAGCCGCCCGCCCGGGCACCACGCGACGCCGACCGGCTTCGGCGGGTCCTGCTACCTCAACAACGCGGCGGTGGCCGCCCAGGCGCTGCGGATGTCCGGCATCGAGCGGGTGGCCGTCGTCGACCTCGACGCCCACCACGGCAACGGCACCTCCGCGATCTTCTACGAGCGTCCCGACGTGCTCTACGGCTCGGTGCACGTCGACCCGGCCGCCGGCTGGTTCCCCCACTACGTCGGGCACGCCGACGAGCTCGGCGCCGGGCCGGGGGAGGGCGCCAACCGCAACCTGCCGCTCCCGGAGGGCGCCGGCGACGGGCCGTGGCTCGACGCGGTCGGCACCCTCGCGGACTGGGTGGGCGCCGCGGGCTGCGGTGCGCTCGTGGTCTCGCTGGGCGTCGACGCGGCCGCGGACGACCCCGAGAGTCCGCTCGAGGTCACCGCCGAGGGCTACCGGATCGCCGGGGAGTTCCTCGCCCGCACCGACCTGCCCGCCGTCGTCGTGCAGGAGGGCGGCTACCACCTGCCCACCCTCGGCGGCCTGGTCGCGGCGTACCTCTCCGGCCACGCCACCTGATCGCTGACCCGCCGTCAACTAACGGCGGGTCAGCGCTCACTCGGGGTCGGCGGGGACGTACTCGCAGAAGGCGTCGTAGGCGCGGGGGCCGTAGATGGTGGCGGGGCCGCCCTTCATCAGGAACGTGACGCCGATCGCCTCGGCGGCCTCCTGGCGGCTCGCGCCGGCCCGGGCGGCGGCGCGGGCGTGCGAGGCGATGCAGCCGTCGCAGCCCTCGGTCACGCCGATGGCGAGCGCGATCAGCTCCTTGGTCTTCGTGTCGAGCGCGCCCTCCTCGAACGCCGCGTGGTGCAGCTGTCCGAAGCCCTTGTAGACGTCGGGCACCGCACGCCGCAGGTTGCGGTGCAGGGGGGAGAGCTCGTCGAGGACGGCCTGCCCGTGCCCGTGCGTGGTGACGGGGTGGTCGGCGGTGACGGTCATGGTGGAACGCCTCCTGGCGTGCGGTGGTGGCCGGTGGTCAGGACGTCTCCGACTCTGCCCCGCGCGCCGGCACGCGAGCAGGGTCATCGGTCCCGTCCGCGGGGGTCGCCCGTCCCGGGCCGAACAGGCGCCGCAGCACGAGCGCGGCGGCCACCCCGAAGACCAGCGAGGCCACCCCGAGCAGCACCGTGGTCGGCACCGAGGCGTTGGGGTCGTCGTTGGCGACCATCACCACGGCCATCGCGAACACCGACGGCGGCACGAGGGCGAACCACCCCAGCACGGCGTACGGCGCGCGGACGCCGGCCGGCGTGCCGCGCAGCGCCGCGACGGCGGCGGCCACCGTCAGCGGCACGACCACGCCCAGGTCGAGCAGCAGGATCGACCAGTAGAAGGTCGGCGCGTCGGCGAACTCGGTCGGGATCGGCGACTGGCCCACCGTGTCCACCAGGCCCGGCAGGTAGCGCAGCAGCACGAAGGCGGCCAGACCGAGCAGCACCAGCCCGAGCACGCGTTGCCGGCGCGGTGTGGTGGGCGGCGCCGGCAGCGCGCGCGCCAGCGACCACGACCAGAGGCACAGCAGCAGGCCGCCGGACGTGAGCGCCACCTCCAGCAGCACCACCGGCTGGTAGCTGTCGTACTGCGGGCCGAGCACGTACTGCGCGTACATGTACGTCGTGTAGGCGCTCGGCGCGAAGCCGAGCAGCGGGGCGGAGCCGTGGCCACGCAGGGCGAGCACCGCTGCCGCGACCGTCCACGGCAGCACCAGGAAGAGCGTCACGAGCTCGAGGCCGAGCAGCTGGTTCCACATCGACTCCGAGATGCCGTAGTCGATGTCGTCGGCGCCGATCGGGCCGCCGGCGAGGTCGGCCACCAGCAGCACGGCCATCGCGAGCAGGCCGGCGCCGTACCACCGCAGGGTGCTCACGGCCGTGGCAGTCCCGCGCGGGCTGCGCCCCACCAGAGCAGGGGGACGCCGAGGACGAGGAAGACCAGCCCGGAGAGCAGGAGGGTGAGCGTCACCCGGTCGAGCACCGGGAGCTCGGCGCCGACGCTGACGTCGGTGGAGACCGGGCGGGTCCCCTGGTCGTTCATCACCACGAGCGACCAGGTGCCGGCCTCGGGCTCCCACGTGAGGGTCTGCTGGTCGGGGCCGTCGGTCGAGGCGACCCAGAAGTCCGCGTCCCGGGCAGCGGTGACCGGCGCACCTCCGTCGACGTACGTCGTGACCGTGCCGTCGCCGTCGCGGCGCACGATCCGCGTGTGCGCGACACCGTCGAGCCAGGCGTTGACGTCGGAGGTGCGGGCGATGCCGAGGAAGACGCCGTCGTCGGTGAGGGCGTGGGCCTGCACCCGCACGGTGCCGAGCCAGTCCTGCGGCCGCTGGTCGTCGCCCCAGCCGGGCAGGTGCACCGACTGCGAGCGCACTGCGAACCCCGGTGAGTCGAAGCTCATCTCGGAGGTCGACAGGTAGCCGTCGGAGTCGCGCAGGAAGCCGTCGCCGAGCCGCAGGAACGCGCCGGCGGCGAGCAGCACGAGCGCGACCAGGAGCGCGAGGGAGCCGCCGACGACGCCGACCACACGACCGGGCGTCCACGAGCGCCGGGGCGGTGCCACCGGCGGGGGAGCAGGGACGGGAGGAGCGGTTGCCGTGCTCACGCTCCCAGCATCGTCCGTCGGCCCGGCGGCCTGCAGGGGAGAAGGTCCTCCACCCGCGGGCCGTCGGCCCGTCGGTCGTCGCTGCGTCAGGCGGTCGAGGCGCCCGCGGACCGGGCCCCGTCCCTCACGGCCAGCGCGGCGCGTCCGGCCTCGAGGCGGGCGACCGGCACCCGGAACGGCGAGCACGACACGTAGTCGACGCCGACCTCCTCGAAGAACTCGATCGACTCGGGGTCGCCGCCGTGCTCCCCGCACACACCGATGTGCAGCGCCGGGTTGGTCTCGCGCCCGAGGCGGGTCGCGATGCGCACCATCTCGCCCACCCCTTCGCGGTCGATCGACTCGAAGGGGGAGACCGCGAAGATGCCGTGGTCGAGGTACTCGCTGAAGAACGACGACTCCACGTCGTCGCGCGAGAAGCCCCAGGTCATCTGGGTCAGGTCGTTGGTGCCGAAGGAGAAGAAGTCGGCGCAGCGCGCGATCCGGTCGGCGGTGACAGCCGCGCGGGGCAGCTCGATCATGGTGCCGACCAGGTGGCCGACCTCGACGCCGCGCTCCGCGGCGACGGCCGCCGCCACCTCCGCGATCATCCCGTGCACCAGCTCGAGCTCGCGCTCGTCCGCGACGAGCGGCACCATCAGCTCCGGTCGCGGGTCACCGCCCGCGAGGATCCGCTCACCGGCGGCCTCGAGCACCGCCCGCACCTGCATCCGCACCAGGCCCGGGATCATGATGCCGAGGCGCACGCCGCGCAGGCCGAGCATCGGGTTCTGCTCGTGCAGCCTCCGCACCGCGTCGAGCAGGCGGTGGTGGCGCGAGTCGTTGTTGCCGCGCTCGTCCTCGAGCGCCACGGCCACGGCCAGGTCGGTCAGGTCGGGCAGGAACTCGTGCAGCGGCGGGTCGATCAGCCGGATCGTCACCGGCAGCCCGTCCATCGCCTCGAGGATGTCGATGAAGTCCGCGCGCTGCAGGGGCAGCAGCGCCCGGAGGGCCGCGAGCCGCTCCTCCTCGTTCTCGGCGAGGATCAGGTTCTCCACCAGCTCGCGGCGCTCGCCGAGGAACATGTGCTCGGTGCGGCACAGGCCGATGCCCTCGGCGCCGAACCGCCGGGCTCGTCCCGCGTCGTCGGGGGTGTCGGCGTTGGCCCGCACCTCCAGGCGTCGTACGGCGTCGGCGTGGTTGAGCAGGCGGGAGACCGCGACGACCAGCTCGCCGTGGGCGTCCGCGTCGTGCGGGTCGCCGAGCTCGCCCTCGAGGTGGCGGACGACGACGGACGAGACCACCGGCACCGCGCCGATGAAGACCTCGCCGGTCGTGCCGTCGATCGAGATCACGTCGCCCTCGTGGATGACCAGGTGGTCGCCGTTGCCGTTGCGCAGGCGCGCCTGCCGGTGCTCGGCGTCCACGTGGATGGCCTCGGCGCCGCACACGCAGGTGCGGCCCATGCCGCGGGCGACCACGGCGGCGTGCGAGGTCTTGCCACCGCGGCTGGTGAGGATGCCGGTGGCCGCGACCATGCCGTGCAGGTCGTCGGGCGTGGTCTCCTTGCGGACCAGGATCACCGCGTCGCCGCGCTCGGCCCAGGCCACCGCGGTCGCCGAGTCGAAGACGGCCCGGCCGACGGCTGCACCCGGCGAGGCGTTCATGCCGGTCGCGACCAGGTTGCGGCGGGCCTCGGGGTCGAAGCGGGGGAACATCAGCCGCGCGAGCTGCGCGCCGGTCACCCGGCCCAGCGCCTCGTCGGCGTCGATCAGGCCCTCGTCGATCATCGTGCTGGCGATCCTGAACGCCGCCTCGGGCGTGCGCTTGCCGACGCGCGTCTGGAGCATCCAGAGGTGGCCGTCCTCGATCGTGAACTCGATGTCGCACAGGTCGCGGTAGTGCTGCTCGAGCCTGGCCATCACCTCCAGCAGCGCCTCGTGCGAGGGGCGGTCCAGCTCGGCGAGGTCGGCGAGCGAGACCGTGTTGCGGACTCCCGCGACGACGTCCTCGCCCTGGGCGTTCACCAGGTAGTCGCCGTAGACGCCGGGCGCGCCGCTGGCCGGGTCGCGGGTGAAGGCGACTCCGGAGCCGGAGGCGCTGCCGCGGTTGCCGTAGACCATGGCCTGGACGTTCACCGCCGTGCCGAGGTCCTCCGGGATCCGCTCCTGGCGGCGGTAGAGCATGGCACGCGGGGTGTTCCACGACTCGAAGACCGCGCGCACGGCCCCGGTGAGCTGGTCGCGGGGCTCCTGGGGGAAGGGCCGACCGGAGCCGCGCAGCACGATCTCCTGGTACGACGCGACCAGCGCGCGCAGGTCGTCGACGTCGAGGTCGACGTCGAGCCGCACGCCGCGGCGCTCCTTGAGCGCGTCCATCTCGGCGGAGAACTCCTCGCCGGGGAGACCGAGCACCGTCGTGCCGTACATGTGCAGCAGGCGGCGGTAGGAGTCCATCGCGAACCGCTCGTCGCCGCTGGCACGGGCCAGGCCGGCCACGGACACGTCGTTCAGCCCGATGTTGAGGACGGTCTCCATCATCCCGGGCATGGAGAACTTCGCCCCCGAGCGCACCGAGACCAGCAGCGGGTCGTCGGGGTCACCGAGCCGGCGCCCCATCTTCTGCTCCAGCGTCCACAGGTGCTCGTCGACCTGCTCGAACAGCCCCGCGGGGTCGTCGCCGGCCACCAGGTAGGCGCGGCACGCCTCGGTGGTGATCGTGAAGCCGGGCGGCACCGGCATGCCGAGGTTGACCATCTCGGCGAGGTTCGCGCCCTTGCCGCCGAGCAGGTCCTTGCGCTCCTTGTTGCCGTCCTCGAAGTCGAAGACCCAGGTCTGCTCGGGGGTGCTGTGCCGCGACGTGGTCGCGGGTCGGTCCACCGGCTCGTCCCCGCCGGAGCGGGAGAGGTCGGAGGCGGGGGTGGTGGAGGTCACGAGTGGATCCTTCCGGTGCTGGGTTCGGTGCTGGGGACGACGGCGACCGAGCAGTGCGCGTGCTCGACGACGGCAGGGGCGAGCGAGCCGTAGATCAGCTCGGTCAGCAGCTTCTTGCGGCGGTGCCCGACGACCACGAGCTCGGCGGTGAGGGAGGCGCGCACCAGCCGGTCGTCGACGAAGCCACGGGTCAGCTGGGCGCGCACGGACACGTCGGGGAACTTCTCGCGGCCGTCGCGCAGGGCGTCCGCGAGCAGCTGCCGCTGGTCGTCGAGGCCGGGCTCGTCGTCCGGGACGTCGTGCGACCCCTCGGCGACCCGGACCTCGTCCCAGAAGCAGTGCACCGCAGTGAGGGTGAGGCCGTGCGACGCGGCGTACCGGAACGCGAGCTCGACGACGGCGGGGTCGGCCGGGCCTCCCTCGACGCCGACGACGACGCCGGCAGCACCGGGCCCGCCGGCGTCCCGCTGGCGTACGACGGCCACGGGGCAGGCAGCGTGCTTGGCGACGGCGTTGCCCACCGAGCCGAGCAGCATGCCGCGCACCGCGCCGAGGCCGCGCGAGCCGACGACGATCAGGGAGGCGTCGGCGGCCGCGTCGAGCAGCGCCTGGCGCGGGTCGCAGAGCCGCAGCACCTGGTGCACGGCCAGCCCCGGCCGGTCGGCGGTGGCGGTGGCGGCGGCCTCGGCCAGGAGCCGGTTCGACGACTCGGTGACCTCCTCGATGATCATCACCTGGTCGACGCCCATGGTGTCGAGCCACGTGGTGCCGAGCGGGGACGGCGGGGCGGCGGCGTGCAGCAGGGCCAGCGGACGGTCCTCGACCGCCGCGTGGTCGGCGGCCCACCGGACCGCCCGCTGCGCGTGGTCGGAGCCGTCGACGCCGACGACGACGGCGCCGCGGGGGATCTCGGTGCTCATGACGACCTCCTCCTCGCCCTACCGGGCGGGGCTGACGGGCACGACCGCGACCGGCACGGGGGACTGCTCGGCCACGACGGCGGCGAGGGCGCCCGTGCCGGGGTGTCCCGGCGCGTGGCGGGGGGCACCGCGGCCGACGACGACGAGCACGGCCTCGGCGGCGGCACGCAGGAGCGCGGTGGCCGGGGTGCCGACGGCGAGCTCGAGGCTGGCGTCGACGTCGGGGAACTTCTCGCCCAGCGCCCGCCGGGTGAGGAGCAGGCCCTCGCGGGCCTCGACCACGTGACCCGCGGTCGGCAGGGCGGCGAGCAGCACCAGCGGCAGCCCGCGGGCCGCGGCCTCGCGGTAGGCGAACTCGAGCACGGGCTCGGCCTGCTCGAGCCGGTCGGCGCCGTGTCCCGCGTCGACGCCGACGACGACCGAGGGGCGCCGCACGGTGTGGTGCTCGGCCGGTACCACCACGACCGGGCAGGGAGCCAGGGCCGCGACGGCCGAGCTGACCGAGCCGACCGGCAGCCGGTCGACGCGGCTGTTGCCGCGGTCCCCGACGACCACGAGGTGGGCGCGCTCGGCGAGCTCGAGGAGGGCCACGCGGGGGTCGAGCTCGTGGATGCAGGTGTGCACGGCCACCTCGCGCGGGGGCAGGCCGGCGGCCGCGACGAGCTGGCGGACGCGGGCGGTGGCGCGGTCGAGCGCGACCAGGCCGTGGCTCCGGTTGTCGACGAGCATCCTGACCGCGACGGGGGAGGCGGTCGGCAGCGCCGAGCCGCCCTCGGGGCGTCCGGTGGCGTAGGCGATGAGCACGGGCCGCGGGGCGGCGTCGTCCCTGCGGTGCGCCAGGACGTACGACGTGGCCCAGTCCACGGCGCGTCGCGCTGCGGTGGAGCCGTCGACACCGACGACGACCGCACCGGCGGGGAGTCCCGCTGCCTGGGTGCCCATGGCCCCAGCCTCCCCGCCCGGAGGTCCGGGGGGAACGGACGGATGACCCCCGGGCGGGGGGACATTGGACCCTGACCGCCGCGGCGTCCGGGACCGGACGATGGGGCGGTGAGCACGACCGAGGGCCCCGCGGCCGACCTCGGCGGGGTCGATGGCGTCGAGACGCTCGAGCTGCGCCAGCCGCTGCCGACGCCGGCCGACGTCCTCCTCGCCGACGGGACCATCGGCCGGGTCCGCGTGGCCACCCCCGACGACACCGAGGCGCTCTCGGCGCTGCACGCCGGGATGTCGCCGGACAACCTGCGGATGCGTTTCTTCTCCCCGAGCCGCCGTGCGGCCGAGGAGTACGTGCAGCACCTGCGTCGCGACAACGGCCCGCTCGCGCTGCTGGTCGAGCGCCAGGGCCGGGTGGTCGCCCTGGCCACGGCCGAGCCGATCGAGCCCGAGGTGGCCGAGGTGGCCTTCGTCGTCGACGACACGCTGCACGGCGTCGGTCTCGGCAGCCTGCTGCTCGAGCACCTGGCCGCGGCCGGGCGTGCTCTCGGCATGCGCCGCTTCGTCGCCGAGGTGCTCGGTGAGAACCGGGCGATGATCGACGTCTTCCTCGACGCGGGTTTCGCGGTGAGGCGCCACGCGGAGTCGGGCACCGTCCACGTCGAGATGGACACCGTGGCCTCGGCCGAGGCGGTCGAGGCCGCCGACGAGCGGGAGTGCCGGGCCGAGACCAGGTCGCTGCAGCCGCTGCTCTACCCGCGCAGCGTGGCCGTGGCCGGGGTCCGGCGTGACGGCTCGGGCGTCGGCGCGGCGGTGCTGCGCTCGATCGTGGCCGGCGGCTACCGCGGGGAGCTGTGGGCGGTGCACCCGCAGGCGACGGAGGTCGACGGCGTCCGGGCGACGCGCCACCTCGCGGACCTGCCCGAGCCGGTCGACCTGGTGGTGGTGGCGGTGCCCGCCCGCCGGGTGGTCGCCACGCTCCGCGACGCCGCAGACGCCGGCGTGCCCGCGGCGGTGGTGATCAGCTCGGGCTTCGAGGAGCTCGGCGAGGAGGGCGCCCGGCTGCAGCGCACGATGGTCGACCTGGCCCGCAGCCGCAGCATCCGGCTGGTCGGCCCCAACTGCCTGGGGCTGATGTCCAACCACCCCGACATCTCCCTCGACGCGACCTTCAGCGGCTCCGTGCCGCCGCCGGGTGGCCTCGCGGTCGCCTCGCAGTCCGGGGGCGTGGGGATCGTGCTCTCCGACGTGGCGCGCGAGCTCGGCCTGGGCGTCGGCTCCTTCGTCTCGCTGGGCAACAAGGCCGACGTCTCGAGCAACGACCTGCTCGCCGCGTGGCGCGACGACCCGCGGGTGACGGCGGCCGCGCTCTACCTCGAGTCGTTCGGCAACGCCCCGAAGTTCGCGCGGTTCGCGCGCCGGTTCGCCGAGCGCAAGCCGCTGCTCGCCGTGCTGGGCGGGCGCTCGGGCGCCGGGCGCCGGGCCGGCCTCTCGCACACGGCGGCCGCCGTGACACCGGGGGTCGGGGTGGACGCGCTCTTCGCGCAGGCGGGCGTGATCTCCTGCCACGGCGCCGAGGACCTCGCCGAGACCGCGCTGCTGCTCGAGGAGCAGCCCCTGCCGGCGGGGCCGCGCCTCGGGGTGCTCAGCAACGCGGGCGGCATGGGGGTGCTGGCGGCCGACGTCGCGGACGAGCACGGGCTCGTCGTGCCCGAGCTCTCCGACCGGATGCGCGCCCGGCTCTCGCGCCACGTGCTGGGCACCGCCGGCACCGGCAACCCGGTCGACGCCGGGGCCGGCTGCGAGCCCCGGGCGATGGCCGCCATCGCCGACGAGCTGCTGCGCTCGGGCGAGATCGACGCGCTCGTGGTCGTGCTGGTGGCGACCGGCGTGAGCGACTCCGTGGCCTCGATGCGCCGGATCGCGAAGGTGCGCGGGGCCCACCCGGCCATCCCCGTCGTGCTGGTGCCCATGGGCGGCCTGACGCCGCCCACCCACGGTCTCGCCGGCATCACCACCATGCGCTCCACCGACGCGGCGGTGCGCTCGCTGGCCCGCGCGGCGCGGTACGCCGCCTGGCAGCGGCTGGCCCGCCAGGCCCCCGAACCCGTCGACCCAGCCCGGGCCGAACGAGCGCGCACCGTCGCCGACCAGCTGCTGACGGCCTCGGTGCAGGCCGGCTCACGCGGCTGGCTGAGCGTCCGGGAGGTGCGCGAGCTGGTGGCGGACTACGATCTGGCCCCGGTCGGCGAGCTGGCGACCGACGCGGTCGCGGCCGCGGGGGTGGCGACCGAGATCGGCTACCCGGTCGCGGTCAAGGCCGGCGCCCGCGACGTGCTCCACCGCACCGACCGCGGGCTGGTGAGGGTCGGGCTGGGATCACCGGTCGAGGTGGCCGCCGCGGTGCGGGAGTTCGAGCGCGAGGTCGGCCGGCCGCACGTGCCGGTGCTGATCCAGCCCGTCGCCCGCGGCGTCGAGATCGCCCTCGGGGTCGTCCGCGACCCGGAGTTCGGGCCGCTGGTGATGGTCGCGGCGGGCGGCACGGCGACCGAGCTGTGGGCGGACCGCGTGTTCCTGCTGCCGCCGATCTCCCGCGGCGACGCCGCCCGCGCCGTACGGTCGCTGCGGGTGTGGCCGCTGCTCGACGGCTTCCGCGGCTCCCCCCGGGCCGACGTGGCCTCGCTCGAGAAGCTGGTGGTGCGGCTCGGCCGCCTCGCCGAGGACGTCCCCCAGATCGCCGAGCTCGACCTCAACCCGGTGCTCGTCGGGCCCCGGGGCGCGGTGCTGGTCGACGTCAAGATCCGCCTGACCGCCGGGCGCCCGGTCGACGCGGGCATCCCGCGGCAGCTGCGCGGCCGCTGACGGGCCGCTGCGTCATACGGTTCGCCGGTCCCGACCGGCAGGACGTATGACGTCCGGTCGGGTGCCTACCGCCGCACGAGGGGTACGACGCGCGACGGGCCGGCCAGCTCGACCACGCGGTCGACCAGGTCGAGGCCGACGGGGTCGTGGGTGATCCACAGGATGGTGCGCTCGTCGGGGTTGAGCAGCACCTCGCGGGCGAGCTCCTCGGCGGTGGCGTGGTCGAGGTGCGCGGTGGGCTCGTCGAGCACCAGCACGGGCTGCTCCGCGAGCAGCGAGCGGGCGACCGCGATCCGGGCGCGCTCGCCTCCGGAGACGGCGGCGTGGCCCTCGCCGATCCAGGTGTCGAGGCCGTCGGGGAGCGTGTCGAGCCAGGGCCCGAGGCTGGCCCGCCGCAGCGCCGCCTCGACCTGGGCGTCGGTCGCCGAGGGGCGCGCCAGCCGGACGTTCTCGACCAGCGTGCTCGCGAAGACGTGCGGGTCGTCGTCCACCAGCCCGACGCGGGCGCGGACGTCGTCGAGGGCGACCCGGTAGAGGTCGCGGCCGCCGAGGAGCACCGCTCCGCGGGCCGGGTCGAGGAACCGCAGCAGCAGCGCGGCCACCGTGCTCTTGCCCGAGCCGGACTCGCCGACGAGGCCCACGCGGGCACCGGCGGGCACCCGCAGCGACAGGTCGACGAGCGCCCGCTGGCCGCGGTCCCAGCCGGCGGACACGTGGCTGAGCTCGAGGTCGGTGCCGATCGGTGCCGGGCCCGGCACGGTGTCGCGGACGGCGGGGGCGCGACGCTCCAGGCTGTCGAGCCGCGCTGCCGCGGCGTCGGTCCGGGCGGAGAGCGCACCCGAGTCGGGCATCTGCGCCGCCACCTCGCCGAGTGCCAGGGGCACCAGCACCAGCAGCGCCGCGCGCGGACCCGACAGGGTGCCGGCGATGACCGCCGGCGCCGCCAGGGCGGCCATCGCCACGACGCCGAGCCCGTGCACCACCAGCACGGCCGCGCGGGCGCCGCCCAGCCAGCGGGCGGCCTCGACCGAGGACGACGCCAGGCGACGGCTGGCGGCGGCGACGCGCTCGGCGGCCCGGTCACCGGCCCGCCACATCACCAGCTCGGGCGCCACCGAGAGGATCTCGAGCACGGTCGCGGAGAGCTCGGCCCGCCGCTCCACGGCACGCCGCTCGGCGCGGCCGGCGCCGGCCCGCGCGAGTCCGAGGCCCAGGGCCCCCGAGACCAGGCAGGTGCCGAGCACGAGCACGCCGGCGCGGGGCAGCATCAGCGCGGAGACCAGGGCGGCGAGCACCGCCACCAACACGTTGCCGCGCACGGGCAGGCGCACCCGCAGCTCGCGGTCGACGACGCTGTCGACGTCGTCGACGATCGAGGTCAGCACGTCGCCGCGGCGGCGGCCGAGGCGCCCGGGCACCAGCGGTACCACTGCGTCGTACACCTGGACGCGGCGCTCGGCCAGCAGCCGCAGCGCGACGTCGTGGGACCGCACGCGCTCGGCGTAGCGCAGCACCGGCCGGGCGAGACCGAAGGTGCGCACGCCGACGATCGCCACCAGCAGCGTCAGCACCGGCGGCTGGGTCGAGGCCTGGACGATCAGCCACCCCGCGGTCGCGGTCAGCGCCACTCCGGCAGCCGACGCGAGGCCGCCCAGGGCGGTGCTCGCCGCCAGGGCCCGGCGCGAGCTGCGCTGCGGCTCCTCCTCGGGCACGGCTTCCGCCTCCGGGGCCGGTGCCGTACGACGGGCAGGCGCGGGCGCGTGGTGCTCCGGGGGAGCGACGGGTGCGGGGGCCGGCAGCGACACCACGAGGT
The DNA here is from genome assembly GCF_042657275.1 of Nocardioides taihuensis. Lineage (NCBI taxonomy): Bacteria > Bacillati > Actinomycetota > Actinomycetes > Propionibacteriales > Nocardioidaceae > Nocardioides > Nocardioides taihuensis. The sequence goes on from NZ_JBHSKD010000002.1 coordinate 461,741, forward strand.
CCGCGAGCCCCACCAGGGCCGGCTTGTGCGCGACCACCAGCACCGCACCGGAGCGCCCGAGCTCGGCGATCGTGTCGGCGATGATCACCTCGGTGACCTCGTCGAGGTGGGCGGTCGGCTCGTCGAGCAGCACCCACGGCCGGTCGTCGACGAGCACCCGCGCCAGCGCCAGGCGGGCGCGCTCCCCGGCCGACAGCGACGTGCCGTCCTCGCCGACGACCTCGTCGAGACCGCTCGGCAGCGCGAGCACGCGCTCCTCGAGCGCGACCCGGCGCAGGGCGTCCCAGAGGCGCGCGTCGTCGGCGTCGGGCGTGCCGACCCGGAGGTTGTCGGCGATGGAGCCGGTGACGAAGACCGGCCGCTGCGGCAGCCAGGCGACCTGGGCGCGCCACGCGTCCCCGCCCACCGGGCGACCGCCCGCGGTGACGGAGCCGCTCTCGACGGGGACCAGCCCGGCGATCGCGGCGAGCAGCGTCGACTTGCCGCAGCCCGAGGGACCGGTGAGCGCCGTGACGCCGCGGGACGGGATGACCGCACTGACGCCGTCGAGCGCCGGCACGGTGCGACCGGGGTGCACGACGGTCAGGTCGGTGATCACGAGCGCCTGGTCGGCGGCGGCGGCCGCGTCGACCACGTCCTGCTCGTCCTCGGCGCCGTCGAGCGCGGCCACGGCCTCGAAGGTCGCGACGCCCTCGGCCGCGGCGTGGAACTCCGCGCCCATCCGGCGCAGCGGCCAGTAGGCCTCCGGCGCCAGCAGCAGCACGACCAGTGCGGTCGACAGCGAGAGGTGGCCCTCGGCCAGCCGCACGCCGACCACCACCGCGACCAGCGCGACGCTGAGCGTGGCGACCAGCTCGAGCACGGCCGAGGATGCGAACGCCAGCCGCAGCGTCGCCAGCGACGCCCGGCGGTAGCGGTCGGTGAACGTGGCGATCCGGTCCGACTGGGCACGCGCCCGGCGGAAGGCGACGAGCGTGGGCAGCCCCTTCACCACGTCGACGAAGTGGCCCGAGAGCGAGGACATCTCGCGCCACTGCTCCTGGGCGCGGTCCCGCGTCGCCAGCCCGACCAGGGCGCCGAAGACCGGCACCAGGGGCAGGGTGAGGGCGACGATGAGGGCGCTCAGCAGGTCCTGGGTCGCGATCGCGACCAGCGTCAGGGGCGGCAGGATCGAGGCCAGCACCACGGCCGGCACGTAGCGCGTGAGGTAGGGCTCCGCGGCGCTGACGCCGCGGGTGGCCAGGACCGCCAGCTCGGCGCTCGACGAGGCCGGCGGGTGCCCGTCACCGTGCCGGCGCAGCACCGCCGCGACCACCCGTCGCCGCAGCGATGTCCCGACCGTGGCCGCCGCACGTGCCGCGGCCCAGTCGGACGTCCAGCCCAGCCCTGCGCGCAGCACGAAGACGGCGGCGACCGCGGCCAGCCAGGCCCCGGTCGGGTCACCCTCGACGACCGCGACCACGAGTCCGGTCACCACCCAGGCCTGGGTGATGAGCAGCAGGCTGCCCCCGACCCCGGCGGCCACCACCCCGAGGAGGGGGCGCCGGGCGGGGGCGAGCTGCGACCGGATCCGGGGGTCGAAGGGCCGCATCAGTCCTGCGTCGTTCCTCCGCCGCTGTCACCGACGGCGACGGCGGCAGGCTCGGGGACCGGGTCCGGGATGTGGTGGGTGCTGATCCGCTTGCGGAAGACCCAGTAGGTCCAGGCCTGGTAGCCGAGGACGATCGGCGTGAAGATCAGCGCCACGACGGTCATGATCTTCAGCGTGTAGTCCGTCGCGGAGGCGTTGGTCGTGGTCAGGCTGACGCCGTCGGACAGCGAGGTCGGCATCACGTCCGGGAAGAGCGCCAGGAAGAGTCCGGCCACGCCGAGCGCGATCGCCACGAACGTCCCGAGGAACGCCCAGCCCTCGCGGCCCGCGCGGATGGCGACGAGGCCACCGACGAGCGCGAGCGCCGCCAGGACGAACGCCACCGCGGAGCCGGCCGAGCCCGTGTCGAGCTGGGTCCAGACCAGGAACGCCACCGTGACGACGGCAGCGCCGAGGCCCAGGCGCATCGCCAGGGCCCGGGCCTCGGCGCGGATCGGGCCGTCGGTCTTCAGTGAGATGAAGACCGCACCGTGGGTGATGAAGAGCATCAGGGTGGTGAGGCCGCCGAGCAGCGCGTAGGGGTTGAGCAGGTTGAAGAACCCCCCGACGTACTCCATGTCCGCGTCGATCGGGACGCCTCGCAGGATGTTGGCGAAGGCGACGCCCCACAGCAGCGCCGGCACGTAGGAGCCCACGATGATCGCGAGGTCCCAGCGGGCCCGCCAGGCGTCGTCGTCACGCTTGCCGCGGTACTCGAACGCGAGCCCGCGCACGATCAGGGCGACGAGGATGAGGAGCAGCGGCAGGTAGAACCCGCTGAACAGCGTGGCGTACCACTCCGGGAACGCCGCGAAGGTCGCGCCGCCGGCGACGAGGACCCAGACCTCGTTGCCGTCCCAGACCGGGCCGATCGTGTTGATCATGACCCGGCGGTCCTTCTCGTTGCGGCCGAGGATCGGCAGCAGCATGCCGACGCCGAAGTCGAAGCCCTCGAGCGTGAAGTAGCCGATCCAGAGGATCGCGATCAGGCTGAACCAGATGGTGGTCAGTTCCATGGTCTCTCTCCGGTCCTAGTACGCGAACGCGAGCGGACGGTCGGCGTCGCTGTCGGGCGACGGCGGGGCCAGGTCGTCGGGGGCGGGGTCGGCGCCGCGCTTGATGTAGGTGAGCATCAGCTTCACCTCGACCACCGCGAGGGCGCCGTACAGCAGCGTGAGCGTGACCAGCGAGATCATCATCTCCGTGGCCGACACCTCGGGGGAGACGGCCGTGTCGACGGTCATCAACCCGAACACGGCCCAGGGCTGGCGGCCCATCTCGGTGAAGATCCAGCCGAAGGAGTTGGCGAAGAGCGGCATGAAGGGCAGCGTCACCGCCATCCACCACAGCAGCCGGCTCGTCGGCAGCCGGTCGGGCTTGCGGGTGGCCCACAGCAGCCAGATGCCGGCCAGGGCCCCGAGCACGCCGAGCCCGATCATGATCCGGAAGGACCAGTAGGTGAGCGGGATGATCGGTACGTAGCCGTCGGGGCTGTAGTACGTCGCGCCCGGGTCCTGCCCGTAGGTCTGCTCGTACTGGTCACGCAGCTGGTTGATGCCCTGCACCTCGGCGGACGGATCCCCGGTCGCCAGGAAGGACAGCAGGTTGGGGATCTTGATCGAGAAGGTCTCCTCGGAGCCGTCGAGCGTCCCGATCGTGAAGATCGAGAAGCCGGCCGAGCTCTCCGTGTCGTACAGCGCCTCCGCCGCGGCCATCTTCATCGGCTGGACGTCGGTCATGATCTTGCCCTGGACGTCGCCGGAGATCGCGACGCCGATGCCTGCGACCAGCAGCACCACGGCGCCGACGCGCACGCCGTTGCGGTACATCCCGCGGTCCTCGGACGGGGTCTTGTCACGCACGTAGAGGAAGTAGCTGATGCCCGCCACGAAGGCGCCGGCGGTCATGTACGCCGCGAGCACGGTGTGGGGGAAGGTGACCAGCTGCACCTTGTTGAAGAGCACGGCCGCGAAGTCGTTCATCTCCGCACGTCCGGTGTCGGGGTTGTACTCGTACCCGACGGGGTGCTGCATCCAGGAGTTGGCCGCGAGGATGAAGTACGCCGAGAACAGCACGCCGAGGTGCACCAGCCACATGCAGGCGTTGTGCACCTTCGGGGACAGGCGGTCCCAGCCGAAGATCCAGAGCCCGAGGAAGGTGGACTCGAGGAAGAAGGCGAGCAGGCCCTCGACCGCGAGCGGGGCGCCGAAGATGTCGCCCACGAAGCGGGAGTAGTCGCTCCAGTTCATCCCGAACTGGAACTCCTGCACGATGCCCGTGACCACCCCGATGGCGAAGTTGATGAGGAACAGCTTCCCGAAGAACTTGGTCATCCGGAGCCAGCGGGGGTTCTTGGTGCGGATCCACGCGGTCTCGTAGCCGGCCACCATGGCCGAGAGTCCGATCGTGATGGGGACGAAGAGGAAGTGGTAGACGGTGGTGATCGCGAACTGCCACCTGGCGATGTCGAGCGGATCCACGGGGTCTCCTGAGAACGGGACGGACCGGACGGTCACACGCTAGGAACGACCCCGACCGACCGGTCATGGTCAGGGGTCCCCTCGCCGGAGGACGAAGGTCCCGTCCCGCGCGACGGCCTCAGGGCAGCAGGACGTCCTCGACCGGACGGCGCGGCGTCGGCTCGAGCTCGCTGCGGGCGATCTCCTGCCAGCCGATCCGCAGCAGGATCTGCGGCGCCACCAGGGCGCCGAACACCTCGTGCCGCAGGGCGACGCGGGTCTCGGCGACCTCGATCACCTGGCTCAGCGGCACGACCGACAGGCCGTCGGTGGTGGCGTGCAGCCACAGGCCGCTGAGCGCCTCGCCGGCCTCCAGCCACCCGGTGCGGTCGTCCTTCTCGGTGCAGATCGCCAGCAGGCCGTCGGTGCTCTCCACGAGCTGGTGCCGCGAGTCCTGGCTCGGCGGCGGGGAGAAGCGCGAGCGGCGGTGGCTCGGGTAGACGTCGACGTCCGGCACCCGGTCCGACGGGACGCCGTCGGAGCGGCTGTGGTCGATCCAGCGCCGCTGCTCCTCGCCCAGCGCCTCGTCGCCGTCCTGCAGCGTCATCGCCCGGCTGATCAGCAGCTCGACGCGGAACCGCACGGACACGTCGGTGAGCGGCAGCACGTGCACGTCGTGGTGCTCGACGGACGCCGCCAGCTTGGCCAGCCGCTCGTCGGGGATCGGCCAGGACGTGAACCGGCGCCGGTCGGTGCGCCGCTGCTCGAGCGCGTGCAGCTCGGCCAGCGCCCGCGGCGTGCGCGAGCCCGGCGCGAGGGTCAGCGTGGCGAGGTGGTCAGGGTCGGACGCGTCGGGGAACCGCACCACGTGGGCCGGTACGCCGAGCCCGGCGGCGGCGACCGCGGCGTGGTGCAGGGCCGCTCCGCAGCTGATCAGCAGGTCACGGCCGTCGGGATCGGCGACGGTGAGCTGGCGGGAGCGGTCGACGTGCAGCTCGAGGCGCGCGCCGTCGATGCGCCAGCGCCACGGCTGCGTGTTGTGCACGCTCGGGGCGCGGCAGGCCAGGCGGACGACCTCCCGCAGGGTGGCGTCGTCCACAGTTCCGTTCAGGTCGCGAGCGGTCACGCGGCCACCTCCTCCACGTCGTGCTTGCGGTTGTCGTCGGTGCCGGCGGCCTCCTCGGCCGCGACCCGGAGGTCGTGGCGGGCGAGCAGGACGAGCACGACCAGCGCGGGGACTGCCCACGCCCAGGCCCAGAAGCCGAAGAGCAGGAGCAGGAGGTGGAAGGCGATCACGCCGGCCCAGCCCCACGGGGCGGCCCGGCCACCCACCAGGAGCAGGGTGCCGAGGGTGATCTCGCCGGCCATCAGCAGCAGGCCCCACACGGCCATGTGCGGCATCACGATGTCGGCCCAGCCGTCACGGACGAAGCCGAACAGCGCCTCGTCGGCGAAGGTCCGGTAGACCCCGGTGTCCGCGGACACCAGCCCGAGGTGGACCCCGCCCATGACCAGGTAGAAGCCGCCGACCAGCTGCCGCCCCAGGTGGGGGTGGCGCCGTCCGGGCGCGGCGAGGACCCGGTCCTGCACAGCCTGCGTCATCTCTCCTCCTCCGTCCCCGAGTCCGATGGACGTGACCAACCCTGCGGTGCGCGTCACACCGGCCGTAGGGGCATAGGTCCCGAAGCCGTCGTGACCATCGGCGGCGGCTCGCGGGCACCCGGGCCCGCGGGTCGTGCCCGGCTAGGAGACGCGGACCTCGACCACGCCGGGAACGGTGTTGGCCGCCAGCTGCGCGAGGCTGCGCTCGCTGCGGTCGGCCGGCCCGGTCACCTCGACCACGCCGTCGTGCACCTCCACCAGCCAGTCGCCGTGCCCCAGCGAGCGCATCAGCTCGTCGACCTCGCCCTCGATCACGCTGTCGGCGCGGGCGAGGAGCTTGACGACGTCGCTGCGGCTGACCATGCCGACGACGCGGTCGTGCTCGTCGACGACGGGCAGCGACTTCACGCTGGTGGTCGTCATCAGCTCGATCGCGCGGGACAGGTCGTCGTGGGCGCGGACGGTCACGGGCATCGGGGTGAAGACCTCCTGGACGGTCCGGGCGGTGTGCACCGGCGCGACCTCCACGGGGATCTCGCGCAGCCGCGGGTCGCTGGCCACCGTCTCGCGGATCAGGTCCGCCTCGCTCACCACGCCGCTGATCCGGCCGGCGGAATTCACGACCGGCAGCGAGGTCACGCCGTACTTGGCCAGCAGCGCCAGCGCCTCCTTGACGCTCGCCGAGACCCGCACGGTGACGGGGTGCGGGGTCATCACGTCCTGGACGAGCATGGCTGCGGCCCTCCTTGCCCCGGACCCGCCGGCGACGGTCGCCGCCCGTGCACGGGTCCTCGCCTCCACCCTTGACCCCGGGGGCAGCCGCGGGGAGGGACCAAAGTCCCGTCAGAGGTAGGCCCATCGCCATCCCCCGCAAAGAGGGCTGGACCGCCTACATTGGTCACCATGTCCGATCCTGCCGCCCCCGACAGCACCGAGGCCACCGAGCCGATCAAGGTGTTCCTCCTCGACGACCACGAGATCGTGCGCCGGGGGATCCGCGAGATGCTCGAGTCCGAGGGCGACATCATCGTCGTCGGCGAGTCCGGGCTGGCCGAGGAGGCCGCCCGGCGGATCCCGGCGCTGCGCCCCGACGTCGCGATCCTCGACGCCCGCCTGCCCGACGGGTCGGGCATCGACGTCTGCCGCGAGATCCGCTCCCGCGACCCCCAGATCGCCGCGCTCATCCTGACGTCGTACGACGACGACGAGGCGCTCTTCTCGGCGATCATGGCCGGCGCCGCCGGCTACATCCTCAAGCAGGTGAAGGGGACCGACTTCATCGACACCGTGCGCCGCGTGGCCGCCGGCCAGTCGATGCTCGACCCGGCGGTGACCGCCCAGGTGCTCGAGCGGCTCCGCTCCGGGCCCAAGGCCGACCCGTCGATCGAGCAGCTCACCGCCCAGGAGCAGCGCATCCTCGAGCTGATCGGCGAGGGCATGACCAACCGGCAGATCGCCGGCACGATGTACCTCGCGGAGAAGACGGTGAAGAACTACGTCTCCTCGATGCTGGCCAAGCTGGGCCTCGAGAGCCGCACCCAGGCGGCGATCTTCGCGCACAAGCACAAGCCCAGCTGAGGCCGTCGTGCGTTGCGGGCAGCGCCCGCACCGCACAGCGAGAGGGTAGGTTTCCTCCCGGAGGCCGCAGCGCCGGGAGGAGGGGTCACATGGGGTCCGCTGAGCCGCGCCACGCGGGGGAGTCCGAAGAGCTCTCAAGCCTGCGCGACACCGCCTTCGACGAGCTGCTCCGCGAGGTGCTGGGCCGTGTCAACGAGGTGCTCGAGGAGCGCGAGCGCTGGGAGCTGCTGCTCGACGCCGTGGTCACCATGGCCGCAGGCCTCTCGCTCGACGAGCTCCTCCGGCGGATCATCGAGGTGGCCGCCGACCTGGCCGGCGCGCGGTACGTCGCGCTGGGCGTGCTCGGCGTGGGCAAGGAGCGCCGGCTCGACCGCTTCATCACGCACGGGCTCAACCCCGCCCAGATCAAGGCGATCGGGGACCTCCCGTCGGGGCACGGCATCCTCGGGTGGATCATCGACCACCCCGAGCCCATTCGGCTGCACGACATCTCCGCCCACCCGGAGTCCTTCGGCTTCCCGCCCGACCACCCGCCGATGCGCTCGTTCCTCGGCGTACCGGTCCGGCTGCACGAGCGGGTGTTCGGCAACCTCTACCTGACCGAGAAGGCCGGCGGGGGTGACTTCACCGACCACGACGAGTCGATCGTGGTCGCGCTGGCCGCCGCCGCGGGTGTGGCGATCGAGAACGCCCGCCTCCACGCCGAGGCGGCGCGTCGCGAGCAGTGGCTGGCGGCCACGGCCGAGGTCACCCGGCTGCTGATGATCGAGCCCGACGCCGACACCCGGCTGCAGACCCTGGTCGAGCACGCGATGACCGTGGCCGACGCCGACATCGCCGGCATCATGGCCTTCGACACGGACGGTGCGGTCGCCGTCCGCGCGCTGGCCGGTGTCGACCTCCCGGCGATGGCGCTGCCCCCGGCCGCGGCGGCCGACTCGCTGTCGGCCCGCGTGATGCGCTCGGGCGAGCCGACCGTCGTCGAGGACCTCGCGGCCAGCCCCTGGCCCCAGGCCCAGTCTCCCGAGCTCGGGTTCACCGAGCTCGGGCCCGGGCTGGTCGTGCCCCTGCGTGCGGCAGCAGGGGTCGAGGGGGCGATGTCTCTGGGGTGGCGCAAGGACCGTCGCGACGTCTTCGACGCCCTCGACCTCGCGCTGCCGATCGCCTTCGCCGAGCAGGCGGCGCTGGCGCTCGAGGTGGCCCGTGCGCGCGAGGACCAGCAGCGGCTCGTGCTCTTCGAGGATCGTGACCGGATCGGGCGCGACCTGCACGACCTGATCATCCAGCGCCTGTTCGCGGTGGGGCTGGGCCTGCAGTCGGCGGGGCGGCTGACCGACGACCCCGACCTCGCGGGTCGCCTCGACTCGGCCGTCGACGACCTCGACGCCACGATCCGCGACATCCGGCGCACGATCTTCGCCCTCGGCTCGATGGACCAGGGGGAGGACATCCAGGCCGAGATCACCCGGATCGTCGACCGGGCCGCGGGCACGCTCAAGTTCCGGCCCAGCCTCACCTTCGACGGACCGGTCCGCACCCTGGTCGACGACACCGCGGCCCCCGACGTGCTCGCCGTGCTCGGCGAGGCGCTCTCCAACGCGGCGAGGCACGCGGAGGCGACGTCGGTCTGGGTCGCGCTGAGCGCGGGCGAGGCCGTGACGCTCACCGTGCGCGACAACGGCCGCGGCCTGCCGCAGGACGCGATCGAGAGCGGCCTGGCCAACATGCGCCGGCGCGCGGAACGCCTCGGCGGGCACTGCACCGTCGTCTCGGCCCCCGGGGAGGGGACCACGGTGGAGTGGTCGGTGCCCGCGGCGACGTCCGCGCGCTGACCGGCCGGTCGGTCAGATGAACAGCAGCTGCGCGCCCTCGGTCTTCTCGATGAAGTCGCTGGCGCTGATGATGCCCTCGACGCGGTCGTAGAGGTCGTCCTCGGTCAGGTGCTGCATGTCGGCCGACATCCGGCACGCCCACAGGTGGCCGCCGGAGTCCACGATCTGCTCGAGGAACTCCGGGACGTCGGGGACGTCGAGCTCGGCGATCGACTTGCGCAGCTTGTGGGTCGCCATCGCGGTCATGCCGGGCAGGCCGCCGAGGCCCTGGGGCATGTGGGTCGCGGTGTTGCCGAGCATCGTGAACTTGAGGTCGCCCATGTGCTGGGGGTTGATCATGTCGAAGCCCCAGAAGGTGAAGAACACGTGCACCTCGACGCCCTCGCCGAGCGCGGCGTTGGCCAGGATCAGCCCGGGGTAGGCCATGTCGAGGGTGCCCTTGGAGCAGATGATCGCGAGCGTGCGGCCCGACTGCTCCGAGCCGAACGACGGGACGAGCGGGGCGGTCTCGGGAGTGGTGGTGGTCATCGTCTGTCCTCTCACACGCACCCGCGGGGCTTGGGCAGCCCGGCGACGTACGCCATCTTCTTGGCCGGCTTGCCCGGGAACAGCTCGAAGAGCTGCTTGACGGGGATGCCGAGGGCGGTGCTGACGCGGCGCAGGGTCGCGGTCTCGTGGTTCTCCGCGAAGTCCGAGCGCAGGTAGCGCAGCACGGTCCAGTGCGGCTCGCCGAGCTCGATGCCGATCTGGTGGGCCAGGCTGGTGGCCACCTGCTCGTCCCACTCCGCGGGGTCGGTCAGGAACCCCTCGGCGTCGACGTGCAGCACGTGGCCGTCGATGGTGGTGGTGCTCATGCGTCCTCTCCTGTCATCCGGGTCTCCGGTGGGATCGACTTGCCGGCCATCGACATCGCCGCGGGGAGCGGCAGGGGCCGGCCGGGGAGCAGGACGTTCCAGTAGACCCAGGGGAAGGCCTGCTTGCCGTAGTGGTTCACGCGGCTCTCGTCGAGCAGCGTCATCGGGCCGACGAACGGCAGCGGGAACTTGCCCGGCAGCGGCTCGACGTCGTAGTTGAAGTCGATCAGCAGCGCCTTGCCGTCGCCACTCTCGACGAAGCAGTTGGCGTGCCCGTCGAAGCGGTGGGTCAGCGGCCGACCGGCGACGTGGTCGAGGAAGTTCTCGGCGAAGACGTCGACGGAGAAGTGCGCGACCGACCCGGCCTTCGACGTCGGGATGTTGCTGGCGTCGCCGATGGCGAAGACGTTGGTGTGCCCGGTGGCCAGGAAGGTCTCGCGGTCGACGGGCACGTAGTTGAGCTCGTCACCGAGGCCCGAGCGGGCCACGAAGTCGGCGCCCATGTTGAGCGGCACGGTGACCAGCAGGTCGAAGGGCACCTCGCGCTCGTCGAACGACACCAGCGCGTGCTTCTCCTCGTCGATGCGCTCGACCATGAAGTCGGGCTCCACGAGCACCTTGCGCTCCTCGAGCAGGTGACCGAGGCGGCGCGACGCGACGGGCTTGGTGAAGGCACCCGACAGCGGGGTCACGTAGACGATCTCGACCCGGTCGCGCCGTCCGTGCTCACGCAGCCAGCTCTCGGCCAGGAAGGTGAACTCCAGAGGGGCGACGGGGCACTTGATCGGCAGCTCGGTGACGTGCACCACGAGCCGCCCGCCGTCGAAGTGCTCGAGCGCCTGCCGCAGCGCGACCGCTCCCTCGAGCGTGTAGAACTCGTGGACGCTCTCGCGCCACAGGCTGCCGTCCATGCCCGGCGTCTGGTCGGGGCGCGGCGTCGTCCCGGAGGCGATGACGAGCTGGTCGTAGTGGAGCCGGGTCCCGTCGGCCAGCAGCACCACGTCGGCATCGGTGTCGATGCGGTCGACCTCGGCGGTGATGAAGCGGACGCCGTCCGCGAGCTGGGCGTGCCGCGACCGCACGACCGCCTCCGGCGCCATCGAGCCGAACGGCACCATCAGGTAGCCCGGCTGGTAGTGGTGCTCGTCGTCCCGGTCCACGACGGTGATCGCCCACTCCTCCGGGTCGAGCAGTCGCCGCAGCTTGTTGACCACCATCGTCCCGGCGGTCCCGGCCCCGAGGACCAGCAGCTGGTGTCCCATCGTCGTCTCCTCTCGACCGGCCTCGGCCGGTCAGTTCCTGGACGCCGCGAGGCGGCGGGTGGCCGTGGTGGCGACGTCGCGGCCCCAGGCCTGCGCCCGCTGCAGCTCGTCGCGCACGAGCGGGCCGGAGACGTCCTCGACCAGGAAGCCCGAGGGCTTGGTGATGACGTCGAAACCGTGGCCGTGGAGCAGGCGGCCGGCACGGTTCGCGGCGGCCTTGGGCAGCCGGCGGACCTTGGTCACCCGGGTGTCGAACGTCGCGGCCAGCCGGGTCTCGTCCCGGGGCGGCAGCGCGGCGATCCACTCACGCAGCCCGTGCTCCTCCGCGGACAGCGGTGCACCCTGGCGGACCGCGTCGTGCCGGGTGCTCGGGCGGCTGAGCGAGAACCCGTGCGTCGGGCCGCCGACCACGAGCAGGTCGCACTCCTCGGCGGCCTTCTCCGGGGTGGGGTGGTCACGGACGTTCACGACCTCGAGGTCGATGCCGCCCTCGCGGAGCCCCATGGCCACGGCCTGGGCCACCTGCGCGGTGTTGCCGAACATCGACTCGTAGACCAGGAGCCCGGTCGGCGCGGTGCGCTCCGTCTGCTCGGTGGAGTCCTGCATCGGGGTCCTCCTCGACGTCACAGGCGTCCGCGCACGGCGGACACCGCTGGGTTGCTCTCAGCTCTGGTCCCACCCTCGTCCCCGGCTCTCGTGGCCGCACGGGTCCGCAGTCAGGGGACAGGGGGCACTAGGTCCGGTGTTCCGGTGTCGGAGGTCCCTGCCCGCTCCCGGAGGCCCGTGCCCACGATGGAGGTGGCGGCATGGGGCTGCCGACGACGGCGAGGAGGCCAGGTCATGAGCAGTCAGTCGGGTCAGTCGGGTCGGGCCGACCGGGCGCACACCCGCCGGCCGGTCGTCGTCGGGGTGGACGGCTCGCGGGGCAGCTCGAGCGCCATCAGGTACGCCGTGCAGGAGGCGCGCCGCCTCGGCACCGCGCTGCGACTGGTGCACGTCGTCCCCGACTACGTCGCGATGACGCCCATGATGCCGATGTACCCCTCCGACAGCCTGACCGAGACCGGCGTGACCGTCCTCGGCCGGGCCGAGCGCGAGGCCGCAGTGCTGGCCCCCGACCTGGTCATCACCTCCGTGCTGCGCCACGGCTCCCGGGCCGCGGAGCTGGCCGCCGGCGCGGCCGACGCCGAGCTCCTCGTGGTCGGTCGCGACGACCGCTCGTTCCTCGAGCACCTCGTCGTCGGCAACACCGCGTGCGGCGTCGCCGGACGGGCCTCGGTGCCCGTCGTGGTCGTCCCGCCCGGGTGGGACTCCCCGGTCGAGCACGGCCGGGTGCTGGTCGGCGTGAAGTCGACCGAGCACGCGACCGAGCTCCTCGCCGACGCCTTCGAGACCGCCGCCGAGCGCGGAGACGGCGTGGCCGTCCTGCACGCGTGGAAGCTGCCCGGTGGCTACGACGACATCATCGAGTCGCGGCTCGCGGCCGAGGAGTGGAGCGGCCGCGCCCGCCACCAGATGGAGGAGCTGGTGGCCCCGCTGCGCGAGCGCTTCCCCGACGTCGACGTCGAGCTGCGCGTCGTGCACGACCACCCGGCCCACGCCCTGGTGACCGCGTCCGACAAGGCCGACCAGTTGGTGCTGGTCCGCCGCGCCCACGGGCTGCCGATGACCGTGCACCTCGGCGGCACCGCCCGGGCCGTCCTGCGCTCGACCCACTGCCCGGTGCGCATCCTCCCGCCGAACCACCTGCTCCAGGACGACGAGGTCAGCGAGCGGCCGGTCCCCGCCAACGCGTGACCGCTCCGGCCCGAAACCGCGGAGGAAGGATCCCGCCATGACCACCGACACCAGCACCACCGGCACCACCCAGCAGGCCACCCAGCAGGCCACGGAGACCGGCGGCGGCGCCACCGGCACCACGATCGGGGTCCTGCTGCCCGTGCCCGCGGGCGGCCTCGACGACGCGGCCCTCGACGCGGCTGCCGAGGAGGCACGCACCCGCGGCTGCGGCATCGAGCTCGCCCACGTCGTCCACGTGACGATCGGGGTGCCGGCCAGCAGTGACCAGGTCCGCCAGGTCGACTCCTCGCTCGGCGAGGTCGGTCGGCGGGTGCTGACCGCGGCCGCCGACGGGCTGCGTGAGCGCCTCGGGGACGACGTCCCGGTGACGAGCGAGCTCTTCTTCGGACCCGTCGTGGCCACGCTGGTGGAGCGCAGCGCGGGCGCCGAGGTCGTCTTCCTGCCGCGCCGCGACCTCGGCCGGCTCGAGCGACTGGTGACCTCGTCGGTGTCCAACGGTGTCGCGGCCCGGGCGCACGTCCCGGTGCTCTCGGTGCCCCCCGGCTGGCGCCGGTCGCCCACCCGGCCCCGGATCGTGACCGCCGCGGTCGACCACCCCGAGACCTCCGGCGCCGCGGAGATCGGCTGCGCCCTCGAGCGGGCCGCCGCGACCGGTGCCGCGCTGCACGTGCTGCGCGCCGCGTGGGTGCCGCAGCCCTACCAGGGCGTGGTCTTCCAGGACCAGACCCGCGAGGAGCTGCTGATCGAGGCCCGCCGCGAGCTCGAGGACGCCACCCGCCACCTCGTGGACGCGCACCCCGAGGTCAGCGTGACCTGGGATGTCGTGTGGGAGCGCCCGGTGGACGCCCTCGTGCGTGCCTCGCACCGCTCGGAGCTGCTGGTGCTCGGCCGCCGGCACCCCTCGCTGCCGGTCGGCAGCCACCTCGGGCCGGTGGCCCGCAGCGTGCTGCGTCACTCCGAGGGCCCGGTCATGGTGGTCGAGACGGGGGAGTGACCCCGCCGCTGCCGGGCCGCTTGCGCGGTCTAGCCAGATCGCCGGTCCTCCGGACACGGTGCCGTCCCGCGCCCTATCCTCAAGAAAGCCTCAAGAACGGCTGAGGTCCGGGCGGCCAGGGGGTGCCGCCCGTCATGAGGGAGATCGAGATGCAATTCGCACGGACCACGGGCCCGTTCCTGGAGCACGAGCTGGTCGACCAGGTCGACGCAGCCGGGCGACGCCTGCTCGACGACGCCGTCCTGGACGGGGCCGACCCGACGGAGCCGGCCGGTCCGGCCGCCGAGGGCGACCGCGCCGGAGCGCCCGCGTCCGGGGGTCGCGAACGCTGAGCCCGCGGGGTCGGCGTCGTCCGGCCCCGTGCTGAACCCCTGGCTGGGCCGCCACTCTCCCGCTGCGTCTCCCTCACCCCGCAGCTACCGGCGGCTCAGCCAGGAGCCTGCGCCCGGGGCGTGGCCGGGGAGGTGGGGTCGTCGCGTCGGGCCCGGGGCCCGTCAGGCAGGCGGGTCGAGCCGGAAGCCGACGCCGCGGACGGTGTGGATCCAGACCGTCCCGGGGCTGGCCTTGTCGAGCTTGCGCCGCAGGTTGGCCACGTGCACGTCGACGAGGTGGGTCGAGCCGTGGAACTCCGACTGCCACAGCTCCTTGACGATCGAGCCGCGGTCCCAGACCTGCCCGGGACGGCTGGCGAGGAGCACGAGGAAGTCGAACTCGGTGCGGGTCAGGGGCAGGGTCTGCTCGCCGACCTTCGCCTCGCGACGGTCCTGGGAGATGGACAGGCCACCCCCGGCGTCGAGCGTCGGGGAGCCGACGGCGGCGCCGTTGCTGGAGACGCCGACCATGTGGCGCGGACGGCGGAAGAGCGCGGTCACCCGGGCCCGGAGCTCGCGGGAGGAGAACGGCTTGCTCATGTAGTCGTCGGCGCCGACGTGGAGCCCGATCAGGCGGTCGCTCTCCTCGGCGCGCGCGGTGAGCATGATGACGTAGGCGTCGCTGAGCTCACGGATCCGGCGGCAGACCTCGAGGCCGTCGAGGTCGGGCAGGCCGAGGTCGAGCGTGATCAGGTCGGGCTTGTGCTCCTGGAGCAACTGCTCGATGTCACGTCCTGTCGCGGCCTGGTGGACCTCGCACCCGGAGCCGGTCAGGATGTCGGTGACGAGCTGCCGGATGTCGGCATCGTCCTCGATCACCAGCGCGGTCTGCGGCTGCACCATGCACCTCCAGTCGGGTCGTGCGGGTCTGTTCTCCCGCGGCGCCCGAAATTCCGCGGTGTGTCCTCTCCCAAGGCTCAAGGTTAGCCAGCGCTGCTGTCAGGCACTTGTGAACCTCACGACGACACGCAGACAGTACCTTGACCACTACGCCCGTGGGGGGACTTCGGGCCCGCGTGGAGTCGCCGCGTGGCGCCGTACGCAACAATCGGCTCGATGAGTGCCACCGCCGCCCTGATGATGGCCGACCCCGCCGCCGACGCCGTACGACGTCGGGGGCTGCGCCGGATGCGCACCCTCGCCGTGGCACTGCTCCTCTTCGCCGCTGCCGTCTACCTCGCCACCCGGGGGATGACGGGGTTCTGGGGCTTCGTGAACGCCGGCGCCGAGGCCTCGATGGTGGGTGCCATCGCGGACTGGTTCGCGGTGACCGCGCTCTTCCGCCACCCGCTCGGCCTGCCGGTGCCGCACACCGCGCTGGTCCCGAAGCGCAAGGACGAGCTCGCCAAGGGGCTCGAGGAGTTCTTCGGCGAGAACTTCCTGCACGAGACGATCATCCGCGAGCGGGTCGCCGCCGCCGACGTGTCCCTGCGGCTGGGGCGCTGGCTGGCGGAGCCCGCGCACGCCCGCCGCGTCGTCGACGAGGTCGCCGACGTCGCCAGCATCGGGCTGTCGAAGGTCGAGGACCGGCACGTCGCCGATCTGGTCGAGCAGGTGCTGGTGCCCCGGTTCCGCGAGGAGCCGATCGCACCGCTGCTCGGCACCTTCGTGGTCGAGATGGTGCGCGACGACCTGCACCACGGCGTCGTCGACCTCGCGCTCGAGGAGCTGCACCGCTGGCTGCTCGAGAACGAGGAGACCTTCACCGAGGTGCTCAGCGAGCGGGCGCCCTGGTGGGCGCCGCCGCGGCTCAACGAGGCGGTCACCCAGCGGATCCACCTCGAGGCGGTCCGCTGGCTCGCCGACATCCGGGCCGACCCGCGGCACCACGCCCGCGAGGCGCTCGACTCGATGCTCGCGCAGCTCGGCCAGGACCTGCTGTTCGACGCCGACACCCAGGCCCGCGCCGAGCAGATGAAGAACCGCCTGCTCGACCACCCGCAGTTCTCCGCCACCGGCATCTCGCTCTGGAACGCCCTGCGCCGGGCCCTCCTCGGCGCCCTGCGCGACCCCAGCGGTCCGCTGCGCGAACGCCTGCAGGGCGAGCTGGTCGCCTTCGCCGGGCGGCTGCTCGAGGACGACACGCTGCGCCGGCGCCTCGACGGCGTCGTCGCCGACGGTGCGGTCTTCGCCGTGGAGCGCTACGGCACCGAGCTCACCGCCGTGATCACCCACACCATCCAGCGCTGGGACGGCAAGGAGGCGGCCGAGCGCATCGAGCTCCACGTGGGCCGCGACCTCCAGTTCATCCGGATCAACGGCACGATCGTCGGCGGGCTCGTCGGCGTGCTGATCCACGGCGTGAGCGTGGTGCTCGGTGGCTGACCCCACGCCGTACGACGTCGGCATCCGCGACGAGGTCATCCGTCTCGGGCAGTTCCTCAAGCTCGCCAACCTCGTCGACACCGGCGCCGAGGCCAAGCCGCTCCTCGCGGCCGGCGAGGTCCGCGTCAACGGCGAGGTCGAGACCCGCCGCGGCCGCCAGCTCGTCGCCGGCGACGTCGTCACCCTCGGTGCCGCCGCCGCGCGGGTCGTCACCGGCGAGGTCGACGACGGCCTGCCCTGGTAGCAGCGCGCAATCCGGTGGCGCCCCGACCGACCGCGGGCGAGCATGGCGGGCGTGGCGACAGGTCCGAGGCTCCCGCTCCAGGGCGGGCTCGCGCCGGTGGCGCCGGCGACGGGCGAGGTCGTGGAGGTCGCCTGCGACGAGTCGGGGTTCTCCGGCACCAACCTCCTCGACCCCGCCACGCCGGTCTTCACGCACGCGAGCACCGACCTCGACGTCACGGAGGCCGCGGCGCTGGTCGCCGAGCTGCGGTCGGGCTCGCGCTGGTCGCTGGGGGAGCTCAAGTCGGCACAGTTCTTCCGGAGCCCGCACGCCGGTGAGGCATCGGCGTGGCTGCTCGCGGTGCTCGCCGGACGGGCCCACGTCCACATCGTCGACAAGGAGTACTTCCTCGTCACGCGGGTGCTCGACCTGTTCCTGGTCGACCCGTCGTACGCCGCCGGCACCCGGCTCTCGCGGGCCGAGCCCGCCGCCGCGCTCGCGGTCTACCGCGACGGTCGCCTCCGGGGGACCGCGTGGACCGGCTTCCTCGCGGCGTTCGTCGACCTGGTCCGCACCAAGCGGCACCGCGACGGCGACCGTGACCGGGTCGCCCGCTTCCTCGCCGCCCGCGACGCCCTGCTGCGCGCGGGGCTGACCGCCGGGGCGACCGGCGTGCTGGCCCGCCTCGACCCTCAGCGGGTGCGGGCGGTCGTCGCCCGGCTCTCGCGCGACGACCGGTCGATCCCGCCGCCGCTCGAGCCGCTGCTGCCGGCGCTGGCCGAGACGGTGCTGCACTGGAGCGCGGGGGAGCGGCAGGTGCTGGTCGTCCACGACGAGCAGAGCGCCCTCACCCCCGGCCGGTTGCTGCGGCTGCAGGCCGTGCTGGCCGCCGGTGGTGGGCCGTCGCCGCTGGCCGGGCTGGTCACCGTCGACTCGCGCGACGACCCGCGGGTCCAGGTCGCCGACCTCCTGGCCGGTGTGGTCCGCCGTTGGCCCGACCTCGACGACGCCGCACTGGGGCCGTACCTGTCTGCAACGTCACTGCGAGACGGCGCGCCGCGACCGTGACCGTGGTGCACGATGGCGGTGTGAGGACGCGCGACCGCAAGGACGCCGAGATCGTGACCATCGCGACCGGGCTCCTGCTCGGCCTCGCGGTCGCGGTGGTCGGCGTGGTCGTGCTCGGCGTGCTGCGCCACACGCTCGGCGTCGGCGACGACGTGATCGAACCGCTGTTCACCGGCGTGCTGGTGACGGCGATGGTGGTGGCTGCCGACCACGTCCACCGTCAACGTCGGGGCTGAAGCCTCAGCCCCTCGGCGGAGGGCCCAGCCGCGGCAGGCCACGGGGGTCGTGGCTGCTGCCCGCCCAGTAGTAGCGGCTCTGGTCCCACCACGGCCGCACGACGACCGAGTCGGTGCGGGCGCCCGCCCAGGCCAGCGCCTCGTCGAGCGTCTCGAACCACGCGTCCTCCAGCGGCCGCGTCCCGACACCGTCGGGCTGCCACGACGCCTCCCACCCGGCGGCTCCGCGGCCGTCCTCGCCGGGCACGGGATCCGCCGTGGGGTCGAGCCACGCCACCCACACGGTGCCGTGCCGGCCCACGGGCCGCTCGCTCAGCTGACCTCGAGCAGGTCGACCACGAAGACCAGCGTCTCGCCGGGCTTGATCACCCCGCCGGCACCGCGGTCGCCGTACGCGAGGTGCGGCGGGATCACGAGCTGGCGGCGGCCGCCGACCTTCATGCCCTGGACGCCCTGGTCCCAGCCGGAGATGACCTGGCCGATGCCGAGGCGGAACTGCAGCGGCGCGCCGCGGTTGTACGACGCGTCGAACTCCTCGCCCGTCGAGTGCGCGACCCCCACGTAGTGCACCGACACGGTCGATCCGCTCGTGGCCTCGGCGCCGTCACCGACGGTGATCTCGGTGACGACGAGCTCGGTCGGGGGCTCCGGGTCGACGAAGTCGATCTCGGGCTTCTCCATGGGGGAGGGGTGTCCTTCCGGTCGGGTGCGCGGGTCGGGTGGTGCTCAGGTCTGGTGCACGTAGTGGTCGAGCTGGTCGCGCTCGAACTGCAGCTGGTTGATGCGGTGCTTGACCACGTCACCGATCGAGATGATCCCCACCAGCTCGCCCTCGCGCACCACGGGGACGTGGCGGATGCGGCGCTCGGTCATGGTCTGCATCAGCTCGTCGAGGGTGGTCGACTCCTCGCAGGTCTCGACCTCGGCGGTCATGATCGCGCTGACGACGTTGTTGATCACGGTGCCGTCGTGGTGCAGGTGCCGCACGACGTCCCGCTCGGAGACGATGCCGTCGACGTGGGTGCCGTCGGCGCTGACGATGAGGGCGCCGACGTTGTGCTCGGCCATGCGCGCGATCAGGTCGCGCACGCCCGCGTCGGGGGTGATCGTGACGACGTCCGGGCTCGGCTTCGCGCCGAGAACCTCACTGATCCGCATGCTTCGCCTCCGTCTGTGGCCCCCCGTGAGTGGACAGGTCCCACGCTAGCCCAAAGTCAGGCCTCGGCATCGGGGTCGTCCGCGGGGACGGGACGGCGTGCCCGCAGCTCGTGCACCGAGCCGGTCCCGGCGGCGCGGCTGTCGGGGTCGTCGGCGTCGGCCCGGGCGGTGCCGAGGAAGGCGAGCGCCGTGTCGTGCAGGTGCCCGTTGGTCGCCAGCGCGTTGCCGCCGAAGGGGCCGTCGGTGCCGTCGAGGCTGCTGAACCGGCCGCCGGCCTCGCGCACCACGATGTCGAGCGCCGCCATGTCGTGGAGCGCGAGCTCGGGCTCCGCCGCGATGTCGACCGCGCCCTCGGCCAGCAGCATGTAGGACCAGAAGTCGCCGTAGGCGCGGGTGCGCCAGCAGCGCCGCGACAGCGCCATGAAGTCGTCGAGCTGCCCGTGCTCCTCCCAGCCACCGAGCGAGGCGTAGGAGAGCGAGGCGTCCTCGAGCCGGCGCACGTCGGAGACCTGGCAGGGCGTCGCCTTGAGCAGCGAGCGCCCGGTCCACGCGCCGTTCCCGACCGAGGCCCACCAGCGCCGCTGGAGCTGCGGCGCCGACACGACGCCGAGCACGACCTCGTCGTCGACGGCGAGCGCGATCAGCGTCGCCCAGACGGGCACGCCGCGCAGGAAGTTCTCGGTGCCGTCGATCGGGTCGACGATCCACTGCCGCTGGCTGTGGCCGGTGGTGCCGTGCTCCTCGCCGATCACGGCGTCGCGCGAGCGCACCCGCGACAGCGTCCGCCGGATGCCCTCCTCGACCGCGTGGTCGGCGTCCGTGACCGGCGTCAGGTCCGGCTTGCTCATCACGTGCAGGTCGAGGGCCTTGAAGCGCCCTGTCGTCAGGGAGTCGGCGTCGTCGGCGAGCACGTGCGCCAGCCGGAGGTCGTCGGTGTAGTCGGGCACGTCCTCACACTATTCTCATCGGGCTCCACTAGCGTGCCTGCCATGGAGATCAACGGACTCCCGTTGCACCCGCTCGTCATCCATGCGGCCGTTGTCCTCGCTCCGGTGGCTGCCGTCGTCGCCCTCCTCTACGCCGCCGTCCCGTCGTGGCGTGACCGCCTGCGGTGGCCGATGGTCGCGCTCGCCGCCGCCGCGGGCCTCGCCGTCGTCGCGGCGTACGTCACGGGGCGGAGCTTCCTCAACAGCAAGCCCGCTCTCGAGCAGCTGGCGCAGGTGCAGACCCACGTCGACCGCGCCTGGATCGCCCTGTGGTGCGCGCTGGCCTTCAGCGTCGTGGCCGTCGCCGCCGGGTGGGCGCACCCCCGCCCCGGGGTGCTGCGGCTGGTCACGACGCTGGCGCTGGTCGTCACCGCGCTGGCCACGCTGGTCGCCGTCGTGCTCACCGGCGATGCCGGGGCCCGCGCCGTCTGGGGCTGAGCCCGGCCGTCAGTACGCCGGCTCGCTGCGGGCCGCGAGCAGCCGCCGGAACGAGTCGACCCGGTCGGGGTCGGTGCGCCCCTCGGCGACGGCCTCGTCGAGGCCGCACTCCGGCTCGTCGCCCCCGTGCGTGCAGCCGCGCGGGCACGCGTCCGTGAGCGCGTCGAGGTCGGGGAAGGCGCCGATCAGCTGCACGGGGTCGACGTGCGCGAGCCCGAAGGACCGGATGCCGGGGGTGTCGATGATCCAGCCCGCGCCCCCCGGCAGCGCCAGCATGTAGGCCGAGGTCGAGGTGTGCCGCCCACGCCCGGTCACGGCGTTCACCCGGCCGATCTCGCGGTCGGCGCCCGGCACCAGCGCGTTCACCAGCGTCGACTTGCCGACCCCGCTGTGCCCGACCATCACGCTCGTGCGCCCGCGCAGGGCCTCGCGCAGCGGGTCGAGGTCTCCGTCGCGCCGGGTCACCACCCACGGCACCCCCAGCGACCGGTAGGTCACGAGCAGGGTCTCGGGGTCGGCCAGGTCGGACTTGGTCAGGCACAGCAGCGGCGCCATGCCGGCGTCGTACGCCGCGACCAGGGCGCGGTCGATCAGCCGCGGCCGGGGCTCCGGGTCGGCCAGGGCGGTGACCACCACGAGCTGGTCGGCGTTCGCGACCACGACGCGCTCGACCGGGTCGTCGTCGTCGGCCGTGCGGCGCAGCACGGTGGTCCGCTCGGAGACCTCGACGATCCGGGCCAGCGTGCCCGTGTCGCCGGAGGTGTCGCCCACGACACGCACGCGGTCGCCGACGACGACGCCCTTGCGGCCCAGGGGGCGGGCCTTGACCGCGCTCACGACGTGTCCGTCCACGAGCAGGGTGAACCGTCCCCGGTCGACCGTCACGACCACGCCGTCCACCGCGTCGTCGTAGGTGGGCCGCTCCTTGGTGCGCGGCCGGGTGCGCCGACGGGGGCGCTCGTAGTGCTCGTGGTCGTGCTCGGAGTAGCGGCCGGTCGTCACGCGGACCCGATCTCCAGCAGCGAGGCCCAGAAGCCGGCGAAGTCGGGGAAGGTCTTGCTCGTCGTCGCGACGTCCTCGACCAGCACGCCGTCCACCGCGGCCCCCACCACCACCGCGGCATGGGCCATCCGGTGGTCGGCGTAGGTGTGGAACAGCCCGCCGTGCAGACGCGCCGGCACGAACGACAGCCCGTCGGCGTGCTCGGTCACCCCGGCGCCCAGCCCCCCGAGCTCGCGGGCCAGCGCGGCCAGACGGTCGGTCTCGTGGCCGCGGATGTGCCCGATCCCGCGGAGGTACGACGGAGCGCCGGCCAGCGCGCACAGCGCGGCGACCACGGGCGTCAGCTCGCCCACGTCGTGCAGGTCGAGGTCGACGCCGGCCAGCCCGTCCGCCGGCCCCGTGACCTCCAGCCCCTCCGCGACCCGGCCGACGGTGCAGCCGAAGGCGGCCAGGACCTCCCGCAGCGCGTCGCCCGCCTGCGTGGTGCGCTCCGGCCAGTCGCGCACCACGACCGTGCCGCCGCTGACGGCCGCCAGTGCGAGGAACGGTGCGGCGTTGGAGAGGTCGGGCTCGACCACCCGGTCGAGCGCGGCGACCGGGCCGGGGGCGACCGCCCAGCGGTTGACGCCGGAGTCGTCCACGCCGACGCCGTGCTCGCGGAGCATGCCCACGGTCATCTCGATGTGGGGGAGCGAGGGGACCGGCTTGCCGTCGTGGCGCACGTCGACCCCGTCGTCGTAGCGGGCGCCGGCCAGCAGCAGCGCGGAGACGAACTGCGACGACGCCGAGGCGTCGATCACCACGCGCCCGCCCGGCACGCTGCCGGTGCCGCGCACGGTGAAGGGAAGCGCGCCGCGACCCCCGTCCTCGACCTCGACGCCGAGGGTGCGCAGCGCGGTCAGCACCTCGCCGACCGGGCGCCGGCGCATGTGCGGGTCGCCGTCGAAGGCCACGCGCCCGGTCGACAGCCCGGCCACCGGCGGCACGAACCGCATCACGGTGCCGGCCAGTCCGCAGTCGACCTGCGTGTCTCCGGCGAACGCGTGCGGCACGACGTGCCAGTCCTCCCCGGACGTGTCGACCTCCGCGCCCAGGCCCGCGAGGGCAGCGGCCATCAGGGTGGTGTCGCGCGAGCGCAGGGCGCGGCGTACCACCGACGGACCGTCGGCGAGCGCGGCCAGCACCAGCGCGCGGTTGGTGATCGACTTGCTGCCGGGCAGCGACACGGTCGCGCGCACGGGCGTGCGGGCCCGCGGCGCGGGCCAGGGCGCCTCGGTCGGGGCGCCGGCGGGAGCGGTCGTCACCCGCCCAAGGCTAGGGCCTGCCCGGGTCGCGAGCCTCAGCCGACCTTGGCGGCGGCCAGGCGGGCCTCCTGCCGGGCGCTGCGGGTGAGGTGGCGCGCCTCGCGCTTGGCGTCGCGGGCGACCCGGCGGGCACGCCAGGCGACGCCGGGGCGGCCGTCGGTGTCGCCGGCGGCGATGATCAGGCCGCCGAGCATCGAGACGTTCTTCCAGAAGTGCAGGCGCTGCTGGGAGCGGGCGGGCTCCGCGGAGACCTCCCAGTAGCGGTGGCCGGCCACCGTCGTGGGCACCAGCGACGCGGCCAGCACGGCCGCGGAGAGGCGGGGTGCGCGGCCGGTCGCGAGGGCGCCGGCCGCCACGATCTGGGCCACCGCGTTGAGGCGCACCAGCGTCGCCGGGTCGGTCGGGATCGGGAGGGACGGCGCGGCCTTCTGCACCAGCGGGACGACCCGGTCGGTGACCGCCTGGGCCTTGGCGGCGGTGCGGTCGACGTTGCGCAGGGCGTTGACCCCGCCCACGACGAACATCGAGGCGAGCATCGGGCGGGCGATCAGTCGGCTGACGGTCATGCCCCCTTCCTACCCGCCGGGGCCAGCCGTCACACCGTCGACCCCCGACCGGTCCGGTCAGCCGAGCGGCACGACCACCCGGTTGTCCGACGGGTCGGCGTCCGCCGGACCGCCGTCCGGCGTCAGGGTGAACGTGAGCGACGCCCCCGGCGGCAGCGGCGCCAGCGCGGTGAAGCTGAAGGTGGTCGGTCCGTCGGCCGTGCAGGTCGCGGCGTCCGGCGACGCGTCGAAGCACCGCCCGTCGAGGGTCAGCGTCGCCTGCACGCCGTCCCCGGCCACCGCCAGCGTGCCGGTCACGCCGCGCTCGAAGCCGCTGACCGCCACCTCCACGTGGTAGAGCCCGCCGGGCGTCGCCGAGGCCTCCGCGGAGACCGCGAGGTCGGGCCCGGGCGCGGGCGTGCCGGGCGGTGTCGAGGGGTCCGGCGGCGGAGCCGGCGGCGGGGTCGAGGGCCCACCCGGAGGGTCGCCCGGGCCCGTCTCGGGGGACGTCGGCTCCGCCGCCCCGGCAGCTGAGGTGGGTGAGGGCGGTGCAGTCGCGTCCGTCGGGGGCACGGCGTACGACGCGGGGTACCCGGGACCGTCCCCGGCCGTGTCCCGGGGTGCGGGATCGCGCCGGGCGCCCCGGGCGACGGGCTCGCGGTCGGCACCTCCCGGCACCGCCTGCGCCGTGGCGGCCGGCTCGCGGGCGGTCGGCACCTCGTCCTCGCGCGAGGTCAGCCAGGTGCCGGTGCCGACCGCAGCGACGGCGACGGCCGCGGCCACGCCCGCGGCGGTGGCCGGGACGTTCGCCACCGCGAGGTCCTTGACCCGGTCGAGCAGCACCGGCACCGTCATCTTGCCGGCCGCGGCGGCGCCGGCCGCACCTGCGAGGGCACCGAGGCTGCTGCCGACGTACGCCGTCGCCGCGGCACCGAGCAGCAGCGGGGCGATGATCGCGGAGAGCGAGGAGTTCACCTCGGTGAGCTCGAGGTGGATCGCGGTGCAGCGGCGGCACTCGGCGAGGTGCGCCTCGACCCTGGCCGCGTCGCGCCTCGAGGCGCCGCCGCGCACGTAGGCGCCGAGGTTCTGGTGGGTCCAGGTGCAGGTGTCCTCGTCGAGCTCCTGCACGTGCATCGAGAGGAAGGCCTGGCGCAGCCCCTCGCGGGCGCGGTAGGCGAGGGCCGCGACCGAGTTGGCGCTCAAGCCGAGCAGGGGCGCGATGTCGCCCGGCTTCTGCCCCTCGACCTCGGTGTGCCAGAGCACCATCTGCCACCGCTCCGGCAGCGAGGCGAAGGCGCGGGCCGCGGCGGCGTTGTCGAAGCCCTCGACCGCCGTGTCGCGGAACGGCACGCCCGGGTCGAAGGCCTCCATGTCGTCGGTGGTGTGCAGCCGCGACGTCGCGCGGATGCGGTCGACGTGCAGCCGGCGGACGGCGGTGAGGAGGTAGGCGCGGAAGGCGAGGTCGGGCCCGCCACCCCGCTGGAGCACGACCAGCACCTTGGTGAAGGCCTCCGAGACGAGGTCGTCGGCGTCGGCGGGCGGCACCAGCTGCCGCGCCAGGCGGCGGGCGGCGTCGACGTGACGGCCGAACAGCTCCCCGTAGGCGTCGAGGTCCCCGTCGCGGACCGCCGAGATGAGCTCGGCGTCCGCGGCGTCCTCGACCCGCAGCATGCCCTCCACGAGGGTGCAACGACGCACCCGGCGAAAGATGACGCCCGGGCGCGCGAGAGAGCCTCGGCAGGGAATCGGAAATCTTCGTCGAACGGCGTCATGGGTGCTCGCCTGCGTCGTTCAACAGTCAGTTCGACGGAGAGGAAGGGCTGGCGTGGGGATCTTCGCGGGGCGCGCGAGGACGGCCTCTCCTGCCCGGCCCGGCACGAGAGCGGACCTGTCGGCGAGCCAGCGAGCGGCACTGCCGCCGCGGTTCGAGGCAGTGGGGGAGGCTCTCGCCACCGGGGCGGGCTCCGTCGACGCCTGCACGGTGGCCGGCCGGCAGCTGGCCGCCGACGGGCTCTCCCTGCCCGAGGCGCTCGACGCGCTGCACGCGGCGGCCGCGACGGTGCTCGGCGCCGTGCCCGGCTTCGAGGAGACCCGGGCACTGGCCCTCGGCTGGAGCGAGGCCACCCTCGGGTACCTCCACCACCTCTCCTGCGAGGACCCCGTCACCGGCCTGGCCAGCCTGGCCCACCTCCAGGCCCGGGTCGCGGAGATCTACCGCCCCGCCCCGGGGGCGGAGCCGGGGCACGAGCAGTACGCCCTCGTCGTGGTCGACCCCGAGCCGGCCGCGCAGGTCGCCCCGCTCGTCGACGACCTGCCGTCCGGGGCGGACGTGCTCGGCCGCGAGCTCGCCGCCGCACGCCACGCCGAGGCACTGCGGGCGGTCTTCACCGGTCCCGAGACGCTCGCCCGCCTCGGCCGCGACCGGATCGTCGTGCTCACCGTGCGCGACGACCGGCTGCCGCAGCGGGTGCGGCTCGTCCGCCGGCTGGTCGGTGGCGGCGGTGAGACCGCCCTGTCGCCGCGGGTCTGGGTCGAGGGCCTGCCCCCGGTCGCCGAGGGCGCGGCGCTCGCGATCGCCGACCTCGCCCGCGCCTGACCTGTCCGCGCCACCCACTAGCCTGACCGCATGTGCGGTCGCTATGCGTCGAGCCGTCGCCCCGAGGACCTCATCGAGGAGTTCGAGGTCGAGGAGAGCCGCGTGCCCGCGCCCCTGGCGCCCGACTGGAACGTCGCCCCCACCAAGGAGGTGTACGCCGTCGTCGAGCGCCCGCCGCGGCCGGCCGAGGGCGAGGCCCCGGTCGAGGAGCCGCAGCGCCAGCTGCGCGTGCTGACCTGGGGGTTGGTCCCCTCGTGGGCCAAGGACCCCTCCATCGGCAACCGGATGATCAACGCCCGGATGGAGACGGTGGCCGAGAAGCCCGCCTTCCGCCGCGCCTTCGCCGCGCGTCGGTGCCTGCTGCCGGCCGACGGCTACTTCGAGTGGTACCCGACCTCCCAGCTCACCGCGGCCGGCAAGCCCCGCAAGCAGCCGTTCTTCATCCGTCCCAAGGACGGCGGCAGCCTGGCCATGGCCGGGCTCTACGAGATCTGGCGCGACCCGACCAGGGGTGACGACGACCCCGACCGGTTCCGCTGGACGTGCACGGTGCTGACGACCGACGCCGAGGACGACCTCGGCCACATCCACGACCGGATGCCGCTCATGGTCGAGCGCGAGCGGTGGGGCGCGTGGCTCGACCCGCGCACCTCCGCTCGCGACGACCTGCTCGGGCTCCTCGTGCCGGCGGCGCCGGGCCGGCTCGAGGCCTTCCCGGTCTCGACGCTGGTGAGCAACGTCCGCAACAACGGCCCGGAGCTGGTCGAGCCGATCCCGCTCGAGGAGGCACTGACGTGAGCGCGACCGACCCGCGACCGATCGCCACGCCGTACGGCGAGGGGCGCCTGGTCGTCGACCGCGCCCGGCGGCCGATCGCCACGCTGCTGCTG
Organism: Nocardioides taihuensis; assembly: GCF_042657275.1. NCBI lineage: Bacteria > Bacillati > Actinomycetota > Actinomycetes > Propionibacteriales > Nocardioidaceae > Nocardioides > Nocardioides taihuensis. The sequence goes on from NZ_JBHSKD010000002.1 coordinate 488,894, forward strand.
TCGCACGGGGCGGGCAACGGGATCGACACCCGCGACCTCGCGGCCCTCGCGGCCGCGCTGCCCCGCAACGGCATCACCGTCGCGCGCTTCGAGCAGCCGTGGCGCACCGCCGGCCGCAAGGTCGCGACGGCGCCCGCCACGCTCGACGTCGGCCTCACCGCGGCCGCCAACGCGCTGCGCACCCGCACCCCGCTCGTCGTCGGCGGCCGCTCCGCGGGAGCCCGGTCCGCGGCGCGCTGCGCCCGCATGCTCGGTGCCAGCGGGTGCCTCGCGCTCTCCTTCCCGCTGCACCCGCCCGGCAAGCCGGAGCGCTCGCGGCTCGAGGAGCTGCTCGGCGCCGGCCTGCCCACGCTGGTCGTGCAGGGCGAGCGCGACCCGATGGGCCGGCCCGAGGAGTTCCCTGAGGACCCGCGCTTCGACCTGACGGTCGTCCCCGGCGCCGACCACGGCTTCGCCGTCGCCCGCTCGGCGGGGCTCACCGAGGCCGAGGCGATGGAGGTGGTCGTGGAGGCGACCCTCGAGTGGGTGGTCCGCGAGGTCGTGGGCGCGGACGCCGGGAATCACTCGCCGACCTGACGTGTTGGGACGGACATGCTGGCCGTCCTCGATCCACCCGTCACCCGCGTACGCTGGGGGGCGATGACAGAGACCCAGAACCCCGAGACCGTGGACGTCGCCACGGAGACCGAGGCGCAGCGACAGGCTCGTTTCGAGCGTGACGCGCTGCCGTTCCTCGACCAGCTCTACTCGGCCGCGATGCGGATGACCCGCAACCCCGCGGACGCCGAGGACCTGGTCCAGGAGACCTTCGCGAAGGCGTACTCGTCCTTCCACCAGTTCCGGCCGGGCACCAACCTCAAGGCGTGGCTCTACCGGATCCTGACCAACACGTTCATCAACTCCTACCGCAAGAAGCAGCGGGAGCCGCAGCAGTCGATGTCCGAGGACGTCGAGGACTGGCAGCTCGCGCGCGCCTCGTCCCACACCTCCAGCGGCCTGAAGTCGGCCGAGATGGAGGCCCTCGAGCACCTGCCCGACTCCCAGGTCAAGGACGCCCTCCAGCGCCTGCCCGAGGAGTTCCGGCTGGCGGTGTACCTCGCGGACGTGGAGGGCTTCGCCTACAAGGAGATCGCCGAGATCATGGAGACCCCCATCGGGACCGTGATGTCGCGGCTCCACCGTGGTCGCCGGCAGCTCCGCGACATGCTGTCCGACTACGCCCAAGCCCACGACCTGCTGCCCGCCGGACGGGAAGGGAAGACGTCATGAGCCAGCACGAGCCGGGAGACTGCGCCGACTTCCTCGAGCAGATCGTCTACCTCCTCGACAACGAGCTCGACGAGGCCGACCGCTCGGCGGTCCGGATGCACCTCGACGCCTGCAACCCCTGCCTGGAGAAGTACGACCTCCAGCGGACCGTGAAGGCGCTGGTCGCGCGCTCGTGCTCGGAGTCGGCGCCGGCCGAGCTCCGCGAGCGGGTGCTGCTGCGGATCCGCGAGGTCCAGGTCCGGATCACCGAGGGCTGACGCCCCGCCACCCGTCGTACCGACGAGCGAGCCCCCGACCTGACGATCGGGGGCTCGGGTGCTTCTGCGCTCAGGCGTTGGGGCGCTTGCCGTGGTTCGCGCCCTTCTTCTTGCGAGCGCGGCGCTTGCGGCCGGTCTTGCCCATGGTTCCTCCTGATCGAGACGTCGTCGGCCCGTCGGGGCCAGCGCCCATGGTCCCAGACACCCCCGGCAGGAGGAAATCGGGGTGACACACGCTGACCCGCCGTCAACTAACGGCGGGTCAGCGTGTCAGAGGCGGGAGAGGAAGCGCTCGGCGTCGACGACGACGCGGGTGACCTCGCCGGTGGCGACGACCGCGCGGTCGCCATCGGTGTGGCGGGCGGCCACGGCGAAGCGGTGCAGGCGGCCGTCGACGTGGGTGGCGGTGGCGGTGACCTCGAGGGTGCGACCGACGGCGCTGGGGGCGCGGTGCTCGAGCTCGACGCGGGTGCCGACGCTGGTGCCGCCCGCGGGGAGGGCGGGCTCGATCGCGGCGCAGGTGGCGGCCTCGCACCAGGCGAGCAGCCGCGGGGTGCCGAGCACCGGCAGGCTGCCCGAGCCGACGGCGAGCGCGGTGTCGTCGTCGCCGACGGTGAAGCCGAGGCTGGCGGTCAGGTCGGTCATGCCGGCTCCTCGGGGTGGTCGGTCAGGTCGAGGCGGAAGGCGATCAGCGAGACGCCCGGCACCGGCTCCCAGTCGCGCTCGGGCAGCCGGACGAAGCCGAGCCGGTCGTAGAGGCGGTGCGCCGCCGTCATGTCCGGCAGGCTCGAGAGCAGGACGGCGGTGCAGCCCTCCGCCCGGAACCGGTCGAGGCAGAGGCGGGCGAGCGCCTCGCCGACGCCGCGGCCCTGCGCCTCCGGGGCGACGGCGAGCATCCGGAACTCGCCCTCGTGGTCGGCGGAGAGCTCGCGCCAGGGCGACCCGGGTGGGCACAGCGTGACGCAGCCGAGCAGCGTCCCGTCGTCGTCGGTCGCCACCCACAGCTCCGCCTCGCGGTCGCGGGTGGCGGCGTCGAGCAGGTGCGCGACGTAGGGGTCGGCGGGTCCGAGCGTGAAGTCGGCGTACGCGGCGACCGTGATCTCGCCCGCCCGGGCGTAGTCGTGGGGCGTGGCCCGCCGCAGCCGCACCGGTGCCTCAGATCCCGAAGGTGGTGCGGGGGTACGCCGCGTCGACGTCGGTGATCACGTTGACCAGGTAGGGCACGTTCGACGCGAAGGCCCGGTCGAGGGCTTCGCCGATCCGGCGGGGGTCGGTGACGGTCTCCCCGGCGCCACCGAGCGCCGTCACCACCTGGTCGTACGGCGTGCGGGCAGCCAGGTCGGCCGCGACGTCGTAGCCGTAGAGCATCTGCATCGGGCCCTTCTCCAGGCCCCACGCGGAGTTGTTGCCCATCACCATCACGACGGGCAGTCCGTGCCGCACCAGCGTGTCGACGTCCATCAGGGAGAAGCCGGCCGCGCCGTCGCCGAGCAGCAGCACCACCTGCGCGGAGGGGCGGGCCAGGCGCGCGGCGATGGCCGCGCCGAGCCCGGCCCCGAGGCAGCCGTAGGGGCCCGGGTCGAGCCAGCCTCCGGGGCGCTTCGGCTCCACGAACTTGCCCGCGAAGCTGACGAAGTCGCCGCCGTCGCCGATCACCACCGCGTCGTCGGCCAGCCGCGGGACCAGCTCGCCGTAGATGCGGGCGGGGTGGATCGGGTCGGCCTCGGCGCCGAGCAGCGCGGCGTCACGCTCGGTGGCCGCCCTGACGGTGTCCTGCAGCTCGCTCACCCAGGTCGACCAGTCGGGGCGCCGCACCACCTGGGTGAGTGCCTCGAGGAGGCCGTCGAGGACGGCGGTCAGGTCACCGCTGACCGAGGCGGCGAGCGTCGCGTGGCCCGAGACCTGCCCGGGGGAGTCGGCCACGTGCACGACCTGGGCCGGCGTCGCGCCGTCCTTGCCGCCGAACACGCCGTACCCGAGCCGGAAGTCGAGGGGGGTGCCCACCACGACGACGAGGTCGGCGCCGCCGAACGCCGCACCGCGGGCCTTGGTGACGAGCAGCGGGTGGCCGCCGGGCACGATGCCGCGGCCCATGCCGTTGGTGATGGTCGGGAGGCCCGCGCCCTCGACGAGGCGCAGCGCGGCCTCCTCGGCGCCGTCGGCCCAGACGTCGGTGCCGAGCACCAGCACCGGGCGCGTGGCCGAGGCAAGCAGCTCGGCGATCTCGGAGACCGCGTCGGGGTCGGGGTCGGCGCCCCGGGCGTGGCCGGCCGCGGGCAGGGCGCCGGAGGCGGAGTTGAAGAGCTCGTCCATCGGCACGTCGACGAAGACCGGCCCGCGGTGCGGGCTGCCGGCGGCGGTGAAGGCGGTGTCCATGCCCTCGAGCACGGCGTCGGCGGTGTGCAGGGTGCGGGCGGCCTTGGCGATCGGTGCGACGATCGGCGGCTGGTCGAGCTCCTGCAGGCTGCCGCTGCCCCACCGGTTGGCCGGCGCGCGCCCGCCGACGACGACCATCGGCGACCCCGCGAACTGGGCCTGCGCGATCGCGCTGACACCGTTGGTGACGCCCGGGCCGGCGGTCAGCACGGCCAGGCCCGGCACGCGGGTCAGCTTGCCGGTGGCCTCGGCCGCGAACGCCGCCGTCTGCTCGTGCCGCACGTCGAGCAGCCGCATCGGCGGGTCGGCCTTGACCGCCCCGTCGTACATCGGGAAGACGTGGGCGCCGGAGAGCGTGAACATGGTCTCCACGCCGTGGGCGCGGGCCACCGCGACCGCGAGCTCACCCGCGTGGCCGCTCAGCGTGGTGTCGGTGCCGTCCTCGGGACCCTCGGGGGGTGCTGCCGCGTCGCTCATGCAGCGCAGGTTACCGACGAGTTGTCAGCCGCGGGCGGTGAGGTAGTGCGGGTTGGTGCGCTTGAGCGCGTCGACGAGGCACAGCAGCAGGTCGGACCGTACGCCGGGTGGGTGCGGCGCGAGGGCCAGCTGGAGGTAGAGCGCGCGCAGGTAGGTCTCGGCGTTGCCGCGGAGCAGGAAGGGGTCGGTGCCGGCGCGGACCTTGGTCGTGGCGATGCTGACCAGCCGCGCCACCCACGGCTCGAGCACGCTCAGCGGCACGGCGTTGCGGCGCAGGATGTGCATCGTGGCCAGGGCCATCCGGTCCGGCTCGCCGTGGCTGAAGAGCTCGTCGACGGGCAGGCTGAGCCGCTCGCCGATCACGTCGAGCAGCACCGTGAGCTCCGACGTCGCGAGGTGGGGGGAGCGGGCGAGCTCGCCGATGGCGTCCGCGCCGTGCGCGACCGCGTGCGCCCAGCCCTTGCCGGGCACGTGGCCGCGCAGGTCGCGCTCGCGGAGGTACCACGTCGCGATCCGGTCGCCCCACTCCAGGACCTTCGCGCTCGGCACCAGCGCCGCCACGTTGTCGCGCGCCAGGCACTCGGCGAGGATCAGCACCGAGAAGCTCCGCCGGAAGACGGAGTCGGTGCCCTTCTCGCCGAGGCCCACCGTGAGGCCGGCCGCCATGCCGTCCCCGAGCCCGGCGAGCAGGTCGTCGTAGACGCCGCGCTCGGTCCAGGTGCCCAGAGCCGTGTACGCCGTGTCGTCGCGCTGGGCCGGGTCGGTCGACCCGAGCATCCGCGTCAGCTCGGCGGTGAGGTCGTCGAGGGGACGGTCCTGGGGAACCACGAAGTCGTGATCGACCACCTGTTTCCAGTAGGAGCCCGACATGCGGCACATCCTGCCAGCCGCCCGATCGGCGTCGGAAGGGTGTCCCCCCACCGCGGACGGCCCCCCGGGCACCCCTCCTAGGCTGTCCCCGTGCCCTCCCTGTCCGAGCTGGTGCGCAGCCACACCGACCTCTCCGAGGAGGACGTGGCGTGGCTCCAGCTGCTGCAGGCGGACTGGCAGATCATCGCCGACCTGTCCTTCGCCGACCTCGTGCTCTGGCTGCCCGACCGCGAGGGCCGCGGCTTCTGGGCGGGGGGCCAGATGCGCCCCACGACCGGGCCCACGGCGTACGTGGACGACGTGGTCGGCACGTTCGTCCCGGTCGGGCGCCGGCCCATGCTCGACGCGGCGTGGGCGCAGGGCCGACTGGTCCGCGAGGGCGACCCGGAGTGGCGCGACGACGTGCCGGTGCGGGTCGAGACCATCCCGGTGCGGCGCGGCGACCGGGTGATCGCCGTCGTGGCCCGCAACACCAACCTGCTCGGGGTGCGCACCCCGAGCCGCCTCGAGCTCTCCTACCTGCAGACCGCGGCCGACCTGACGCAGATGATCGCCCACGGCTTCTTCCCGGTCCCGGGGCCGCGCAGCGACCACGCGGACTCACCGCGCGTGGGTGACGGCTTCGTCCGCGTGGACGCCGCCGGCCGGACCGTCTACGCCAGCCCCAACGCGCTCTCGGTCTACCGGCGGCTCGGTCTCTCGGGCGACCTCGCCGGGCTGAGCCTGGCCGACGCCACCCGCGACCTCGTGCCGCCGCGGCGACGGCCCGACGAGGAGACGCTGAGCGCGGTCCTCGGCGGTCGCGCGTACCGCGACACCGAGCTCGGCGCCGAGGGTGGGGAGGGCGTCTCGCTGATCGTGCGCTCGATCCCGCTGCGGCCGCAGGGCGACCACATCGGGGCCCTGGTGCTGCTCCGCGACGTCACCGACCTGCGCCGGCGCGACCGCGAGCTGGTGACCAAGGACGCCACGATCCGCGAGATCCACCACCGGGTGAAGAACAACCTCCAGACCGTGGCCGCGCTGCTGCGGCTGCAGGCCCGCCGGATCGACGAGCCGGCGGCGAGGTCCGCGCTCGAGGAGGCGGTGCGCCGTGTCGGCTCGATCGCGATCGTGCACGAGACCCTGAGCCAGACCGTCGACGAGTACGTCGCCTTCGACGACGTGGTGGACCGGCTCGGCGTCATGGTCAGCGAGGTCGGCGTCACCGAGGGCCGCGTCCGCGTGCGGCGCGAGGGCAGCTTCGGCGAGCTCTCCTCGGAGGCGGCCACCGCGCTGGCGATGGTGCTCACCGAGGTGCTGCAGAACGCCGCCGAGCACGGCTACGACCCCGAGGGGCCGGGCGGCACGGTCACCGTCTCCCCGGGGCGGCTGATGGGCCGGCTGCGGGTGGTGGTCGACGACGACGGGCGCGGGCTCCCCGAGGGCTTCGACCTCGACTCCTCGACCAACCTCGGGCTCTCGATCGTGCGCACGCTGGTGGAGTCCGAGCTCGGCGGGCAGCTCAGCCTGGGGCCGGTGCCGGGAGGACCGGGCACCCGCGTCGTGGTCGACGTCCCGCTGGCGTGAGCCGGCGGCAGCCCCGGATCAGGCGGTGCGGACGCGGGCCCGGGCGTTGCGGCGCTTCAGCGCGCGACGCTCGTCCTCGCTGAGGCCACCCCAGACGCCGTGGTCCTGACCAGCCTCGAGCGCCCACGCGAGGCACTGCTCGCGCACCTCGCAGCGACGGCACACCTGCTTGGCCTCCTCGATCTGGAGGATGGCCGGGCCGGTGTTGCCGATCGGGAAGAACAGCTCCGGGTCCTCGTCGAGGCACGCAGAGCGATGGCGCCAATCCATGGCTGGAGGGTTCCTCTTTCCTTCGCAGTTCGTGTGCCGCAGGTCCGGGGGGACGACGTGCGGCTGCTCGTGGGCACGCCGAAGAGGCTGTGAACACCTTCACGAGCGCGCCCCCTAGCGTGGCAACGATTTGATCGTGAAACAACCCCTGAGCCGGTGTCGTGCGGGTTCGCTTCATCACAACCGTCCAGACCGGGCGTCGGCGACCGCTCTCCGGGGCGCTCCCGGCGGTTGCCTAGAGTGGGCTCCGTGAGCGACGAGCGACCCGCGGTGATGCCGCCGCCCCTCGTCGTCGCCGCCTCGCTGGTCGGCGTCGAGGGTGTGCTGCTGGTGCTGTTCGCCGTGCTCGAGCTCGGCAACCTCAGCTCCGACCGGCTCACCATGGGTCTGACCACGACGATCTTCTTCGCGGCGTACGGCCTCGCGCTGGTCCTGCTGGCCTGGTACCTCCACCGTGGCCGCGCCTGGGCGCGCAGCCCGGTGCTGCTGGCGCAGCTGATCCAGCTGGGCACCGCGTGGAGCTTCCGCGGCGGGGAGACGACCTGGGTCGCGATCTGCCTGGCGGTCGTCGCCCTGGTCGTCGCCGTGGGCGTGCTGCACCCGGCGAGCATGCAGGCGCTCTCCGACGAGCCCCGCTCACGCTGAGGCGCGCTAGTTGTACCCGGCCAGGACGTTGGTAGCGGCGAGCCTGGTTGAACGAACGAGAACCTCCGAATGGGA
>NZ_JBHSKD010000003.1:0-124321 GCF_042657275.1 Nocardioides taihuensis
CCGCCTACGTCACGCAGCCCCGCCGTTGGACCTCAAACCCCACCACCACAGGGGACTCTCCTCTGATCGAGCCCACCGCCGGCACGGTGGAGATCGACGGCGTCGACGTCACCCAGGCCAGCGAGTCGCAGCTGCGCGACCTGCGCCGTTCGCGGGTGTCGATGGTCTTCCAGCACTTCGGCCTGCTGCCGCACAAGCAGGTGATCGACAACGTCGCCTACGGCCTCGAGATCCGCGGCATGAAGAAGAAGGAGCGGCGCGCGAAGGCCGAGCAGGTGGTCGGCCTGGTCGGCCTCGACGGCTACGAGTACTCCTACCCCGACCAGCTCTCCGGCGGCATGCAGCAGCGCGTCGGCCTGGCCCGCGCGCTGGCGGGCGACCCGCAGATGCTGCTCTTCGACGAGCCGTTCTCGGCGCTCGACCCGCTGATCCGCCGCGACATGCAGAACGAGGTGATCCGCCTCCACCACGAGCTCGGCAAGACGATGGTGTTCATCACCCACGACCTGCAGGAGGCGCTCAAGCTCGGCGACCGGATCCTGATCATGCGCGACGGGGAGATCGTGCAGATCGGCGCGCCCGACGAGGTGGTGGGTGCGCCGGCCGACGACTACGTCCGCGACTTCGTCTCCGAGGTGCCCCGCTCGCACGTGCTGACGCTGCGGTGGGTGATGCGCGAGCCGCGACCCGACGACTCGATGGAGGGCCCGGTGATGACCTCCGACACGATCGTGCGCCAGGCCGCCCGCGCGGCGCTGGCCTCCGAGCACCCGGTGCGGGTGGTCGACGACGGGCAGCTGGTCGGCATCGTCGACGACGACGCGATCCTCCGGGTCGTGGTCGCCGAGGAAGCCACGTCGGAGCCGGCATGACCACCGCCACGCTCGACCGGCCGCCGGCAGCGCCGGATCCGTCGCAGGAGCCGCCGCTCCGGGAGCCGCGCGTCATCTCGAAGTGGTGGCTGGCGCTCGGGGTCGTCGTGGTCTGGTACGTGCTGTTCCTCCTCTTCGAGGGAGTCGACACCCTCGCCCGGCCGATCCGGGAGCAGACCGACCTGATGCTCAACCTGGCCGGCTTCCGCGACGACGTGATCGCCGGGCGCGACACCAGCCCGGTCATCCAGCTCACCTACGCCATCGGGGCGACGTTCAACGACGTCTTCGACTGGTTCTCCCACCTGATCTCCGTGCCCGACTACCCGCGTCCGGTGCCGCAGATCGGCTGGCTCGGCGTCACCGCCATCGCCACCTGGATCGGGCTGGCCATCGCCAACGTCCGGATCGCGGTGCTGGTCGCTCTCTCCTTCGTCTCCTTCGGCCTCTTCGGCTACTGGAGCGACGCGATGGACCTGCTCATCGTCACCTTCGTGGCGGTCGCCGTCGCCGTCATCATCGGGATGCCCCTCGCGATCTGGACCGCCAGCAGCAGCCGGGCCGAGAAGCCGATCACGGTCCTGCTCGACCTGATGCAGACGCTGCCGACCTTCGTCTACCTGCTGCCGATCGTGCTGTTCTTCGGCATCGGTCCCGCGGGCGCGGTGGTGTGCACGCTGATCTACGCCCTGCCGCCGATCATCCGGATCGCGGCCTACGGCATCAAGAGCGTCTCCCCGACGACCGTCGAGGCGACCGACTCCGCCGGGCAGACCTTCTGGCAGCGGCTGTTCAAGGTGCAGATCCCGATGGCCCGCGCCACGATCGTGGTCGGCCTCAACCAGACGATCATGGCCGCGCTCTCGATGGCCACGATCGCGGCGTACGTCGACGGGCCCGGCCTCGGCAAGCCCGTGCTGCAGGCGCTGATCCGCACCGACATCGGCGGCGCCTTCGTGCCCGGCATGCTGATCGTGGTGATGGCGGTGATGCTCGACCGCACCACCACCGCCGCCAGCCAGCGCGCCGAGAAGGTGGCGCGTGGCGGTGGTGGCGACAGGCGCATGCGCTGGATCGTCCTCGGCGTCACGGGTGTCGCCGCGCTGGTCGCGGTGTGGATGTCGCGCTACTTCCCCTGGGCGGCGGAGTTCCCCGAGACGGACGCCGGCCCCTGGCTGGAGGACCGCGTCAACGAGTTCGCGGACTGGGTGATCAACAACTTCGACTCCGCCACCGGTGCCGTCAAGGACCAGGTCACGACGAAGGTCCTCGACCCGCTCCAGTCGCTGCTGGCCGAGTCGCCCTGGTGGCTCGCCGCGGCCGGCATCCTCGCGCTGGCGTGGGTCTTCGGCCGCAACAAGGCGCTGGTCCCGACGGTGATCTGCCTGGCCGGCATCTGGTTCTTCGACCTCTGGCACGACGCGATGATCACGCTCTCGATGGTGCTCGTGGCCACGGCGATCGTGATGGTCCTGGCGCTGGTGCTCGGGGTCTGGATGGCCAGGCGTCCGCGCGTGGACGTGGTGCTGCGGCCGATCCTCGACACCGGGCAGGTCATCCCGCCCTTCGTGTACCTGATCCCCGCGGTGGCGTTGTTCCTGCCCGGCCGCTTCGCGGCGATCATCGCGGCGATCATCTACGCCGCACCGGTAGCGATCAAGCTCGTGGCCGACGGAGTCAAAGCCGTGTCGCCCAGCACCATCGAGGCCTCGCGCTCGACGGGGGTGACGACCTGGCAGGAGATCACCAAGGTCCAGATCCCGATGGCACGCGGCTCCATCGTGCTGGCCGCCAACCAGGGCCTGCTCTACGTGCTCGCCATGGTGGTCATCGGTGGTCTGGTGGGCGGCGGGGCGCTCGGCTACGACGTCGTCCTCGGCGTGTCCCGCTCCGAGGAGTGGGGCCGCGGCGCCGCGGCCGGCATCACGATCGTCCTGCTCGGGATCATGATCGACCGGATCATGCGGGCCGCGGCGGCCGTCGACAAGGAGACGTTCCGCGCCGCCAAGAAGATCAACCCGACCCGTCGCCGGATCATGGCGTGACGGCCGGGTGGGGGACGCACCGCAACACACAACGGAGGTAGGAATGCGGATCAGTTGGAGAAGGGGCACCCGCCTCCTGGCAGTGACGGCTGTGGCCGGGCTGTCGCTGGCAGCGTGCGGTGGTTCGTCGATCGACGAGGAGACCCAGGCCAACGAGAGCCAGGCCGCCGCGGCGGGGGGCGACTGCGGCGAGATCAACATGGCGGTCAACCCGTGGGTCGGCTACGAGGCCAGCGCGTACGTCGTCGGCACCGTGGCCCAGTCGCAGCTCGGCTGCACGGTCAACTACAAGGACCTCAAGGAGGACGTCTCCTGGCAGGGCTTCGGCACCGGCGAGGTCGACGTCGTCATCGAGGACTGGGGCCACCCCGACCTGGAGAAGAAGTTCTTCGCCGAGTCCGGTGACGGCAGCGCCGAGGACTTCGGGCCCAACGGCAACGTCGGCATCATCGGCTGGTACGTCCCGCCGTGGCTCGCCGAGGCCCACCCGGACATCCTGGACTGGAACAACCTCAACAAGTACGCCTCCGACTTCGCGACGTCGGAGACCGGCGACAAGGGCCAGTTCCTCGGCGCCGACCCGTCGTACGTGCAGTTCGACGAGGCGATCATCGACAACCTCGGCCTGGACTTCGAGGTTGTCTTCTCCGGCTCGGAGGCGGCCAGCATCACGGCCTTCCAGCGCGCCGAGGAGAACAAGGACTTCATGATCGGCTACTTCTACGAGCCGCAGTGGCTCTTCGCCGACCTGCCGCTGGCCAAGGTCGACCTGCCGCCCTACGAGGACGGCTGCCAGGAGCCGCCGGAGGCCACCGACTGCGACTACCCGGAGACCACGCTCAAGAAGGTCGTCTCCACCAGCTGGGCCGACGAGGGCGGCCCGGGTGTGGACCTGGTCCAGAACTTCGAGTGGACCAACGACGACCAGAACGTGGTCGCCAAGTACATCTCCGAGGACGGCATGGACCCGGAGGAAGCCGCCCAGAAGTGGATCGACGACAACCAGGACAAGGTCGACGCCTGGCTCGGCAACTGACGCGCTGACCGGGCCGCCCCGCGAGGGGCGGCCCGGTCTCGTCATTTCCGGCTCCGCGCGCCTTGACAGGCGTCGGGCACGGCGGTGATGCTTTCGCTGTTCCGCCATACGCACCGTGTTGCGCGATGTGCAACAAGATCAGGACACGCCCCGGGAGGGCAGCATGAGCAGTGGAGTCCCGTCCTCGGCGAAGGTCGTGGTGATCGGCGCCGGCATCGTCGGCAACAGCCTCGTCTGGCACCTGGCCAGGCTCGGGTGGCGCGACATCGTGCAGATCGACAAGGGCCCGCTGCCCAACCCGGGCGGGTCGACCGGCCACGCGTCCAACTTCATCTTCCTCACCGACCACTCGCGCGAGATCACCGACCTCACGCTCGACTCGGTGGAGCAGTACGAGGAGATGGGCGTCTTCACGAAGTCCGGCGGCTTCGAGCTCGCCCGCACCGAGGAGCGGATGGAGGAGCTGCGCCGGCGCATGTCCAGCGCGAAGGCGTGGGGCATCACCGGTGAGCTGGTGTCGCCGGAGTTCGTGAAGGAGAAGGTGCCCTTCATCGAGACCGACCAGTTCATCGGCGCCTTCTGGCAGCCCGACGTCGGCGTGGTCGACTCCCTGCGCGCCGGCACGATCATGCGCGAGCGGGCGATGGAGCTCGACGCGCTGACCGTCGTCCCCAACGTCGAGGTGACCGGCCTCGACACCGAGGAGGACGCCACCGGCCGGCGCCGGATCACCCGGGTGCGCACCGACGGCGGCGACATCGACGCTGAGCACGTCGTCATCGCCTGCGGCGTCTGGAGCCCCAAGATCGGCGACATGGCGGGCGTCTCGATCCCGCTCACCCCGGCCGTGCACCAGATGATCTCGGTCGGTCCCTGCCCGCAGCTGTCGGGCCTCGAGGGCGAGATCTCGATCCCGATCGTGCGCGACATGGACACCTTCTGCTACGAGCGCCAGCACGGCGCCGACATGGAGGTCGGCTCCTACGCGCACCGCGCGATCCTGATGGAGCCCGAAGACATCCCCTCGATCGAACAGGCCAAGCTCTCCCCGACGGAGATGCCCTTCACCGAGGACGACTTCGACCCGCAGCTCGAGCAGGCCTACGAGCTGATGCCCGAGCTGCTCGGCGCCGAGGGCGCGGAGATCCGCTACGCCATCAACGGCCTGCTGTCGCTCACCTGCGACGGCGCGCCGATCCTCGGCGAGAGCGAGGTCAAGGGCCTCTGGAGCGCCGCCGCCGTGTGGATCAAGGAGGGCCCGGGCGTCGGGCGCGCCGTGGCCGAGTGGATGACCGACGGCCACTCCGAGATCGACCTCGCGCACAGCGACATCGCCCGCTTCCACCCGCACCAGAAGCGTCGCGAGCACACCAAGTTGCGGACCACCGAGTCGTTCATCAAGACCTACGGCATCATCCACCCGGCCGAGCAGTACGAGTCCGACCGCGACCAGCGCCTCTCGCCGATGCACGAGTCGCAGAAGAAGCTCGGCGCGGTCTTCTTCGAGACCGCCGGCTGGGAGCGCCCGTTCTGGTACGAGTCCAACGCCGCCCTGCTCGAGGAGTACGGCGACCGCGTGATGCCGCGCGAGCACGAGTGGGACGCGCGGTGGTGGAGCCCGATCATCAACGCCGAGCACCTGCGGATGCGCGACGCGGGCGCGGTGATCGACCTCTCGGCGTTCCAGGTCCTCGACATCGTCGGTCCCGGCGCGCTCGACACGGTGCAGCGCACCTGCGTCGCGCAGTGCGACGTGGCCGTCGGCAAGGTGATCTACACCCCGGTGCTCGACGCCAAGGGCGGCTTCCGCTCCGACCTGACCGTGATGCGCCTCGGCGACGACCACTTCCGCGTGGTCACCGGCGGTGCGCACGGCATGGCCGACCGCGCGTGGTTCACCGCGCAGCTGCCCGACGACGGGCGGACGACGCTCACCGACCGCACCGACGAGATCTCGACGATCGGCCTGTGGGGCCCGCGGGCGCGCGACGTGCTCTCCGCGCTGACCTCCGACGACGTCTCGCACGAGGGCTTCGGGATGCTCAGCTGCCGCCAGGTCACCGTCGGGGGCGTCCCGGTGCTGGCCTCGCGGATCTCCTACGTCGGCGAGCTCGGCTGGGAGCTCTACGTGTCGATGGACGACGCGGCCGCCCTGTGGCAGCAGCTCCTCGACGCCGGCTCGCCGCACGGCGTGGTGCCGGTCGGCATCGGGGTCTACGGCACCACCGGCCGCATCGAGAAGGGCTACCGGGCGTACGGCGCGGAGCTCGACGCCGAGCGCACGATCGTCGAGGCCGGCATGCAGCGGCCCAAGGTCAAGGCGGCCGACTTCATCGGCAAGGAGGACTACCTCCGCCAGCGCGAGGAACAGCCGTTGACCGTGCTCTGCACCCTGACCGTCGACGACCACACCTCGGCGTCCGGGACCAGGCGCTACATGCTCGGCGGCGAGCCGATCCTGACCCGCGACGGCGGAACGCTGACCGACGGCCACGGCCACCACCCCTACGTCACCAGCGCCGGGTCGGCGCCGTCGCTCGGCAAGCACGTGCTGCTGGCCTACCTGCCTCCGGAGGAGGCCGTGATCGGCAACCAGCTCGCGGTGTCCTACATGGAGGAGCTCTACCCGGTGACCGTCGGCTCCGTCGACGCGACGCCGCTCCTCGACCCGGCCAACGAGCGGATGCGGTGACCCGGTGACCAACGTCCTGGTCTGCGTCAAGCGGGTCCCCGACTCCAGCGGCGAGGTGGTCCTCACCGAGGACGCCCAGTCCGTCGACGGTCGCTACGCCGGCTTCACGGTCAGCGCCCACGAGGACTGCGCCGTCGAGCTCGCCGTGCAGGTGACCGCGGCGACCGGTGGGGAGGCGACCGCCTTCACCCTCGGCAGCGAGGAGGCCGTCGAGCAGCTGCGCGGCGCGTTGGCCGTCGGCTGCACGGCCGCCACGCACGTCGTCGCGGACCCCGCCGCCTTCGGCCCGGCCGACGTCGCCCGCGAGATCGCGGCCGTGGTCCGGGCGCACGAGGCGGAGGGCCGCAGCCACGACCTCGTGCTGCTCGGCAACGACGCCGCTGACAGCGGTGACTTCCAGGTCGGCATCCGGCTCGCCTACGAGCTCGGCCGCCCGGTCGTGAACGGCGTCGCGACGGTCGAGGTGGCCGACGGCGTTGTCACGGCCCGCGGCGACGGCCCCGACGGGCCGGAGACCTTCCGGGTGCCGCTGCCCGCCGTGGTGACGATCCTCGAGGGCGGCGTCGAGCCGCGCTACCCGACCGTGCCGGGCCGGATGAAGGCCAAGAAGGTGCCCGTCGAGGAGCGCACGCCCAGCGCCGAGCCGGTCGGCCCCGAGCGGGTGCGGCTGGTGCTGCCCCCGCCGACGCCGAGCCGGGTGGAGATCCTGGGCGAGGGTCCCGCGGCCGCCGCTGCCGTCGTCGACCTCTTCGAGAAGCTGGGAGTGACCCGATGATCGTCGTGCTCCTCGAGACCGACGCCGCCGGCGCGGTCGAGGTGTCGCTGGAGACGCTGGCCTTCGCCCGCACGCTGTCGGCCGAGGGTGGCGGCGTCCCGATCGACGCGGTCGTGGTCGGTGACCTGCCCGAGGGCCTGAGCATCGAGTCGCTGGCCGCGCAGGTCGGCGCGCACGGCGTCCGCGACCTCCACCACGCCAGCGGCGAGCAGTTCGCGGCGTACTCCGGAGCGGCGTGGGCCGCCGCGGTGCAGTCCGTGCGCGAGGCCGCGGGCGCCGTGGTCGTGACCGCGGCCGGCACCCCCCGTGGCAACGAGGTCCTGGCCCACCTGGGCGCCCGTCTCGGCGTCCCGATGGCCGCGAACGCCATCGCCTTCCACGGCCTCTCGCCGTTCGTCGTCTCCCGCCAGGTCGTGGGCGGCGCCGTGATCGAGGAGATGCGGCTGGGCCAACGCCCGGCGATCTTCTCCGTGGCCGGGCACGCGGTCGAGGCCGGGGAGTCCGGCGGCGACCCGGCGCGCGTCGTCGCGACCTCGCCCGAGGTCGCCGAGGCCGACCTGGTGGCGCGCGTCGTCTCCCGCGAGGCACCGCCGCCCGACCTGTCGGGCAGCCTGAAGTCGGCCCGCGTCGTCGTCGGCGCCGGCCGCGGTGCCGGCGGGTCCGAGGGCTTCGCCGACGTCGAGGAGCTCGCCGAGCTGCTCCACGGCACGATCGGCGTCTCGCGCGTCGTGACCAGCCTCGGCTGGCGCCCCCACCACGAGCAGGTCGGCCAGACCGGCAGCCGGATCAGCCCCGAGCTCTACGTCGCCTGCGGCATCTCCGGCGCCATCCAGCACTGGTCGGGCTGCGCGAGCTCGAAGACCATCCTCGCCATCAACACCGACGCCGAGGCCCCGATGGTGAGCAAGGCCCACTACGCAGTCATCGGCGACATGCACGAGATCCTCCCCGCGATCAACGAGGAGCTGAAGCGGCGGCGCGGCTGACCGATCCCCGCTCGCGGGTGCGGCCAGTCACACGCGTCACCCCTGCCTCCCATTTCGCGGGTGAACCCGTGAAATGGTCACTGACTGACGGTTATCTCGGTCCGACAAGGAGCAATTCACGGGTTGACCCGCGAATTGCACCCACCCCTCCCAGCGCCCCGCCCACCGACGCGAGGCGTGGAACAGCTCCCGAACGGGTAGGAGACAGGGGTTCGACTCTGAGGAGGAGCCCCCGTGTCCAAGCATTCCCGCGACGAGGACGTCGCCACCACGTCCACCAGCAGCCGCCCGACTCCCTACACCGAGCGTGACGGCGAGCGCACGCCCTACCGGGCCGACGACGGCTCGACCACCCGCACCGAGCGGGTGGTCGACCCCGGCCCGACCGCCCACGAGCGCTTCGGCGGCATGAACTGGGGCGCCGCCTTCTTCGGCTGGATGGTCGCGGTCGGCATGACCGTCCTGCTCACCGGCCTGATCGGCGCCGTCGTCGCAGCCGTCGACCAGAACACCTCGATCACCCAGGACGACGCCGAGCAGGCCGCCGGGTCGATCAGCCTGGTCGCGGCGATCGTGCTGCTCGTCGTGCTGACCCTCGGCTACTACGCCGGCGGCTACGTCGCGGGCCGGATGTCGCGCTTCGACGGCGGCCGCCAGGGCCTCGGCGTCTGGTTCCTGGGGCTCCTGGTCACGGCACTCGCCGTGGTCCTCGGCGTCGCCTTCGGCACGCAGTACGACGTGCTCGACCGCGTCGACCTGCCCCGCCTGCCGATCCCGACCGACCAGGTGACCAGCGGCGGCGTGATCACCGCCCTGGCGGTGCTCGTCGTCACGGCGCTCGCCGCGATGGCCGGCGGCAAGGTCGGGCGCCGCTACCACGCGAAGGTCGACGCGCACCTCGCGGCCTGACCCGACCCGCACCGCCGGGCCGGGGTGACGTGGAGCAAGACCCTTGCCACGCAGGTTTACAAACCCTATGGTTTTGTAAAACCAGCAGGAGGTGTCCATGCCGCCGAACACCCCGGCCCCGCGAGCCGGCACGCCCACCAGCCCGACCGGCGTCCCGAACAGCACCGTGCCCACCGGGTCGACGGACTCGTGGCGCGACCGCAAGCGCTACCTGTGGCTGATCGGGCTCGTCGTCCCGTCCCTCGCCTTCATCGGCTACGGCGCGTGGGCGCTCACCGGGTTCGGCGGGTTCTTCTGGATCGGCCCGGTCGTGATCCTGGTGATCGTGCCGGCGGTCGACCTGTTCGCGGGCCTCGACCGGTCCAACCCGCCCGACGACGTGATCGAGGCGCTGGAGCAGGACCGCTACTACCGGTGGATCACCTACCTGTTCCTCCCGATCCAGTACCTCGGGTTCGTCGGCGCCTTCGCACTGATGGTGCACGGCGACCCGTTCGGCAACGGTGACCTCGCCACGATCGACAAGATCGGCCTGGCGGTCTCGATCGGCTGCATCGGCGGCATCGGCATCAACACCGCGCACGAGCTCGGCCACAAGAAGGAGAGCCACGAGCGCTGGCTGTCCAAGATCGCCCTCGCGCAGAGCTTCTACGGCCACTTCTACATCGAGCACAACCGCGGCCACCACGTGCGCGTCGCCACCCCGGAGGACCCCGCCAGCTCGCGCCTGGGCGAGAACTTCTACCAGTTCTGGCCGCGCACGGTCGTCGGGTCGCTGAAGTCCGCGTGGCGCCTGGAGAAGAGGCGGTACGCCCGCCGCGACCAGCACCCCTTCCGCTTGGGCAACGACGTGCTCAACGCCTGGCTGATGTCGGCCGTGCTGTGGGGCGCGCTGGTCGCCTGGCTCGGCGTCGGGATCCTGCCCTACCTGGTGATCCAGGCCGTGGTCGGCTTCTCGCTGCTCGAGGTCGTCAACTACATGGAGCACTACGGGATGCTGCGCCAGAAGGTCGGTGCCGGCGAGCGCCGGCGCTACGAGCGGGTCGACCCCTCGCACTCGTGGAACTCCAACAACATCGCCACCAACGTGCTGCTGTACCACCTGCAGCGCCACAGCGACCACCACGCCAACCCGACCCGGCGCTACCAGGCGCTGCGCGACTTCGAGGAGTCGCCGGTGCTCCCGACCGGGTACGCCGGGATGATCGTGCTGGCCGCCGTCCCCGCCGTCTGGCGCCGCGTGATGGACCCGCGCGTGCTCGCCCACGTCGGCGGCGACGTCAGCCGCGCCAACATCAGCCCGCGCAAGCGCGAGAAGTACCTCGCCCGGTACGGCGCGCCCACGGCCGCACCTCCCGCCGACGGCCACGCCGCCCCGGCCGACCCGACGGCCGACCCGACGGCCGCCCCCGCGGGCGTCACCGTCGCGGAGGAGGTCCTGGCCGCCCGGTGCCCCGGCTGCGGGTACACCTACGAGGTCGTGGCCGGCAACGAGCTCGAAGGGTTCGCGGCCGGTACCGCCTGGGCCGACATCCCCGACGACTGGTGCTGCCCCGACTGCGGCGTGCGCGAGAAGGTCGACTTCCAGCCACTCTCCACCAGCGAGATCGCCTGACGCGGATCAGGGCTGGGGCTCGGCCCCCAGGTCCTGGTTGCACGCGGCCGGACCGGCGCACGACCCGAGGACGTCGAGGCGGTCCTGCAGCTCGCGACGGACGCTGCGGTACGTCGGGTCGTCGGCGAGGTTGTCGAGCTGCAGCGGGTCCGCGGAGCGGTCGTACAGCTCGGTCTCGCCGGTCCACCAGCGGGTGTAGGACCAGCGGTCGGTGGTGACGCCCCGCCACCACCAGCCGAACGCCGCCTGCACCTCGGGGCTGCTCGTGCCGGCCTGGGTCAGGTGCGTCGAGGGCGCCGACCTCCGGCCCGTGAGCACCGGCCACATGTCGATCCCGTCGGTGTGGCCGGCGGCGCGCACGTCGGCCAGGACCCCGGCGGCGTGGAGGAAGGTCGGCGCGACGTCGACCATGGTCAGCCGCTCGTCGAGCTCCTCGCCCCGCGGCAGTCCCGGACCACGGACCAGGAACGGCACCTGCAGCGCCTCCTCGTACGGCACGTTCTTGCCCGTGAGCCGGTGCTCGCCGAGCAGGTAGCCGTTGTCCGAGGTGTAGACGATGATCGTGTCGTCGAGCTCACCGAGGCGGCGCAGCTGGCGGACCGCGGCCCGGTTGGCCTCGTCGATCGCCTGGAGCGAGCGGATGCGGGCCCGGAACTCCGCGGTGATCGCCCGCTTGCGCACCTTCCCCGTGCGGACCTCCGACGGCTTGTCACCGGTGTCCGGCTCGTTGAACGAGTCCCTGGCGAGGCTCGGGGGCACCTCGTCGGGGAAGAGGTCGGCGTGCCGCTCGGCGGGGATCGGCGCCCGGTCGACCCCGTTGCGGTGCGCGTCGTGCGGACCGACGTGGGAGATCCACAGGAACCACGGGGCCTGCTGCGCACTGAACTCCCGGATGTAGTCGTGTGCGTAGTCCGCCGCGACGTCGGCGACGTAGTCGTCGCGGTACTGCCGGGGCTGGCCGTCGTCGAAGAACGTGGTGCCGTAGTAGGCGTAGGGAGCCGCGACGGTCGGGTTCCAGTGGTCGAAACCGGGCAGCACCGCCGCGCTGCGGTCGTAGCCGTTGAGCATCTTGCCGACGAACGCGGTGCGGTAACCGGCGTCCTGGAGCCAGACGCCGAGGTGCTCGTCGCTGTTGCCCGCGTCGACGAAGGCCTGCCAGCCGCCGTACGGGCCGCCGTTGTGGCGCACGCCGTTGTTGTGGGCGTACTCACCGGTGAAGATCTCCGCGCGCGCCGGGCAGCAGAGCGGGTGCGGGCTGATGAAGTCGGTGACGTCGACACCGGTGCGACCGATGAGCCGCCGGGTGAAGGGCATCCACGGCATCTCGTCGTCGCGCTGGTCGTCGCTCGTGATCAGCAGGATGTTCGGCCGGGCGTCGGTGCCCCGCGCGGCTGCCGGCGGTGGCGTGACCGCGGCCGAGGCCCCCGACGGTGGCAGCACGGCCCCCGACGGGAGTGACAGGGCCAGCGCCAGTGCCACGGTCGGGACGACGACCCGGCTGGTGACACGGGCGACGGCCGCGGTGACCCCGGCCCTGACACGGTGTGCGTGCGACAACATTCACCCCATGGATGCGATCTCGGCCATCGAGGGTAGGGCACCGCAGCTAGATTGACCGCATGCACGCGCCGGTCTCGCTGTCACTGCGCGAGCGGATCGTCGACGCCGCCGTCGGCATGACCAGCGAGGTCGGCTGGTCGCAGGTGACCATGGCCCGGCTCGCCGACCGGGTCGGCGTGAGCCGGCAGACGGTCTACAACGAGATCGGCACCAAGAACGCCCTGGCCGAGGCGATGATCCTCGCCGAGCTCGAGCGGTTCCTGGCCGTGGTCACCGCCGCCTTCGACGACCACCCGACCGACCTCGTGGCCGCGATCGGCGATGCGACCCGCCGCGTGCTGGAGCTGGCCCGCGACAACCCCCTGCTGCACGCGGTCGTGTCGGCCACGCACGGCGCGGACACCGAGCTGCTGCCGCTGCTGACGACCCACGCCGAGGGCCTGCTCGCCGTCGCCAAGACCGTGGTGCGCGAGCGGGTCGCGCCGTACGCCCTGCCGCTCGACGACGACCACCTCGACGTCGCCATCGACCTGGTCGTCCGGGTCGTGCTCAGCCACGTCATGCAGCCCTCCGGCTCGCCGGAGGAGACCGGCGCCGACATCGCGTGGGTGGCCGCGCGCGTGCTGCGCTGACCGGCCGTCGCGTCAGCCGCGGCCCGGTGTGCTCCGGGGCCGTGCCGACTGCACCACGTCGTCGTGTGCCAGGGCGCCGAGACCTGCCTCCACGACTCCCAGCAGCTCGAGGAGCTGTGCGCGTTGTGGCTCGGAGAGGCCGGCCAGCGCGGCGGTCTCCAGGGCGACGACCTCGGGGAGGAACTGGTCGACGAGGGCCCGCCCCTCGTCGGTGATCACCACGAGCAGCTTGCGACGGTCGGTCGGGTCCGGTCGGCGCTCGACCAGCCCCCGTCGCTGGAGGGTGTCGAGCAGGGACGTCACGCTGGCCGTGGTCACGATCAGCCGGCCGGCGATCTCGGTCGGGGAGAGGGGTCGTTCGGCTCCCTCCAGCACCGCCAGGGCCTCGCGCCCTGCCCGGGACAGGTGGTGGTGACGCAGGGCCTTGTCGATGGCCGTGAGCATGCCCTCCCCGGTCCGGGCGAGCGCCAGGCTGCAGGCGTTGGCGGACTCGCTGCCCCCGGGGAACTCCCGCTCGAAGGCGCTGCGGGGCGCGCGCGTCGAAGGGCCCCCGCGCCGGGAGCCCTTCGTTCCGGGAGAGCGGTCGGCGCTCAGTACCGCTCCTCGGAGTCCTCGGTCCACGTGCTGATGTCCGGCGCACCGACGACGCCCGCCTTCTGCATCACCTCGCGCAGAGCCGGGTCGGACCGGAACGCCTGCGCCGACGCGGTGTCCGGGAAGTCGATCAGGGCCAGGACGTTGTTGCCTTCGTGGAGCACGCGGTAACCCGTCGACCCGTGGTCGCGGCGGGCACCGTCGTGCCCGTCGAACCCGGCCTTCCAGGTGGCGAAGTCCTGCACGGTGTGTCGAACGGCGAGCGTGGTCATGTCGATTCCCCTTCGGGTGGTGGCGGATGCTCCGTGGGTGGCTATTGTTAGAGTTCTAATCATCAGAAGTCAAGCAACTCCGTGCCCGGACCAGTCCTCCGTGCCCGTCGAGGGCGTGGCGCGGTCCGCCGGCGCGACGGTCAGTCGTGCCGGCGCTCGTGGGCGAGCTCCACGGCCTCGCGGAAGGCCGCGACGACGTGGTCGGGGAGGCGCAGCCCCCGGTCGCGGGCCCAGAGCAGCTCCCGCTCCACGCGGGAGATCTGGGTCGCGAACGACTCGACGTCCCGGTCGATGCCGAGGGCGGCCATGACCTCGCCGAAGTCGGCCTTCTGCTGCTCGTCGTTCGCGCCGACCGGGGCGAACGAGCTGCGACGCATGCGCCGTACCAGCCAGGTCTGCCAGGCCGACAGCTGCTCGGCGAGGCCGCGCGCCGACATCGTGTAGAAGGCGAAGTGGCCGGGCTCCTGTCGCCGGATCGGTGCCACCACCGTCCGGGCGATCGCGGTCTCGCCGAGGTCCAGGACGCCGTCGTGGAGCAGGGTGTAGGCGAGCACGGCGGAACGCTCGGTCGCGATGCCGGTGAGGTAGTAGAGCATCCGGACGACGTCCTGCACCGGCGAGAGGTGGGCCAGCGCGCCGAGGACGCGGAACTTGACCGACACGTGGGCGGTGTCGGCGACGGCGGGCTCGCGGCCCAGGCGCACCTGGAGCTCGTCGAGGATCTGCCCGTGCCGGACCTCCTGCGGCTGCCAGACCTCGGCGTAGAAGCGACGGTCGACGTCGGGTGGGTCGGGGAGCATCGTGGTCAGCTCGAGCACGTTGCGGTCGACCTCGAGCTCGACCCGCGCCATGTAGTCGAGCACGTGCCCGAAGCGCTCGTCGAGCAGCTGCGGGGAACGCACGTCGAAGTCGACCGAGTCGAGGTCGATCGGCGGGTGCTCGGCCCCGAGTCGGTCCACGTGCTCCTCGAGGCGCAGCTCGATGGTGCGTGGGCGGCTCACGCCGCCCCCTCTGGTGACGGCCGCGGGCCGGGTGCACGGCCTACTCTCGGACACGTGGTCGATTCGGCGCCGGGGACGTTGCGGATGGGTGGCGCCCCCGGGCGCGGAGTCATCGCCGCCACCACCATCGGGTCCGGCATGGCGTTGCTCGACGGCACCGTCGTCAACATCGCGCTGCGCACGATCGGTGAGGAGCTCGACACCACCCTGGCCGAGCTGCAGTGGATCACCAACGCCTACCTGCTCTCCCTGGCCAGCCTGATCCTGCTCGGCGGGTCGCTGGGCGACCGGTTCGGGCGGCGCAAGGTCTTCGTCGTCGGCACCGTGTGGTTCGCGCTGGCCTCGGCCCTGTGCGGCCTGGCGCCGACGCCGGAGGTGCTGGTCGCGGCGCGCCTGCTGCAGGGCGTCGGAGCGGCGCTGCTCACCCCCGGGAGCCTGGCGATCCTCGAGACGACGTTCCGCCCCGAGGACCGCGCGCCGGCGATCGGCGCCTGGTCGGCGCTGGGCAGCATCGCGGCGGCAGTCGGGCCGTTCGTCGGCGGGCTGCTGGTCGACCAGGCGTCGTGGCGCTGGATCTTCTGGATCAACCTCCCGCTCGCGGTGCTCACGGTGGTGCTGGCGCGGCGCTACGTCCCCGAGTCGCGCGACCCCTCGCCGCCGCAGCGCTTCGACCTGGCGGGGGCGGTGCTGGTGACCCTGGCACTCGCGGGGCTGACGTACGGGCTGATCCAGTGGGGCGGTTCCGCGGCGGTCGTGGCCGGCCTGGTGGGGATCGGGGCGATGGGTGCGTTCGTCCTGGTCGAGCAGCGGGTGAGCGAGCCGCTGCTCCCGCTCGGCCTGTTCGCGAGCCGGACCTTCAGCGCCGCCAACGCGATGACGCTGGTCGTGTACGGCGCCCTCGGTGCCGTGCTCTTCTTCCTCGTCATCGAGCTGCAGACCGTCTCGGGCTACTCGGCGTTCGCGGCCGGGATCGCCACGCTGCCGGTCACGATCTGCATGCTGCTCCTCGCGACGGCGGGGGGCCGGCTCGGTGCCCGGATCGGGCCGCGGATCCCGATGACCTTCGGTCCCCTGGTCATGGCGGCCGGCTCGCTGCTCCTGCTGCGGGTCGGGCCCGACACCGCCGGGGTCTCCGGCTACCTGGCCGACGTCGTCCCCGGCCTGGTCGTCTTCGGCCTCGGGCTGGCGCTGCTGGTCGCCACCCTCACGGCGACCGTCCTGGCCGCCGCGCCGCAGCACCACGCGGGCGTCGCGAGCGGCGTCAACAACGCACTGGCCCGGGCCGGCTCCCTGCTCGCGATCGCCGCGCTGCCCGTGGCGGTCGGCCTCGGTGGGGAGGCGTACGCCGACCCCACGGCGTTCGACACCGGCTACACCCGGGCGGTCGTCGCGTGCGCCGTGCTGCTCTCGATCGGGGCCGCGGTCTCGTGGACGATGATCCGCTCGGACGTGCTCGAGCGACCCGTCGGGGAGGGTGCGCCGACCGGTCCCTGACCCCGCTGGACCAGTCCAGAAAAGCCTCATCCGGTGTGGCCTCGGCCAAGAAGTTGTCAATCCCGGGACGGCAGACCGCGCGTGTCGGTTCAATGAGGCCCGGGCGCTCGCGCCCTGCCCCGAATCCCCCGTCGGGAGCATTCAGGCGACCCCGGACCGCAACCCCACATGTCGACGTCGGTCCGGGGTCGTCGAACGTCTGCCTCCCGGATCGCCGGTGCCCCGCAGGCCCTCGACCTACCCTTGTCGCGTGGGTGGGACGAGGGGGCGTCGGGTGGTCGCGGCCGTGGGCGGCGGCGTGCTCGCTCTCGCCCTGGCGGCGTGCGGCGGCGCCGACGCCGACCCGGGTGGCGGGCCCGGCACCGACCGGACCGGCGCCGTGCCCAGCACCCCGGCCGTCTCGACCGCGACCGCCACCGACCACGCCGTCGACCCGCCGGGCCGGCTGACCGGGGCGCGCTACTACGCGGACCTCCTCGTGGTCAGCAAGCACGACCTGCCGGCCTCGGTGGTGCAGCGGATCAAGCGGCTGCGCGACGTCGCAGCGGTCGAGCCGATCGGCCTCTCGCAGGTCACGCTGGAGAACCGCGCGGTGAACGTGGCCGTCGTGGATCCCGCCGGCTACCGGCGGTTCACCCCCGACGCCTCGGCCACGCTGCAGGAGGCCTGGGACCGGGTCGCCGGCGGGGAGGTGGCGGTGACCCCGGAGCTCGCCAAGCGCCTCGGCAAGGACGCCGACGAGCTCACCCTCGGCAGCAGCGCCGCCGCACCGACCCTGCACATCGGCGCCTACGCGCCGCAGGTCGAGCAGGTCGACGCCGTGGTCAACCGGTCGTGGGGCGCCGACCTCGGCATGCCCGAGAGCAACGCGCTGCTGGTGAACACCGGCCTGGCGGCGCCGGTCTCGCTGCGCGGCCCGATCGAGCGGATCGTCGGGGACGACGCGTCGGTGCAGCGCCAGGACACCGCGGCCCGATTCGGCCTCGACACCAGCGTCCAGCAGACCGCCGTCTTCACCGGCGGCGGCATCGCGGAGGCCGTGGGCACGTTCAACTACACGGTGCTCGGCGGCGGGCGGATCGCGCCCGAGCCCTCGTGGGTGGCCTCGCACATCAGCACCCGCACCATGCCGATCATCGGCTCGATGACGTGCAACACCGCGATCTTCCCGCAGCTCGAGGCCGCGCTGACGGAGGTGCAGGCGCGCGGGCTGGCCGACGAGCTGCACCCCTCGGAGTACGCCGGCTGCTACGTGCCGCGCTTCATCGCCGGCACCACGACGCTCTCCAACCACTCCTTCGGCCTGGCCATGGACTTCAACGTGCCCGGCAACCAGCGCGGCACCGTCGGCGAGATGGACCGCGGCGTGGTGTCGATCTTCGAGAAGTGGGGCTTCTCGTGGGGCGGCACCTGGCGCTACACCGACCCCATGCACTTCGAGCTCGCGGCGCTCGTGGCGGTGCGGTAGCCCCACGTCCGTCTGCCACCATCGTCCCCATGCGCGCCGTCCAGGTCCTCACGCCCACCGGTCCCGACGACGTGCGCGTGGTGGAGGTGCCGGACCCGCAGCCGCGCGCGGACGAGGTGCTGGTGGCGGTCCACCGGGTCGGCATCTCGTTCCCCGACCTGCTGCTGAGCCGCGGTGAGTACCAGCTGCGCCCCGAGCCGCCGTTCACGCTCGGCGTCGACTTCGCCGGTTCCGTGGTCAGCGGACCGGAGGGCTACCGGGTCGGGGAGCGCGTCGCCGGCGTCCTGCCGTACGGCGGGGCGGCCGAGCTGGTCGTGGCACCGCCGATGTCGGTGTTCAGCCTCCCCGACGACGTCTCGTACGACGAGGGTGCGGCGCTGCCGATGAACTACCTGACGGCGCAGTTCGCCCTCGTCGAGCGCGGCGGCCTGCGGGAGGGCGAGACCGTCGTCGTGCACGGCGGCGCCGGCGGCGTCGGCACCGCGACGATCCAGGTCGCGAAGGGACTCGGCGCCCGGGTCGTCGCCGTCACCAGCACCGAGGAGAAGGCGGCGTTCGCGCGGCAGGCCGGCGCCGACGAGGCCGTGCTGCTCGACGGCTTCAAGGACGCCGTGCTCGAGCTCACCGGGGGCGAGGGTGCCGACGTCGTGCTCGACGTGGTGGGCGGAGAGGTCTTCACCGACTCCCTGCGTGCGCTGGCGCCGCTGGGCCGGCTGCTCGTCGTCGGCTTCGCCTCCGGGCAGGGCATCCCCGAGGTCAAGGTCAACCGCCTGCTGCTCAACAACACCGACGTCCGCGGCGTCGGCTGGGGCGCCTACGCGATGGCGCGTCCGGGCTACATGCACGAGCAGTGGGACGCGCTCGCCCCGCTCCTCGCGGCCGGCGCGCTGCGCCCGCCGATCGGCGCGTCGTACGCGCTGGACGACTTCGGCCGCGCGCTCGCCGACATGGACGCGCGCCGGACCCTGGGCAAGTCCGTCGTCCGGGTGCGCGAGGATGACGCCTGACCCCGCCGGGCGCGCCGGGATCGTAAGGTGGCCCCCGTGACGACACTCGACGACGCCCAGGCGGGCATGGACCACGACATCCGCCCCCAGGACGACCTCTTCGGTCACGTCAACGGCCGGTGGCTGGCCGAGACCGAGATCCCCTCCGACCGCTCGAGCTGGGGCCCCTTCGTCCAGCTCGCCGACGTCGCCGAGGCGCAGGTGCGCGCGATCATCGAGGGCCTCGCGGCAGCCGACCCCGCGGACCTCGACGACGACCAGCGCAAGATCCACGACCTCTACGCCTCGTTCATGGACGAGGAGGCGATCAACCGCCTCGGCCTGCGCCCGGTGCGGCCGCTGCTCGACGCCACCGAGGCGCTGCGCGACGTGCGCGACCTCGCGGCGTTCCTCGGCGAGTTCGAGCGGATCGGCGGCCACGGCCTGTTCGGCTCCTACGTCAACACCGACGACCGCAACTCCGACCGCTACCTCTTCCACGTCGTGCAGGGCGGGCTCGGCCTGCCCGACGAGTCCTACTACCGCGACGACAAGTTCGCCGAGGTGCGGGAGAAGTACGTCGGCTACCTCACCGATCTGCTCGGTCTCGCCGAGCATCCCGACCCGGCGGGGGCGGCGCGGACGGTCCTGGCCATCGACACCCGGCTGGCGCAGGGCCACTGGGAGCGCGCGGAGACCCGCGACGTCCAGAAGACCTACAACCTGATGACCGGCGACGAGCTCCGCGAGCTGTGCCCGGCCTTCGACTGGGACGCGTGGGTCACCAACCTCAGCGGCCCGCACGTCGACACCGACTCGGTGCTGGCCGAGGTCTGCGTGCGCCAGCCGTCGTACCTCGCCCACCTCTCGACCGTGCTGGAGGAGGTGCCGATCGAGGACTGGCGGCAGTGGCTGCAGAGCCACGTGCTGCGCGCCGCGGCGGCGTACCTCACCGACGACTTCGTGGAGGTCAACTTCGACTTCTACGGACGCACCCTCAACGGCACTCCCGAGCTGCGGGCCCGCTGGAAGCGGGGCGTCAGCCTCGTCGAGGGGGCGATCGGCGAGGCCGTGGGCCGCGAGTACGTCGCGCGGCACTTCCCGCCGGAGTCCAAGGCGCAGATGGACGAGCTGGTCGCGAACCTGCTCGAGGCCTACCGCCGCTCGATCGCGGACCTCGACTGGATGACCGAGGAGACCAAGCAGCGGGCCTACGAGAAGCTGGCCACCTTCCGCCCCAAGATCGGCTACCCCGACACCTTCCGCGACTACTCCGAGCTCGTCGTCACCCCCGGCGACCTGCTCGGCAACGTCGCGGCCGCCTCCGCCTTCGAGACCGACCGCCAGCTGCGCAAGATCGGCTCGCCGGTCGACCGCGACGAGTGGTTCATGCTGCCGCAGACCGTCAACGCCTACTACAACCCCGGCACCAACGAGATCTGCTTCCCGGCCGGCATCCTGCAGCGGCCGTTCTTCAGCCCCGACGCGCACCCGGCGGAGAACTACGGGGGCATCGGGGCGGTCATCGGTCACGAGATCGGGCACGGGTTCGACGACCAGGGCGCGCAGTACGACGCGAAGGGCAACCTCGAGGACTGGTGGACGCCCGACGACAAGGCGGCCTTCGAGGTCAAGTCCAAGGCGCTGGTCGAGCAGTACGACGGCTTCGAGCCGCGCACGCTGCCCGGCGAGCACGTCAACGGCCAGCTGACCGTGGGCGAGAACATCGGCGACCTCGGCGGCCTCACCATCGGCCACAAGGCGTACGTGATCTCCCGCGGCGGCCAGGCCGACGACGACGCCCGTCGCCGCCTGTTCCTCAACTGGGCCTACTGCTGGCGCACCAAGCGGCGCAAGGAGCAGGAGCTGCAGTTCCTCACCATCGACCCGCACAGCCCCGCGGAGTTCCGCGCGAACATCGTGCGCAACCTCGACGAGTTCCACGAGGTGTTCGGCACCCGTGAGGGCGACGGCCTCTGGCTCGACCCCGCGGAGCGCGTGCGGATCTGGTGAGGTCCGGAGCGCTCAGCCGAGCTTGGCGCAGATGACCTGGGTCTGCAGGGTGTCGTCGCCCGGCAGCGGGTCGGAGTAGAAGCTCGCGCCGGTGAGCGCCTCGGCGTAGGCGACCTGCACGGCGGCGTTGGACGTGCCCCAGAAGGCGCTCGCCGAGAGCAGGTACCTGCCGTGGGGGCAGTTGAGCGTCTCGTGCACGGGGTCGCCCGCGGCGACAGGGGTCGAGCCGGTCCGGATGCCGACCTGGGTGACCCCCTTCAGCGCGGCGACGGTGCCCGGGGTGAGGTCGCGGGTCAGGAGTGAGTGGTTCCCGATGTCGGTGGTGGTGACCGTGCCGTCCTTGATGTCGGCACCGGTGATCATCCCGCCGGCGACCGCGCCGCCGGTGAAGCTGAGCGCCAGCGCGCCGGCGGCCACGAGCAGGAGTGGTGCGGAGCGGAGATGTCGGGTGTTCATGTCTCGATCCTCCGCCGCGCCGAGCGCGGCCACGACCATGTCCAGCCCGGCCTTGGCTGGTGTGTAATCATGATTACATGATTACTGATGAGCAGCAGGAGCGGGTGCAGGGCTGGTTCGCCGGCCGCCTCCCGCAGGAGTGGCAGGTGGCCCCGCCGCGGGTCACGGTGGACCGCGAGGAGATCACGGTCGTGCTGACGGTGCCGGACGTCGAGCTGCCGGGCGAGGGCGACGCGCCCAGTGCGGCCGCGCTCGACGAGGCGCGGGCCGGCCGGGCCTCGGCGTTCCGCGAGGAGACGCGCGACCAGCGGATGGCCATCGCCCGCGAGGCCGAGCACCGCTTCGAGCGCAAGGTCTCGTGGGGCCTCGTCGTCGGGGAGCGCGAGGTGCTCTGGACCCACGTGTCGGCGCCGGTGATGACCCGCCTGCGCCAGCCGCAGCGGCGGGTGCTCGACACGCTGGTCGACGCCGGCGTGGCGCGGTCGCGCGCGGACGCGTTGGCCTGGTGCGTGCGGCTGGTCGGGCAGCACGAGGGCGACTGGCTCGCCGAGCTGCGCGACGCCATGGGCCGCGTGGCCGAGGTGCGCGAGCAGGGCCCGGCCGCCTGAGCGACCGGGCGCCGCTCGCGGTCGCCCCGGCCGGGCGCTGCAGACGACGCGGGTCGGGCCTCAGCCGACCGGCTTGACCGGCGTCCGGCCGAGCACCTTCGCTCGCAGCGCCCCCGGACCGGCCTTGGCGCAGGCCACGATCAGTGTGAGGCTGTCGTCACCGCCGCTCCAGCGGTTGGTGCCGAGGATCGCGGCTGTGTCCGCGTCGACCTGGTAGACCTGCGGCGCCCGGTCGTCGTTGAGCCAGTAGCCGCTGGCCCCGAGCAGCACCCGCCCCTGCGGGCAGGTGACCCCGAACCCGTCCTGGTCGCCGTTGGCCACGAGGTCGCCGGTGACCTTCTTGACCTTGTAGCCGGTCACGGTCCCGAGCCGGGCGGTCGTCTTCTTCCCGAGGTCGATCGGCTGCACCGAGTGGTTCTGCAGGTCGGCGGACCGCACGGTCCCGTCCTTGATGTCGGCGCTGGTGACCAGCCGCCCGGCCACCGCGCCGCCGGCCGAGCCGACCAGCAGGCAGGCGACCGCGATGCCGAGGACCGGCAGCGCCCGCTTCGTCGTGTCCATGACACGAC
Source organism: Nocardioides taihuensis (assembly GCF_042657275.1). Classification (NCBI taxonomy): domain Bacteria; kingdom Bacillati; phylum Actinomycetota; class Actinomycetes; order Propionibacteriales; family Nocardioidaceae; genus Nocardioides; species Nocardioides taihuensis. The sequence continues at coordinate 22,584 of NZ_JBHSKD010000003.1, forward strand.
CGTAGGTGCTCGTGGGGTCGTGCGTCGGGGGCCGCGCCGCGGCGGGACGGTACGCCGGGCCTGTGGATGCCGGCGCGGGACCGTCGGCCACGGGTGGTAGACAGGCCGGACATGGACACCGAGACCACGACAGCCGCCGACGTGCGCGCCCGCGCCGAGGCGCAGCTGCGGGCGCTCGTGGGCCGCGACGACGCCGTGCTGCGCGACGACCAGTGGACGGCGATCGAGGCCCTCGCCGTCGACCGGCGGCGCGCCCTGGTCGTGCAGCGCACCGGGTGGGGCAAGTCGGCGGTCTACTTCGTGGCCACGGCGCTGCTGCGCGCCGAGGGGGCGGGCCCGACCGTCATCGTCTCGCCGCTGCTGGCCCTGATGCGCAACCAGATCGCCGCCGCCGAGCGCGCCGGCATCCGCGCGGTCACCATCAACTCCACCAACATCGAGCAGTGGGAACCGATCAACGACGCGATCCGGGGCGGGGAGGTCGACGTCCTCCTGGTCAGCCCCGAGCGGCTCAACAACCCCGGCTTCCGCGACGAGGTGCTGCCCCGCCTCGCGGCCACCTGCGGCCTGCTCGTGGTCGACGAGGCGCACTGCATCTCCGACTGGGGCCACGACTTCCGACCCGACTACCGCCGGATCCGCACCCTGCTCGAGGACCTCCCCGAGGGCATCCCGGTGCTCGCGACCACGGCCACCGCGAACGCCCGCGTCACCGCCGACGTCGCCGAGCAGCTCGACCCCGACGGACACCAGCGCGTCCTCGTCCTCAGGGGCTCGCTCGACCGCGAGTCGCTGCGCCTGGGCGTGGTCCGCCTGCGCACCCCCCAGCAACGGCTCGCCTGGCTGGCCGACCACCTCGCCGAGCAGCCGGGATCGGGCATCGTCTACTGCCTGACCGTCGCCGCGACCCAGGAGGTCGCCGACTACCTGCGCAGCCGCGGCCACGCCGTCGCGGCGTACTCCGGCCAGACCGAGGCCACCGAGCGGCTCGCGCTCGAGGAGGACCTCCTCGCCGGGCGGGTCAAGGCGCTCGTCGCGACCAGCGCGCTCGGCATGGGCTTCGACGCGACCCTCGGCTTCGTGGTCAACCTCGGCGCGCCGTCGTCCCCCGTGGCCTACTACCAGCAGGTCGGCCGCGCCGGCCGCGGCACCGACGACGCCACCGTCGTGCTGCTGCCGGCCGTCGAGGACCGCGACATCTGGCACTACTTCGCCTCGCTCGCTTTCCCCCGCGAGGAGCTGGTGCGCCAGACGCTGGCGGCCCTGTCCGAGGCCGGCACGCCGTTGAGCACGGCCGCGCTCGAGACCCGCGTCGAGCTCAACCGCACCCGGCTCGAGACCATGCTCAAGGTGCTCGACGTCGACGGGGCCGTCCGCCGGGTCCGCGGCGGCTGGGAGGCCACCGGGCAGCCGTGGGCCTACGACGAGGAGCGCTACCGCCGCGTCGCGGAGGCCCGTGAGCGCGAGCAGCAGGCGATGCTCGACTACCTCGGCACCGACCGGTGCCGGATGTGGTTCCTGCGCGACCAGCTCGACGACCCGGAGGCCGCCGAGTGCGGCCGCTGCGACAACTGCGGCGGGCTCACCCTGTCCGCGACGGTGTCGACGACGGCCCTCGACGAGGCGGAGGCGCGGCTCTCCCGACCTGGCGTGGCCCTCGAGCCCCGCAAGATGTGGCCCACCGCGCTGACCACGCTGGGCATCGGGCTCAAGGGGAAGATCGCGCCACCGGCGGGCGAGGGCCGTGCGATCGCGCGCCTGACCGACCTCGGCCACGGCCAAGCCCTGCGCGCGCTGCTCCGTCCCGACGCCGCGGACGGCCCGGTGCCCGAGGCGCTGGCCCGGGCGATGGTGACCGTGCTCGACGACTGGCGCCCCCGGGTCGACGCGATCGTGGTCGCCGAGTCCGCCACCCGGCCGGTCCTCGTGACCGACCTCGCCGGCGGGCTGTCCCGCTACCTGCAGGCCCCGGTCGTGGGCCGGTGGGCGATCGTGGACCCGACCGTGGCCCCGAGTCAGGGGGCTGCGAACTCCGCGCAGCGGGTGGCCGCCGTCGGCCGTCGACACCGGCTGCTCCTCGACCCCGACACCGAGGCGTCGGGGGGTGTGCAGGGCCGCGACGTGCTGCTCGTCGACGACCAGGTCGTCACCGGGTGGTCGCTCACGCTCGCAGCGCGCGCGCTGCACGAGGCGGGCGCGGCGTCCGTCGTCCCGGTGACCCTGGCCGTCGGCGGCTGACCGGCCCGGTCAACTGCCGGTCAGCCACCGATCAGGGCCGCTCAGGGAGCGGCCTGGAGCCGCCCGTCGGGGCCGCGCACGAGCAGCCCGTCGGCCGCGGCGAAGGCGAGCGCGCTGTCGAAGCGTCCCGCCTCCCAGTACGCCGCGCCGACGAGCCGCGCGAGCTCCTCGGGGTGCTGCGGGCCGTTGTCCTCGACGGCGCGGACCAGCTGGCCCATCTCGTGGAACACCTGGCGGTCACGCCTGCCTTCGGTGCTCGCCTTCGGTGGGGGCATCGGCATGGGAAGGTCCTCCTCTGCTGCGGGGGTGGGGTCGGGGTCAGCGGGTGGGGCGGGCGCGGGTCGCAGTCTCCGAGCCGACCTCGGCCTCGGCGCGCGGCGTACCGGAGCCGGCGTCGTCGTGGTCGGAGTCCTCGGCGGTCAGCGGCCGGGCGATGCTCTCCAGCGAGCGGCCCTCGGCCTTGACGCCGAGGAACGCGGCCACGATGCCGCCGGCGATCATCAGGAACGCGCCGATGTAGTAGCCGAGTGCGATCGCGGAGATGCCCTCGCCGCCCTTGGTGGCGTCGTCGATCAGCTTGCCGAACAGCAGCGGACCGGCGATGCCGCCCGCCGCGGTGCCGATCGCGTAGAAGAACGCGATGCAGAGCGCCCGGGTCTCCATCGGGAACACCTCACTGGCCGTGAGGTACGCCGCGCTGGCGCCCGCCGAGGCCAGGAAGAAGATGATGCAGCCCATCAGCGTCAGCGTGACGGCGGTGTAGGAGTCGAGCGTCAGGCCGGTGATGCCGAGCAGGAGGCCCGACCCGCAGTAGGTGATCGTGAGCATCTTGACGCGCCCGATGCTGTCGAACATGGGGCCGAGGATGAGCGCACCGAGGAAGTTGCTCACCGCGAAGACCGCGATGTAGTAGCCCACCTGTCCGACGCCCATGAAGGTCGTGAGCGTGTCGCCGTAGGTGAAGAAGAAGGCGTTGTAGAGGAACGCCTGCCCGACGAAGAGCGAGAAGCACAGCACCGTGCGGCGCGGGTAGAGCGTGAACACGGTCTTGGCGATCAGCGGGATGCTGATCGTCTTGCGCTGCCGGATGGTGATGCTCTCCGAGACCGACGGGAGGCGCTTGCCGGTCTCGTCGCTGACGGTCTTCTCGATGTCGCGGACGATGGCCTCGCCCTCGTCCTCACGCCCGTGGATGAAGAGCCAGCGCGGGCTCTCCGGCACGTTGCGGCGGACCAGCAGGATGCCGACGGCGAGGATCGCGCCGAGGCCGAAGGCCAGCCGCCAGCCCCACGCCTGGTCGATGACGGTGGGGTCGAGCAGCGGGATGGTGAGGAGCGCGCCGCCTGCGGCGCCCACCCAGAAGGAGCCGTTGATCGAGACGTCGACGCGGCCGCGGTACTTGGCCGGGATCAGCTCGTCGATCGCGGAGTTGATCGCGGCGTACTCGCCACCGATGCCGGCGCCGGTGAAGAACCGGGCGATGAAGTACCACGTCGGGTTCATCGAGAACGCCGTCAGGACGGTGGCCGTCGTGTACACGGCGAGGGTGATCAGGAACAGCTTCTTGCGGCCGAACCGGTCGGTCAGCTGCCCGAAGAACAACGCGCCGATGCAGGCGCCGGCGACGTAGACCGCGCCGGCCACGCCGATGTCGTAGCTGCTGAGGCCCAGACCCGTCTTCGGGTCCGCCAGGGCGTCGGACATCGAGCCCACGATGGTGACCTCGAGGCCGTCCAGGATCCAGACGGTGCCGAGGCCGATGACGACCAGCCAGTGCCACCGCGACCAGGGCAGCCGGTCGAGCCGCGCCGGGATGTCGGTGGTGATGCGACCGGTCTCCACGCCTTTGGACATGGTCGCGCTCCTCTCAGGTTCTCGCCGATCAGGCGACACGGGTCCTGCGGGACGCACCCGACAGGGTGCTCGGGTGCTGCGGCACCGTCGGTCCGGGACCGTGTGACCAGCGCCACTCCCGCGAGTACCCGGCGCGCGACGCGACAAACCGCCCGCGTTGGTCCGGCGTTCAGCAGCGGGGTGGGGGCGGGAGAGGTCAGTCCTCGACGGCCTCGGCGACGAGCAGGGCCGCGAGCTCGCGCAGCTTGACGTTCTGCTGCTGGCTGGCGGTCGACAACGCCGCGAACGCCTCGTCGGGGCTGTAGCCGTGGCGCCACATGAGGATGCCCTTGGCCTGGTCGATGACCGAGCGTGAGGTGAGGGCGGCGCGCAGGTTGCCGATCATGTCGTTGAGCTCGCGGGTCTGGTTGACGTGGCGGAAGACCTGCCCGACCGCGAAGGCCGCGAGCTCGGCGACGGCGACGTCGATCTGGCCGAAGGCGCCCGCCTTGCTGGAGTAGGCGTTGATCACCCCGGCCGTGCCCCCCTCGCCGGCCACCGGCAGCGCCAGCACGCTGATCACGTCGGCATCGCGGCTGAGGTCGGTGAGGATCGGCCACCGCACGTCGGTGCGCAGGTCGGGGGTGTGCACCATCGACCCGGTCTCCCAGGCGGACTGGCACGGACCCTCCTCGGCCTGCATCTGCAGGCCGTCGAGCTTCTGCGCCTCCTGGTCGGTCGAGTCGATGACCCGCGGGTTGGCCGGCTCGCCGACCGTGACGCTGAGGTGGTCGGCCGCGGGGATCACGTCCGCCAGGATGCGGGCGAGGCCTGCGGTCGCCTCCGCCTCGTTGGTGGCTTCCTCGAGCCGGCTCAGCTCGCCGAAGACCTCGGCCACCCGGAGGTTGCCGCTCGGGTCGCCCGGGTCCGTCGCGGGCGGGTCGGTCGGGTGGACCGCCAGGCCGGGGTGGACGAGCAGGTTGCTGACGGCCAGCGCGCGCTCGACGATCGCGGGCACGCGGATCAGTCGGACGGTCTCGCCGTGCCCGTCCGCGGCGTCGGCCAGGGTGCGCAGGACGTCGATCGCCTCCGGCGAGGCGTAGGTGACGGCCCGCAGGTCGATGGTGTGCATGGCGGCGGCGAGCGCGGCCTCGAGCACCGCGCGCACGCGGTCGGCGTTGCTGGCCTCCAGCTCGCCCTCGAGGCACAGGATGCCGCCCCGGGCGCGCGCCGCCCACAGCTCGTCGTGGGTGCGCTCGAAGTGCACCGCGGCCAGGCGTGCGGGCAGGTCGTCGCGCACGGCCGTGGTCGCCTCGAGGGGGTAGCAGCACAGCACGGTGGTGCCGGGCTCGCCGGCGAGCTCGTGGAGGCCGCGCTCGAGGGCGAGCAGCTCGTCGGGGTCCTGGACGACCTCGAGCCGTGCCCCGGAGTCGGAGCTGATCGTGACCCCGGCGTACCCCGCGTCGTGGGCCTCGTGCACGCGCGCGCGCCAGCGCTCCAGGACCCGCTCGTGCCGGCCACCCGTGGCCTCGTGCTCGCCCCCGACCCCGATGAGCTCGAGGCGCCCGGTCTCGGCGATCCGCTCGGGCAGCCAGCTGGTCAGCCGCGTGAGCGCCTCCTGGTCGGTGCCGACGTGCAGGTGCAACACCTTGTCGCCCCGCGCCACCGCCTCGGCCACCAGCGCCTCGAGCCGGCGCACGGCGGACGTGCTCGCGTCGTGCAGCAGGAGCGAGTGCGGGGGTTGGTGGTGGATCTCGGGAGCCATCGCTGCTGACGGTACCCACTCGGAGGCGGGGCCTCACCGTCGGCGCGGTCCTTTCGTGGGCCACCGCTTCCACGCGTAGTGCCTGTGCGCTACTGTCTGGACCAGTGCACGTGTGTGCCCTTGCTGCAAACCTCGGCAGGCTGCTCACAACTCCGCAGGAGTGATGATGAGCCCGACCGTCCATGCCGCGCCGCCCGGCACCGAGCCCGCGCTGACCCGCCGCCAACGCAGCGAGCGAACAGCTGAGGCCCTTCAGGCGGCCCACGACGCAGCACCCGAGCACCGCCAGGACTGGCTCGACTACGCCGTCCGCATCAACATGGGTGTCGCGCGCAGCGTCGCCAGCCGCTACCAGCACCGCGGCATCGACGAGGACGACCTGCTCCAGGTCGCCTACCTGGCCCTGACCCGGGCCGCCCGCGACTTCGACACCGAGCGGCACAAGGACTTCCTCTCCTACGCCGTCCCGACCATCCGGGGCGAGCTGAAGAAGCACTTCCGCGACCACGGCTGGACGGTGCGCCCGCCCCGCCGGGTGCAGGAGACGCAGGCCCGGATCGCCGCCGGCGAGGCCGAGCTGGTCCAGGGGCTGGGCCGGTCGCCGACGCCGTCGGAGCTGGCCGAGCACCTCGGGGCCGACCTCGACGACGTGATCGAGGCGCTCGGGGCCGACGGGTGCTTCACGCCGACCTCGCTCGACCGCCCGGTCACCCGCACCGACGACGCGTCGGCCGGCACCCTGGGCGACCTCATCGGTGAGGTCGACTCCGACCAGCCGGCGGCCGAGGCGCGGGTCGCGCTGGCGCCCGTCGTACGTCGGCTCAAGGAGCGCGACCGCCGGATCCTCTTCCTGAGGTTCTTCGAGGACTGCACCCAGCAGGAGATCGCCGAGGAGATCGGTGTGACCCAGATGCAGGTCTCGCGGCTGATCGCGCGGATCATGCGCGACCTGCGTCGCGAGCTGGGCGACGACGGCGCCGCGGACGTCACCGACCGGGCGAGCTGACCCCGGTCAGGCCAGGGCCCCGTCGACGGCGCCGACCAGGCGCTCGTCGTCGGGCTCGACGCCGCAGTGGAAGCGAGCGAGCACCGTGCCGTCGGCGCCGAGGAGGAACTTCTCGAAGTTCCACTCGACGTCGCCGGTGCGGCCGCGCTCGTCGGGCACCGTGACCAGCGGGCGGAAGAGCTCGTGCCGGTCGTCGCCGTTGACGTCGACCTTCTCGGTCATCGGGAAGGTGACGCCGTACGTCGCCGAGCAGAACTCGGCGATCTCCTCGGGCGAGCCGGGCTCCTGGCCGCCGAACTGGTTGCAGGGCACGCCGACCACGGTGAAGCCACGGTCGGCGTAGGTCTCGTGCAGCCGCTCGAGGCCGGCGTACTGCGGGGTCAGCCCGCACCTGCTCGCCACGTTCACCAGCAGCGTCACGTTGTCGCCGGTGATCTCACCGAGGGTGGCGGGCGTCCCGTCCAGGCGGGCGATGCGCACGTCGTGGAGGCTCATGGGCAGCACGCTACGGGTGCGGCTCAAGACCCGGGCCGAGGGCCCGCAGCGCCATCTCGCGGAGCAGCCCGGCGAGCTCGTCGTCCGGCAGCAGGCCGCTGTGGGGAGTCGAGTTGATCAGCCCGAAGGCGACGTGGGCCATCGCCCGGGCGCGCTCGAGGCCGAGCGGCGGGTCGTCGTACAGCCCCCGGACCTGGGCGGCCCAGAGGTCGACGTACTCCCGCTGGAGCGAGCGCACGCGCTCGCGCGCGTCGTCGGGCAGCGACTCCCAGTCGCGGTCCTGGACGACGATCAGCGGCCGGTGGGTGACCGCGAAGTCCACGTGCCACTCGACCAGTGCCACCAGTGCGGCCCGGGCGTCCGGGGCGGCCGCCACCCGCTCGCGCCCGACGCGGAGCAGCTCCTCGCTGATCGAGACCAGCATCTCGGCGAGCACGGCGTCCTTGCTCGGGAAGTGCTTGTAGAGCGCCGGCCCCGAGATCCCGCACGCCGCGCCCAGGTCGGCCACCGACACCCCGTGGAACCCCCGCGCGGCGAACAGCTCCGCCGCCGTCGCCAGGATCTGCTCCCGCCGCGTCCCCACCTCCGTCGCCACCCCCGCAGGTTAACCGTCACTAACCCGCCGGACGCCGAGGTGGGAGAAATGGCGACGCGAGGTGGGAGAAATGGCGATCCCCCGTCGCCATTTCTCCCACCTCGGCGGTGGACGGGGTGGTTAACGAACGCTAACCTCGGGTCGTGGGCGTGAGCGAGGTGGGCACGGGGCAGGACCTCCGCGGGCTGGTGGCCGAGCTGCGCGAGCGGCTGGCCGTGGCGCGCCGCGGGGGCAGCGAGGCCGCGCGGGCCAGGCACACCGGACGCGGCAAGCTGCTGGTGCGCGACCGGGTCGACCGGCTGCTCGACCCGGGGAGCCCCTTCCTCGAGCTGAGCCCCCTCGCCGCGACCGGGATGTACGGCGCGCCCGGCGGCCCCGACGCGGTGCCCTCGGCCGGCATCGTGACCGGCATCGGCCGGGTCAGCGGCCGCGAGGTCGTGGTCGTCGCCAACGACGCGACGGTCAAGGGCGGCACCTACTACCCGATGACGGTCAAGAAGCACCTGCGCGCCCAGCAGGTCGCCTCCGACAACCACCTGCCGTGCGTCTACCTCGTTGACAGCGGCGGGGCGTTCCTGCCGATGCAGGACGAGGTCTTCCCCGACCGCGAGCACTTCGGCCGGATCTTCTTCAACCAGGCCAACCTCTCCGCGCGCGGCATCCCGCAGATCGCGAGCGTGATGGGCTCGTGCACGGCCGGCGGCGCCTACGTGCCCGCGATGTCCGACGAGAGCGTGATCGTGCGCGAGCAGGGCACGATCTTCCTCGGCGGCCCGCCGCTGGTGAAGGCCGCGACCGGCGAGGTCGTCACGGCCGAGGAGCTCGGCGGCGGCGACGTGCACGCGCGCACGTCGGGCGTGGTCGACCACCTCGCGGACGACGACGCCCACGCGCTCGCCATCGTGCGGAGCATCGTCGACACGCTGCCGGTCCCGCCGACGCAGGCCGTCGGCGACGTCGAGGAGCCGCTCGAGGACCCCGAGAGCCTCTACGACGTCGTCCCCGCCGATACCCGCACGCCGTACGACGTGCGCGAGGTGATCCGCCGGATCGTCGACGGCAGCCGGTTCCACGAGTTCAAGCACCTGTACGGCGAAACGCTGGTCTGCGCGTTCGCGAAGATCTGGGGCCGCCAGGTCGGCATCGTCGCCAACAACGGCATCCTCTTCAGCGAGTCCGCGCTCAAGGGCGCGCACTTCATCGAGCTGTGCAACCAGCGCGGCATCCCGCTGGTCTTCCTGCAGAACATCACCGGCTTCATGGTCGGCCGCGAGTACGAGAACCGCGGCATCGCCCGCGACGGCGCCAAGCTGGTGACCGCGGTGGCGTGCAGCGTGGTCCCGAAGTTCACCGTCGTCATCGGCGGCTCCTTCGGCGCCGGCAACTACGGCATGTGCGGCCGCGCCTACGACCCGCGCTTCCTGTGGATGTGGCCCAACGCGCGGATCTCGGTGATGGGCGGCGAGCAGGCCGCCAACGTCCTGGCGACCGTGGCCGGGCGCGAGGACGACGACGAGTTCAAGGCGCCGATCCGCGAGCAGTACGAGACCCAGGGCTCGCCCTACTACGCCACCGCCCGGCTCTGGGACGACGGCATCATCGACCCCGCCGACACCCGCCGGGTGCTGGGCATGGGGCTGGCCGCGGCTGCGCACGCCCCGGTCCCGGCGCCCAGCTACGGCATCTTCAGGATGTAGCGATGAAGACCCTCCTGGTCGCCAACCGCGGCGAGATCGCGCTCCGCGTCTTCCGCACCGCCCACCGCCTCGGCCTCACCACGGTCGCGATCCACACCGACCTCGACGCCGACGCGCCGCACGTGCGCGCGGCCGACCGCACGGTGCGCGTGCCGAGCTACCTCGACGTCGACGCGGTCGTCGCCGCGGCCCGCGAGGCGGGCGCCGACGCCGTGCACCCGGGCTACGGCTTCCTCTCCGAGCGCGCGGTCTTCGCCGAGGCCCTCGCGACCGCCGGCATCACGCTGGTCGGGCCGAGCGCCGCGGTCATGGAGCAGATGGGCCGCAAGGACGCCGCCCGCGAGCTCGCCGTGGCCGCCGGGGTGCCCGTCGTGCCCGTCGGTAACTCGACCGCCGGCGTGGGCTTCCCGGTGCTCGTCAAGGCGGCGGCCGGCGGCGGCGGCAAGGGCATGCGCGTCGTCCGCTCGCCCGACGAGATGGACGAGGCGGTGGCCGCCGCGAAGCGCGAGGCGCTGAGCGCCTTCGGCGACGACACCATGCTCGTCGAGAAGTACGTCGAGCGCGGCCGACACATCGAGGTGCAGGTGATCGGCGACCACCACGGCACCGTGCTCCACCTCCACGAGCGCGACTGCTCGACCCAGCGCCGCCACCAGAAGGTGCTCGAGGAGGCGCCCGCACCCACGCTCACCGACGAGCAGCGCGCGGCGATCACCACCGCGGCCGTCGACCTCGCGCGCCACGTCGGCTACACCAACGCGGGCACCGTGGAGTTCCTGCTCGACGACGACACCGGCGAGTTCTACTTCCTCGAGATGAACACCCGGCTCCAGGTCGAGCACCCCGTCACCGAGGCCGTGACCGGGCTCGACCTCGTCGAGCTCCAGCTCCGCGTCGCCGCCGGGGAGCCGCTCGGCGTCGCCCAGCACGACGTACGGCGCGACGGCCACGCCGTCGAGGCCCGGGTGTACGCCGAGGACAGCTTCGGCGGCTTCCTGCCGCAGGCGGGCACCGCGAGCATCGTGCGCTGGCCGGCCGGCGAGGGCGTCCGCGTCGACCACGCCCTGGAGCCCGGGCAGACCGTCTCCACGGCGTACGACCCCATGCTCGGCAAGGTGATCGCGCACGGCCCCGACCGCGAGACCGCTCGCCGCGCACTGGTCGAGGCTCTCGACTCCACCGCGATCCTCGGGCTGACCACCAACGCGGGCTTCCTGCGCGCGCTGGTCGACTCCGACGAGTTCCGCGACGCGACCATCGACACCGCCTGGCTCGACCACCACGAGCTCCCCGCGCCCGACGCCGACCTGCCGCGTGCGCTGGGCGCCTGGATCGCCGCGCTGCTCGCCTCGCTCGACATCGGCCACCCGTTCCAGGCCGACGGCTTCCGTCTCGGCGGTCCGCCGGCCGCGACGCTGGTCGAGCTCGACCGCGAGGTGTGGGTCGACCGCAACGCCGGCACCGTCGACGGCGTCCCGCTGCGCGAGCTCGGCGCCGCCGACCACGTGCTCGAGGCGGTCGTCGACGGCACCCACGTCCGGGCGGTGGTCAACGCACAGCCGGGGTTCGTCGAGGTCTGCCTGCACGGGCAGCTCCACCGGTTCACCCGACCCGACCGGCTCGCCGAGGCGGCCGGCACCGGCGACGGCATCCTGACCGCGCCCATGCCCGGCACCGTCCTCGACGTCCGCGTCGCCGAGGGCGACCGCGTCGAGGAGGGCGTGGTGCTCGGCACCCTCGAGGCGATGAAGATGGAGCTCAGCCTCAAGGCGCCCTTCGCCGGCACCGTCACCGGGGTCGGCGCCGCTGTCGGCGACCAGGTGGCGCTGGGTGCCACGCTGTTCACCGTGCAGCCCCACGAGGACCCCGCCTGATGCGCGCCCCCGCCACCGTCCCCGACCCGAGCCTGCCGGCGCGGGTCACGGTCTACGAGGTCGGCCCGCGCGACGGGCTGCAGAACGAGCAGGCGCTCGTGCCGACCGCGGTCAAGGCCGAGCTCTGCCGCCGGCTGCTCGACGCCGGGCTTCCGGTCGTCGAGGCCACCAGCTTCGTCCACCCGCGGTGGGTGCCGCAGCTCGCCGACGCCGCCGACCTGCTCACGATGCTGACCGACCAGATCGGCGACCGTGCCCGCGAGCTGCCCGTGCTCGTGCCCAACGAGCGCGGCCTCGACCGGGCGCTCGAGCTCGGCTGCCGCCACGTCGCGATCTTCGGCTCGGCCACCGAGACGTTCGCGCAGCGCAACCTCAACCGCAGCCTCGACGAGCAGTTCGCGATGTTCGAGCCGACCGTGCGCCGCGCCCGCGACGCCGGCCTCGACGTGCGGGCCTACGTCTCGATGTGCTTCGGTGACCCCTGGGAGGGCGAGGTCCCGATCGACCAGGTCGTCGACGTCGGGCGACGGCTCTTCGACCTCGGCGCCAGCCAGCTCAGCCTCGGCGACACCATCGGCGTCGGCACCGCGGGCCACGTGACCGCCCTGCTCGGCGCCTTCACCGCTGCGGGCCTCGGCGTCGACCACCTCGCGATGCACTTCCATGACACCTACGGCCAGGCGCTCGCCAACACCTACGCCGCGCTGCGCGCCGGCGTCACGACGTACGACGCGAGCGCGGGCGGTCTCGGCGGCTGCCCGTACGCGCACAGCGCGACCGGCAACCTCGCGACCGAGGACCTCGTGTGGATGCTCCACGGCCTCGGGATCGAGACCGGCGTGGACCTCGACGCGGTCGTGGCGACCAGCACCTGGCTCGCGGGCGAGCTGGGGCGGCCCAGCCCGTCGGCGGTGGTCCGTGCCCTGGGCGGGACGGTCGAGGGGGGTACGGCAGAATCGCCCGCATGAGCCGCCGCGTCTACCTGCACGTCGGGGCCCCCAAGACCGGTACCACCTACCTCCAGGACCGGCTCACCCTCAACGCCGACACCCTCGCCGGGCACGGGGTGCACTTCCCCACCCGCTCGCCACTGGTGAGCCCCGCGCTCTTCCAGTTCCGCGCCGCGCTCGACCTGCTCGGGCGCGAGTGGGGCGCGGCCGCGGGCGACACCACGGGCAGCTGGGAGGCGCTCGTCAAGCGCGTGCGCCGCCGCACCGGCACGGTCGTGATCAGCCACGAGATCCTCGCGCCCGCGCGCCCCGAGCAGGTGGCCCGCGCGATGGACGACCTCGCCGGCGCCGAGCTCCACGTCGTCTACACCGCCCGCGACTACTCCCGCGTGCTGCCCGCCGCCTGGCAGGAGAGCATCAAGCAGGGACGCCGCTGGCCCTACTCGAAGTTCCTCCGCAAGTCGCGCCGCGGCAAGACCTGGTTCTCCCGCGCCTTCGACCTGCCGTCGGTGCTCGGCACCTGGGGCGCCGGCCTGCCGCCCGAGCGGGTGCACGTCGTCACGGTGCCGAAGAGCCGCGACGCCACCCCCGGCGGCACCGACCCGCTGTGGGGCCGCTTCTGCTCGGTCGTCGGCATCGACCCCGCGTGGGCGCCGCACGAGAGCACCCGCACCAACCAGTCGCTCGGCGTCGCCGAGAGCCAGGTGATCCGCCAGCTCAACAGCCGCCTCGACCGCGGCACCGACCACCAGGCCGAGTACGACGTGCTGATCCGGCAGCTGCTGGCCCAGGAGCGACTGGTGGAGAAGCCGTCCCCGCCCGTGCGGCTGCCCCCGCGCGCGTACGGCTGGGTGACCGAGGCCGCGGAGCGCTGGCTGGAGTACCTCGAGCAGAGCGGCGTCGACGTCGTCGGCGACCCCGAGGACCTGCGCCCGCCCCCGGTGGACCCCGGGGCGGAGTGGGACGACCCCGACAAGGTGGCCGCCCGCAAGCGGCTGCGCGTCGCCCTCGACGCCCTGGCCACGATGACGCAGGAGGCCGCCGACCGGCCCGACCCGGACCGGCAGCTGAGCAGGCGGATCAAGCAGCGCGCCGCGCGGCTGCGCGGGTCGTGAGCATGGCCGCCCGGAGCACCGCGGGCGAGGCCCGCGCCTGGGGCTGGGTCGCCCACCTGCGCGCGGGCGGCACCGAGCCCTGGCACGCCTGGGAGGGCCCCGAGGGCGCTCCCGGCGACCTCCACGTGCTGCCCGGCGCCCAGCAGCTCGAGGTGCTGCGCCGGCTCAACCAGCTCGGCCCCACCGACCGCGTGCTCGCCGACCGCGTGCTCGGCCAGAGCGCCCCGGGCCGCGGCCAGCCCGACCTCGAGCTGGTCGGCGCCGACCGCGGCTCGCGGTTCGGTCCGCGACCGGTCGAGCCCGCCGAGCTGCCCGCGCCCGAGCTGCTCCGGGTGGCGGCCAGCCTGCTTGCCGAGGACGTCGCCTCGGCCGGGCTGCCCCCGGACGGGACGGCCGCCCGGCCCCGACCCTGGCGGCGCGGCTACCGCCTGCTGGGGGACCCTGAGCTCACCGACCCGGTGCAGCGCCGGCTCGTGGAGATGGGGCGACCGCCGCGCGGCCGCGGCGAGACCGTCGTGGTGCTGCTCGACGACCTCGCGACCACGCTGGCCGACGTGTGGCGGGCGCGCTGCTTCGCGCGTGGCACCATGGTCTGGGAGCACTGGCTGCGCGCGCTCGAACGCCGTGACGAGCTGCCGCCGCAGGTCGACCCGGGTGCCCTCCGCGCGCGCCTGCACGAGGCGGGCTTCCACGGCGACCTGCACGTCGTCATCGACCGGTCGGCCCTCCCCGCGCTGCTCGGCGTACGCCGCGACCTGCCGGGGCCCGAGCGCCCCGCGGCCCACGTGGCCGAGCTCGCGCGCTGGGTGGCGTCGTTCCTCGGGCTCTTCGTGCCGGCCGAGGAGGCCGGTGACCTGCTCCGGCGCACGCTGCGCCCGTGGATCGCCGACGACCCCGGCCCGGGTCTCGCCGTGCCGGCGCCGCGGCAGGCGTGGCTCCGCGCACGGGCGGAGGCCCTCGCCGCCGACCTCGCCGGTGCTGGCTACGCTGTGCACGGCGATCCGCAGGCGCTGGTCCCCCCCGCCGGCGCCGCGGCGTCCGGGTCGACGATGACCGGCCCGGTGCGCCGGGAGTCCGCGCTCGACCTCGCGCTGCGCACGCTGCGCGCGGGCCACGGCCGGCCCGGAGCCGCCCCGGAGCGCCTGCCCGACTGGGACGTCGGCGAGGACCCGGAGGACGACGAGCTGGACGAGCACGACGAGCACGGGACGGAGGTGGGGACGTGAGCAGGCGTGTGTTGCTCCACGTCGGGACCCCCAAGACCGGCACGTCGTACCTGCAGGACGTGCTGTTCCGCAACCAGCGGCTGCTGCGCCGGCACGGGATGCTCTACCCCGCCAAGCGCCACGACGCGCACTTCCTCGCCGCGCTCGACCTGATGCGGCTGCCCTGGGGCGGCCTCGAGCACGAGGCCGTCGGCGCGTGGGACCGCCTCGCGGGGCGGGTCAACCGCTGGGACGGCACCGCGGTGATCAGCCACGAGGTCCTGGCCAACGCCTCGCGCGCGCAGGTCGACCGCGCGCTCTCCTCGCTCGACCCCGACACCGAGGTGCACCTGGTGCTCTCGGTGCGTGACCTGGCCCGGCAGATCCCGGCCGAGTGGCAGGAGAACGTCAAGCACCGCCGCGAGCTGAGCTACGCCCGCTTCCTCGAGCAGCTGCGCGACCCCGAGCGCAAGAGCCGGATCGCCAGCTGGTTCTGGGGCGTGCAGGAGATCCCGGAGATCCTCGACCGCTGGGGCGCCGACCTGCCGCCCGAGCGGGTGCACCTGGTCATCGTGCCGGCCCCGGGCCTGCCCCCGAACCTGCTGTGGGAGCGCTTCCTCGACGTCTTCGACCTGCGCGGCATCGACCTCGACCTCGAGGGCGAGCGCACGAACGCCTCCCTCGGGGCCGCCGAGACCGCGCTGGTGCGGCGGATCAACCTCAAGGTCAACTCGGTGCTCGAGCCCCCCGACTACCGGCCGCTGGTGCGCGAGCTGCTCGCCCACCAGACGCTGTCGCTGCGCTCCGACACCGCGCGGCTGACCCTGCCGCCCGACCTCCGCGGCTGGGTGACCGAGCTGTCGCGCAGCTGGGTCGAGGAGCTCGAGCCGCGCGGGTACGACGTGCACGGCGACCTCGACGACCTCGTCGGCGCCGAGCCGTCGGCGGACTGGGTCGATCCCGATCACCCCGACGAGGCGGCCGTGGCCGATGCCGGGGTCGACGCGATCCGGGCACTGCTGCTCGAGAGCGCGCGGCTCACCGGCGAGCGCGACCGGTTGCAGGCCGAGCTCGCCGACGCCCTCCACCAGCTCGAGCGGGCGCACCTGCGCCCGACGTACCGCGCGCGCCACCGCATCGTGAAGCGGCTGCAGCGCAGCCGGCCCGGCCGCGGCCTGCTGCGCCTCTACCGCTGGGCGCGGGGCAGGAGCTCGCGGTCGGCGTAGCGGCCGACCCGCCAGGTCGTGAAGCCGTCGGCGCCCGCGCCGACCAGCCCACCGACCACGGGCGTGCGCCGGGCCACGGCGACCGCCACCCGCTTGCCGGCGACCTTGGCCAGCAGGTTGCTCGCGACCTCGCCGGAGATCAGCCGGTCGAGCTCGGGGTCGTAGTCGGGGAGGGTGGCCAGGGTGTGCGGGGTGCCGGGGATCTTGCGCTTCTTCAGCAGGTCGCCGACGGTGTCCTCGCCGAGCATGCAGAGCAGGATCGCGTCGCGCACGTTGGGGTGGTCGAGGTCGTAGCCGCGCAGGTGGGCGATGCCCGCGACCATGCGGCACTCGATGAGCGCGAGACCCGAGACGTTGGTCGGGATCGCGACCGCCGCGGTCACCAGGCCGCCGATGTTGGTCACGAAGCCCTGGGCGCCGGCGTAGCGCACGTGGTTCTCGATCACCTCGTGGATGCCGCGGTCGACGTCGCCGTGCTGCTCGGCGAGCTGCTTCTCCGCGGCCTTCGCCGCGGGCGGGAACGGACCGACGCCCGCGATCGCCCGCGACAGCGCCTCACGGACGAACGTCGTCGTGAGCTCGGGCGCCAGTCGCGGCACGTGCGGCGCCAGCTGCCGGCTGACGGTGTCCTTCAGGCCCATGGCGCGATCCTACGGACCCGCACCCACCGCTCCGGCACTACCGTCGGGGCGTGCCCACCGAGCCGCCGCCGTCGCCGTGGGAGTTCCCCGCGCCGGTGGCCTGGGACCCCGACAGCGACCTGGTCGGTCTCGGCGCCGACCTCGCCCCCGGCACGCTGCTGAGCGCCTACCGGCGCGGGCTGTTCCCGATGCCGACCGGGGGCCGTCGCGACCCGATGGGGTGGTTCAGCCCCGTCGAGCGTGGCGTGCTGCCGCTGGACGGCGTGCGCGTCACCCGCTCGCTGCGCCGCTCGACGCGCGACCTCGAGATCCGGGTCGACACCGCGTGCGACGAGGTGATCCGGGCCTGCGGCGACCCGCGCCGCGCCGCCGGCTGGATCGACGACCGGGTCCACGCGGCGTACGTCGAGCTGCACCGCCTCGGCTGGGTGCACTCGGTCGAGGCGTGGCGCGGCGACCGGCTCGTGGGAGGGCTGTACGGCGTCGCCATCGGCGGGCTGTTCGCGGGCGAGTCGATGTTCCACCGCGAGCGTGACGCCTCGAAGGTGGCGCTGCTCGGGCTCGTCGACCTGATGCGCGACGACCACGCGGGTGCGCGGCTGCTGGACACCCAGTGGCAGACCCCCCACCTCGCCTCGCTCGGCGTCGTCGAGGTGCCGCGGGAGACCTACCTCGCGCGGCTGCGCGACGCGCTCGCCCTCCCGCTGCCGGAGGCGTTCGCCGGCGGGTGAGCGGCCGGCAGGCATGGAGCGCGCCCCCGCGGGGAATGACCCGGGTGTCCACCCGTCCCCCAGGAGCACCCGATGAAGCAGGCCCTGCTCACCCTCGCCGTCCTCGCCGTCATCTCCGTCACCTCCGTGGCGTGCAACGCCGGCCGGCCGCCGACCGACGCGTCGCCCGACACGTTCTGCGCGCAGGTCCACGACTTCTACTCCGGTGTCGACCGGCTCGGGGGCGGGGCCAGCAACCATGAGGTCGCCGGACTGGTGAAGCAGCTGGCCCGGCGCCTCGCCGACGTCGGCACCCCCGGCGACATCCCCACCGACGCCCGCCAGGGCTTCGAGCTCACCCTCGACGCGATCCACGACCTCCCCGACGACGCCTCGACGGCGGAGGTCGAGGCCATCGACGCCGACCTGAGCCTCGACGAGCGCCGCGACACCCAGGCCTTCGACACCTACCTCGCGCTCACCTGCGGCACGTCGACCGACGCCGTCGGCGGCCCGGTCTGAGGCCTCCCCGCCCCGAACCGCGCGGACGCCGTGGGGGTGCCGGCCGCGGTCAGAGCACGTGGGGGGTGTCGGTGACCGCGCTGACGATCGGGCGGCCGGCGGCCACCCACTCGACCATGCCGCCCTCGAGGTTGGTGGCCTCGCGGCCCTGCACCGCCAGCCAGGCGACCGCCTGGCCCGAGCGCCCGCCCACCGCGCAGACGACGACCAGGTGCCCCTCGGGCAGCTCCTCGAGGCGCGCCGGCAGCTGCATCAGGGGCACGTTGACGGCGCCCTCGATGTGCCCGTGCTCCCACTCGACCGGCTCGCGCACGTCGAGGAGCACCGTCCCCTCCGGCAGCGGGTCGGCGAGGTCCTCGACCTTGATCCCCGGGATCTGCATGGTCCCCCTGACCTCACTTCAGCAGCTTGGACATGCGCCGGTCGGCGAGCGGCTTGCCGCCGGTCTGGCACGTGGCACAGTACTGGAGGCTCGAGTCGGCGAACGAGACCTCCCGGACCACGTCGCCGCACACGGGGCAGGTCTGGCCGGTGCGCCCGTGCACCGCGAGGTGGGACTTCTTCTCGCCCTTCAGCTCGCTGGCGGCCAGGCCGCGCGAGCGGTCGACGGCGTCCCCCAGCGTGGTGCGCAGCGCGTCGTACAGCGTGGTCAGCTCGTCGTCGGTGAGCGTGCCGGCCGGCTTGAACGGCGACATCCTCGCGGCGTGCAGGATCTCGTCGGAGTAGGCGTTGCCGATGCCGGCGATCGTGCCCTGGTGGCGCAGCACGCCCTTGAGCTGCTTGCGCCCCTCGCGCTCGAGGATCTCGCGGAACACCGCGGGCGTGAACTCCTCGGTGAGCGGGTCGGGCCCGAGGCTGGCGATGCCGGGGACGTCGAGCGGGTCGCGCACGACGTACAGCGCGAGGCTCTTGCGGGTGCCGGCCTCGGTGATGTCGAGCCCGGCGCCCGAGTCGAGCACCACCCGCGCGGCCAGGGGCGACTTCGTGGACGGGCGCGGCGGCACCGGCGGCACCTCGTCGCGCCAGCGCACCCAGCCGGCGCGGGCGAGGTGCATGACCAGGTGCAGCCCGGAGGTGGCGATGTCGAGGAACTTGCCGTGCCGGGTGACGTCCTCGACCAGGGTGCCCTCGAGCGCGGTGACGGGCGGGTCGAAGGTCTTCAGGGCGCTGAAGGCGGCGAGGTGGAGCTTCACGATCGCGCGGTCGTGCAGCCGGCCCCGCAGGTCGAGGGCCAGGGCTTCCACCTCGGGCAGCTCGGGCACGCGGTCAGTCTAGGCATGACCGATGTGGGTGAAGCCGCTCGTGAACTCGTGACAGCCTCACCACACCGGAGGCAGACTGGAGCATGGCCACCCGCCCGCTGCCGGCGACGGGATCGATCTTCCTCGACTCCCGTGGTGGCGACCGCGCGCTCCGGGTCTCCTGGCACGACGACTCCGGCATGGTGGTCCTCTCGCTGTGGCGCGACAACGTGTGCGCCGGGTCGTTCCGGCTCACCGTCGACGAGGTGCCCGAGCTGATCGCGATGCTCCGCGCCGGCCTCGACCGCGCCTACGCCACCGTGTACGCCGAGCGCACCGGCCTCGGACCGGCCAACCCCGGCCACACCGGGTACGGCGAGCGTCCCCCGGCCTCCGCCGCCCCCGCCTGACGCTGACCCGCCGTCAACTAACGGCGGGTCACCGTGGTTTGTCGACATTCCATGCTGACCCGCCGTTAACTAACGGCGGGTCAGCGCAGACACGGCTCCCGAAATCTACGGTGGGCGCTAGAGAGCCAGATACGGTTCGATCATGGACCCGATCCGCAACCCGTACGCGCCGGGGGCAGGGCAGCGCCCGCCGGAGCTGGCCGGACGCGACGAGCAGCTCGCGGCGTTCGACGTGGTGCTCGAGCGGGTCGCACGCGGGCGCCCCGAGCGGAGCCTGGTGCTGACCGGGCTGCGCGGGGTCGGCAAGACCGTGCTGCTCAACGCCCTGCGCTCCTCGGCCGTACGGCGCGGCTGGGGCACCGGCAAGCTCGAGGCGCGGCCAGACCAGCGCCTCCGGCGCCCGCTGTCGAGCGCCCTGCACCAGGCGGTGCGCGAGCTCGGGCACCCGCAGGAGGACGCCGTCGACCACGTGCTCGGCGTCGTCCGCTCCTTCGCCCAGCGCGAGGCCGGGCCGGGGGCGAAGCTGCGCGACCAGTGGAGCCCGGGCATCGACGCCCCGGCGGTGCGCGGCCGGGCCGACTCCGGTGACGTCGAGATCGACCTGGTCGAGCTGTTCACCGACCTCGGCGGGCTCGCGGCCGACGTCGGCAAGGGAGTCGCGGTGTTCATCGACGAGATGCAGGACCTCGGCCCCGACGACGTCTCGGCTCTCTGCGCGGCCTGCCACGAGCTCAGCCAGTCGGGGCTCCCGGTGATCGTGGTCGGCGCCGGCCTGCCCCACCTGCCGGCGGTGCTCTCGGCGAGCAAGTCCTACTCCGAGCGGCTCTTCCGCTACGCGCGCATCGACCGGCTGGGGCGCGAGGCCGCCGACCGCGCGCTGGCCGCCCCGGCGGCCGAGGAGGACGCGTCGTACACCGACGACGCGCTGGCGGCGATGTACGCCGCGACCGGCGGCTACCCCTACTTCATCCAGGCCTACGGCAAGGTCGTCTGGGACCTCGCGCCGCGTGCCCCCATCACCGCCGAGGACGTCGCGGTCGCCTCACCCGAGGCGGAGGCCGAGCTGGCGGTCGGCTTCTTCGGCAGCCGGTTCGAGCGGGCGACCCCGGGCGAGCGCGACTACCTGCGGGCGATGGCCGACACCGCGGTGGCCATCGCCGACGCCGGCGGTGAGCCGCTCGACGACGTCGCCAGCGTGCCGACCGCCGAGGTGGCCGCGGCGCTCGGCAAGAAGCCGCAGTCGCTCTCGCCGGCGCGCGACTCGCTGCTGAAGAAGGGGCTGATCTACTCCGGGGAGCGCGGCCGGATCGCCTTCACCGTGCCGCACTTCGGGCGCTACCTGCGCACCCAGGGCTGATCTGCCAGCCCCGCGAGCGTGCGGGCGTGGGCGCGCCGGGCCTGGCGCGCGACGTACCCGACCAGCAGCTGCGGCGAGGTGACCACCGTGTGCTCCTCGACCCGGCACCCGCCCGGCTCGTCGGTCGCGGTGGTGGTCGAGGCGAGGTGGCAGCCGGTGAGCCGCACCTCGCTGCGCAGCGCGGTGGGGGAGGTGCGGACGACGGTCGCCGGGAACCGCACCCGGTAGCGGAACGGGCCGAGCGACGGTCGCTCGACCACGCGATACTCCTGCCACGGCCCGTCGGAGCCGACGCCGCGGTCGACGACCTCGGCGGACTCGAGGAACGGGTGCAGCCCGCGGTGCCCCTCGATCGCCGCCAGGAAGTCGATGACATCGACCCCTGCCGCCGGCACGTGCGCGGCCAGCGTGAATCCCCGGGTCGTCACGGGGTCATCGTCGCACCCCCGCGCTCAGGACCGGAACAGCGCCCGTGCCCGCTGCGGTACGTCGTCCGCGAGCGCACGCAGGGCCGGCGCGGCGTCGACCACGGCCCGGCGCTCGTCGGTCGGCAGCGCGCGCAGCGCGGCGACGATGACCTCGACCCGGCGGGCGGCCGCAGCCTGCATCAGCTCCGTGCCGGCGTCGGTCGCGACGACGAGCACCGACCGTGCGCTGTCCGGGTGCTCGGCTCGCTCGGCCAGGCCCAGCGCGACGAGACCGTCCACGATCCGGGTCATGGTCGGTGGGGTGACGTCCTCGGCCGCGGCCAGTCGCCCGAGCGTCGTGGGCCCTCCGAAGACCAGCACCGACAGGGCGCTGAGCCGGGCCGCCGTGAGGCCCGAGGCCCGGTCGGCGGCGCGCATGCCGCGCAGCAGGTGGATCGCCGCCGAGTTGAGGTCGGCGGCAGTGCCGGCGAGCGACTGCTTGCGAGGTGCCATGCCCTATGTATAGCATCCCTAACAGTTAGGGATGCTCACAAAGAAGGAGCGTGTCATGCGGATGGTGCAGGTGGCCCAGCGGGCGGTGGACCTCGAGCGGGCGGCGACGTTCTACGCCGACCTGCTCGGCGCGGCACCGAGCGCGTCGTTCGACCCTCCCGGCCTGGTCTTCTTCGACCTCGACGGCACCCGGTTGCTGCTCGACCGGGTCGCACCGAGCGCGCTGCTCTACCTCGACGTCGACGACATCGACGCCACGGTCGCGCGGCTGCGCGGCGCCGGGGTCGAGGTGGAGAGCGAGCCCCACGTGATCTTCGGGCACGACGACGACACCCTGGGGCCGGCCGGCACCGACGAGTGGCAGGCGTTCGTGCGCGACAGCGAGGGCAACCTGGTCGGACTCGTCGAGCAGCGTCCGCGCGGCTGACCCGGCGGGGCGGCACAATGCCGTCATGAGCAGCGGTGCCGCGCGTCGGCCGCAGGTCGTGGCGCACCGGGGAGCCAGCCACACCCGGGCCGAGCACACCCTCGGCGCCTACCTCACCGCGCTGGACGAGGGCGCCGACGCGCTCGAGTGCGACGTCCGGCTCACGGCCGACGGCCATCTGGTGTGCGTGCACGACCGCGACCTGCGCCGCACGGCTTCGCGCCCCGGTGTCGTCTCGACCATGGACCTCGCCGAGCTCGACCAGCTCGACTTCGCCTCGTGGAAGAACCCGTGGGCCGAGCTCGACGACGATGCCCCCGACAAGGACCCCGATCTCGACAAGGTGCTCACGCTGCGCCGGCTGCTCGAGACCGTCGCCGACCACGACCGGCGCGTCGAGCTGGCGATCGAGACCAAGCACCCGACACGGTACGGCGGGCTGGTCGAGCGCCGCCTGCTCGAGCTGCTCCGCGAGTTCGGCTGGGACCGGTCCGGCACCCCGGTGCGGGTGATGAGCTTCTCGTGGACCGCCCTGCAGCGGGTGCAGCGCCTGGCCCCCGACGTCCCGCTGGTCCAGCTGATCGAGCGGGCGCACCACTGGCCGATGCTGCGCCCGGTGATCGGCGACGACTGGATGCTCGGCCCCGGCGTCCAGGAGCTGCGCGACCACCCGCGGCTCGGCGAGAGCCTGGTCCGCACCGGTCGGCCGATCCACGTGTGGACGGTGAACACCGAGACCGAGCTCGACCTGTGCCTCGGCCTGGGGGTGACCGCGGTGATCACCGACCGCCCGGCGTACGTGCGGGACCTGCTCGACGGATAGCGTGCGGGCATGGGCAAGAAGTCACGGACCAGGACCCGCGACCAGGTGCAGGCCGCCACCGCACCCGGTGAGGTCGGCCCCCGCCAACCGTGCCCCTGCGGCTCCGGGCGGCGCTACAAGGCGTGCCACGGTGCGGCCGGGGGAGCGCCGGCCGTGTTCGTGTCGCGGCCCTTCGAGGGGATGCCGTCGGAGTGCGACGTCGTCGCGATGCGCGAGCTCGTGCCGTCGGCCACCGCCCCGCTGACGCTCGCCGACCCGGCGTACGCCGAGCGCACGGTGCAGCTGTGCACCCTGCTGCCGATGGCCGCGCCCGCGATGGTGCGCGAGAGCGGTGAGGTCTGGCTCGGGCTGCAGGTCCAGCACGCCTTCGGCGACCCCGCCCGCGACCTCGGCGCCGTGCTGCTCAGGGCGCTCGAGGCCGCGGAGGCCGGGGAGGCCGGCGCGGTCGGCCTCACCGACCCGCCCGGCGACGGCCCGCGCCTGCAGGACCTCGTGACCGGCGACGAGCTCGCGGTGACCGTGCACCGCGGCTTCGACTTCTGGGTCGCCGACATCGAGGACCAGGACAGCGTCGCCGCCGCGCTCGAGCAGGCCAACGCCGCCGCGGCCCCGACCGACAAGCTGACCTCGGTCCCCTCGGCGTACTGGACGGCCATGGGCGCCAAGGAGCACCTGCGCTGGGTGATGCCCGAGCCCGAGGGACCGCTGCTCGACGCCCTCGCCCGGCTGCACGCGGCGGGACGCGACGTGCTGGTGCCCGACTCGCGCCTGGTCGGCATGTTCCGCGCGCACGGGCTGCTGGTGCCGGTGTGGGACCTCGAGCCCGGCACCGGTGCGGAGGCGCTGGAGGAGCCGGCCGAGGCCTTCGCCGCCGCGCTCGCCGACGCCCTCACCAGCGACGCGCCGTTGACCCCCGAGGAGCGCTCCGCCCGCTCCGGGCTGGCCAACCGGCAGGTCACGCTGCGCCAGTAGACCGGTAGAACAGGTTTCGGCCTAGACCAGGTCTTGCGCCCGCGACGAGTCTGCGGTCCCGGGTTGTGTCTGTCCGAGGCGGGCCTGTACTTTGGGTTTCACCCGGTCGTTGTTGTGTCCCCCGTCAACAGCGGCCGGGTCTTTCTTTGCCCGGAAGTCGCGATGAGCGCCCGGGCGGACGTCATACGCCTTGCCGGTCCTGACCGGCTGGGCGTATGACGCTGCGAAGGTCCGCGGTCAGTCGACGGGCAGGGGTTCACGCGACACCGGGCACGACATGCAGCGGGGCCCGCCGCGGCCGGAGCCGAGCTCGGAGCCGGCGATCCGCACGACCTCGATGCCGGCGTCCTCGAGGCGGTCGTTGGTCTCGACGTTGCGCTCGTAGGCGACGGCCACCCGGGGCGCGAGGGCCAGGGTGTTGTTGCCGTCGTCCCACTGCTCGCGCTCGGCGGTGACGGGGTCGAGGCCGGTGTCGATCTGGTGGAGCGTGTCGATCTCCATCGCCTTCGCCGCGGCGACCAGGAACGGCTCGGCGGGCGCCACGTCGAGCACCAGCTCGTGGGCGCCCTCGCCGCTGCGGTCGGCGACGGTGACGGCGTGCGCGCGCAGCGAGTCGGCGACGTTGGGGTACATCACGATCTTGTCGACGTCGACCATCGTGCAGACGGTGTCGAGGTGCATCGTGGCCCGCTCCTGCGCGATCGGTACGGCGAGCACCGTGTGCGCGAGGTCGGCGTGGAAGGCCTGCCGCGCCAGCCGTTCGACACCGGCCGGGGTGGTGCGCTCGCCGACGCCGACCGCGATCACGCCCGGGGCGAGCAGCAGGACGTCGCCGCCCTCGACGTGCTCGTGGTGCCAGCCGTGGATCCGCCGGGTGCCGGCGAAGCGTGGGTGCTCGGTGTAGATCAGCTCGGTCAGCTGCGTCTCGCGGCGCCGCGCGGGCATGGCCAGCGAGGTGACCGCGACCCGGTCGCGCACCCACACGCTGGAGTCGCGGGTGAACAGCAGGTTGGGCAGGGGGTCGATCAGGAAGTCGTCGCTGGGCAGCAGCGCGGTCACGATGCCCTGGCCGCCGCGCACCTCGTCGTTGCGGATGCCAGCGGTGAGGTAGCCGGTGAGGTCGGCGGGGGAGCACTCGCCGAGGAAGCGCGCGAGGTAGTCGCGCAGCGTGTCGCCGAGGTGCAGCCCGTTGAGCGTGGTGGTGATCGCGTGGTGGCGGGCGAGGTCGGAGGCGAAGGTCTCGGTGAGCAGCTCGGTCAGGTAGAGGACCTCGACCCCGCGGGACCGCAGCGCCTCGGCGAAGCCGTCGTGCTCGTCCTGCGCGCGGCTGACCCAGGGGATGCCGTCGAAGAGCAGGCGGTCGTTGTTGCGGGGCGTGAGCCGCTTGAGCTCGGGGCCCGGCCGGTGGAGCATGACCGTGCGCAGCCGACCGACCTCGCTGTCGGCGCCGAGCGGCGCCTCCCCGCCCGGGACCTCTGGGGTGACCATGCGCGCAGCCTAGCCACGTCGCTCACTCCCGTGCGGCCACGGCCTCCTCCCGGGTGGGCTCGGGTGTCCAGCGTGGCGCTCGCCACGTCGCCACTGGCCGGCCCGGCGCGTGCTCCGGTCAGCCGGTGACGAAGCGCCGGCTGGCCGCCGCGGCGTCGGCCAGCACCTCGGCGACCGGACGACCGAGGGCGGCCGCGGCGCGGGCGACGTCGTCGTACTCCGGCTGGGCGTTGACCACGACGCCCTCGTGGCGGGCGAGCTTGACCGCGACCGGCTGCCCGCCGACCTCGACCGACACGATCTCGCGGTCGAGGGCGTGCTTGGTCACCGGCTGCTCGCGCAGCCCGATCGCCGAGGTCTCGCGGAACACCACCGCCCGCACGGCCCCGGCACGGCTCCCACTGACCAGCACGCTGAGGGTGTGGGCGGGACGCCCCTTCTTCATCAGGATCGGCGTCAGCCACGCGTCGGAGGCGCCGGCCGCGAGCAGCGCCGCGATCACGGCCGGCCAGACCCGCGGGTCGAGGTCGTCGACGTTGGTCTCGAGCAGCAGGGGGTCGTCGGTGCCGTGGGGGTGGGCGTGGTGCGGCGCGGTCTCGCCGACGAGCAGCCGCAGCACGTTGGCGTGGCCCTCGGGGTCGCGTCCGCCGGCGCCGACGCCGATCGCCGTGGTCACCAGGGGCGGCTGCGGGCCCCACCCGGTCGCGACGGTGGTGAGCAGGGCCGCGCCGGTCGGGGTGCACAGCTCCATCGCGGGCGAGCCCGGCGGGCCGGCGTACGACGGGACGCCGCGGAGCAGCTCCGCGACCGCGGGCGGGGGCACGGGCAGGGTGCCGTGGGCGGAGCGCACCGACCCGGAGCCGACCGCGACCGGTGAGACCACGACCGCGCGGTCGCGGTGGCCGAGGTGCTCGAAGCCGGCGGCGGCGCCCACCACGTCGGCGATCGCGTCGAGCGCGCCGACCTCGTGGAAGTGGACGTCCTCGGGATCGGTGCCGTGCACCCGCGCCTCGGCGACCGCCAGCCGCCCGAACGCCGCCAGGGCGGTGGCGCGCACGCCGTCGGCCAGGTCGGCCGCCTCGAGCAGGGCCCGGACGTCGCGCCAGGTGCGGTGGTGGACGGAGTCGTCGACGTCCACGTGCACCCGGGTGGCGGCCAGCGCGCCGCGGCGTACCTGCTCGGCCCGGAGGCCGACCGGCTCGGGGGCGATCGCGTCGACGGCGGTCTGCAGCACCTCGAGCGGGACCCCGGCGCCCACCAGCGCGCCGAGCAGCATGTCGCCGCTGGCGCCGGAGGAGGCGTCGACCCAGAGCGTCACCCCGCGCTCCCGCGGGGCGCGGCCCGGCGGGCGACGCGGGCGGCGTGCACACCGGCGCCGTAGCCGTTGTCGATGTTGACCACCACCACGCCGGGAGCGCAGGAGTTGAGCATCGCCAGCAGCGCGGCCAGCCCGCCGAACGACGCGCCGTACCCGACGCTCGTGGGCACCGCGACCATCGGCACGCCGGTCAGCCCGCCGACGACCGAGGGCAGCGCCCCCTCCATGCCGGCGACGACGACGAGGCAGTCGGCGTCGTGGAGCTTGTCGTGGACGGCGAGCAGGCGGTGGAGGCCGGCCACGCCGACGTCGCGCACCTCGTCGACCTCGGCCCCGTGCACGCGGGCGGCCAGGGCGGCCTCGCGGGCGACGGGCGCGTCGGAGGTGCCGGCACTCACCACCCGCACCAGCCCCTGCGTGGTCGGCAGCGGGCCGAGCACGGCGGCCCGGGCCACCTCGTCGACGTCGGCGCCCGTGCCGGCCGCGGCCTGCATCGCCTCGTCGGAGAGACGGGTTGCCAGCACCGCGCGCTCGGGGTGCCGGTCGTGCAGGGTGCGCAGGATCGCGACGACCTGCTCGGGGGTCTTGCCGGCGCCGTACACGACCTCGGCGTCGCCGGTGCGCGCCGCGCGGTCGAGGTCGACGCGCGCGAAGCCGAGGTCCTCGGTGCGGGGGTCGCCGTCGTGGGTCACGCGGCGAATCTACTCAGCCGCGGCGCTCCGGGTCGGCCGGGTAGACCCCGAGCACCTTGACATCGGTGGTGAAGAACGCGAGCTCCTCGAGCGCCCGGGCCACGCCGGGGTCGCTCGGGTGGCCGTCGACCTCGGCGAGGAACTGGGTCGCGGTGAACTCCCCGCCGACCATGTAGCTCTCGAGCTTGGTCATGTTCACGCCGTTGGTGGCGAAGCCGCCCAGCGCCTTGTAGAGCGCGGCCGGCAGGTTGCGCACGTTGAAGACGAACGACGTGACGACGGGGCCCTGCCCGGCCGGCGCCTCGACGTAGTCGCGGGACAGCACGACGAAGCGGGTGGTGTTGTGCTCCTCGTCCTCGACGTCGTCGCGCAGGATGTCGAGGCCGTAGATCTCGGCGGCCAGCGGCGGCGCGATCGCGGCCTGGGTGGGGTCCTGTGCCTCGGCGATCTCGCGCGCGGCGCCGGCGGTGTCGCCGGAGACGACCGAGGTGAGGCCGAGCTCGCGGATCACCTTGCGGCACTGCCCGAGCGCGTGCACGTGGCTGTGCACGGTCTTGATCGTGTCGAGCGTCGCGCCCGGCACCGCCATCAGCGTGAACTGGATGCGCAGGAAGTGCTCGGCGACGATGTGCAGGTCGGACTGCGGCAGGAAGTGGTGGATGTCGGCCACCCGGCCGGCGATCGAGTTGTCGATCGGGATCATCGCGAGGTCCGCCTCACCGCTCTCCACGGTCGCGAAGACGTCCTCGAACGACGCGCAGGCGACGGCCTCGAGGTGGGGGTACTGCTCGCGGCACACGAGGTGGGAGTTGGCGCCCGGCTCGCCCTGGTAGGCGATGCGGCGGGCGGTTGCGGGGCTCACCCCGGCATTTTCCCACGCGCCCGCTCGCGCCGCCGTCGTACGACCACCCGACGGTCATAGGCTCACGACCGTGGTGCTCGACGTCCTCGCCCTGCTGCTCGCCGCCGTAGCCGCGGTGCTCGCGTTCCTGGCCTGGCGGGGGTCCACCGCGCGCCGGGCGTCGGGCGACGACCTGCCCGAGGACGTGCACGGGCTGCGCCAGGAGGTCGCGGCGCTGCGGCTCGAGGCGCAGGACGCGCTGCGCCACCTCGCGCTGGTGCGCTACGACGCCTTCGGCGACATGGGCGGGCACCTCTCGTGGTCGCTGGCGCTGCTCGACGACGCCGGCCACGGGGTCGTGCTCACCTCGATCCACGGCCGCAGCGAGGCCCGCACCTACGCCAAGAGCGTCGCGTCGTGGCAGTGCGAGCAGCAACTCTCCCCCGAGGAGGAGGAGGCGATCGCCCATGCGCGCCCGTGAGGCGGCGCCGCCGGGGTCAGGCCAGGTGCTCGATCGCCACGCGCCACACGCCGTCGGGCTCGCGGCGCCAGACCAGGATGCCGCGCATCTGCACCTCGCGCCGTGCGTCCTCCGGCCCGCTGGTCCACGTCGCCTCGCACCAGACGGCCGCCCGGTCGCCGCTGCCCTCGGTGTGCAGCGGCGTGATCGAGACGTCGCGCAGCGGGGTCATGTGCGCCGCCATCTCCAGCAGCGCCTCGCGGCCGCGCACCGGCTCGCCGGCGTCGAAGACCGCGTCGTCGGTGTACTCCGCGACCCACGCGAAGCGGTCGTCGGACTCCAGCGCCGCGACCATGCGCCGCTCGGCCATCCGGATCTCGGTCTCGTCGAACACCACCTCGTCAGTGTGGGCGCCGGTGGGCCGCCGGTCATCCCCGGTCCGGTCCGGTACTGAGAAGGGGGACCGGGAAGGCAGCCTCGGTGGTCACGGGCGGCCGGTAGCCTCCGGCCATGAACCCGATGACCCGGCTGGCGGTGGTGGTCGGCCGCCAGCCGTGGCTGCACCGGTTCGCCGGGGTGATCGTGCGCGGCGACCTGCTGATCCAGCGGCTGACGCGTGGTCGGTTCAACCTGCTCACGCTGGCCGGCCTGCCCGAGGTGACGCTCACGGTGCCCGGGAGGAGGTCCGGGATCGACCGGACCACCCCGCTGCTGTGCGTCCCCCACGAGGGCGGCTGGCTGGTCGCCGGCTCCAACTGGGGCGCCCCCGACCTGCCGGCCTGGGTGCTCAACCTCCGCGACGCCGACCGGGCCCGTGTCGTCTTCCGCGGGCGCACCCACACCGTCACCCCCCGCCTGCTCACCGGCGACGACCGCACCCGCGCCTGGTCGGTGATGACCGCCACCTGGCCCAACTACGTCCACTACGCCTCCCTCACCGACCGCGAGATCCCCGTCTTCCACCTCACCCCCTCCTAGCCGAACCGTCACTCAGATCAGTCGAGCCGTCAGTGGGGCTGCCCGAACTGACGGTTCGAGCGATCTGAGTGACGGTTCGACGCGTTCAGGGCTCGAGGGTGTAGCCCAGGCCGCTGGTGGTGACGATGTACCGCGGGTGGGAGGGGTCGGCCTCGAGCTTGCGGCGCAGCTGCGCGGCGTACACCCGGAGGTAGTGCGTCTCGTGCTCGTACGCCGGGCCCCAGACCTCGCGCAGCACCTGCTCGCGCGAGACCAGCCTGCCGACGTTGCGGGCGAGCAGCTCGAGGAAGGCCCACTCGGTCGGGGTCAGGCGGACGTCCTCGCCGGCCCGGGCGACCCGCTTGCGGGCGAGGTCGATCGAGAGGTCGCCGACCTCGACGACCGACTCCTCGGGGGCGGCGGCCGCGCCCCGTCGTACGGCGGCGCGGAGCCGGGCCATCAGCTCGTTCATCGCGAAGGGCTTGGTGACGTAGTCGTCGGCGCCGAGGTCGAGCGCCTCCACCTTGTCCTCGCCGTGCTGCCGCGCGGACAGCACGACGATCGGCACGCTCGTCCACCCGCGCAGGCCGGCGATCACCTCGGTGCCGTCGAGGTCGGGCAGCCCGAGGTCGAGCACGACGACGTCGGGGTGGGTGGTCGCGGCGGCGTCGAGCGCCGAGCGCCCGTCAGCGGCGGTGACGACCTCCCAACCGTGCGCGCGCAGGTTGATCGCGAGGGCGCGGGCCAGCGCGGGCTCGTCGTCGACGACGAGCACGCGGTACTTCCGGCGTCCGGTGCCCCCGGGTGTGCTCATGCGGCGTCCTGCGAGGGCCGGGTCCGCGGCAGCGAGAGCACCATGGTGAGCCCGCCGCCGGGGGTGTCCTCGGCCGACAGGGTGCCGCCGAGCGCCTCGGTCAGCCCGCGCGCGACCGCGAGCCCGAGGCCGAGGCCACCGGCCGACCGGTCGGAGAGGCGCTGGAACGGCTCGAACATCCGTCCGCGTTCCTCCGGGGGGACGCCGGGTCCGCGGTCGACCACCATGATGTCGACGGTGCCGGGCAGCACGTGGGCGAGCACCCGCACGGGCTTGCCGGCCGAGGCACGCACGGCGTTGGACACCAGGTTGGCCACGACCCGCTCGAGCAGGCCCGCGTCGGTGTGCACCAAGGGCGTCGACTCCTCGACCTCGAGCGTGACCGCGCCGGGAGGCTGGCCCGCGACTGCGAGCGGCAGCACCTCGTCGAGGCTGCGCTCGCGGAAGACCGGGTGGAGCAGCCCGGTCTGCAGCCGGGACAGGTCGAGCAGGTTGTCGATGAGGCGCTCGAGCTGCTCGGCCGAGGAGCCGACCGCCTCGACCAGTGCGGCGCGGTCCTCGTCGTCGAGCCCGCGGTCGCCGACCAGCCCGTCGACGGCGGTGCGCAGCGTGGCCAGGGGGGTGCGCAGGTCGTGGGAGACCGCGCGCAGGATCGCGGTGCGGGTCGCGTCGGCGCTCTCCAGGGCGGCCGCGCGGTCCTCGCGCTCTCGGAGCCTCCGGTACTCCAGCACCAGGCTGGTCTGCACGGCGAAGGCCTCCAGCACCCGCTGGTCGCTGGCCCGCAGCGGGTCGCCGCAGAGCGCCAGCACGTGCCTGTCGTCGACGGTGACCCGGGTGTCGCCCTCGTCGGGCGAGCACGCCGGGGTCTCGCCGCTCGAGGCCAACACCACCCAGCCGCCGTCGGTGTTCGCGAGCAGCGACACCGCGCGCTGCGCGAAGACCTCGCGCAGTCGCTCGGTGA
Organism: Nocardioides taihuensis; assembly: GCF_042657275.1. NCBI lineage: Bacteria > Bacillati > Actinomycetota > Actinomycetes > Propionibacteriales > Nocardioidaceae > Nocardioides > Nocardioides taihuensis. The sequence continues at coordinate 54,137 of NZ_JBHSKD010000003.1, forward strand.
TGGCCTCCGCGGTGTCCTGCCCCGTCAGCACCGAGCGGGAGAGCGACCCCATGGTGGCCGCCTCCGTGCGGGCCCGCGTCGCGTCGGCGGCCCGGCGCGACGCGAGGTCGACGACGGTCGCGACACCCGCGGCCACCGCGACGTACACCAGGAGCGCGAGCAGGTTGGTCGGTTCCGCGATGGTGAACCGTCCGACCGGCGGCGTGAAGTACCAGTTGAGCAGGAGGAAGCTGACCAGCGCCGCGGTCAGGGCCGGCAGCAGCCCCCCGACCAGCGCGACCAGCACCGTCGCCGCCAGCAGCAACAGCTCGACGAGGGGCAGCTGGTCGGTCTCGGTCGAGAGCAGCAGCAGCGCCGTGACCACGGCGGGCAGCAGCAGCGCCATCACCCAGCCGGCCGTCTGGCGCGACCGGCTCAGCGGGGAGAACAGCGGACGCCGCCGTCCGGACCGCGCTGCCTCCTCGTGGGTGACCAGGTGGACGTCGATCGAGCCAGCCAGCGAAGCGATCCGGTCGCCGGTGCTGCCGGTGAAGAGCCGGTTGATCCGGCCGTGCCGCGAGACGCCGACGACGATCATGGTCGCGTTGGCGCCGGTGGCGAAGTCGACCACGGCACCCGAGACGTCCTCCCCGACGACCGAGTGGAAGCTGCCGCCGAGCGAGGCGACCAGCTGCTGGACCCGCGCGATCCGCGACTCGTCGACCCGGCGCAGGCCATCCGTGGCGATCACGTGGACCGCCATCAGCTCGGCTCCGGCCGCCCGCTGTGCCAGCCGCGCCCCGCGGCGTACGAGCGTCTCGGACTCCTCGCCGCCGGTGACCGCGACCACGATCCGCTCCTTGGTCGGCCAGGGCGCTGCGATGTCGTGCTGGCGACGGTAGGCACCGAGCGCGTCGTCCACGCGGTCGGCGAGCCACAGCAGCGCCAGCTCGCGCAGCGCGGTCAGGTTGCCGACGCGGAAGTACGACGCCAGGGAGGCGTCGACGTTCTCCGGCTTGTAGATGTTGCCGTGCGCCATGCGCCTGCGCAGCGCCTCGGGGGACATGTCGACGAGCTGGATCTGGTCGGCGGTGCGGACGACGTCGTCGGGCACCGTCTCACGCTGGCGGACGCCGGTGATCCGCTCGACCTCGTCGTTGAGCGACTCGAGGTGCTGGATGTTGACCGTGGTGATCACGTCGATGCCGGCCGCGCGGATCTGCTCGACATCCTGCGCTCGCTTCTCGTGCCGGCTGCCCGGGACGTTGGTGTGCGCGAGCTCGTCGACCAGCACGACCGCGGGACGGCGGGCGAGGATCGCGTCGGTGTCCATCTCGGTGAACGTCGTGTCGCGGTAGGTGATCCGCTGCCGCGGCACGACCTCGAGGCCCTGGATCATCGCGGCTGTGTTCTCGCGGCCGTGGGTCTCGACGTACCCGACGACGATGTCGGTGCCGCGGGCGGCGCGGCGCTGGGCCTCGCCGAGCATGGCGTAGGTCTTGCCGACGCCGGGGGCGGCGCCGAGGTAGACCGTCAGCCGGCCCCGCCTCCGCCCGGGCCTCGGCTCCTCTGCCATGCCACTGATGATCGCACCGCCCACGCCCGTCAGCCCCGAGCGGCCCGCAGGACGGCGAGGTTGAGCTCGAGCACGTTCACCCGCGGCTCGCCCAGGGTGCCGAGGGTGCGGCCCTCGGTGTGGTCGGCGACGAGATCCTCGACGGTGGACACGTCGAGGCCGTTGGCCCGGGCGACGCGGTCGACCTGGAGGGCGGCGTACGCCGGGGAGATGTGCGGGTCGAGGCCCGAGCCCGAGGCGGTGACCGCGTCCGGCGGGATGTCGCTGACCGCGACCCCCTCCCGCTCGGCGATGGTCGCCTGCGTGTCCGTGATCGACGCGATCAGCTCGGGAGCCTCCGGGCCGTAGTTCGTGCCGTACGTCGACAGCAGGTCGTAGCCGTCGCCGGCGGCCGAGGGCCGGGGCTGGAACAGCCCCTCGGGTGCGATCTGGCCGATGATCGCCGAGCCGACGGCCCGGTCGGGGTCCGTGGTGGGGGAGCCGTCGGCCGTGACCAGCGAGCCGTGCGCCTGCCAGGGGAAGGCGACGAGGCTGATGCCGGTGACGAGCAGCGGGTAGGCGATGCCGAGCACGATCGTGGCGAGGATCAGCACGCGCAGCCCCGCCAGGCTCTGCCGGAAGAGGGCGTAGAGGTCGTTCATGGGTGGATGTCCTTCCGGTCCGGCTCAGAGTCCGGGAATGAGCGAGATGACCAGGTCGAGCAGCTTGATCCCGATGAACGGCGCCACGAGGCCGCCGAGGCCGTATATCAGCAGGTTGCGCTTGAGCAGTGCCGACGCGGACGACGGGGTGTAGCGGACACCCCGCAGCGACAGCGGGATCAGGAGCGCGATGACCAGCGCGTTGAACACGACCGCGGAGACGATCGCCGACTCGGGGGTCGAGAGCCGCATGACGTTGAGGACGTCGAGGTCGGGGAAGGCCACCACGAACATCGCCGGCAGGATCGCGAAGTACTTCGCGATGTCGTTGGCCACCGAGAACGTCGTCAGGGCGCCCCGCGTGATCAGCAGCTGCTTGCCGATCTCGACGACGTCGATGAGCTTCGTCGGGTCGGAGTCGAGGTCGACCATGTTGCCGGCCTCCTTGGCTGCGGTCGTGCCCGTGTTCATGGCGACGCCGACGTCGGCCTGCGCGAGCGCCGGCGCGTCGTTGGTGCCGTCGCCGCACATGGCGACCATCCGGCCGCCCTCCTGCTCGCGGCGGATCAGGGCGAGCTTGTCCTCCGGCGTCGCCTCGGCGAGGACGTCGTCGACGCCGGCCTCGGCGGCGATCACCCGTGCGGTGATCGGGTTGTCGCCGGTGATCATCACGCTGCGGATGCCCATCGCGCGCAGCTCGTCGAACCGCTCGCGCATGCCCTCCTTGACGACGTCCTTGAGGTGGATGACGCCGAGCACGCGCGCCCTGCCGTCGCCGTTGCGCGCGGCGACCGCGAGCGGCGTACCGCCCGACTCGCTGACGTGGGTGACGATCTCGTCGAGCCGGGCGTTGGCGGCCGGGGCTCCGGTGCTGTGCGCCCACGTGATCACGGCGCTCGGGGCACCCTTGCGGACGACCTGGTCGGGCAGGTCGAGGCCGCTCATGCGCGTGGTGGCGGAGAACTCCACCAACGTTCCGCCGGCGGCGAGTCGCTCGAGGTCGCCGTGAGTGCCGTCGCCGTCGACCAGGCTGACCACGCTGCGACCCTCCGGGGTCTCGTCGGCGAGAGAGGCGAGCAGTGCGGCGTTGGCCAGCTCGGCGGGGTCGACGCCGTCCAGTGGCAGCAGCTCCGTGGCCCGGCGGTTGCCGTAGGTCACCGTGCCGGTCTTGTCGATGAGCAGCACGTCGACGTCGCCGGCGGCCTCGACCGCGCGGCCCGACATGGCGAGCACGTTGCGCTGCACGAGGCGGTCCATGCCGGCGATTCCGATGGCCGAGAGCAGGGCGCCGATCGTGGTGGGGATCAGGCAGACCAGCAGGGCGGTGAGGACGACCACCGACTGGTGCGCGTCGCTGTAGTCGGCGAGGAAGTAGAGCGTCCCGCAGACCACGACGAAGATGATGGTCAGTGTGCTGAGCAGCACGTTGAGCGCGATCTCGTTGGGCGTGCGCTGCCGCTCGGAGCCCTCGACGAGGGCGATCATCCGGTCGACGAACGACTGGCCGGGGTCGGAGGTGATCCGGACGACGATCCGGTCGGAGAGCACCACCGTGCCGCCGGTGACCGCGCTGCGGTCGCCACCCGACTCGCGGATCACGGGGGCGGACTCGCCGGTGACCGCGGACTCGTCGACGGAGGCGACCCCCTCGATCACGTCGCCGTCACCGGGGATCCGCTCCCCGGCCGCGACGACGACGACGTCTCCGGCCCGGAGAGTGGTGCTGGGCACCTCGTCCACCGGCAGCGTGGCCAGGTTGCTGGTGTGGCTGAGCTGGTCGTCGCCGCCGCGGACGCGGCGGGCGGTGGTCTCCTGCTGCAGGGCCCGCAGGCTGGCGGCCTGGGCCTTGCCGCGGCCCTCGGCCACCGACTCGGCCAGGGTGCCGAAGAGCACGGTGAGCCAGAGCCAGACCGTCACGAAGACGGACAGCGTGCTCGGGTCGATCACCGACATGACGGTGGTCGCCACGGCGCCGACCTCGACGACGAGCATGACGGGGGACGAGACGAGCTGACGCGGGTCGAGCTTGCGGAAGGCCCCCGGGAGCGCCTCGGTGAGCTGACGGGGGGTGAGCAGGGTGGTCACGACAGGGACTCCGCGATCGGGCCGAGGGCGAGCAGGGGGACGTAGGTGAGACCGACGACCACGAGGGCGACGGCGGTGAGCATGCCGACGAAGAGCGGACCCCGCGTCGGCAGGGTGCCGGCGCTCGCCGGCAGCTGCTGCTGGACGGCGAAGCGGCCCGCCAGGGCGAGCACGAACACGATCGGCAGGAAGCGGCCGAGGAGCATGCACAGCCCCAGCAGCGTGTTCCAGAACGGCGTACCGCTGGTGAGGCCGCCGAACGCGCTGCCGTTGTTGTTGGAGGCCGAGGTCACGGCGTACACCGCCTCCGTGAGGCCGTGCGGCCCGGACTCCTGGAGGCCGGCCAGACCGTCGGCAGCGGTGAGGGACACCGCGCTGCCGACGAGCACGAGCACCGGCGTGGTCAGCACGTAGAGGGCAACCAGCCAGATCTCCTTCTGGCCGATCTTCTTGCCGAGGTACTCCGGTGTGCGCCCGACCATGAGCCCGGCGAGGAACACGGTGACCACGGCCAGCATGAGCATGCCGTAGAGGCCCGAGCCCACGCCGCCGGGCGCGATCTCGCCGAGCATCATGTTGACCAGGAGCACGCCGCCGCCGGGGGCGGTGAACGAGTCGTGCATGGCGTTGACGGCACCGGTCGACGTGCCGGTGGTCGCCGCGCCGAAGAGCGCCGAGGCGGCGGTGCCGAAGCGCACCTCCTTGCCCTCCATCGCGCCGCCGGCCAGGGCGGGAGCGGTGCCGGGCCCGGCCGTCTCCGCCCAGGTGACCAGGGCGATCGAGATGCCGAGCAGCATGGCCATCACCGACATGACGGCGATGCCCTGACGGCGGTCGCGGACGATCAGGCCGAAGGCCCAGGCCATCGCGAACGGGATCACCAGGATCAGGAAGATCTCGAGCAGGTTGGTGAGGGGGGTCGGGTTCTCGAACGGGTGGGCGGAGTTGACGTTGTAGAAGCCGCCTCCGTTGGTGCCGAGCTCCTTGATCGCCTCCTGCGAGGCGACCGGCCCACCGGTGAGGTGCTGGGCGGTGCCGGTCAGGCCGGTGACGGTCTGGGGCTCCAGCAGGTTCTGCACGGCGCCCGCGGCGACCAGCAGGACCGCGGCGACGAGCGCGATCGGCAGCAGCACGCGGAGCGTCGTACGCACGAGGTCGACCCAGAAGTTGCCGACCCGGCCACCGTTGCGGCTGCGGGCCAGGCTGCGCGCGAAGGCCGCGGCGACGGCCATGCCGACGGCGGCCGAGGCGAAGTTCTGCACCGTGAGGCCGGAAGCCTGCATCAGGTGGCCGATGGCGACCTCGCCGGAGTACCACTGCCAGTTGGTGTTGGTGACGAACGAGACGGCGGTGTTCCACGCGCCGTCCGCCGGCAGGGGCGCGACGCCGAGGGACAGCGGCAGGTGCTGCTGGAGCCGGCCGAACGCGAACAGAGCCAGGACCGAGACCAGCGAGAACCCGAGCACCGACATCGCATACGAGCGCCAGTGCTGGTCGGCGTCGGGGTCGACGCGGAGGAGGCGGTAGGTCACCTTCTCCACCCCGAGGTGCTTCTCGGAGGTGTAGATGGCGGCCAGGGCACGACCGAGAAGCGGTACGGCGACAGCGAGCGCCACCAGCAGCAGCGCGATCTGGCCGAGGGTGGGAGCGAGCTCACTCATCGGTCCCCTCCCTCGGACGTCACCGGCGCCGCCTCACGTTCGGGGGCGACCTGGGGGCTCCGGTCGGGGGTCTTGTCGGTCAGCCGCCTGTCGAGGACCCCGACCAGGACGGCCATCAGCGCGAACGCGATCACCGTGATCAGCACGTAGAGGACATCGGTCACGACTCGATGCAACCCCCGCGCGACCCCCTCACCCCCGCGTCCTGACGGATCCCTGACGCCCCGGGATCCTCTCTTGACGGCACCCCTACGGCCGAACCGTCACTCAGATCAGTCGAACCGTCAGTCAGATCAGTCGAACCGTCAGTTGTGCTGCCCGAACTGACGGCTCGCGCGGTCTGAGTGACGGTTCGACGGGGTCAGCGAGGGACGCGGACGAGGAGGCGGCCGTGGATGCACTCCATGTGGAGCTCCTTGCCCGGGCCGATGGAGTCGCCGTCGAGCTGGCGGGGGGTGTCGGTGGCGCAGCGGATGGTGACCGAGGAGCCGACGACGCGGTCGACGAGCTCATCGGTGTGCGGGCGCTTGAGGAGGATCCGCCAGGCCAGCGGGATCCAGGCGAAGAAGTTGCGCGGGTGCAGGATCACGACGTCGAGCACGCCGTCGTCGATGGCGGCGTCGGGGAGCAGCGGCATCCCGGCCTGCAGGAAGCCCACGTTGCCGACCACGACGGTGCGGGCGCGGTGCTTGGTGAACTCGCCGCCGTCGACGGAGAGCTCGACGCGCACCGCCGGGAACATCAGCGACTTCAGCGCGGAGATGACGTAGGCGAACCAGCCGATCTTCTTCTTGATGTCCTCATTGACGCCCTCCATGATCGCGGCGTCGAAGCCCATGCCGGCCATCACCATGAAGTGGGTGTCCTCGAAGCCGTCGCCGCTGACCGCGACCATGTCGATCGCCCGGTCCTGGCCGTTGAGCGCCACGTCGATCGCGGCCCGCAGGTAGAGCGGGATGTCGAGGTTGCGGGCGAGCAGGTTGCCGGTGCCGGCGGGGACGATCCCGATCGGGATGCCGGTCCCGGCGAGCTCGGCGCACACCTCGCGCACGGTGCCGTCGCCGCCGCACACGAGCACGAGGTCGGCCCCGGCGACGGCGGCCGCCTCGGCCATCCCGGTGCCGGGGTCCTCGATGGTCGTGTAGTGCCAGGTCGGCTGCGACCAGCCGGCCTCGGCGGCCATCGCGGCCACGGTGGCGCGGAACTGCTCGACGTCCTCGACCTTGATCGGGTTGAGCACGACGGCGAGCCGGCGCTCCGAGGGCAGCGCCTGCGGGAGCGGCTCGGCGTCCTCGGCGTGCGAGCGCGGCAGCGGGCTGTAGAGCGCGAGCCCGAGCAGCACGATCCCGGTCGCCAGCAGGAAGCCGCCGACCACGTCGGAGGGGTAGTGCCGGCCGAGCAGCACGCGGTCGAGGCACACCACGACCACGACCACGCCCAGCACCAGGTAGACGGTGCGCCGCACGCTCGAGCGTCGTACGAGCATCACCACGAGTACGGCGAGCACGCCGGCCACCGCGGTGATCGACGACGCGTGCCCCGAGGGGAAGGAGTAGCTGGAGATCAGGTTGGAGGGGTTCTGCCACGGCGGGCGCTCGCGGCCCAGCCAGTGCTTGATCCCTGTGGTGACCAGCTGGGTCGAGATGACGACGACGGCGGCGTAGATCGCCGCCCGGCGGTGGTGGCGCAGGAGCAGCAGCACCACGACGACGAGCAGGATGATGTTGATGCCGATCGTCCCGAAGGCGATCTCGATCCACCGCAGCGGCTCGCGCAGCCAGGACTCGTCGACGGCCCACTCCTCGGCGCCGTTGCCACGGTCGTCGACGCCGGCGACGGGCCCCCACGACTGCGTCGCGGCGAGCGCCAGCAGCGCGAAGAGCGCGAGGAAGGCTCCGGCCCACGTCAGGAGCACGGCACGGGATCGGTCGAGCACGGGGAAGCAGACCTCGGGAGCGGGACGACGGGACGCCCGAGTCTCGCACAGCCCACCACGCCTCCCACGACCCCGGCGGGCCACGGCCTGGGGAACGCGCGCGCGCCTCGTCCGTGCGGGCGGATAGCCTCAGAGCATGATCGACCCGCGTGTCCTCCGCGACGACCCCGACCGTGTGCGTGCCGCCCAGGCCAAGCGCGGTCTGTCCGACGACGTCGTCGACCGGGCGCTGGCCGCGGACTCCGCCCGCCGGCAGGCGATCGCGACGTTCGAGGCCAGGCGCGCGGAGCAGAAGCAGCTCGGCAAGCAGATCCCGCAGGCCCAGGGCGAGGAGAAGCAGGCGCTGCTCGCCCGCACCAAGGCGCTCGCCGCCGAGGTCAAGGAGGCCGAGGCCGCCCAGACCGCTGCCGAGGAGGAGTGGACGTCGGCGCTGATGTCGATCCCCAACCCGGCGGCCGAGGAGGCGCCGGCCGGCGGCGAGGACGACTACGTGGTCCTCGAGACGGTCGGGACGCCCCGCGAGTTCGACTTCGAGCCGCGCGACCACATCGAGCTCGGCAAGATCCTCGGCGCGATCGACATCGAGCGCGGCGCCAAGGTCTCCGGCTCGCGCTTCTACTTCCTCACCGGCGTCGGCGCCCAGCTCGAGCTGGCGCTGATCAACCTCGCCATGGAGCAGGCCCGCAACGCGGGCTTCACCCAGGTGATCGCACCCTCGCTGGTGCGCCCGCGGGCGATGGACGGCACCGGCTTCCTCGGCCAGGCCGCCGACGACGTCTACCGCATCGAGGGCGAGGACCTCTACCTCGTCGGCACCTCCGAGGTGCCGATGGCCGCCTACCACTCCGACGAGATCCTCGACGGTGATGCCCTGCCGCTGCGCTACGCCGCGTTCAGCCCCTGCTTCCGCAAGGAGGCCGGGTCGCACGGCAAGGACACCAAGGGCATCATCCGGGTGCACTGGTTCGACAAGGTCGAGATGTTCGTCTACTCGACGATGGAGGAGTCCTTCGCCGAGCACCAGCGCCTGCTGGCCTGGGAGAAGGAGTTCCTCGACAAGCTCGACCTGGCCTACCGCGTGATCGACGTGGCCGCCGGCGACCTCGGCCTCTCGGCGCAGCGCAAGTTCGACTGCGAGGCCTGGATCCCGACCCAGGGTCGCTACCGCGAGCTCACGTCGACCTCCAACTGCACCGACTTCCAGACCCGCCGCCTCGACACCCGCGGCCGCTTCGCGGGTGAGATCAAGCCGATCGCCACGCTCAACGGCACCCTGTGCGCGATGACCCGCACCATCGTGGCGATCCTCGAGACCCACCAGCAGGCCGACGGCTCGGTGCGGGTGCCCGAGGCGCTGCGTCCCCACATGGGCGGCCTCGAGGTCCTCAAGCCGGTCGATGGCTGAGGCGGTCGTGCCGCCCGGCGAGCCGGGCCCGGGCTGGCGCCCCCGGATCGTCGCGCTCGACATCGACGGCACGCTGCTGAAGTGGATCGAGGGCGCGGGGGCGACCTACGAGCAGATCCCGCCAGCGACGTACGACGCCGTCCACCGCGCCCTCGACGCCGGCGCGCACGTCGTGCTGGCCTCCGGGCGCTCGCCGCACGGCATGACCAGCATCGCCGACCTGCTCGAGCTGCACGGGCCCGAGCGTGACCGGCTGTGGGTTGTGGCCTCCAACGGCGCCGTGGTCTTCCGCTACCCGCCGCTCGAGGTCGTGCACGAGGAGACCTTCGACGCCGCCCCGGCCGTGCGCGCCGTGCTCGAGCACCACCCCCACGCGCTCGTGGCGGTCGAGGAGCGCGGCGTCGGCTACCGCGTGAGCGCGCACTTCCCCGACGGCGAGCTGTCCGGCGACATGATCCTCACCGAGGTCGAGGAGATCGTGGCCGGCCCGGTCAGCCGTGTGATCATCCGCGACCCCAGCGCCACCGCGGAGGACTTCGTCGAGCTCGCGTCCCGCCTCGGCCTGCACGGCACCGACTACGTCGTCGGCTGGACCGCCTGGCTCGACCTCGCGCCGGTCGGGGTGTCCAAGGCCTCGGGGCTCGCCCTGGTGGCCGAGCGCCTCGGCGTGGAGCAGCCCGACGTGCTGGCCATCGGCGACGGGCGCAACGACCTCGAGATGCTGCGCTGGGCCGGCCGCGGCGTCGCCATGGGCCAGGCGGTCGACGAGGTGCGCGAGGCGGCCGACGCCGTCACCGCCAGCGTGTACGACGACGGGGTCAGGGTCGAGCTCGACCGCTGGTTCGACAGCTCGGGAGAAGGAGCACGGTGAGCCTGCCCACCACCATCAGCACGTCGCGGCTGACCCTCGTGGTCTGGACCCGCGGCGAGGTCGCGGACATCCGCGCCGGCCACCGCCGGCCCGAGTGGCACCCCGACTACCCGCGCCAGGACGACGTCGACGCGGCGGGCCTGGTGATCGCACGCGCCAATGCCGGCAAGGACCTCAGCTGGGGCCCCCGCCACATCGTCCGCGAGGGCGTCGCGGTCGGCTCGATCGGCTTCTTCGGCCCGCCGGACGACGACGTCGAGCAGCCCGAGGTCGAGGTCGGCTACGGCCTGGTCGAGGACGCCCGCGGGCTGGGCCTGGCCACGGAGGCGCTGCAGGGCGTGCTCGCCGAGACCGACGCCCGCGGCGTGCGGGTGCGCGCCAGCGTGGAGCCGACCAACGCCCCGAGCATCAAGGTGCTCGCCAAGTGCGGCTTCACCGACCTGCGCGGCACCGACGAGGAGGGCAACCTCGTCTTCGCCCGACCGCTGCCCGCGGCGGCACGGAGGCCGTAGCCGTGGTGCTCCCGCGCCTCGTCGCCACCGACCTTGACGGCACGCTCGTCCGCTCCGACGGCACCGTCTCCGACACCACGCGCGCCGTGATCGAGGCGCTCGACGAGCGCGGCGTCCCTGTCGTCTTCGTCACCGGCCGCCCGCTGCGCTGGGCCGAGGACGTCTTCGCCCACGTGGGCGCGCACGGCCTCGCCGTGGTCTCCAACGGCGCGCTCGTCTGGGACGTGCCCCGTGACCTCCCCTGGCTCGAGCGGCCGATCCCGGTCGACGTCGGGCTGGCGGCCGCCGAGCGCATCCGCGCCGTCGTGCCCGGCGCGGCCTTCGCGGTCGAGACCCTGGCCGGGATCGCGCTCGAGACCTCGTTCCTGGAGCGCTACCCCGTCCCCGACGGGAGCCGCCGCGGCCCGCTGCCGGAGGTGTACGACGCCCCGGCGCTCAAGCTGCTGGCCCGGCACGAGGAGCTCGCCCCCCAGGAGTTCTGGGACGCCGCGGAGGCGGCCGTCGGCGACCTGGTCACGATCACCTGGTCGTCGACCTCGACGCTGCTCGAGATCAGCGCGGCCGGGGTCACCAAGGCCACCACGCTCGCCCTGCTCTGCGACCGGCTCGGCATCGAGGCGGGCGAGGTGATCGCCTTCGGTGACATGCCCAACGACCTGCCGATGCTCGCCTGGGCCGGCACGTCCTACGCCATGGCCGACGCGCACCGGACCGTGGTCGAGGCCGCCGACCACGTGGCGCCGGGCCACGACGACGACGGGGTGGCCCGGGTCCTGGCTACCGTCTTCGACCTGTGACCTGCTGGAATGGTGGGGTGCGCGCCCCTCGATCGATCGCTGCCCTGACGGCTGCCCTGCTGGCGCCGGTGCTGCTGGCGTGCGCCCTCGTGCTCGCGCCGACCGCCGCTCAGGCCGCCCGCTGCAGCTGCCAGGGCAAGCAGACCCTCGAGCAGCAGGCGCGGGTCGCCGACGTCGTCTTCAGCGGCGACCTCGTGCGCAGCCACCGCGGCACCAGCGGCCCCGCACAGAACCCCGCCACGGTCTACGAGGTCCGCGGCGAGCAGCTCTACGCGGGCACCCTCTCGAGCAACACCGTCGCGGTGGTCTCGCCGCGGGGCGACTGCGACCTGCGCGACCTGCGGATCGACCACTCCTACGTCTTCTTCGTCACCGAGGAGGGTGCCGAGCTGCGGGCCGATCGCTGCGGCGGCACCGCGCCCGCCGACGACAAGTACGTCGCACAGGTCGAGGGCGTCCTCGGCGCCGGTACGCCGATCGCGTCGACGCCACCGGGCGAGATCCCGCCACCGGAGTTCACCAAGGTCGCCGGCGCCGAGCCGGAGACCCTCACCCGGATGGCCGCGCCCGGGATCGCGCTCGCGCTGATCGGACTGCTCGGCCTCGTCGTCGTACGACGGGCCGCCGCGCGCGACTGACGCCGCCGGCGGACCAGGTGGGTCAGAGGTACATGCCGCCGGACTCGCCCGGACGACGCTGGCCCTCGCCTTCCCCCCGACCGTCGACGCCCTGCTGCACGCCGGACGACATGCCCGGGGGGAGCTGGCGGCGCATCTGCTCGAGCTGCACGCGCGCGGCCATCTGCTGGGCGTAGATCGCGGTCTGGATGCCGTGGAAGAGCCCCTCGAGCCACCCGACCAGCTGGGCCTGCGCGATCCGCAGCTCGCCCTCGGAGGGCGTCGAGTCGTCGGTGAAGGGCAGCGAGAGCCGCTCGAGCTCCTCGACCAGCTCGGGGGCCAGACCGGCCTCGAGCTCCTTGATCGAGGCCTGGTGGATCTCCTTGAGCCGGCTGCGGCTGGCCTCGTCGAGCGGGGCCGCCTTCACCTCCTCGAGCAGCTGGCGGATCATGCTGCCGATCCGCATCACCTTGGCCGGCTGCTCGACCATGTCGGCGACCGAGCGCTCGCCGTCGCCGAGGTCGTCGCCGTCGTCGTCGTCCGAGCCGAGGTCGATGCCGGCCTGGGCCAGCACGCTCGCGGGCACCGCGCCGACCGGCTGGCCGTCGGGGCCGACCACGACGACCTGGTCCTCGTCGGAGGGGTGAGAGCTGGAGGTGGTCTCGCTCATGTGGCCACCCTACGGCGCCGTCGTGAGCAGCACCTTGCCCACGCTCTCGCTGGCCTCGACGACGCGGTGCGCCTCACCGGCCTGCGCCAGCGGGAGCCGCACGTGCACGATCGGCTTCACGGTGCCGTCGGCCACCAGCGGCCAGACGTGCTCGACGACCGAGGCGCAGATCGCGGTCTTCTCCGCCACCGGGCGCGAGCGCAGCGCGGTCGCGACCACGGCGCCGCGCTTGCGCAGCAGCATGCCGAGGTCGAGCTCGCCCCGGGCGCCGCCCTGGAGGCCGATCACGACCAGGCGCCCCTCGGTGGCGAGGGCCTCCACGTTGCGGCCGAGGTAGGACGCGCCCATGTTGTCGAGCACCAGGTCGACCCCGCGGCCGTCGGTGACCTCGCGCACCACCTCGACGAAGTCCTGCTCGCTGTAGTTGATGGTCACGTCGGCGCCGAGGTCGCGGCAGACCTGCAGCTTCTCGGGCGATCCGGCCGTGGTGAGCACCCGCGAGCCGAGGGCGTGCGCGAGCTGGATGGCGAAGGTGCCGATGCCACCCGCACCGCCGTGCACGAGCAGCGTCTCTTCGGCGCGCAGGTTGGCGATCATGAACACGTTGGACCAGACCGTGCAGGCCACCTCGGGCAGGGCCGCCGCGGTGACCAGGTCGACGCCGTCGGGCACCGGCATCACCTGTCCGGCGGGAACGGCGACCCTGGTGGCGTACCCGCCGCCGGCCAGGAGCGCGCACACCTCGTCGCCGACGGCGAGGCCCTCGACGCCCTCACCGAGCGCGGCGACGGTGCCGCTGCACTCGAGGCCGATCACGCCCGACGACCCGGGCGGGGGCGGGTAGTGGCCCTGGCGCTGCAGCAGGTCGGCCCGGTTGACCGCCGTGGCGGCGACGTCGAGCAGCACCTCGCCGGGCGCGGGCTCGGGATCGGGCAGCTCGGTGAGGGTCAGGACCTCGGGGCCGCCGGGCTCGGCGGCGGTGACGGCGTGCATGGGCTCACCCTACGGACAGCCGCGGCGACGCCCGACGGCTCACTCCTCGAAGGCGTCGTGGCTGTGGTCGACCGCGCTGTCGTCGGGGATCTCGGTCTCGACGACCACCTCGAGGGGGTCGGGGGCGTTCGCCGGGCGGTCCCAGCCCTCGGCGAGGGCCTGGGCCCGGGCGGCCAGTGCCTCCACGCCCTCGGGGTCCGCGTCGTGCGCACCTGCGGCGTAGCCGAGCAGGTAGGAGGTGATCGGCGCGGCGATCTTGACCACGTTGTCCGCGGCGACCTTCGCGAGGTCGAGGATCAGGGCCTCGTCGACCTCGGTGTCCACGTCGAGCACGTCGGACAGCTCGTCGATCCAGTCGTGGAGGTTCACAAGGTCAGACTCGCCACTCGCGGGGCGTCCCGCAAGTCCCGACGGGTCAAGTCACACCGGCGGCAGGTCGGAGGGGTGGTCGAGGTCGCGCGCCTCGCGGCCCTCCGCGGGCACGCCGGCGAGGTCCAGCGGGGCCAGCAGCCGGTGCACGGCGAGCCGATCGGTCTCCGCGGGGCGCACCTCGTCGAGCCGGCCGGTGCGCAGCAGCAGGGCCAGCTGGCGGCGGCCGTCGGCGTCCACCAGCGCGGCCCCGTCGTGGTCGCCGGCGGCTCCCGCGAGCCGCCGCCAGGTCGTCGCGGTCACGTGCGGCATGTCGACCGCCAGCACCGCCAGCCACGCGGGGTCCGTCGTCAGCGCGTCGCGTCCGGCCAGCAGGCCCGCGGCCGGTCCGCCGTACGGCGGGTCCTCGCGGACGAACCGCACCCCGGCCGGCGCCGGCCGCTCGTCCCCGACCACCACGACCTCGCCCGCCCCGACGAACGACGCCAGCGCGTGGTCGAGGAGCGTGCGCCTGTCGACGACCAGCGCCGCCTTGTCGACCCCACCGAGGCGCTCGCCGGTGCCCCCGGCCAGCACCACGGCGGCGTACGACGACAGCGGGTCCTCCATGCCGCGCAGTCTGGCAGGCTGGGGCGGGTGGAACCCCGGGAGCAGCTCGACGTCGCGCTGGTGCAGGTCGCCGCCGACCTCGACCCGACCGTCAACCGCGAGCGGCTGGCCGACCTGGTGCCGTCGGGCCACGACCTCGTCGTGCTGCCGGAGGCCTTCGCCCGCGACTTCGGCGACCCCGGCTCCGACGTGAGCGTGTACGCCGAGCCGATCCCCGGCCCGTTCGCCGCGGAGGTCGCGCGGGTCGCGCAGCAGCGGGGGACCACCGTCGTGGCGGGCATGTTCGAGACCGCCGTCGACACGGCGCGGCCCTTCAACACGCTCGTCGCCCGCGGCGCCGTGGACCGCGACTACCGCAAGATCCACCTCTACGACTCGTTCGGCTACCGCGAGTCCGACCGGCTCTCGGCCGGACCGGTCGAGCACTGCCTGGCCGGCCTCGGGGGCTTCACCCTCGGCCTGATGACCTGCTACGACCTGCGTTTCCCCGAGCTCGCCCGGGCGCTGGTGGCCGAGGGCGCTGACGTGCTGGTGGTGCCCTCCGCGTGGGTCGCCGGGCCGCGCAAGGTCGACCACTGGGTCACGCTGGCGCGGGCGCGCGCGATCGAGAACACGGCCTACGTCGTGGCCTGCGGGCAGCCCGGCCCCCGCTACACCGGCCACTCGCTGGTCGTGGACCCGCTCGGCGACGTGCTGGTCGAGGGGGGCGACGGCGAGGAGACGCTGACCGCCACCCTGGAGCGCCGGGTGCTCGACGAGGCCCGCCGGACCAACCCCTCGCTGCTCAACCGCCGACTGTAGATTTGGCCTCCGTGCCCTCGTCCGCCCCACGCCGCCGCGCCGCCCCCCAGCGGCGCTGGTCGCGGGCCCGCGGCCCGCAGGCGGAGCCGCCGGTGGAGCCGCCGGCCCCGGCCCCGGTCGCGGTCGACCAGCCGGAGCCCGACCTCGAGTCGACGGCGGCCATCGCCGCCACCCTGCCGCTCCCGCCGCCCGAGCCGCCGCCGGTCCCCGGCCCCACCGAGGAGGCGGGCCGCGCCGGGCGCTCTCCGCGCCTCCTGCTCGGCCTCTGGTGGGCCGCCGTCCTGGTCGGCGTCGTGACGGTGCTGGTCTGCGGGCTGACCGACTTCGGGCTCCCCGAGCACACCACCGACCGGGTCTCCCGCGGCGGCGCAGCGCTCACCGCGACGGCGTACACCGTGGCGCTGGCCGTGCGCACGGGCGGCCGGCCGTGGATCT
This sequence comes from Nocardioides taihuensis, assembly GCF_042657275.1. Classification (NCBI taxonomy): domain Bacteria; kingdom Bacillati; phylum Actinomycetota; class Actinomycetes; order Propionibacteriales; family Nocardioidaceae; genus Nocardioides; species Nocardioides taihuensis. The sequence goes on from NZ_JBHSKD010000003.1 coordinate 70,094, forward strand.
TCGGCGGCGTCGCCGCCCTGCTCGGCGGCCTCACGGTCGTCGTCGGCCTCGAGGTGCTGACCACCGGGGTCGCGGTGATGGCCGCCGTGGTGACGGCCGTGCTGGCGGTGATGCTCACCGTGCCCGCTGTGACGATCCGCCTCGCGGCCCGCGAGGCGCTGGTCGCGTTGGCCTTCTCGCTGGTCGGCGCCGTCGCCGTGGTGGGCTTCGAGCCGACGATCGCGCTGCTCCGGTTCGAGTACGCCGCGCTCGCGCTGTCGCTGGCCTTCGCCCTGGTGCTGGTCTTCCGCCTCGGCGCCGGCCTGCACGGCCTGGGCCGTCGGGGCGTGGTGATCGTGATCGTCGGGTCGGTGGTGCTCGCGCTGACGTTGGCGTACGCCGAGCTGCTGCGCCGCTACGGGACGCCCGGGCTGGTCGACTGGCTGGTCGACGGCGTGCGCTGGAGCCGCGCACACCTCGGCGCCTTCCCGCGGCCGATCGTGACTGCGCTCGGCGTCCCCGCGCTGGCGTGGGGCTGCCACATGCGGGCGCGCCGCCGCCAGGGCTGGTGGGTCAGCGTCTTCGGCGTCGCGGCCACCGCACCCGTCGCCACCAGCCTGCTCAACACGGTGATCACGCTGCGCGAGACGGTGCTCGCCACCGTCTACGCCACGGTGCTCGGGCTGCTGATCGGGGCGCTGCTGATCCGCATCGACCTGCGTGTCACCGCGCCCAGGGGACGCCGCGGCCGCCGGGCCGAGGCCGCCGCCGCGATCCGGCCCGAGCCGCCGCGCAGCCAACCGCTGCTCTGAGTGCCCCCCGACGGGCCGGGGCTTGCGCCGTACGTGCCGGTAACGGCTAGGTTCGGCTCATGGCGCGCAACCGGGGCGGAGACGTCGTGATCGCGGCGGAGATGGTGGCCAACGTGATGACCGTCGAGGTCGCCGAGGGTGACACCGTCGAGGTCGGCGGCACCGTCGTGCTGCTCGAGTCGATGAAGATGGAGATCCCGGTCATCGTCGAGGTCGCCGGCACGGTCTCGGCGATCAAGGTCTCGCCCGGCGACGTCGTCCAGGAGGGCGACGTCCTGGTGGTGCTCACGCCCTGACCCGCGGCCGGGACGCTCGGCCAGCAGAGGGGGCGGGATTCGAACCCGCGGCTGACATCTCTGCCAGCGACCGCTTTCAAGGCGGTTCCGATCGGCCACTCCGGCACCCCTCCGTGCCGCCTCGCGGCGGCCGGAGCAGTCTAGGACGAGCCCCGCGGCGCGGACCTACTCGGAGCCGCCGAGCTCGAGCTCGATGTCGTCGAAGACCAGGTCGTGCAGGCGCTGCTCGTGGTGGGCGATGTCGGCGGCGAGGCGGCGGAGCTCGGTGCGGACCGGCTCGACCTCCGGGTCGGAGAGCAGCGGGTGGCCCAGGGCGACGAGCCGGCGCAGCAGCGCGTCACGCTCGCGGAGCAGGGCGCCGTCGCGGGCAGCGAGGCCGGCGTCCTGCGGGTGGGCCCCCTCGTGGGCGAGCTGGTCGCGGACACCGGCGAGGTGCTTGCGCACCACCCACCGCCACGCGTCGGGCACGGGCTGGTCGGCGGGCGGCTGCTCGAGAGCCAGGCGCAGGTCGAGGAGGGCGGACGAGGCGGGACGCGTCTGGGTCATCGCGGCCTCCAGCGGGGGCGATGTCGGTGGGGGTTCGAGTCTCACCCCGCAACCGGGCAGGGACAACCCCTCGAGCCGCACCAAATCGCGGTCCGGGAGAATCCGTTGCCATGTCGTCCGACTATCGGCTCGCGCCCGGCTTCGCCGCCCGGTTGCTGGGGGTGCTCGTCGTGGGCCTCGGCCTGCTGGTGCTGGCGGTCGTGCTCCTCGGCGCGCTGCTCGGGCTCGGTGGGGCAGTGGTCGTGACGGTGGTGCTGGTGGCCGGGGTGGTGGTCGGTGTGGTCGGTCTGGGCGTGCTGCGGGCCTGGGTGGTCCGGCTCGACGACGAGGGCTACCGCGTGCGCTTCGTGCGGGGCGCCGGCGTGCGCACCGCGCGCTGGCGCGACGTCGCCGAGGCCGCGGCCACGACCTCGCGGGGCGTGCGTTGCGTGGAATTGCAGCTCAAGGACGAGCGCACCACGACGATCCCGGTGGGTGTCCTCGACACCGGCGCCGGCGGTCCTGACGACTTCGTGCACGACCTCCGCGAGCGCCTGCGGCGCGGTGAGGGCCTGACCCCGCTCGGCGACCTCTGAGCAGCGCCCCTGTGCCGGCTGCTGTCGGCCACGGCGACCTGATTCGGCATGGACAGCGGCCTGCTAGTAGCCTGAGCCGCGCTGCAGCCCGGGGCGTGCCCAGCACGTCCGCAGGGGCCGCGGTGGAGGAGGCGTCGCCTAGTCCGGTCTATGGCGCCCGCCTGCTAAGCGGGTTGAGGGCAACACCCTCTCGCGGGTTCAAATCCCGCCGCCTCCGCCACTCAGGACGCCGGTCCGCCCGCGAGGGTGGACCGGCGTCTTTCTCAATTTCTCGTCTGCGACTGGTGTGACCTTGAGTGAACCTGAGGGGTTTGTGAGGTAACAGGCGTCAACTTGAGGCACACTTGACCGGTGCTCGACCCCTCCTTCGGAGGGCCTTGATTTGCGACTGATCAGACCACCTGAACTGCATATAATTGCAATGCAAGTTTCTGACCCAACGAAGGCCTGACCGGGTCTATCCACAGGCTCCAGACTGTGAGTGCGGGACTAGCCCAGGGCCCGCATTTGAATCCAAAGGTGGAACAGGCATGAAGATCGCAGTCAAGGCCGGCGCACTGCTGGCAACCGTCGTCATGAGCATCGGTCTTCTCGGGAGCCCTGCCTCGGCCATGGACAGCAGCTGGGGTTGCCCCGGTTGTGCCAAGGCGCCGTCGCACAACAAGCCGTTCATTCCCTGACGTTCAGGACCTCCATCTCGGGTCATCTCGGAACATCTCGGGTGTGAGACCAGGACCAGCCCCCCACGCACCGGTCCCGCCGCCCCCCGGCCGGTCTCATCGACACAAGGGCAGTGACACCGTCACTGCCCTTGTGGCACGTCTGGGCCCCGTGCCCCCGCCAGGTCAGTCGGACCGGCGGGAGCGCTTGGCCGGCTCCTCGCCGGGCCGCTCGTTGCCGGAGACGCCGAGCTGGCCCATCGTGTAGCCGAGCTGGAAGCGGGTCTCCGACTCGTACTCCGCCTTGAGGTCGGCGACGTAGCCGGCGTACGTGCGCGGGCTGACGCCGAGGCGCTTGGCGCTGACCGGGTCGGCGTGGCCCTCGATCAGCATCCGGATCGTCATCGCCCGCTGCTCGGCGGCGATGTCGCGCATCATCGAGACCTCGCGGTTGGTGAACGGGCGCGCCCGCTCCCAGTGCCGCTCGAAGATGTCGGCGAGGTAGGCCACCAGCGACTGCTCGCGGATCGCCATCGCCACGGCCAGGCCGGTCTGGCCGGGGATCACCGCGATCCGGCGGTCGATGATGATGATCCGGTTGAAGAACTCGTCGAGCGTGCGGACCTCGGCGCCCCGGGCGGTCACGGCGGCGACGTACTTGTGGGTGATCGCGCTGCGGCGCGCGCTGTGCTGGTAGAGCGTGCGCATCTTCAGGCCGCGGTCGAGCAGGGCGATGTCGCGGACGGCGGCCTTGGCCAGGCTGGGCGCGTCACGGCCCGTCTGCGGCTGTGCGGTGAGCATCTCCTCCTCGCAGTCCGCGACGATGCCGGAGAGGTAGGAGCCGATGGCCTCGGGGCCGTGGATCTCGGTGAACGGGCCGCCGGTCGGTTGCGGTGCGCGCCGCCAGGCATGGCTGAGCACGCCGAAGGCGCGCGCCCACGCCGAGGACTCCGTGAGCAGCTCGGCGCCGCGCTGGCCGAGCGGGGTGACCACGCGCGCCTGGATCGTCGAGGGGTCGGTCGCGACGTACATCGACTTCTCCGGGTCGAGGATGACCAGGTCGAGCTCCTCGAGCATCGAGAAGGCGCGGCGGAACTCACCCCGAGGCGCGATCCTGGGGTCGTCCTGGGCGATCCCCCCGCCCGTGACGATCTCCTCGTACAGCGTGGTGGCCTCGGTCTCGAAGAGCGTGCGCTCCTCGGGGCCGTACTCGCTCACGTGTCCCCTTTCGCCTGCCCCCGGTGGCTCCATCTTCCCATCCTGTCCCGACAACGTCCGGCGTACACCGCGCGCTCCGCGCGCCGGGATGCGCGAGAGCCCCGGACCGCGGGGCCGGGGCTCTCGTCACGAGGTGGACGCTCAGGCGTCGAGGCGCGCCCGGAGGCCGTCGAGCTCGGTCCAGAGGACGGCGGGCAGCTGCTCGCCGAACTTCTCGAACCACTCCTGGATCTGCGGGAGCTCGGCCTTCCACTCCTCGGGGTCGACCGCGAGGGCGGCGGCGAGCTGGTCCTCGGTGACGTCGAGGCCGTCGGTGTCGAGCGCGCCGGGGGCGGGCACGTGGCCGATCGGGGTCTCCACCGCGGCCGCCTGGCCGTCGATGCGCTCGACGATCCACTTGAGCACGCGGCTGTTCTCGCCGAACCCCGGCCACAGGAAGCCGCCGTCCTCATCGCGGCGGAACCAGTTGACGTAGTAGATCTTCGGCAGCTTGGCCGCGTCGTTGTCCTTGCCGACGGTGATCCAGTGGTTGAAGTAGTCGCCGGCGTGGTAGCCGATGAACGGCAGCATCGCCATCGGGTCGCGGCGCACGACGCCGACCTGGCCGACGGCGGCGGCGGTGGTCTCCGAGGAGAGCGTCGCGCCGAGGAAGGTGCCGTGCGTCCAGTCGCGGGCCTCGAAGACCAGCGGCACCGTGGTCTTGCGGCGACCACCGAAGAGGATCGCGTCGATCGGCACGCCGCGCGGGTCGTCGTACTCCGGAGCGAGGATGTCGCACTGCTTGATCGGGGTGCAGTAGCGGCTGTTGGCGTGGCTGGAGAGCTCCTCGGACTCAGGGGTCCACGGCTCGCCCTTCCACGACGTGGCGCGGGCGGGCGGGTTCTCGAGGCCCTCCCACCAGATGTCGCCGTCCTCGGTGAGTGCGACGTTGGTGAACACCGAGTTGCCCTTGTTGATGGTGCGCATGGCGTTCGGGTTGGTGTGCTCGTTGGTGCCGGGCGCGACGCCGAAGAAGCCGAACTCGGGGTTGACCGCCCACAGGCGGCCGTCCTCGCCGACCCGCATCCAGGCGATGTCGTCGCCGAGCGTCTCGACCTTCCAGCCGGGGATGGTCGGCGCGAGCATCGCGAGGTTGGTCTTGCCGCAGGCGCTGGGGAAGGCCGCGGCGATGTACTTCACGACGCCCTCGGGGCTGGTGAGCTTGAGGATCAGCATGTGCTCGGCCAGCCAGCCCTCGTCGCGGGCCATCACGCTGGCGATGCGGAGCGCGTAGCACTTCTTGCCGAGCAGCGCGTTGCCGCCGTACCCGGAGCCGAAGGACCAGATCGCGCGCTCCTCGGGGAACTGCACGATGTACTTGGTGTCGTTGCACGGCCAGGCGACGTCCTGCTCGCCGTCCGCGAGCGGGTGGCCGACGGAGTGGATCGCGGGCACGAAGTCGGCGCCGAGCTCGGTCATCCGCTCGAGAACCTCGGTGCCCATCCGCGCCATCACGCGCATCGAGGCGGTGACGTACGCCGAGTCGGTGAGCTCGATGCCGAACATCGGCTTCTCGGCGTCGAGGTGGCCCATCACGAAGGGGATGACGTACATCGTGCGGCCCCGCATGCAGCCGGCGTACAGCCCGCGCATCAGGGTCTTCATCTCCTCGGGGTCCATCCAGTTGTTGGTGGGCCCGCAGTCCTTCTCGTCGAGCGAGCAGATGTAGGTGCGGTCCTCGACCCGCGCCACGTCGGTCGGGTCGGAGGCGGCGTGGAAGGAGTTGGGCTTGATCGCCGGGTCGAGGCGCGTGAACGTGCCCGTCGCGACCAGGGCGTCGGTGAGCTCGGTCCACTCGTCGTCGGAGCCCGTGCACCAGTGGATCCGGTCGGGCGTGGTGAGGGCGGCGACCTCGGCGACGAAGTCGAGGATGCCCTGGTGGGTGGTGGGTGCTGCGGTGGTGGCCGTGTCGGCGGTCATGCTTCCCTCTCGCGCATTCGCGGTCGTCGCCCCGGGTGTCCTGCGGCAGGTCGGGTGCGTCGCCGGCCGTCGAGCGTGTCGACGGGGGTGTCGTGGAGTTGTCTCGGATCGCTCGGCGTCGTTGTCGGCGACTGGTACGGCGACGGGACGGACCAGCGGTCTCGACCCCTCGATTGCCGGGGAATGTACCGGCGCTCCGAGGCGCCTCATATTGGAACGATCACAGGTCTGTGACCGCCGTCACGAACATCACTTGACGGGTCGTCAGGAAGCCGGGCGGCCCCCACCCCACCCGGGATCCAGCGGCCGCGGATCGTGCTCGGGCCTGAGCGATTTCGGCAACCTCCGGACGGTCCGCTATCCTCGACCAGTCGTCCGGCCACCGGCTCGGAGCGACGGGCGCCCGTAGCTCAACGGATAGAGCATCTGACTACGGATCAGAAGGTTTGGGGTTCGAATCCCTACGGGCGCGCAGACCAGGACCGCAGGCAGCCACCCGGCTGACCTGCGGTTTTGCTTTACATGACCCCACTGAGCCCGGCACCCGGCCCGCTCGCCAGGGCTTCCTGCTGCAACCGCGTGCTGCAACCGGCTCAGTGCGGGTCATCGTCGAAGAGGTCGCCGAGGCGATCGAGCGCCTCGCGCTTCTCGTCCAGGGTGACGTGCCCGTAGACGTTCATCGTCATCTCGATGGTCGAGTGGCCGGCGATGTCCATGGCTGTCCGCGGAGGCACGCCGAGGCCCAAGAGGACCGAGACACAGCCGTGGCGGAAGTCATGCAGCCGCACGACCCTGACGCCGGCATCCCGACACGCGTTCTGGACGATCCGGGTGCAATTGCGCGGATCGATCGGCGTTCCCATCGTGGTGGTGAACACGTAGTCGAGATCGGGCCACTCGTCCGCGAGGAGCTCACGATCACTTTCCTGAGCCTCCCGGTGATGTCGCAGCGCCTCGCTCACCAGGGTCGGCAAGGGGATCGTGCGCCTGGATCTCGCCGTCTTCGTGGGCATGGCCACCAACCGTCCGTCGACGCGTTGGAGACCGCGACGAACCTGCAGCCATCCCGCGTCCAGGTCCACATCTGCCCACGTCAGTCCGAGGGCCTCGCTCCGACGGATGCCCAGCAGTGCCAGCACGACGATGAGTGCGTACAGCCGATGTCCCCGGGATTTGCGCAGCAGTGTCTTGACCTCCGCCACGCTGAGTGGCTCTCGCTCGACCTTCGTTGGGCGAGGGACCCGCACCAGCTTCGCGACGTTCCGTTCGAGCAGCTCTTCTCGGACAGCATCCTCGAGAGCCGCTCGGAGCGTCGCGTGCACGTACCCGACGGTGCGCGCGCCTACGTCGCGGGCCTTCAGGGACTCGAAGTAGAGCCGCAGGTCGCGTGCGGACAGCCCCGAGAGTCGCTTTCGACCGAGGTCGGGGATCAGGTACCGCTCCGCTTGGAACCTGTAGGCAGCCAAGGTGTTCTCACGCACCCGGTGAGCGACCACCTGGTCGAGCCACTCCCGCAGGTACACCTCGAGGGTGAGGGCCGCCGGCGCCAACCTCCGGCCAGCGGCCTCGCGCTCGACCAGCTCCGCGATCTTCTTCTCGACCTCTCGCTTGGTTGCTCCGCTCACCGCGCGCCGCACCCGACGTCCGTCGGTCTCGGTGACGTAGCACTGTCCAGCCCATCGGCCGTTCGCTCGCCGGTAGACGGTCCCTTCGCCGTTGGCCTTCTTCGACCTCGTCACGGAGCCTCCCCCGACTCGAGCGCTGCCACGTAGTCCGCGAGAGCGCGCGCCGAGATGCGTCGCGACGAACCAACCTTGACCGACCTCAGCCGCCCGTCCCGGATCAGGTCGAAGACCCGGTGACGCCCCAAGCTCAGCAGCCGCGACACCTCGTCCGGGCTGAACAGGAGTGGTGGAAGCTCCTCGGAGCTCATCAGCCAGACATTGGCGCGGATCGTCACCGACCCGTCCACCTGGTCTGGTTGCGACAGGTTGTGCAGCTGCTGGGTCACGGCCCGTCCTCCCGACGTTCGATGATTCGGTTGGTGCGCGCCCGTCAAGGGCACGTTGTGTCACTTCGTGATTCGCTTCGCTCACCCCTGACCGGCGCACACCCAACCGAGTCAGGCTGGCTATCGGGAGGACGGGGGAGCGTGGTTGGCGGGCTGGCGCGTGCCTTCGCTGCCTCGTACTGCCTTCGCCAGCGCAGCTTCTCCGCGATGGATCGCGTGAGGACCTGCCGGTAGAGCGGGACCGTGCACGTGCGCGGGTCGACGAAGCGCCAGTAGTAGCGGGCGTGGCCGTCCTCGCGGAGCACGTCGGCAGCCATCCGTTGGGCTGCAGGGGCTTCGACCCCGGCGGCCTCGAGTGCCTGGCGCACGACTTCCGCCCGGTCCGCCCTGTGGTGGGAGAGCGTCTTGCCCGTCCAGGCGCGAGAGACCAGGACCCGCCGGCCACCACAGCCGAGATGATCCGCGTCGTGTCCCTTGAACGGGCACTTCCCGGGCGTCATCCCCGGCTGTGCGCGGTCGGGCTGGATGCCGAAGCGGAGCCAGTTCGAGCATCGCGGCGAACAGGGCAGCAGTCGCACCTCGTCGTGGAGCCGCCGCCGGTGGACCCGTTGCCGGCGCGTCAGCTCGTCCGAGGAGCCGTAGGAGCCCGCGATCGACTTGGCGAGGTACTTCGTGAGGTAGGCGACTCTTCGGTCTGCGTCGCCCTCGGAGGCGATGATTCCCTGGATGTCGAGCTGCTCGCCCAGCCGGATCACGTGGCTCGGTTTCGCCTGGTCGTCCGCGTCGAGCGCATCCATGGCCTCGTCCCACGTGGGCAGTGGCGCTCGAGACCGCGGATCGACGTAGCCGGCGCCGTCAGTCCATTGCGGTAGCTCGTCCGCGTAGGTGGGCTGGTCGTGCCTCGGCCACCAGACCTGGTGGTAGGTCGCGCCGGCGACGGCCCTGATGAGCTCTCGCGGGACCGCTCCGCGGACGGCTGCGTGCAGGTGAGGAGCCAGCCGCCGCTGCGCCTCGACGCTGGCGAAGTACTGGACCTTGTACCCGGTGACCCTCCGCAGGTTCTGCCACACGCGGTCGACGAGCTTCGGGAAGTGCAGGGCATCCAGCGCTGCCCGTCGGTAGTCGTAGGTGTTCGGGTCCACAGGCGTCCCGTCGGGACGTACGCGTCCGTACGAGGGCAGCGTGAAGGTGATGAACATCGAGGGTCGGTAGGTCTCGCCCGACGGGGACGTGAACTGGGTGCCGACCGTTCGGTCCGACCTGGTGGCACGAGGAAGATTGGGGGCATCTTGACGCCGCTTCGTGGACCGCCCACGTCGATCGTCGGGTTCGCTCGGTTCACGCTCCGCGTCAGCCAGTGCCGAGCTCGGCTCGAGCGCGGGCTCTTCGTCAAGGTGCCACCCTTCCCGGCACTGCTGCATCCGCAAGATCCGGTTGCGGCGCGCGCATGGCGGACACTTGGATTCGAGAGTCGCGCCGCACCTGGTCGACACGATGTGCGTCGAGCCGCCGACGGAGTCTGTGACCTCGTGCATCAGCGGACGCGTACACACGTCGTGCTTCTCGGCCAGTTCGCGCAGAGCCTCAGCGGGAACGAGTAGGGGAGCCACTACGCGCCCCCCGGATCCAGACGGCCCGCCACTGCGGTACGAGCCGCCCCGGACCAGAAGCCGCCTTCGATCCGGTGGTCGTCAGCGTCTGCGGCGCACTCCGGGCGTACCGGACAGGCGTCGCACACGGTGCGCATGGCCGACTCCTCGGCAGCGGAGTAGCGGTGGGGCTCTGCGATCCACGGAAGTTTCGGAAAGCCTCCGCAGAGGGCCAGCGCACGCCATTGCACGCCCATCACAACCCCTCGGACGTGCGAGCACGCCTGGCCCTCGAGCTGTCAGCGGCAGGCGCCAGAGGAGGGATGCTCCACGTTGTGGACGTCGCGTACGCCTCCGCGGTCTCCCGGATCGCATCGTCGGTGGCATAGCCGGCACGGACGCGAATGGGGTGGCCGCCCTCCTCGGGAACCACGTAGCCCGTGCCCGGCGCCTCGCGGCCGATCCGGTGGCAGAGGGCTCCACTGGCGAGCGCGAAGTCCCCGAGGACCATCGCGGTCTCGGATGCGTCCTTCAGCCGCAACCCCACCATCTGGGTGAAGAGACCTCGAGACGGGATCACCTCCTTGCGCGGGTCCTGCAGACAGGCGAACAAGACGAAGCCGGGAGCCCGCCCCTGCGAGCACAGCAGGTTGATCGCCAGGTCGGCGCGCCGCTGGAGATCCCTCTCCGGGCAATACGCCGTCAGCGCCGCCAGCTCGTCGATCATTACCACGTGCAAGGGGGACTCGGGTGTTTGCTGGTGAGTTCGAGCGTGGCCGGCGAGCTCTTGCGACCGTTCGCGCATCCGCTCGGCCAGGTCCTCGAGCAAAGCGACGGCATCAGCGGCAGACGTCGCCACCGAGGTGAACAACCCCTTGCCCATGAGGATCTCCATGCCGCCCTTGAGGTCGACGCCGTGCAGCAGCACGCGGCCCGCTCGCACCTGGGGAGCCAGCCCAAAGGCCATGGACCAGAAGACCGAGCCCTTGCCCGACCCGGATGATCCGGCCACCAACGTGTGCGGCCCGACGGCCAGGCGCCACTCACCGCCGTCCTCACGACGACCGACCATCACGTCGTGAATCGAGCTGGGGTCACCGACCACCGCTGAGAACGGAGTGGTGAGCTGGTCGCAGACGGTGAAGGTCAGCTCGACCTCCCGCGGCCCGGCCGGGTCGACCCGTAGGCGTTCGACGCCGAAGGCGGAGCGGACGGCCTCAGCCGCTTGGTCGAAGTCGTGCAGAGTCTGGCCGAGGCTGAGTCGAAGCCTCAGAGTCACGAACGGAAAGGACGCCCGAGCGCCGACCACCACGGGTACCTCGCCGCTCATCGGGGCGCAACCTCGCCACACGAGACCCCAGCCCCGCTTGAGTCGCCTCAGCCACAGCCACCCAAGCAACTGTCCGCGCAGGCGCCCGCCTCGCCGGGCCACGATCGCACAGGCCGTAACCACCGCCGCGACGCAGGTCAGCAACCACGCGCTCCACGGCCACAAGAGCCACGTGACCGCCACGCCAGCACATAGGCCTCCCACAGCATCCAGGAGTGTCTGATGGCCCGGTAAGGCGGCCTGCGCTGATGGTGTCGTCATCGGCTCGTCAGGCGGCGTCGGGGTCGTCGAGCCTGATGCGCATGATCACGCGGTTCAGCACGCCGATGGAGTCGTGCATGGCAGAGCGGGCAACCCGGAGGTCGTCCTCGACGTCCCCCGAGGGACCGCCGCTCAGGGCTGCCAGCACAGCCGTGGTCTCGTCGCAGGCCGTGTCGAGCCGGCTGACGAGCCTGCGCAGCTCACTCACGCTGTCCTCGGGGGACCTGGCCTCGAGGAAGCGGAGCCACTCGGCGACCGAGCCGCTGCCGATCATGCCGATCCATCCAGGAGCTCGAGCACGAGTCGCATGCCCAGGAGCTGTGCCGCCCAGGCGTCGTCCTGTGCCGCGAGGACCTCGTGCGGGTAGCAGGCGGCGACCTCATCGCGCATCGTGAGGAGGACAGCCCGATCGCCCACGACGATGCTCACCTCGGGGGATTCCCCGGCGACCTGCGGCGGCCTGATCTGCACCTCGTCGACCTTCACGCTCTGGCCCACGGCTGCGGCGGCACGCTCCATCGCGTCGGCGAGGTCGCCGAGGACCCAGGTCCCCCACGAAGTGCCCACAGTCTCCGGCAGCATCAGGCGCTCACCTTCTGGGCCGGCTTCTCGCCAACCTTCTGGGGCGCCGTCTGGTTCCGCGCGGGAGCGCGCACATCGCCGGCGCGCAAGGACCACGCGACCTTGGAGAAGTCCCCGTTCTGCTCGATGTACGCGGTGGCGGTCAGCCTCTCGAACTCGACCGGGGTGAACGGGAGACCGGAGATGGAGTCGGGCAGGACAGGCTGTACTTTCGCGCTGACCTTCACCGCCATGGTCCGGGTCGACTTCTTCGCCTCGGGGTCGGCATCCACGACCTCGACCGACCAGAGGAGCAGGCCGGTGTCCGGGTCGACAGCCTGCACCAGTTGCTCGCGGGTGGACTTGTCGTAGTCGCGGACCGGCTGGACCTCACCCACGGCGTACGCGCCGTACGGGAAGACCACACCGAACTCGACCGGAAGCTTGCGGGGCATCGCCATGACGATCTCCTTTGGTTGACAGCGATTGCCACCACTTCAGCCGTTGTCCACAGGACGCTGGGACCCCGTAGCGCGGACGCAGCCGGACGTCTAGCGTGGAAGCACGGACGTCCACCTAGGTCTCGGGGATACAAGATGGGCAACGAACGACTCCGCACGCAGATGCGCCAACGCGAACTGACGGTCGGCGACCTGGCAGCCAAGGTCGAGGTCGACCCGAAGACGGTCGAGAGGTGGCTCGAGAACGACCGGCTACCGCACCCACGTCACCGCAAGAGGACCGCCGAATCACTGGGGTGCGACGAGGTCTCGCTGTGGCCGCAGCTCATCGATGATGAACGTGCCAGGGCGACCAGTGGCGCCGAACTGGTCGGCTTCTACCCTCACCGCGGCGCAGTTCCACCTGATTTGTGGCGACGCCTCGTCGACGAAGCGAGCTCTCAGGTCGAGGTCCTCGTGTACGCGGGCCTCTTCCTAGTCGACAGCCACCCCGACCTCCCAGGCAAGCTCGTCAACCGCGCTCGCGAAGGTCTCAAGGTGCGCCTCCTGTACGGCGATCCCGACTCCGAGACCGTCGAGTGGCGTGGCAACGAAGAAGGCATCGGTGAGAATCTGTCTGCCCGCATCAGACTCAGCCTCACGTACATGAAGCCCGTGTACGGCACTGACGGGATCGAGATCCGTCAGCACCGCTCAGTGCTCTACAACTCGATCTACCGATTCGACGACGAGATGCTCGTGAACGCGCATGTCATTGGCTCGCCGGCACCACAGAACCCCGTGCTTCATCTGAGGCGGATCGACGGCGGTCGCCTCTTCGACCACTACGTCGGGTCGTTCGACCGGGTCTGGGATGCCGCAACACCCTTGGAGGCGGCGTCGGCGCCGTGACACGCTGGGTCCATGGGCCGCCGCATCGACTACATCGACGATCCAGACGCCCCTCCGGCCAACAGCGTGGTGCCGTCCGTCGTAGCCATCGTCCAGGACGACGATGATCGCGTTCTCCTGATCCACAAGACCGACAACGACCTCTGGGCACTACCTGGTGGTGGACACGAAATCGGTGAATCAATCGCCGACACTGTCATTCGGGAGGTCAAGGAAGAGACCGGCTACGACGTGGAAGTCCTCGGGATCTCGGGGACCTACACCAACCCTTCCCATGTCATGGCGTACGAAGACGGCGAAGTGCGCCAACAGTTCTCGCTCGCGTTCAGAGCCAAGCTGTTGGGAGGGAGTGCTCGAACCAGCAGTGAGAGCAAGGAGGTGGCGTGGCTTTCCCCGGACGAGGCGCGGAGTCTGGAGATGCACCCCTCCATGCGAATTCGACTTGAGCACGGCCTGGACACCGGAAGACGGCCCTACATCGGCTGACGACTACGGGCGTCTGCTCTCATGGCGCTCGCTTCGAGGTACCCGCGCGACCGGGTGACTGCTCGATGGACTGGATGCTTCGGCGAGTACCGCATCAGCATGTCGTCGATACGGGTGTGGATTGCCATGGCCTTACCGTCAGGCCCGCTCAGCAGATCGGCGAGGATCAACTGGTCGAGGATGGGTTGAGGAGGGCGATCGAACTCCGACAACTCGGCCAGCACCCCGCGCTCCTCTGCTTCGTACTCTGCGCCGGTGTGGAAAGCAACCAGGCTGACGACAACTGGGGGCGCGTAGAGGCGCTTCAAGTAACGGGCACCGTCAATCGCATGCATGCCCGTGTCCAGGAGAGCTGACGAATAGCCGATGTCGTGAAGCCAAGCCGCGATCTCGAGGGCATTCCCGCCCTGGCTTCCGCCGCTCCGGGAACGTGTGAGCTGCGCGGTGCGCTGGACGTGAGCCCAGCGCTGGCTCTCCCCGCCCAAGAGTTTCGCTGCCGTGTCGCGAGCTCGCATCGACGTCCAGGACACGGAACCAGCCTAGGCCGCGGTCAAGCCGCGAGCATCTCGCAGGGCATCCACTCATGGCAGCGATGAGCGGTCGGCGCGTTCGGCAGCACCGTCCGCTGCGTCAGCGGTGTGGGACAGCCCCGAGGGGGAGGGCGTACACCTCGTCCTTGCCGAACCAAGGCAACCACGCTCATTCAAGTCTCGCCTTCCGCTGAACCGACGTGGACTGTCGACGCTGACAGTCACCTTCAGCCATGACGCTCCACTTCGAACACATCGGTTGGGATGTGTACTCGACCGGCCACGAGCGGGACCGCGCGCCTACGGCGAGCGCGGCTGCGACTGCAACACAAGAATCCGGCACCGGGGAGCGCAGCGTTTCCGCAGGAGGCAAATCGGCATTGCATAGACGACAGTCCGATCCATGCCTCGAACTCCGTCTGGCGAGGCACCGAACGCCTCGGCCCGACGAGCCGTCTGTGCGGCATCCACTCCAGGGGCCCCAAGCCCTAGTCCGGACTTGTCCAAGCCAGCGGTAGACAAACCTTGCTGGACATCGATAACATCACCGCACAAGATTGACGTCGGTGCCGCTATGCGACCTATGGCCGCGCGGTGCAGCAGGAGAGGACGAATAGCAACGTGATCGAAAATCCAGTCCCTTGGCCAAACGGAGCAAGGTGCGCCGTCGCATTCACATTCGATGTTGATTCCGACAGCGAATTCCAGCACATGAACCGCGACACCGCTGCAAACAACGTGTCGACTTTGTCCTGGCTGCGATACGACCGCGTTGCAGTTCCCAGGATTGTCAAGTTGTACGAGAGGTATAATCTCAAGCAGACGTTCTTCGTTCCTGGTTGGACTGCAGAGAAGTATCCAGAACTCGTCGAGTGCATCGTGGGCGGCGGCCACGAGATCGCGCACCACGGCTACCTGCACGAACGTCCGAATGCAATGACGCCAGACGAAGAAGAGTATTGGTTCAGGCGAGCGACCGATGCTCTAGTCAAGACTACGGGAGTAAGGCCAAGAGGATATCGGTCGCCGTTCTACGGCTTTTCAAAGCACACGGCTGACCTTCTCGCCCAGGAGGGTTTCACCTACGACTCGTCGCTCATGGGCGACGACGTCCCTTACCTCATTCGGTCGAAGTCGGGCGAACTCATTGAGCTCCCCGTCGACTGGTCCATGGATGATTGGCCACAGTACGTAATAAATCCGGACCTCGATTTCACCATGCAGCCGCAATCGCCCGATAGGGCGATGGAGGTCTTCCAGGCGCAGTTCGATGCGGCTTGGAACTATGGGGGCCTGTGGGTCACGGTGTGGCATCCCTTTGTGTCTGGGCGACTTGCGCGGCTCGCGCGGGTCGAGAAACTGATCGAGTACATGATGCAGAAGGGACAAGTGTGGTTCGCCACCCTGGATGAGATCTCCGCGTACACCCGCAAGTTGATCGACGACGGGTCCTGGACCCCTAACTCCGAACAGCTACCTCAGTACACCGGCGTAATACCAGAACTCCGCTCGGATGCTCTAACTGAAGGAAGGCAGTCTCAATGACGATCGAAAAGCATTCGCATTGGCCCGCGGCGATTCGGTTGATGCCCGAAGGGCTATACGAATGGTCCATGCCGGTGACATTCTCCCAGGGATGGACCTGCGGCCCAATCGTCTTCGTGGGCGGACAGATCGCGACTGAAGATGGCAAGCCCGGCGTTGCGGTGGCGGTAGGCGACATCGAGGAGCAGACCCGCATCGTTTTCGACAACGTCACCCGTGTGCTCGACGAGGCCGGTACCGATTGGGATCACGTAGTGAAGATCAACACATACTACGTGTTCGACGGACCAGAAGACGAAGCTACGGAGTTCTGGGAGAAGATGACGCGTGTGCGGATGCAGTACTTGCCCGACCCCGGTCCGTGCGGCACCGCGGTCCGTGTCACCGGCCTGGCCTACCCGGACCTATTGATCGAAGTTGAAGTCATTGCCTACGACCCGTCGTTGATGCGCTAGTTGTATCCAGTCATGACGTGGGTGGCGGTTCGGCTCTAAACCGTCTGGTCGTTGACGTGAGGAGAGCCCTCCGGGTGGGTGTGGTTTGTCGAAGGCCCACACCCCACCCGGAGGTGAATGCATTGCATGGTAGTGCTCGGCTGACCGTTCACGTCCTGTTGATCATCCAGTGTCACCAAAGAGCCAGTTGGAAGCGGGGCCCACATCGCTTCGGCGGTGGGTGTCTCGCGCCTGTGTTTGAAGACGTGGGTCGACCGGTACGCAGCCGAGGGAGAGCCGGGCCTAGCGACCAGGTCCTCACGACCCACTCGACCATCACGCGCACTACCTGCGCGGCAGCGAACGACTGGGTCTTGGGACTTGCTCGGTCCCGAGCCCGAGATCCCGCCACACCTGGTGTCGCGGATCCTGCACAGGCACTGATCGCATATCTGGCCAAGTGCGACCCGATGACCGCCGGGCTCATCCCGTGAAGCGCCCTCAGGTTCTCGGCCGCTCCTAAGAGAAGAGCTGTGGCTGCCTTCAAGATCCCCACGTCCTTACGCGGCCGGCGTTCTCCGCCGCAGTTGGCCAGTCTCCTCGGTCTCCCCCGTGGTGACCCAGGGCGCGTGGCGTCCGGCGGTTCGGCTTGTGCCACTCAGCGCCGCGACGACTCCTTGCTCACCCCGAACGGCTTGGCGACCGCCAGCTCCGCCGCAGTATTGGTCGGGTACATCGCCCGGTGCTCGGCACCAGTCGGACACCCCGGGACTTCACTCGGGAATGGACTTCTTCGGCATGATGCTGAATCCCAGCAACTCAGAGGAATGCGTCAGACCCGGGGCGCTTCAGGGCTCTTTCGAGCGGCCCGCCGAAGTCCGCCCGCTCTTCCGGGTCTTGCGTCGGTCCAGCTCAGCAGCAGCACCGGCAAGCCAGCCACTTCCCGCATGCTTCTGAGCGTCTGTGGTGGATCCGACGCCGTACTGCCGCACCGAATCAAAGCACGCTCGACGTCAGGCCGCTGGGATTGTCATTCCGATGGGTCGGCGCTTATGTGAGGCGGTCGATTCGACGATGTTCGAAGATCAGGCTGGTTTCGGTGGATGCGAACTCGCGCGAGGCGCTGAGATGTTCGGTGACAAAGTCGCGCAGGTCGTCGGATGATGCCACGGCGACTTGTATATGAAAGTCGACCGGGCCGGCCAGGAAGAACACGTTGGTCACCCCGGGAAGGGACGAAAGCTTGCTGGTGAGCGCACCGATGTGGGCGCGGGCGGCGGGCTGCACTCGCACTGCGACGAGCGCCTGAATCGGGCGCCCGAGCGCCCTTGGATCGATATCCGCGTGGAAGCCCCGGATCACACCCAGGTCGCGAAGTCGACGCATGCGGAGTGAGCAAGTTGAGGGCGCGACGCCGACGTGCGCGGCGAGCTCCTTGTTTGAGGCCCGGGCGTTCAGCGCTAGGTCAGCCAAGAGTTGCCGGTCGACCGCGTCAAGCACTGGGCCGTCGCCCGCGGCCAGTGCATCAACGTTCGAGCCTACCCGGCCGCCAACATCCACCTCTGCAGGATAGTCGAGATTAATCGCCTTTGAGAGAATTGTGTTCCGAGCAAGTTGTCACTGGCCGCATTCCCGATGAGACTCTGCACATCAAGTCGAACAAGGAGGTGAGCATGCGGATCGGAGTACCCAGCGAAGTAAAGAACCACGAGTACCGCGTAGCGATCACGCCCATCGGTGTCCATGAGCTGACCGCTCACGGTCACCAGGTGGTCGTGGAGAAGGGTGCCGGTGCCGGCTCTTCGATCGACGACCTGGAGTACGCCGGAGCGGGAGCAACGATCGTCGACACACCCGAGCAGGCCTGGGGGACCGACGGCGGCGTCGACATGGTGCTGAAGGTCAAGGAGCCGGTCGCCGAGGAGTACGCCTGCATGCGCGAGGGCATGACGCTCTTCACCTACTTGCACCTCGCCGCCGACAAACCGCTCACCGAGGAGCTGCTGGACCGCAAGGTGACCGGCATTGCATACGAGACGGTGCAACTACCCTCGGGCGGCCTGCCGCTGCTCTACCCGATGTCGGAGGTCGCGGGCTGCCTTGCGCCGCAGGTCGGCGCGCACGTGTTGATGAAGGCCCAGGGCGGCCGCGGTGTGCTGCTGGGCGGCGTCGGCGGCGTGGCCAACGCCAAGGTCGTCATTATCGGCGCCGGTGTCTCGGGCCAGAACGCCGCGAACATCGCGCTCGGCATGGGTGCGGACGTGACCCTGCTCGACACAGACCTCGAGAAGCTGCGGATGTCGTTCTGGCGCTACAACAACCGGGTGCACGGGCTCGCCTCGTCCAAGTTGGCCATCGAGCAGCAGGTGATGGAGGCCGACATGGTGATCGGCGCCGTGTTGATCCCGGGCGCTGCGGCACCCAAGCTCGTCAACAACGACCTGGTCTCGCGGATGAAGCCGGGTTCGGTGCTCGTCGATATCGCGGTCGACCAGGGCGGCTGCTTCGAGGACACCCACGCCACCACGCACGCCGACCCGACATACACAGTGCACAACTCGGTGTTCTACTGCGTGGCCAACATGCCGGGGGCCGTCCCCAACACCTCGACCTACGCGCTGACCAACGCCACGTTGCCCTACGTCCTGGCAATGGCCGACAAGGGCTGGCAGGACGCCTCTCGGAGCGACCGTTGCCTCGCGCTGGGCTTGAACACCCACGCGGGGGTTCTCACCAACGCCCCGGTCGGCGCAGCGCACCGGATAGCAGTTGCTGCGGTCGCTGACGTTCTTGACTAACCGTCGGACTCAGGAAACGTGGGCAGAGTATCCATTGTGCTGGTGGCGAACCGTGTACCTCAGCGGCGAAGTGGGCGACCGGGCCGGAGGGGCTGGCCCGAGCCCCTTCGCACAAAGCACTCGTGAGCCGGACGCACACGCCGCCCGCCGTGTCTCCGTTGATCGGAGTGATGATCGACGAACTGCGCGAACGCGCACATCGTCCATCCGACGAAATTTGGCCCCGCCGGCTGTCATCACGCGAGCCTTGGTTCCTTGGCATGGGAGTAGGGCGCATCCCACAGTCCTCAGCACTCAACTACATGAACTGCGAGGCCGCCCAGGGACGTCTCCTTGTACTTGTGGTGCATGTCGCGGCCAGTTGCGCGCATAGTCTCGATCGCCTGGTCCAGGGTCACCGTGTGGTGCCCGTCACCATGGATGGCCAGCCTTGCTGCGTTGATGGCCTTCATCGAGGCCATGGCGTTCCGCTCGATGCACGGGACTTGCACAAGGCCGGCCACCGGGTCGCAGGTGAGTCCCAGATTGTGTTCGATCCCCATCTCGGCAGCGTTCTCGACCTGTTCGGGGCTCCCGCCCAAAACCTCGCACAGTGCTCCAGCCGCCATGGCGCAAGCGGAGCCGACCTCGCCTTGGCACCCAACCTCCGCTCCCGAGATCGAGGCGTTCTGCTTGAAGAGCATGCCGATGGCCGCTGCGGTCAGAAGGAACCTGACAATGCCATCCTCGTCGGCGCCAGGGACGAAGCGAACGTAGTAGTGGAGAACCGCAGGCAGAATTCCGGCAGCTCCGTTGGTCGGGGCGGTCACGACGCGGCCCCCTGCCGCGTTCTCCTCGTTAACGGACAGCGCGAATAGATTCACCCACTCCATGGCGCGCAAGGGGTCGCTTCCATCTGCAGAGGTCGCTGTCAATCGCCGGTAGAGGCCGGGGGCCCGCCTTCGCACCTGCAGCCCTCCGGGAAGAAGTCCCTCGCGGTGGTACCCGGCCTCAACGCATGAGGCCATCACCGTCCAAAGGTCCAGGAGACCAGTACGGACAGCATCCTGAGTGCGCCAGGACAACTCGTTGGCCAGGACGACATCACTGATCCCGATCTTCTCGGAGCGGCAGATCTTGAGGAGACCAGCTGCGCTATCGAACGGGAACCGAACTGGCGCACGCTCTGCTCGCGCGTCTCGTCCAGGGTCCCTGCCCGAGGCGTCCACGATAAAGCCTCCGCCCACGGAGAAGTACGTCACTTCCCGAAGGAGTTCGCTTCTGCTGTCGAAAGCCGAGAAGGTCATGCCGTTGGGGTGGGCGGGAAGCGAACGTCGCGGATGGAGGATGAGGTCAGTCAGGCAGTCGAACGAGATGAGGCGACTTCCGACGAGTCGCAGACTTCGCTGGACGCGGACCTGCTCGAGGAATCGGCCGGCCCAGTCGGGGTCCACGGACTCCGGCTCTTCCCCATGAAGCCCCAGGAGCACCGCGCCTTCGGAGCCATGACCATGACCCGTCGCCCCGAGCGATCCAAAGAGCTCCACCTTGACGCGCAATACCTCATCGAGCAGATCTTCAAGCCGGAGGAGGTCGGCGAACATCTTGGCCGCCCGCATGGGACCAACGGTGTGTGACGACGACGGGCCGATGCCGACGGAGTAGAGATCAAAGGCACTCAGTGACACTGGACACGCCCTCCGAGTGCCTGGCGGTACAACCGCCCGGCCCGGTACGACGAACGGACGAGCGGGCCCGACAGCACTCCGGAGAAGCCGATCTCCTCGGCCTCGGCGGCCAGCTCGACGAACTCCTCGGGCTTGACCCAGCGCTCGACGGGGTGGTGACGCACCGAGGGGCGCAGGTACTGGGTGATCGTGACCAGCTCGCAGCCCGCGTCGTGCAGGTCGCGCAGAGCCTGCGAGACCTCCTCGCGGGTCTCGCCCATGCCGAGGATCAGGTTGGACTTGGTGACCAGGCCGAAGTCGCGGGCGGCGGTGATCACGCCCAGCGAGCGGTCGTAGCGGAAGGCCGGCCGGATCCGCTTGAAGATCCGCGGCACGGTCTCGACGTTGTGGGCGAGCACCTCGGGTCGCGACTCGAAGACCTCGGCCAGCAGGTCGGGCTTCCCGTTGAAGTCGGGGATGAGGTTCTCCACGCCGGTGTCGGCATTGAGCCCGTGGATCGCGCGCACGGTCTCGGCGTACAGCCAGGCACCGCCGTCGGGCAGGTCGTCGCGGGCGACGCCGGTGATGGTCGCGTAGCGCAGGCCCATGGTGCGCACCGACTCCGCGACCCGGCGCGGCTCGTCGCGGTCGAGCGGCTGCGGCTTGCCGGTGTCGATCTGGCAGAAGTCGCAGCGGCGCGTGCACTGGTCGCCGCCGATGAGGAAGGTCGCCTCGCGGTCTTCCCAGCACTCGAAGATGTTGGGGCAGGCGGCCTCCTGGCACACCGTGTGCAGGCCCTCGGACTTCACGAGGTTCTGCAGGTGGCGGTACTCGGGGCCCATCTTCGCCCGCGTCTTGATCCACTCCGGCTTGCGCTCGATCGGCGTCTCGGCGTTGCGCACCTCGAGGCGCAGCAGCTTGCGCCCGTCGTCGGGCCTTGCGAGCGCTGCGTTTGAACTGACCACCTCAGAGCTCCGGGTAAAGCGGAAACCGCGCGGCGAGCGCCGCCACACGTCCACGTAGGGCTGCGGCCCGGTCCTCGGAAAGGGGTTCACTCAGTGCCATGGCGATGATGTCGCCGACATCGGCGAACTCGCCAGCCCCGAAGCCGCGGGCTGCAAGGGCTGGAGTGCCAATGCGAAGCCCCGACGAGACCATCGGCGGCCGGGGGTCGAACGGCACGGCGTTCCGATTGACTGTGATTCCGATCGAATGCAGACGGTCCTCCGCCTGTTGTCCGTCCAGTTCGGAGTGCCGCAGGTCAACCAGGACCAGATGCACCTGAGTTCCACCAGTGAGGACGCTGATGCCAGCAGACTGCACCCTGTCCGAAGACAATCGCTCGGCGACGGCTTGCGCACCACCTAGAGTGCGACGCTGGCGATCGCGGAACTCCTCCGTTCCGGCAAGGCGGAGGGCGACGGCCTTGGCTGCGATCACGTGTTCGAGGGGCCCGCCTTGAAGACCCGGGAAGACGGCCGAGTTCAGCCGCTTCGCCAGATCGGCACGATCCGTCAGGATGAGTCCGCCACGAGGTCCGCCGAGTGTCTTGTGAGTTGTACTGGTGACCACATCGGCAAACGGCACCGGACTCGGGTGGAGGTCGGCGGCCACGAGCCCAGCGATGTGGGCCATATCGACCAACAAGTCCGCACCGACCGAGTCGGCGATGCGTCGGAACTCTTTGAAGTCGAGGTGCAGTGGGTAGGCGGACCAACCTGCCACGATGAGCTTCGGTCGATGTTCCTGAGCGAGACGTTCGACCTCGTCCATGTCGACTTGGAAGTCGGACTCTCTCACATGGTAGGCAACTGCGTTGTAGAGCCTGCCGCTGTAGTTGAGTCGCATGCCGTGGGTGAGATGCCCACCATGGGAAAGGTCGAGCCCGAGGATGGTGTCGCCAGGCTCGAGAAGCGTGAACATCACGGCAGCGTTGGCCTGTGCCCCGGAGTGCGGCTGGAGGTTTGCAAAGGTGGAGCGGAAGAGATCCTTGGCTCGCTCAACGGCGAGGTCCTCGATCACGTCCACGTGTTCGCAACCGCCGTAGTAGCGCCGGCCCGGGTATCCCTCGGCGTACTTGTTGGTCAGGACAGAACCCTGCGCCTGCATGACAGCGATGGGCGCGAAGTTCTCGCTCGCGATCATCTCCAGCGTGGTCCGCTGTCGGGTGAGCTCGGCTTCTATGGCGTTGAAAACCTCTGGGTCGGCGTCCGCCAAGGGCGAGTTCAGGCTAGTCATGTCGCTTCCCCGTCAACGAGCGCGGCGTATTCCGTCGCTGAGAGAAGTTGCGGCAGATCGTCGACCGTCACACGGAACAACCAGCCGTTGCCATAGGGATCCACGTTGACGACAGCCGAGTCGTCGATCACTGTCTGGTTGATCTCGCTGACTGATCCGTCGACCGGTGAGAACAGATCACTGACCGACTTCGTTGACTCGATCTCACCACAGGGACTACCCGCGCTCACGGCTGCTCCCGGCTCTGGCAGTTCGACGAAGACAATGTCGCCGAGAGCCTCGGCGGCGTGCTCAGTGATACCAACCGTCGCGACGTTTCCCTCGATCGACACCCACTCGTGCTGGTCGCTGTACTTGAGGTCCGCTGGGATGTTCATTGCTACTCCTTAGTCCTGTTTGACGCGCCGCGCTTTGCGCCGCGCTTGTAGAACGGCATGGGCACGATGAGTGCGTCCTCACTCGAACCGCGGATGTCGACGACCACCTTTTCGCCAATCCCGGCGTACTCCCTCTCGACATACGCCATCGCAATCGGGTGCCCCAGGGTGGGAGAAGGTGCTCCGCTCGTAACCCAGCCGACGGAACGTCCGCTGGAGCGGTCCGAGACCGCATATCCGTGCCTGGGGGCGCGACGACCGCTGGTAGACAGGCCGACCAACACATGGGTTGACGGGTTGTCCGCCTTGACTGCCAGGGCCATCTCGCCCACGAAACCACCGTCCTTGTCGAACGCGACAATGCGACCTAGTCCGGCGTCGAACGGACTGGTGGTCTTGTCGAGCTCGTGACCGTAGAGCGGCATTCCGGCCTCGAGTCGCAGCGTGTCGCGGCATGCCAGACCTGCCGGCCTAAGGTGGTACCTGTGGCCGCAGGCGGCCATAGAGTTCCATACCGCGACCGCGTCGTTAGGTGTGCAATAGACCTCGAAGCCGTCCTCACCCGTGTACCCAGTGCGCGCAACAAGCACGTCATGCCCCGAAACGGTTGCCTCAACGATCGAGTAGTACTTCAGGTCCCCGGTGTCGACCGAAGAACATTCGGCCATGATGGCGTACGCGTTGGGGCCCTGGACCGCGATGAGGCACCAGTGGTCAGAGGCGTTCTCGACCGCCACGTCGAACCCGTGACTCCGTCGTTCGAGTTCATCCGCAACTGTGTCGACATTGCCGGCGTTCGCGACGACGAGAAACTCCTCGTCAGTCAACCGGTAGACGACCAGGTCGTCGAGAATACCGCCGTCTTCGTCACAGATCATCGTGTAGCGGGCCTTGCCTTGCCCGATCCGCGACGGTCTGCCAACCAAGGCGAAGTCCAGGGCAGCCGCGGCGCCCGGGCCGGTGATCTCGATCTCGCCCATGTGGCTGAGGTCAAAGAGCCCAGCGGTGGTGCGCACCGCGTTGTGCTCCGCAGTCTCAGACTCGTAGCGGACGGGCATCTCCCACCCAGCGAACTCAGTGAAAGAAGCCCCGAGGGCTCTGTGCACCTCATAGAGGTCGGTGCGCCTGGTCATGCGTCGACTCCTTGACTCTCGAATGCTTCGGGCGGAGGGCAGGAACACACCAGGTTCCGGTCCCCGAATGCCTGCTCGATGCGGCCGACCGGGGGCCAGTACTTGTCCCTTGCGACGCCGGCGGGGAACGCCGCCGTCTCGCGCGAATAGGCGCGGTTCCACTCGCCGACAACCGATGTCGCGGTGTGCGGCGCCCGGCGCAGCGGACTCGCATCCAGCGACCAGGTCCCGTCCGCAACACGGTCGATCTCATCGCGGATCCTGACCATCGCGTCGACGAAGCGGTCGAGCTCCGCAAGATCTTCGGACTCAGTGGGCTCGACCATCAGTGTGCCGGGCACAGGGAAGCCCATCGTGGGTGCGTGGAAGCCGTAGTCGATGAGCCGCTTGGCGATGTCGTCGACACTGACGCCAGTGGCGGCTGTCAAAGGCCTGACATCCAGGATGCATTCGTGCGCCACCAGTCCGTCCTGACCCGCGTAGAGCACCGGGAAGTGCGTGCTGAGGCGCCGTGCAACGTAGTTCGCCGCAAGCACGGCCGCCTTTGTGGCGAGCGTCAGGCCTTCGGCGCCCATCATCCGGATGTACGCCCAAGGAATAGGGAGGATGCCGGCGGATCCGAAGGGAGCTGCGCTGACGGGGCCAGGGCCGGAGCGTCGGGACGGATCCGGGTGGAGTGGATGGGACGGGACGAAGGGAGCAAGGTGAGCGGCGACGGCGACTGGCCCCACGCCCGGACCCCCACCGCCATGCGGGATGCAGAAGGTCTTGTGAAGATTGAGATGCGACACGTCCCCGCCAAACTCACCAGGCTTGGCGACTCCCAGCAAGGCGTTGAGGTTGGCCCCGTCGATGTAGACCTGACCCCCGTGGTGGTGAACTGTCTCGCAGAGCGTCGAGATCTGGGACTCGTACACCCCGTGGGTGGACGGATAGGTGACCATGATGGCGGCGAGCTGGTTTGAGTGCTGCTCGCACTTCTCCTCGAGGTCGTCCATGTCGACGGTTCCGTCCTCATCGGAGGCGACCACGACCACACGCATCCCCGCCATCACGGCGGATGCGGCATTCGTGCCATGTGCACTCGCCGGAATCAGGCAGACGTCCCGGGCAACTTCGCCTCGCGATCGCAGGTAGCCGCGTATCGCCAGCAGCCCCGCCAGCTCACCCTGCGAACCCGCGTTGGGCTGAAGCGAGACCTTGGCGTAGCCGGTCACGTTCGCGAGCCAGGTCTCGAGTTGATGGATTAGGTCGAGATAGCCCCGCGCGTCCTCGATGGGCGCAAACGGGTGAAGGTCTGCGAAGCCCGGCAGGGACACGGGCTCCATCTCCGCCGTGGCGTTCAGCTTCATCGTGCACGATCCGAGCGGGATCATTCCGCGGTCGAGTGCGAAGTCTCGATCGCGGAGCTGGCGCATGTAGCGCAGCATCGCTGTCTCCGACCGGTGTTCTTGGAACACGGGGTGTGTGAGGAAGTCGGTCGTTCTCGCCAGCTTGGGCGGAATGACAGATCGTCTGTCCCTGACTCGATCGGTTTCAGGTACCTCGAATGCAGCCACCGCGAGCGAGACGTGCTCGTCCGTGGTCGTCTCGGAGCAACTGATGCCCACGTGATCGGAGTCGACTCTTCTCAGTCTCAGACCACTCTCGGCTGCCTTGCGGAGAACTTCGTCTGCGCCTTCTGGCACCTCCACCACGATGGTGTCGAAGAAGGCCGTTGTGGAGACAGTGAAGCCTTGAGCCCGCAGTGTGCCGTGAATCGACCGGGCATGAGCGTGCACACGACGTGCGATCTCTCGGAGACCGTCGGAACCGTGGTAGACGGCGTACATCGAGGCCACTACGGCGAGAAGCACCTGTGCCGTGCAGATGTTCGACGTCGCCTTGTCCCGTCGGATGTGCTGCTCCCGAGTCTGAAGTGCGAGTCGGTATGCAGGGCGCCCCTCATCGTCGACGGAGACGCCAACGAGTCGACCGGGAAGGTGACGCTCGAGACCGCTGCGCACGCTCAGGAAGGCGGCATGGGGTCCCCCGTAGAAGAGCGGGACGCCAAACCGCTGCGTCGATCCAACCGTCAGGTCTGCCCCGAACTCGCCGGGCGGCTTGAGAAGCGTCAACGCCAATAGGTCGGTCGCCACCGCCGCCTGAGCACCACGATTGTGTACCTCCTGGATGACAGGTTCTAGGTCCCTGATCTCGCCGGAAGACCCGGGGTAGCTCGCTATCAGGCCGAAGAACTCGCCTGTCGGGAGCGGTTCGTCCAGATCGACCACCTCCACCTCGACGCCGATCTCCGCAGCTCGGGTGATCAGGACATCGAGTGTCTGAGGGTGGGTATCGGCGTCAATCAACACCCGCGAAGCCTTCGACCGTGAAGCCCGCTTCATGACCATGACCGCCTCAGCGACGGCAGTGCCTTCATCCAGCAGCGAAGCGTTTGCTGTGGGTAGCCCGGTGAGGTCCCCGACCATCGTCTGGAAGTTGATCAGGGCTTCCAGCCGCCCCTGACTGATCTCGGGCTGGTACGGCGTGTACGCGGTGTACCAACCGGGGTCCTCAAGGATGTTCCGCCGAATGACAGCAGGCGTATGGGTCGGGTAGTAACCCAGCCCGATCATCGGCACAGCGACGCGGTTTCGGCCCGCCAGAGCAGCGAGCTCCGCGGCCGCATCCGCTTCGGACGCCGGTGCTGGAAGGTCCAGCCCGGTGGTGCGGATGCGAGACGGAACGGCGGCATCCATCAACTCGTCCAGCGAGGAGTAGCCGACTTCAGCCAGCATCTTCGCGATGTCATCGGGTCCGAGCCCGATGTGGCGACGATGAAAGTTGTGAGGGTACGACGAAGCGTCGTGAGTCATTGCGGGAGGCTCCTTCGTGCGTCCGGCAGCTCGCCGGACCCTGTAGGTGACCTCCCCGCTCTGTCATCGAAAACCTGAGAGCTTCATCGCTGTGTGAGCGACTTGCACCGTGGGCGCAGGACCAGGGTCCTGACTTTCCAGAGTTGCCTAGCCGAAGCGGTACGGGGCCTGAGAGATTCTGGGGAGAAGTTGCTCCTTCGGCGCACAACCCTTGGTGAGGGCTGTGACTCTCCCGCTTCAGATCATGCGGCTATGCAGTTGTGGCGCGCACACCGTAGGGGTGGGCCTCGTGGTCGGTCAAGGGCCTGACCCGGAAGCAGCATGCCGAGGTGTGCGTGCCGAAGAACTGCTGAGTCAGATGTGTCGCTGCGCTCCCGAGCGAGTGCGCGCCGGCCCAGACCACACGCCGACCTCGGACCGCGTCGCTGGGCGTGCTCCCCCGATTGACGAGGGAAAGTCCCAAGAATCTCGTGCAGCAACCTTGTGCTTGTCCAGTGACCCTTGTACGGTCCCTTTGTTCTTGTGCAGCGATCTTCATCACACTCGGTGAGGTTCCGTCGGAGGTTGACATGTCGAATGGCTCCACCACCTGGGGCGCGCCCGAGCGACTCATGCCTGAGGACCACTGGGACTGGAGCGTCCCTGTGCCGCTGTCTCAGGGCTGGAAGTGCGGGCCGTTCATCTTTGTCGGCGGACAGATCTCTGCGGACGAGCACGGCAAGACCATCGGCGTTGGCGACATCGAGGTCCAGACCCGAAACGTCTTTGAGAACATCCGCAAGGTCCTGAACGAGGCCGGGGCGGATCTGCACCACATCGTCAAGTTCAACACCTTCTACGCCTTCGAGGGCGACGGTGACGAGGTCCGTGAGTACTGGGAAAAGATGACGAAGACTCGGCTCGAATTCCTCTCCGACCCAGGCCCCGTCGGCACCGCAATCCGTGTCAGCGGCTTCGCGTTTCCTGATCTTCTCATCGAGATCGAGGCCATTGCCTACGTACCCGAGCTGGCATCAAGCATCGAGGAATGAGGAGCGCCACATGAAGGACCAAGCTGGTGCCGGGGTCGTCGAGACCCGCGGTATTGATTTCATCCCCGACGACGAACGTCACGGCTCGCCGTCAAGTCTGTTCTGGGTATTCGTGGGAGCCCAGTTCTCCTTCACCGTGATCGTCTTTGGGTGGCTGCCTGTGGCCTTCGGGCTGGGGTGGTGGTCCAGTTTCACCGCCATCGTGGTCGGTCTGGTCATCGGCACGATGGTGTACACACCCTTCGCCCTCTTCGGACCGCGCACGGGCACCAACAGTGCGGTCAGCAGCGGCGCTCACTTCGGAGTCGTCGGAAGGATCATCGGATCGATCCTGGCCATGGTTACCGCGGTGGGCTTCTTCGCCATCAGCATCTGGACCGGTGGAGACTCGCTCGTGGCTGGCGCCAACCGCCTTTTCGGCACGCCTGATTCCGACGCAATGGCGGCCTTGGCGTACGCCGTCGCTGCGCTCATCACGATCGCAATCGCCATCTACGGATTCGACACGGTCGTTGCGGCACAGAAGTTCGTCGTTCCCATCCTGGGCCTGGTGATGGTCGTCGGTGTATTCGCGCTTGCATCCAAGTTCGACCCCAGTTATGCGGGCGGCGCCTACCTGCTCGGCGACTTCTGGCCCACCTGGCTCCTCTCCGTAGCCACGGTTGCCTCGTTGCCGATCTCCTACGCGCCGTTCGCCAACGACTACTCGCGGTACATCTCCCGGCGCGTGCCCAACAGCAGGCTCCTCCTAGCCAATGGCGTCGGGATGTTCATCGGATGCGCGATCGCTTGCCTGTTCGGGGCCTACATGGCCTCCATTTTCGGCGCAGCGGAGACATCCTTCGTGGGGGGCTTCATCAGCATCTCGCCGACCTGGTTCGTCACCGCAGTCATTCTCTTCGGTCTGCTGGGAAGCTTCGGGCAGGGATCGGTCTGCCTGTACGGAACGGGCTTGGACTTCTCTTCCCTCATCCCGAAGTTGCCGCGAGTCTCGGCGACGCTTGCCGTCAGCGCCATCTCGCTGTTGCTGGTCTTCGTGGGGCGGTTCGTCTGGGACGTCGTCGACTCCATCTCGGCCTTCGTGATCCTCCTGGTGGTGATCCTCACGCCCTGGGTGATCATCAACCTGATCGGCTTCGCCTTCCGCAAGGGCCAGTACGACGTCGTGGACCTCCAGGTGTTCAATGCCGGCCAGCGTGGCGGCATCTACTGGTTCACCGGTGGCTGGAACTTCCGCGCCGTCGGCGCATTCGTGCCCGCGATCGTGGTCGGTCTTCTCTGCCTGAACACCACCCTCTACACGGGGCCGTGGGCGAATGTCGCCAATGGTGTCGACGTGAGCCTCCTCGCGTCGGCTGGCGTTGCCGCAGTGCTCTACCCCGCTCTCATGTTGATCTTCCCGGAACGTGGCGTGGTGCCGACCCACCTCAACGCCTCCCTCCCGAGCGCCCTGGAAGTGAACGGTGTGCTCGAGTGATTGACGCAGACCAGCTCGCGGCGTCGTACGAGCAGGAGGTTGGTGACCTGGCCTCTCGCCTGGTCCGCGCCAACAGCATCAATCCTCCCGGTGGCGAGGTTGAAGCAGCTGAGGTGGCCGCGGACTACCTGCGGGCGCAGGGCCTGAAGGTCAGCGTCGACGTCTTCGATGGCGCACGGGCCAACGTGAGCGCGCGCCTCGAGGGCGTCGGCCGAAGGCCCGGGCTTCTCCTGTCGGGTCACCTCGACACCGTGCCGGTGGCGAACGTCGGGAGCTGGTCGCGCGCCCCATGGTCTGGGGCGGTCGAGAGCGGCGTCCTGTACGGACGGGGCTCGCTCGATATGAAGGGCGGGCTTGCCGCCCTGTGTGTCGCAGCCGCGCGCTTCGCTCGAGCAGACGAGGCCCTTCAGGGGGACATCGTCATTGCGCTGACAGCTGGTGAGGAGACGAACAGTCTTGGGGCGCACCGGATGTGCTCGCAAGGCGGCCTTGGGCCGCTCAGTGGCGTCATCGTGGCGGAACCAACCAACCTCGACGTCGGCTACACCCATCGTGGTGCGCTGTGGTTGAAGGTCAAGGCCCGGGGGCGGTCGGCGCACGGGTCGCAGCCCAACGAAGGCGTGAACGCGGTGCGCCTGATCCTCGATTGGTTGGGCGACTGGTCCGAGATCGAGGCCATGGTCATCACCGAAGCGCATCCGGTGCTCGGGAAGAGCACTGCCTCTCTCAATCAGATCGCTGGCGGGCTCGCTCCAAACGTGATCCCTGACTACGCCGAACTGGTCCTCGACATCCGCACCCTCCCGGGGCAGGCGCACGACCTCCTGATCCGCCAGCTTCAGGGGAAGTCCGAGGCGGTGGAGATCGAAACCATACGCAACGCACCACCCCTGGCGACAGACCTTCGGGATCCGCTCGTCAACCACTGCAAGGAGGCGGCTCTAGGCGTGGCAGGCGAGGTGTCCCTGCGGGGCCTCCCTTACACCACTGACGCCGCGATCTTCGCAGAAGAGCTAGGTGTTCCGGCTGTCGTGATCGGGCCAGGGTCGGAGCGCCTGGCGCACACCGACAACGAGTCGATCAGTGTCGCCGAGCTCGCGTCTGCGGCCGCCATCTACGAGACCGTCATCCGTCGAGTCCTGATCTAGGTCACCAGGACCGCACCACAACGAGAATGGAGAGCAAGTCGTGACCAGGAGTCCATCGACGAAGGACCCGCACCCGAAGGGCGGCGCGCATCTTCTCGACCGCGGCGTGACGGTCGTTGACCTTACTCGCGAGATCTACCAGGGCATGCCGATCTTCCCTGCCCACCAGCGCCCCTTCATCATGGTCAACCACGAGCGCGAGGACGCGCCGAAACTGTTCGGTTGTGCGCCGTTCGAGTCGCACAACCTTCTGATTAGCGAGCACACCGGCACGCACGCCGATGCCATCTACGAGTACGACGGAGACGGTCCCTCCATGGACCAGATCCGGCTCGAATACTACTACGGCGACGCATGCTGCCTGGATGTCTCGCACGTGCGCTACCCCGACAACATCACTGTTTCCGATCTCGAGGAGGCCAATGAGAAGGCAGGCTCGCTGATTCGTCCCGGTGACATCGTGCTGCTCTACACGGGGCACGGAGACCGCACCTACCCCGGGCAGGAGTACCTCGTTGACTACGCCGGCCTTAACCGGGAGTCAGCTGAGTGGCTGGCCGACCGAGGAGTGGTCAACATCGGTATCGACGCCGTGTCCATCGACCAGTCCGACGACATGGGGTTGATCGCCCACGCGGTCTGCAGGGAGCACCAGATCGTCAACACCGAGAGCCTCTGCAACCTGGAGGGCCTAGCCGGCAAGCGCTTCTACTACTGGGGCCTGCCGTTGAACATCCGCGAGGGAACCGGTTCGCCGATCCGTGCCATCGCCGTCCTGAGCGACTGAAGAAGACCTGCCGCGGCGTTCGCGCCGAGTCACACCACCAACTGCACTAGGGAGTGCGAGATGCCAGACAACACCGAGGCCCAGCAGCGCCTCAAGCCCATCAAGGATGCACTTGCGGGCAGCCCCGAACCACACCTGCTCAACGGTGAGCAGTACAAGGTGTCCCTGCGCGATGGTCGTCGCATCGTCGACGCCGACGGCAACGACATCGAAGACGTGACGACGCACCCTCACCTGAAGCGGACCGTTGCGACGGTGGCGGAGGTCATGGACCTCCAGTTCAACCCGGCGACCCAGGATGACGTCACCTACATCGACCCGGAGACCCAGACTCGCCGCGCCGTCGGTTGGCAGGTTCCCATCACGAAGGACGACCTGTACAAGAAGCGTCTCGCCAACAAGGCGATCACGCGTCAGACGCTCGGCATGTTCGGCAGGCCCCCCGACTACGGCCCCGCCATGGCCCTGGGGTTCCTCGGCATCATCGACCGGGTCGAGAAGGAGAATCCTGAGTTCGCTCAGAACATCCGCAACTTCGTGGCGCAGTCCGGATCCCTGAACACCTTGAGCACCGACCTGATCCTCGACACCCAGTCAGACCGGACCGTGCCGAGGAACGACCGCCCGGGCACGCTGCGCGTGGTGAAGGAGACGCCCGACGGAATCGTCCTCCGTGGAAGCAAGGTCGCAGGGAGCATGGGTGCGCTGACGCACTTCTTCACCCTCTCCACTGTGCTCGGCGGGGGCCTCTCGGGCGACGCCGCCATCTGGGCGGCCATCCCGGTGAACTCGCCTGGCCTGTCGCTGATCATGCGCGAGCCGACGATCAAGCTCGACGCGTCATCTGAGGATCACCCAATCGACTCGCGCGGCGAGGAGATGGACCAGCTCATGATCTTCGACGACGTGTTCATCCCGCAGGAGTACGTCTTCAGCCTCCACAACCTCGAGCTGCTCACGCTGTACCACGAGAGCTGCGCGTACGCCCTCTGGCACATCATGACTCGTCTGGGCTACCGGGCTGAACTCTTTGCTGGGACTGCGCAGATCATCGCCGACATCCTCGGCACGGACAAGATCCCGGGGGTGCGGAACACGATCGCTCAGATCTCGATGTATGCCCAGACGCTCCGCTCCTACTCTCTCGCCAGCGTCGAGCGTGCCGTCGAGTGGTGTGGCGTCCAGGTGCCTGAGCCGGGCCTCGTTGCCGCGGGACGTCTCTACTCGATTCAGGAGTACCCGAACATCCTCTACAGGATCCAGGATCTCTGTGGCCAGGGGCTGGTTTCTCGCTGGCCCGAGAAGGTGTGGAACCATCCTGAGTTCGGTCCCCGCCTCGAGGAGATGCTCCCGGGGCACGGAGTGAGCGCGCGCGAGAAGAACCGGTTCTTCAACTTCGTGTTCGACCTCACTACGGGTGGTATGGCCGGCCGCGTTGGCCTCTTCGAGAATGTCAACGCGACCCCGCCGGCGATCGTTGCCGAGCTTGTCTACGATCACGTCGACCGGTCGGACGCGGCCAACTTCATCCGCTCCTACACTGGCCTCCCGCAAGCGTAGGCACGGGGACCGGTTGGTCCCAGCCCGCTGGCTGGGACCAACCTGGGACCGACCGCCGGTGCGCCCGACCCGCGTGTGACGAGTCCCGGGACAGTACGGTTCAACTTTCAAATGCGCTTGACGGCACATGACACTGAGTAAGTTGCAGTGAGGCAGATCCCGTCAAGCGGGCCCACATCGGTTCGGCGCCGACCAGAGAGGCAGGATTCGTTGAGTTCCAACTCGTCGAACGGCGCCACGAACGGTCGCGGTTCTAGCGACCGAGCGAGTCACGGCCCCGCCGACGAAGTTGAACCAGCCGGTCAGGGTCTCTACATCAAGCAGGTCGCCGAGATACTGGGAGTCTCTGCATCCGTCCTTCGGGCGTGGGAGAGCGAGCGCCTCATCGTGCCGGGTCGATCAGCTTCTGGCTATCGGGTGTACAGCGCAGCGGACGTTGATCGCCTCAGGAGGATTCGCGACCTCATCCAACAGGACGGGCTGAACCCCGCCGGCGTCCGACGACTCCTTCGCGAAAGCGATTGGGACACCCAGCAGGCCGTCACCCCGAGCGACTTCCCCTCCGCGGCCATACACGCACGAATCCAGCGTCTGCGCAAGGAACAGCGCAAGACTCTCCGTGACCTAGCGGCCGCCACTGGTGTCAGCGCCTCTGCGATCAGCGCGATTGAGCGCGGGGTGAGCATGCCGTCGAACAGGACCCTGCTTGCCCTGGCTGATGCACTGGACACGACAGTCCCCAACATCCTAGGGACGGCGTCCGAGGGCCCCCCTGTGGTTGTGCGTGCTTCAGAACGCACGCCGCTCGACCTGAGCATTCCCGGTGTGACGGCGGCCTCGCTTGCGCCGGTCCCTGGCGCCGTGGAGCCGATGGTCGTCGTCGTGGAGCCCGGCGCGGGGCCGGATCGGCAATCGGACACGGGTGACGGTGAAATGTTCATCTTTGTCCTCGCGGGTGAGGTCCAACTCGTTCTGGATGAGCTGGAGCACTTTCGGATTTGCCATGGCGACTCCGCGTTGTTCCACAACGCACGTGCTCACCGCTGGATCAACCGAACGATGGAGCCCGCGCAGTTGCTGGTCATCCGCTTCGGGCCCACGAGTGGCTGACTACGGCCTGTTGTCCGGGATCAGCGCCGTCGAGATTTCCGCCCTTTGAAGGTTGCCAAACCTTACTGCACAAACATAGTCTTGCCACACACAAGATGGTGGCGCGCGGAACCTAGTGTCGAGCGCACATGGGACTGAAGGGATCGTCAGGTGAACTCCACCGAGATCGCTGCAGCGCTGTTCGCGGCGTATAACGCCGGCGACCTGGACGCCGTCGAGCGCCTCTACTCCAAGGACGCGGCGCATCTCGAGGTCAACTCAGGGCGTTCGAAGCAGGGCCCGCAGACGATCCGCGACGGCATGAAGTTCTTCCTGACCGCCTTCCCGGACGCCCATTGGCGCGTCGTCGACCTGATCGCAGACGAGGAGCGCGCCGCTGTCACCTACGTCCTAACCGGAACGCTCGCAGTCAGACTCGGGCCATTCGCGCCGAACGGTCAGCGGTTGTCCCTCGACGGGGTCATGGTTCTCCATACGGAAGCCGCGTCGATCTCCAAGTCGGCCGACTATTGGGACTCGGAGACGTTCGGCCGCCAGATGGCAGTCGACGCGCCGGCCGAGCACGACAGTGACGGTGCCCAGCTTGTCGGATCAGGCGACTGACCACCGCGCGCGATGAAGGGAGTGTGGCTGTGCGAAGTATCGCGATTGTGGGCGCAGGCCAGGCAGGTGCCCAGCTTGCCCTCATGCTGCAGCAGAGGGACTACGACGTCACTTTGGTCACGGATCGGACTCCGGATCAGGTACGCAGTGGACCGGTAATGTCCAGCCAGCTCATGTTCGAGACTGCCTTGGACATCGAGCGATCCCACGGGCTCAACCACTGGGATGCTGACGTCCCGCTCATCGAGGGCGTCCGCTTCACGATTCGTGAGGACAGCGATGTCGTCACCAGCTGGCAAGCGCCCTTCGAAGGGGCAGCGCAGTCAGTCGACCAACGCGTCAAGGTCTCGGCCTGGGTGGAGGAGTTCGCCGAGCAGGGCGGAAACCTGGTGATCCGTTCGGCCGATCTGAACTACCTTCAGACGCTCGCCGACGAGAATGACTTGGTCGTGGTCTCGACCGGCAAGGGCGACCTGGGTCGCATC
The DNA here is from genome assembly GCF_042657275.1 of Nocardioides taihuensis. Classification (NCBI taxonomy): domain Bacteria; kingdom Bacillati; phylum Actinomycetota; class Actinomycetes; order Propionibacteriales; family Nocardioidaceae; genus Nocardioides; species Nocardioides taihuensis. Next base: position 105,488 of record NZ_JBHSKD010000003.1, read on the forward strand.
TTCCGGCGCGACGTCGAGAAATCCAGGTTCGACAAGCCGCAACGTGTCATCGCCATGGCATACGTCCATGGCCTCAAGTCGCGGGGCGAGCACGATGAACTGTCGTACACGCGGATCCCCGACGTGGGTGAGTACTTCGTCTTCCCAGCGCTGACGTGTTCCGGCGCCTGCGACATCATGGTGTTCGAAGGTGTGCCCGGGGGTCCCTTGGATTGCTGGGAGGACGTGAAGACGCCCGAGGAGCAACTGACCAGGAGCCTGGAGCTTCTGGAGAAGTACTTCCCCGATGAAGCCGACCGTTGTGCCAATGTGACCCTGACTGACCCCATGGGTGTTCTTCGCGGCCGCATCACACCGACGGTCCGTCACGCCGTCAGCGAACTCCCCAGTGGAGTCTTGGTGCTAGGCATGGCCGACGCGGTCGTCCTGAACGATCCGCTCACTGGTCAAGGATCGAACCATGCGGCCAAGTCTGCCGAGGCCTACTTCGACGCGATCATTCGTCAAGGAGACAACGAGTTCGACTCCATCTGGATGCAGCGCACCTTCGACCAGTACTGGCGGGGCTGGGGTCAGTGGTCGGTCCAGTGGACAAACTCGTTGCTGGTGGAGCCGCCTCAGCACCTGGAGCAGCTCCTGATCGAGGCTGCGGACAACCGTGCAGCAGCAGCAGATATCGCCAACGGGTTCGACGACCCACGACTCTTCTACCCCTGGTGGTTCGACGCTGGGGAAGCCCGACACTTTCTCGAGCAAAAGCAGCAGCAACTGACCGCGGCCTTCGACGAGCGAGCGCTGCGCAACGCGTTCGGCCAGTTCGCCACCGGAGTGACCGTCGTGACGAGCCGGGCTCCGGACGGGCGGCGCATCGGTATGACCGCTAATTCGTTCGCGTCCGTCTCCCTCGATCCGCCGCTGGTCATGTGGTGTCCCGCCAAGTCCGCCCCAAGCGTCGGTGACTTCCGCTCTGCTTCCCACTTTGCTGTCAACGTCCTCAGCGCCCACCAGCATGCTCTCTCACGCCAGTTCGCCACGCCGCTCAAGGACAAGTTCGCTGGCGTTGAGGTGACGGAAGGGCTTGTGGGCTTGCCCCTTTTGAGCGAGACGGTGTGCGCGTTCGAATGCCGCACCGTTGCCACCTACGACGCCGGCGACCACGTCATCTTCGTCGGCGAGATCGAACGCTATTCGGCGACCGGGGGCGACCCGCTGGTCTTCCACGCTGGCGCATACCAGGTCGCCACCAAGCACCCAGACATCTAGTCAAACCGAATCAGGAGTCACCATTCACATGAGCAGCGACGCGCTGGCATCACTGAGCCACGAGGGCCGGCGGTTCGCTCCTCCGACCGAGCTCGCCGAGCAGGCGAACCTTGGTGAGGAGGCCTACGCCCAGGCAAGCGCCGACCGGGAGTCGTTCTGGGCGAAGCAGGCAGAGAGGCTCGTTTGGAATCAGCGGTGGCACCGCGTACTTAATTGGGACAACCCACCCTTCGCGCAGTGGTTTGTCGGCGGCAAGCTCAACGCGAGTTACAACTGCGTGGATCGACACGTTGAAGCCGGGCAGGGCGAGAAGGTTGCGCTGCACTGGGTCGGCGAGCCGGAAGGCGATACGCGTGACATCACCTACGCCCAGCTCCACGCCGACGTATGCCGCGCTGCCAATGCGCTTCTTGACCTCGGCGTAACCCGGGGTGACCGGGTCGTCATCTACATGCCCATGATCCCCGAGGCCGTCGTGGCCATGTTGGCGTGCGCCCGCATCGGTGCCCTCCACACCGTCGTCTTCGGCGGCTTCTCGTCGGAAGCCCTCGCGGCGCGCATCGTCGATTGCAGGGCCGACTTCGTCATTACGGCAGACGGCGGCTACAGGCGGGGTACCGCCTCCGCCCTCAAGCCCGCCGTCGACGGTGCGCGTCGCAAGGCGGCGGAGGAGGGGCACCGGGTCAAGAAGGTGCTCGTCGTGAGGCGCACGGGCCAAGAGGTCGCCTGGGACGACAGCGTTGACACGTGGTGGCACGAAGCCGTCAATCATGTTTCCTCCGTTCACGAGCCTGAGGCATTCGACTCAGAACACCCCTTGTACGTGATGTACACGTCCGGCACGACGGGCAATCCCAAGGGCATCCTGCACACCACGGGCGGCTATCTCACGGCCGCGGCGTACACGCACTGGGCGATCTTCGACCTGAAGGTCGACACGGATGTGTACTGGTGCACAGCCGACATCGGCTGGGTCACTGGTCACACGTACCTGGTCTACGGCCCGCTGGCCAATGGTGCGACACAGGTCCTGTTCGAGGGCACTCCGGACAGCCCCGAGCCTGGTCGTTGGTGGAAGATCATCGAGGACTACAAGGTCTCAATCTTCTACACCGCCCCGACCGCAATCCGCTCCTTCATGAAGCAAGGAGAGGCAATCCCGGCTAAGTACGACCTCTCGACGCTTCGGGTGCTCGGATCGGTGGGTGAACCGATCAACCCCGAGGCCTACATCTGGTATCGACGGATCATCGGGGGAGACCGCGCGCCGGTTGTCGACACGTGGTGGCAGACCGAGACCGGGTCGGTGATGATCAGCCCCCTGCCCGGTGTGACGGCTGGAAAGCCGGGGTCAGCGATGATCCCGATCCCCGGTATCGAGGCTGACGTTGTCTCCGAAGCCGGCGAGTCGGTGCCGAACGGGTCTGGCGGCTACCTCGTCCTCACCGAGCCGTGGCCATCCATGCTCCGCACGATCTGGGGCGATAACGAACGGTTCATCGAGACGTACTGGTCGCGCTTCAGGGGTGGTGGTGTCGATCCAGATCGTTGGTGGTACTTCGCCGGTGATGGCGCCAAGAAGGACGATGACGGCCACTTGTGGGTGCTGGGCCGGGTCGACGATGTAATGAATGTGTCAGGACACCGTCTCTCCACCACTGAGATTGAGTCGGCGCTCGTGTCGCATCCCAAGGTCGCCGAGGCCGCGGTGGTGGGGGCGAAGGACGAAGACACGGGCCAGGCGATCTACGCCTACGTCATTCTTCGCAATGAAGCGGGCGACGGTGGACCGGACATCCTCGAGGAACTCACTGACCATGTCCGCGGCGAGATTGGTCCCATCGCCAAACCGCGCCAGATCATGATTGTGCCGGAGCTTCCCAAGACCCGATCCGGCAAGATCATGCGCCGGCTCCTTCGCGACGTCGCGGAAGGCAGTGCGGTTGGCGACACCACGACGCTCGCTGACTCATCGATCATGGACCTGATCTCGGCTGCCCAGACTGCCTCTGTGGCTGAGTGAGATGCCGACCGAGATTTGTGCTCAGTGGACAGCCAGGGTCGGACGCGATCGAGCTCAACGCAGGGAAATGCGCCGATGATCGCCATCATCTCCTTGGATCGCGTCCGCCCTCGAGAGCGCCGTGTCGCGGCGGGCTTCTTCGATGGGATCCATATCGGTCATCGCAGCACGATCAAGGGCTGTGACACGGTGCTGACATTTGACCCACACCCTCGAGCTGTGGTGGGCACTGCCGTTGCACCGAAGCACCTGTCGACCCTGGCGCATCGGGCCGAGATCCTGGAGTCACTTGGAGTTCGCGAGCTCGTGGTCATTGACTTCAACAAGTCCCGGTCGCGCCAGACTCCAGACGCATTCACCCAGGAAGTGTTTGTCGACGCCCTCCGCGCGACCCACGTCCACGTCGGTGCTAGCTTTCGATTCGGATTCAAGGCGGCCGGTACGCCCGAGAGCCTGGCTGCCGACGGGCGGTTCGCAGTTCGTGTTGCGAGGACTGTGAGCGTCGATGGTGAAGTGGTCTCGTCCACGCGAATTCGCGAGTTGATCGAGCGAGGTGACGTCAGCCGGGCAGCGTCCTTGCTGGGTTCCTTCCCAGAAGTGGTAGCCACCATCGCACCAGGCGAACGATGCCAGGCCACCACCAGGACTGCCGTACGCCTGTCAACATCCTCGTGTCTCCCGGTGCCCGGGCGCTACGGATGCGTCGTGAACGGCGTAGCGGGTGTGCTTACGATTCCTGAAGCCGAGCGCCTGGTTGGCGGTGCAACCATCGACCACCCAGTTTCCTTGCCGGCAGGCGCGCTCATCCGCATCCAGTTGACCTCGGGCTCGGGCGTTTCCCAACGTCCCGCGCCACCCGTCGTGCTACCCGCCGAGTTCTGTCACGGGCCGGGCCGCCAGTCATGCAGCTAGCGGTGCAGGGCGTGAGCGGGGTGGTGGCACAGCTCGTCGCCCATGTGACGCGGATCGCTGAATCGGCGACTGGACGCTCGTCCGCAGAGACCTTCGCTCGAACCAACGAGGCATTGCTGCGAGCGGTCCATTCCGACCTCTCCCCTAGCTGCGACCCGGCTGGGGATCTTGGCGCACGATGAGGACTTGGGGGGCAGTTGTCTGGCCTGCCGTGTTCGCCGTCCTTGACACTGTGCAGGAAGGTTACTAGCCTGTCGGCCAACCCTCGGGATCATCTCCGCAGCGACACGCGGAGCCCTTGACGCGGACCCGACTGGGTCCGGTCTGACCGCATGTTCAGTTCCAGGAGGCTGTCATGAAGGTATTGCTCGGTTACGACGGCTCAGAGTGCGCGAGGCGTGCGCTGGACCGCGCCGCAGCAATTGCGGGCACCGATCCCGTGCTCGTGGTTAGCGTGGCTCACTCCACCGGAATGGCGCTCCATGCGTCGGGCGCGAAGGTGGAGAAGGGCGAACTTCGGTCTCACGCCGAGAACCTGCGCGAGGCTCACGAACTGCTGACGAAGGCCGGCGCGAAGGCTGAACTGCGCGAGACGTTCCAGGCGCCCGTGGGTGAGGTGGCAGAGGCACTTACTCACGTTGCTCAGGAAACGGGAGTCGACGTGATCGTCGTTGGCAGGCGTGGCATGAGCGGAATCAAGCGCCTGTTCGCGGGTTCTGTGAGCGAGGGCGTGGTTCGTCATGCCACGTGTGACGTCTTGGTCGTCCACTGACCGCATACGCAACGCCTGGGCAACAACCGTCTTGCCAAGGGAGGCTCCTCCAAAGACTTAGGGCCTCGCGCTCACTCCATCTCCTGAACCGGGCAGGGTGAGCTCGAGTGTGGCCACCGCGTCCTCACTGACCCCTGACGGACGCGGGCAGCAGCCACAACAACGCGGCGTGACGCTCCTGGGGCGCTCCCAAGGGCTCCGCCGCACGTGCGGCGCTCCAGCCGGTCGGTATCGGCCGGAGCGCCGCCACCTCTGCCTCCCCTCCCGCGGCAAGGGTTCCGCCCCCGCGGGAGGGGGGAGCCAATCCAGCGGTGGATGTCCCAACGGCACCGATTGCCGAGTTGTTCTCTAGTCAGTCAAGGCGCCGGCTCCGCCGGCGCGCGGCCTGGCGGCCGGCGCTGGCGCGCCGTCCTCGGCCGCTACTCGACCCAGACGAGCTCAGCGGGAAACGTCCGTCGAGCTGGCTCAGCCTGCGTGAACATCCACCGGAAGTAGTCCTCCTCTGTCACGACGTCGAGCACTGTGCGCCCCGTCGCGTCCTGACGTGTCGAACTGACCGCTCGCATGTCGTAGACGAAGCCCTCCGGAGTGGAGAGGATGACGCGCCTTCCGCGCAGCGAAGGCTCGTCGAGGACCCGACGTGGCTCGCGTACCGGCGGCGCCCCGAAGTAGGGGAGGCGCTTGGCTTGCTGCCCGGACACCTGGAACCCCCTCAGTTCGTCACCGTGGACGCATCTCGAGCCAGAATGACTGGCCCGACCCCGCCGCACAACCGTGATCTCCCGTGGCGAGGTAGTCCGCGTTCAGCGCGAACCCCGGGACAACTGTCGCGCCAGCGCATCGCGCACCCGCCCACTGGGCGGCGATGCCGACGTCCTTCAGCTCGTCGTCGACAGCTTCCAACTGCCGCTGGCGCGAGCTCAGCGCAACCGCTGGCGGCAGGCCGGCGTCGTTGAGCTGATCGAGCAGGCGGAGATGACTCGTGGCGATTCCGTCTCGATCGGCGTTCAAGAGGCTGACGATCGGGAGGGTTCCCTGATCCGACTCGAGGAGGGCCCACGGTGCGTCCTGGCGGACCATGCCGTGCCGGCCCAGAGCGAAGCGGTCCGCGGACCAGACGAAAGACGTTTCGCGGGCGGTTGACCAAGACGCCCAGACGCCTCGGGCGCGAGCAATCGCCGCATGGACGTTTCGTCCCGACGGACCCTGCAGGACGAGGACGTCGGATCTCCTCGAGAGGACTGAGGCGAGAGCTCGTCTAAGAGGGTCACCGCGCATCGTGTCGGGAAGCCGTGTTTGCACGAGCGTCACCGGGCTTCCGCCAGAGGCGTCGGCCACGGATGACACGCCGGCCCCCTCCGCGGCGCTGTGAGTCGCCTCCGTCAACCAGGCCGATGGATCCGCAGTCGCGTCATCGCCCTCGGGGTGCACCTCGAAGTGCAGGTGGCACCCTGTGGCGTTGCCGAGATCCCCGACAACACCGATGCGCTCGCCAGCGGCCACCCGGTCCCCCGTGTCGACGTCGATGCTTTGCATATGGGCGTACCAGGTCGACACGGACCGGCGCTGAGCGCTGATCTGCACCAGCCATCGACCCGCCCAGTCCTGGTCGGTCCGAACTGTCACGATTCCGTCCGTTGCCGCCAGGACAGTTGTCCCGCACGCCGCTGAGAGATCCGTGCCCGTGTGCGTGCTCTCCCAGTGCGAGCCGGCGTTCCCCCAGTTCTGAAGATCGATGTACGTCGCTTCAGGCGCCAGCGGGAAGACGCGTTCCCCGTTCCACGCCGCCGTCGCAGCGCAGTCGCCCTGGGGGACAGACCCGAAGTACGACGCCTCCTGGATACCGCTCGACCGCTCCTCGGCCTCGGCCAGAAGCTGCATGGCAAGCGGTACGTCGTCGTCGTACGCGTCCGGGTACGCAGAGTGCTGCACCGCCTGCCCTGCAACTCCGTAGTCCATCTGGGTCCAGACCGGGACGCTGAGCAGCCGCTGGTAGAACTTGCGAGCGGCCGTCGGCGGATCCATCAGCTCGCGCATGGTGCCCCACCACGGGAACTGCTGTTGGAAGATGCCGAGCGATCCGTGGTCCGTGCCGACCGCCTCGTGTGGCAGATCGAGCGAAGCCTCGATGCCCGCTTGGCTCGCCTCCAGGTCGTCGCCGCGTCCGTCGTTCGCATAGTTCCGGAAGCCGGACTCCTGGTGCGCGACGGCGAGGGCGACGACCATCGCACGCTGAGGAACGCCCATGCGGATGCCCTGATCGATGATAGTTGCTGCATTGGCACGCTGCCGTGCGTCGAGGTGGGCCGCTCCTGCGTCGGCTGCGAGCACGATCGACCCCGACCCGGGGGCACACATGTCATCCAGATCGGTGGCGCCGCCCATCAGGACCATCACCATCAACAGGGGCACGCCGCACAACAACCCGAGTGCACCCGTTACGGCGACAAGCAGCAAGGCCCTTCCGCGTCGCTGCATCACGACGCCTCGAGGTCGTCCGACGGGTGGTAGATCGGGTAGACATCCTCCCCGTCGTACCACTCGGGCTCGGTCGGAGGCATGGGCACTGTGCCACCGCTGGGAGTGGGCACAAAGCCGGGTTCGAGCTCCCGGTGTCGTGGCGCTGAGCGGTCAGTAGTTGGGCCAGGTCCCTGCCGGGGGGCAGGCGGTTCGGGAGTCCTGGGCGCCTGCGACTCAGTGGCTGGCGCTGGACGGCCAGCCGGCAGTGCGCCCGTGGGCCGCCGAGCCGGCGAGACAGGAGTCGGTCGAGCTTCGGCCCGTTCAGGAGGCGCCGGCTTGGCCTCCTCCTGTGCATTCGCGACGACGGCCCCAGCAGCTGCGCCACCCGTGGCGGCAGCGACACCGATCTTGGTCACGTCCTTGGCCAACCGGCCACCCGATCTCGCCGTGGACCCGATGCCTCCCGCTGTACTGCGGAAGTGGTCACCATCGGCGCTCACCATGGACGTGAGTCGTCGGAACGGTCGGAGCGCCACCCACATGATCAGACTGAAGATCGGCATGAGGACGAGACCCAGCCACGCCGGCGCACCCTGAGGGTCGAGCAGGAGGCCGAGTACCGCCACGGTCACGCCCGCGCCGACGCCGAAGATGATCGCGTTGATCACCGCCGCGCCGACGGTGCGTGCCAGTCCCACCACCAGCCCTCGCGAGGCAGGGAAGGCACCCAGCGTCGCGAAAGCGGGGAAGAGCATCACGCCCAGCCGGACGATGAGGTAGCAGCCCACAAGGAGCAGCGCTGACAGCAGCAGGAACGGCAGCGCCAAGAAGGTTCCGACGGTGGCCAGCATGGCGTACCCGATCCGGGTCTCAGACCGACGGCCCGTCAGGTATTCGTACGCCTCGGGATCCTCGTCCTCGATCCGTTCGGCGGTCGACTTCCAGGCGTCCTGCTTGTCCTCGATGATCTGCTGGCCCTCTTCGGGATCGCTCTCGAGGACCGCGGCCTCGCGCCACGTCAAGGCCTGCGAACGGAACAGTTCCGGCCCGTACTTCCTGGCCGTCTCGCTGTCGGCGCTGCCCAATGTCCCGGCGAGCCATGATCGGTACAGGATCTGGTCGTGGACGCCCGATGCGACGGCCGTTCCTGGGTCGACGTTGCCTCCGTGGCCGTCCAGCTCGGAGACGACAGCGCCCAGGGTGCTGGTGACGGTGTCGTCGGCAGCGTGTCCCGCCTCGACGGGCCACCGGAAGAGCGCGGTCGTGATCAGGATGACCATCAGCGCCCAGCCGACGGCCGCGGCCGTGGTGGCCAACGACGCCCGACGTGCCTTGAAGATGATGAGCACGCCCAGTGCGGCGATGACCACCGGGATCCACGATGCGAAAAGGCTGTCGTGCAGGGCAGTGGAGACCTGCTCGACGCTCGGATCGAGGCCGGTGAGGAACGAGGGGTTGAAGGCAACCTTGGTCAGCGAGCCGGTGAGTGCCGTGAGGGCGAGAGGAGCCTGCATGGCCCAGTTGCTCATCGCCGTTCCGATGACTGCGTCCGGCTGCCGCATCGCCTCCGGGCCGCATCCGAGGTCGTAGGTGTGCCAACGCAGGCCGGCGTAGCCGTACTGCTGGTAGATCGTGGTGCTCGATCCGGACTCGAACGGGTCTGCCTGCGGTGGGAGCGACTCAGGCGTCTGGTCGAAGAAGCCTGCGATCCCGCGCCCCGGGACCTCCGGTGTCGGCGCCTCCTTGCAGTCCGAGAAGCCGGGGATCGCGTCCGCCGGGGTCGGGAGCAGCAGGGCCAGACCCAGGACCACGGCGGCGAAGGTGGCCAGCCGCAACAGGATGAGACGCGTCATGCCACCCGCTCCTGATCAGGCCGCCGCGCCTCTCCAGCGGTCGTGTTCAGGGCCTCGAGCAGCCTCGGATTGCCGGTCAGGTCCACTCGCAGCTTGTCCACGTTGCCGTCGACGTCGCGCATGACGAACTCACGTGCCGCCGTCTGCCCACGAGCACCCGACAGCGTGGCCAGCGAGCGTTCGTAGCCCACGCCCACCGGGACACGCAGCATCCGGAGCCCGTCGCGGGCTGCGTCCTCGTCCTCGAGCCGACCCACGAACGCGGCCGACATGAAGTTGGCGACGTCCATGCCCAGCACGTCGGAGGGGTTCTGCGAGGCAGCGAGCACGCAGGTGTTCCACTTCCGGGAGTCGCGGCCGAGTCGCGTGAAGAGTGCTCGCCCGGCGGACCACTCACCGAGAAAGTGGGTCTCGTCGAGTGCGACCAGTTTGCGGCTGCGCATGTCGCGTCCGTAAACCGCCCGGGTCGCGTACCAGGACGCCAGGTGTAGGAGCGGCACCGCCAGTTGCTCGGAGGTCGACCAGTGGTCCCGGTCGACCGAACGCGGTGGCAACACGAGCCCGGGCATGGTCAGGACGGTCAGGCGAGCATCGAGCTGCGTGCCGGTCGCATCGGCTCGCGGGAAGAACAGCCGCGCGAGCGGCAGCTCGGCCATGTCGCTGAGGTAGTTGGCGACGATGCGGCCGTGTGGATTGCTGCCCTGCTCGAGGTTGTGAACGATGTCCCACATCGAGGCTGAGCGCTCGCCCCGAGTCGCGCGTACCGCATCCGAGATCACCAGGGACGTGCTCGGCATCGAGGCGACTGAGGCCGGCAGCAACATCTTCGCCACGTCCATCGCCAGGAGCTTGCGGTCCTGTGCCGCGAAGACCTCGGCTTCCTGGAAGGCGTCTTCCGACGCGTAGGCCGCTCGGCTGGGCGAAGCCACGACCTCGAAGGGGTTGAGGGTGCCACTCGCAGCCGTGGTCAGGTCGAGGTGCCGGCTGTGCTCTCGCAGTTCCGGCATCTCGGTGAGACGCGCCAATGGCCCTGAGGGGTCGAGGACGACGGCGGGGATGCCCCGTCGCACGGCCTCGTAGGTGATCTGTCCCAGCAGGACGCTCTTGCCGGCACCGAGTCCGCCAACGACCGGAACAAGGCCTGACGTCTCCCGGACCTCGGTCGCGTAGTGAGTGTCGAACATGACCGCCCTCCGCGACGAGCCGGCCGTGTACCCGACGTACGGTCCACGTCGATCGCCAAGGCGGCTGGAAGCAGTGGCGACGCCGGCCGCGACGTACAGGGTCGGCAGACGGCGCCGGTACGCCGAAGTCGAGACCGGTTCGCAGGGCATGAACTCCCGCAGCAGCCCGTACTGACCGCGCGGGTGCTCGATGGTGACCCGCCGCGACCGGTAAGACGTCCGAACTTGCCGAACGCGCTCCAGGCACTCCTCCTGTGTGCGCGCCGCCACCGCCAGTCGGAACCACCCGTGCACCCGCGCAGAAGCAACGTCGACACCGCGGGTCATCTGGTCCTCGACCTCGCGAGCGTGCCGAGCCTGACGGTCCAGGGCCAGCGGCTCGTCGAGGTCGTGCTCGGCGAAGTGACGCTGCATGTCACGGACGACCAGAAGCTTCTTCTGGATCGCCTTGCGGGCGTCGACACCGGAGAGCACGTCGAACTGGCAGGACCACTCGACCGGGAACGGGAGCCGGTCGGTATGGGCGAGCCAGGGATCGTGACCCGGATCTGGAGCTTCGATCTCCTCCAGCCGGCCCACCGACATGACGGCGACGTGACGCTCGACGGGTGCCGCACCTCCGCGACTCGTGACCTTCACCGTGCGACCGAGCCTCTCGGTCTCGACCAGGACCTGGTCGGTGAAGCTGTGCAGGTCATCGGAATCCCAGGGGTCGTCGTCAAGCGGTGACAACTCCGTTGGGGCCGGCAGCCCGAGGGCCATCGAGCGCCTCAGCAACCACTCGAGCTCGAGCGAGGTGGCTCGCCTGCCCTCCACGCCCGGCAGGGCAATGACCTCGTCCACTCTCTCGATCTGCGGACGGAGCCGTGCGTGCTCGATGTTGCCGGGGTGGCGCCACACAGCCCCGATTGCGCGGTGCGATGCCGAGCGGTGCGCGAGCCGCACGCCGAGGAAGACCTCCTTCTCGGCCATCGTCTGGTGGCGCAGGTGGTGCTGCATCGTGACCATGTGGTCTGCCCACGACTCCGATGATTGGAGAGCGTCGGGGGTGAGGCGGTGCAGCTCGCGTGCCCACTCAGCCGTGGGGTAGGGGCGTGACGACACACGGAGGTGGATGCGATGGCCGGCCAGCCAGGCCAAGGCGTCTCCGATGCCGAACAGAAGCAGCTCCCGCTGTCCGTCCGATCGGAACGACCAGGGCTGGGTGGGTAGCGCGTACCAGGCCCAGGCCTCGTGTCGGCTGAAGCAGAGGTGGCCCTCGATGTTGCGAAGAGCGAGTCCCGCCTCGTCGACCGGGTCCTTCTCCCGCCTACGCATGCTGCGGCCCCCTCACCCGAACGCGCGGTGTGAGCGCGACCTGACGCCTCACCTTCGTGCCGCCCGGAGCAGCGAGCTCTGTGCGGAGCAGTTCCCACACGCTGGAGAGAGGCCGATCGTGGTCGATCACGCCGGTGAGGGCGTACGTCGCCAGGATCGTCAGCACCAGCTCCCAGACGGGCGGGACTGACACGTGGATGGGAAGTGCCGCTTCGACCAGCAGCACGGACACGAACAGCACCAGCCAGATGCCGTACGCCGAGTACCTAGCGGACCAGGGCAGCGTGAAGCCCTTCGGGCCGAGCCACACCGCGTCGACGCGGTATACCTCGTCATCGGGTCGGATCAGCACGGCGTCACTCCGCGAAGACGAAGCTCGCGATGTTGTCCGCGAACCCGTAAAAGAGAGCGGCGCCGGCGATGACGATGCAACCGAGCATGATGTTGGTGATCGTCATGGCGTTCTGGCTCATCTGTCCCTTGCGGGCGCTCGCGATGATGCCGATCCCGACGACGAGCAGAACGATGGGGATGATGTTCTTGACGCCCCACTCCACGATGCCGTCGGAGTTGAAGTCTGGGGCCATCACGATGATCTGGCTGACCTGCTTGGACATGGTGTTACCTCCCGAGAAGGGCTCGTCGAGGTAGCCAGCCGATCGGCCGTCTCTCCCGAGCGAGCACGGACACTTCAGCGTTCTTGCTTGGGCACAACGCTCGCGCAATCCGGTGCCCATTCGTAAGAGGGCACGCCGGGCCTGTGGATAAGTGGCATCGGTGCCGTACCAATCGGTTGAGAACGCCCCGACCTGCCTTATTGGCCACGTCACTAAGTCCCACATGCATGGATTGGACGCAGACACCCCGGTGGCTGGACGAATGCGGACGTCCCTGGGGAGCGCCAAACGCCGCTCCGATGCCGGCGTGCCGACGAGCACGCTGTCCCGGCCGGGACAAATCTCGAGTCGGGCCGGTCACGCGGAATCGTCCCAATCAGCTCCTCGCAGGCGCGGAGTGGGAGATGCTCTTTGCCATGTCTAGTTGGGGGAAGGCACCCGGGGATTCGGCTCAGGAGAAGTACGACGAGCTGCTCCGGTCCTGGCGTCGTCGCAACCGAAAGCCCTTCGTAGTGGTGGCACTTGTCTGCGGAGCGATCCTCGTCGCTTCGTTCGGCGCGGCGCGCATCTGGCCGCCCCTCGCCTGGTGCTTCGGAGTCTTTGGCGGCGCCGCCCTCGCGTTCTGGCTGCTCGCTCGCCTCACACCGCCGGGGTGGATCGAGAACTGGCAGTCAGGTGCCTGGGGGGAGCAGGCCACCGCGAGAGCTCTTCGTGAGCTCGAGAACGAGGGATGGATCGTCCTTCACGATCTACCCATGGGGCGGGGCAACGTTGACCACATAGTCATAGTCCCAGCCGGGGTCTACCTGCTTGACTCGAAACGCCTCGGTGGCGTTGTAAGTGTCGATGACCAGGGCGTCACCGTACGCCGGCTCGACGACCCCGCGCTTACCTACCGACAGGCTGGGGATGCACATCTACTTCGGCTTGCTCGCCAGACGCATCAACAGATCCTGTCCGCCAGCCGCATACGAACCTGGGTGACCCCAGTGATGGTCATCTGGGCCGACTTTCCTCAGGATGTCGCCGAAGGGCGATGCACGTACGTCCACGGCGACCAGCTCGTCAGCTGGCTGAGGTCGCGCCCGGCGGCGATTGCACCAACGCGGGTCCGACAGGTGGCCGACGCTGTGCGGATGGCTTGGGACCCGACCACGCAACGGGCGGCCCAGCCGGAGGCGTGACCCTAACGATGATCGAGCCATACGGCCCGTGGGTCTCGTGGTGCAGTCCCGTCCAGCGGTTCTGCCTAGGGGGTGGACTCGCTCCCGGAGGCGGAGGCGCCCTCATCGATTGAGGGCTCGCCTGGCTGTGGCTCCTGTGCCTGGAGGCCGGTCGGGTCGGCCACGACGAAGTCGAGGTTCCGAGCCTCGAACGTGAGGGGGTCTGAAGCCGGCTCAGGCTCTTTGACTTCGTCTTGCGAGGAGAAGTCGGCCGAGGCCAGCGCGGCGGGGATGTTCTCGTCGATGTCTGGAGCCGTGGGGTGGCTGGGTCGCAGCTTTGGAGGCGCTGCGGCCCATGCCCGCACGGACCCGAGGACGTCGCCGTAGAAGCCGTCGACGGCAACGAGGACCGAGTCGATGAAGCAGCCCCGTCCCCGACCCCGCTTCTTGCCGAGCGGTGTCGTGGCGGCGACACGGAAGGCGCGGAGCTCCCGGGCCGGGTCTGCGACCAGGCTCGCAGGGTTCTCTCGCACCGTGGCCAGAAGCTCGGCCGCCGATGATCCGCGGGAGTGATGTGCGAAGGCTTCGACACGGGTAGAGCCAGGGGCGTTCTTGAGTTGTCGCGCGATCCAGTTCACGCGAGTCGTCGCCCGCCCCTCCTTGGGCGCCTCGACGTCGACGTGGCAGGTGATCGTTGAGGCGCGGAGATCGGCGGTGATGACCAGAGGGCCGACGGTGTCGGGGATGCGGATCGTGCCGGAGAGGACGCCGCTCTGGCAAAGAGACTCCGTGAGTACCTGTGTGCGGAGCGTCGGTTCAGCGATCTCCTTCCGGGACAAGACCGGTACGACCTCGGTACCGAGCTGGCGGCCAAGCTGGAGGCTGGTGAACCGCAGCAACGCGTCGAAGCGGGCGGCGACCTCAGGCACCCCCTTGTCTTGCGAGCGCAGCGTGCCGGTCGCGACTGCGTCACGGACGGCGACCCAGGCCTCGCCCATGTCATCGAACTCCAGAGCGCCCGACTTGCCGTGCTCGAGATAGCGGATCAGCTCGCCGAGAATCCAGGCTTGGTCTGGGTCGGCAACGCCGCGGAACTCCTTCTGAAGCACAGCCTCGGCCAGGACTTGGGACCAAGAGACGTGGTGGAGGGCGACCTTGCGGGTCTTGCGGCGGTCCACCTTGGTCGGGTGTTGCCCGGCGATGGCTGGGATCTCATTCGAGATCGTGATGACGGCGTCGAAGCCCTCGTTGCGGGCGATGTCGAGGTAGTTCTCGAGCTGCGGGGCGCCCAGCTGGTTGGAGCCGGTCTTCACCTCGACAAGAGCGGTCCACGACTTCGCGCCCCGCGACACGCGGATGAGCCCATCGGGGTAGAGGCGCTGCTCGCCCAAGGTGAACGGCACCTCGATGAAGCACTCCATGGCGCCCGACGGTGCGCCAAACGGCTTCACGAACGCCCGACCGAACTCCTTGACCGCGCCGAGCACCGCGAGCAGTGCCGAGGTCGCGCGCCGCTCCTGCTCCTCTGCTCCGTTGATACCGGAGGTTGGGATGAGCCTTGCCTCGTGCCAAGCCTCTTCAGCCACTACCTGCCCCCGTCCCGAGAGATCCTTGATCTGCGCCTCGCGGTGAATGGCGAATCGCTGGGCGCGACGGTACCCGGACCGAAGCGTTCCGGGGCGGAAGTTGACCCAGTCGAGCCAACTCGGCGCGGCGGGCCCGCCGCTGTGGCACACAACTCGGGAAGACCCCTGGCGGAGGCGGCGTCGTGACCACGAGGGCTGTCGGTCGCCTGATGTGGGGGAGGGTCGCGTGGGTCGCCCATCGCAGCGGTGGTGAGTCGCTTCCGGAGTGACGGGTCTATTGGAGGACCTTGTTCGACTTGGTTCGGTTGCACCGCCAGCAGAGCGTCTGGAGGTTCTCCGGGGTGGACATTCCGCCCTTGGAGACTGGCATGATGTGGTCCACCTCGAGCAGGAGGTGTGGCTCTGCTGCTACGGAGACCGAGCAGCTCTGGCAAGTGTGGTTGTCGCGCTCCTTGATAAAGAACCGAAGCCTGCTCGTCATCAGCGCTCGCTGGCCAGCAGCGCTCTTCTTCCAACGAATCTTCTGTCCGAGGGTCTCGATAAGCGCGTCAAGCGTCGGGGTGTCAAGCGTGACTGTGGTTCGCTGCGAACTGTTACCTCCCGCACTCACATACTCGAAGACGTACGTCGGGTAGGGGACCGAGATGGGTGCCAGTTCGACTCCGACTTGCTGCATGAACTCGTGTTCGTAGTGCTTCAGGATGAAGCGTGGGGGGTCGACCGATCGCGTGATGCTGGCTTCCCGTTCGTGGAGGTTGCTGAGTGTGGCTTCGAGCCGCGCAATGCTCTCGTTGAGACGCTCGACATCTTCTAGGGTCTGCTCGCTCGGCTTGATATTGAAGTACTTCATCACGTACTTGATCGGGTCGGCGCTGGCGTTGCGCGTGACCTGCAGCGAGCAGTTGTGCACGTTGGGAGCTTGGTAGTTCGCCAGGTTGCGGTCTCGCCGGTAGTTCCAACTACTTGTGTTTTGAGAGGTCGCCAGGTGTGCCTGTGCGCCAGTGGCCGTCGCACCGATCCGGAAGGAGCCTCGAGCACTGATCTCTGCGGCGTACTGGCCGACCTCATTGTGCTCGGCGACCACAGACACGATTTCATCCCTGTGCGCCGCGAACTCCTCGCTGGCGAAATAGCGCTCCTTGCGGATGTACCGCACGATCCGCACAACCGCCCAGACCGCGAGCGCAGCCACCGCGAGTACTGTCAAAACATCCATGGAACCGAGTTTTCCTTCTGATCTCGTCGTGGTCTCGAACGCGAGCCAGGTGAGCTGACCGACGGGTCTGAATGAGTTCACACCTCGGTGCTGGCTGCCGGCTGTCTTGTCTTTTCCAGCGAAGCGTTTCTGGCGCCCCACGGGGTGGAGGCGCTGTCAGCCGAGCAAGCGCTTCTTCGCGGCTGCAAACTCATCCGCTGACAGAGCTCCGGCGGCGTGCAGGTCGGCCAGTTGCTTCAACTGCGCTGACACCTCACCCCCCGGGATTGCTCCAACGGATTGCGCAAGCACGGTCTCCGCGGCGGCCTTCAAGGACCGGATCGAGGTTAGTTGCGTGCCGCTCGGGTTGCGGGTGGTGAAGGTGCGGACCTTCGTGTTCTCGCCCGTTACCGTCACGTAGATCACTCCTCGGTTGTTCGAGGCAAGGAGCGACAGCCCGCCAGTCATCATGGCCGCGCCACTCCTGCCCGTGACCGACTTGCGCCGCATCGAATCTGCGTCGTGGTCGAACCCGATGAGGCGATCGCGTGCCGATTCCTTGGCGAAGGTGCTCTGCACCGTGAACGTGCCGTCCTTGTAGATCTTCATGGTGGTGGCGCTGTCCACCATCCCTCGAGCGAGTTCGTCAGGATCCGGCATCAGCGATGCCCAGAACCCCTTGCGCTCTTCTGCCACGATTCCCCCAATCGTTTGTGGCACCACAGGCTTCCCCAGGCGCCGGTGTCGCGGACCACGGTATCCGCGAGACAGCCAACTTGTGCGCGAACTCGCACCTCGCGCTTGTGCCGACACATTTGATTCGACATCTCGTCCACGCAGGCGTCGGTCCAGGACGATTCGGTCGGCTCAACCCTCGACGCGTCAATGTGAAACGCGGCGGAGGGACGCGCACAGCGCAGCGTTTCCTTGCACGCACGGGTATCCGCACCATCCGCCTCAAGGCACAGGCAGAATCCGCTCCCTCAGCGCTTCTTGCGTGAAGTCTTCGGCATTCGCCGCCCTGCTGCGATGTAGGGGTCGAGCACCTTTCGCATCTCCCGGCCGTGCTTTGCCGAGAGGTCGATCTCGTAGTCGACTCCGTCGAGCGAGAAGGAGACAGTGCCGCCGGTGCCCGGGCGAATCTGGCGACCATCGAGGTCGTCGATGTGGACGGTGATCGTTCGCTGCAAGAGTGGGTCCTCATTCAAGACGATGAACGGTCCCGAGACCTCTAGCGTCACTCTATGCCGACGCGGCTTCACCGCGGCGGATAGACGCCGCCGCTTCGCGCCTTTGACGTACCGAAGACATACCGAAGACGACGCACTACGGCACGTTCGCGCGAGACGCGCACGATGGATTTTCATTCCCCGGGAAGGGATGCACTAGGCGGTTCTAGGGCCGACTGGCGTCCAGATCAGGCATCCCGCCCATGCATTAGACCCCTGCCCATGTATGCACGGGCTGACCAGTCTCGCTGAGGTCCACGTACCGCGCCGTCATGTCTCGGATCGCCTCCCGCCGGTTCAGGTTACGAGCTTCAAGTTGTCTGATTGCGTTGAGCTGCCAGGTCGCTCCGTTTTGCTTGGTTACACAACGCTGCTCAATGTTTCCCAGCAGCAGGTCGCTCGTCTTGCCATCGACCTGGCTTCTGGCCAGGCCGTCCTGAGCCAGCGGCAGCAGTCGCTGAAGTACGAGGTCAGTCACTGACACCAGGCCCAGCCCTGGCCAATAGATCGTTGCAGTGATGCCATTTTGTGAGCAGGTGTGGAAGTTCTCCTCAGCTGCGTCGAATGACAACTTCGTCCAGAGCGGGCGCTCATCTTCGGCGAAAGATCGCATCAGCCCAATGTAGAAAGCGCAGTCAGCCGCGATGTCCGCCGGTGTGGGCCCGACCGGGAGTACGCGATTCTCTATCCCGAGCTGAGCGCGTCCGTCGGCGACGTCAAAGACGGGTCGATTCCACCGGAAGATGGTTGAGTTGTGCAGGACAAGTTCCTGCAGACACGGGAGTCCACCACCTTCTAGCGCGACGAGCGGGTCCTCTTCGTCGATCTTGGGAAGCAGCGCTGAAAAGTACCTAGCGTTCTCTTCGAATAGGTCGAAAGCTGAAGTTATCCATCGCTCTCCGAACCAGACCCGGGGACGGTTCATTTGGGCCTTCTGCTCTTCCGTCCGCGTGTCCTGGGACTGTTCCAGAAGGGGGATTCTCGTTTCGTGCCAGAGTAACTTCCCAAGGAACGTAGGCGAGTTTGCGCCCACGGCCACTTGGATGCCAGCCAGACATCCAGCCGCGTTCCAATACGCCGCCACATCATCGGGAGAGATCACTGTCCGAATGGTCAGGCTGTTACACAGGCTGGAGGGTGCGACGGAAGGGCTGAGTACGTGCACTCGTTCCTCGCCAGCAATTGAAATCAGGAAATCTGGCTCATCTGACGCTTCCGTGGGTGGTTGATCGCGCCTGAATGGCCGCACGCCGTTCCCGC